>NZ_FOIU01000001.1:1983111-2644149 GCF_900111495.1 Chryseobacterium wanjuense | reverse complement strand
AACAAAAAATCCTTACTTTTGGAAGTAAGGACAATATTGGATAACTGACAATTATTTTTAACCCCTAACTGTCAGATAAAGTCGTGGCTATTACAATTTATATATATGTTTGAATTAAAGGCAAAATGCCTACGATCGATCTAGTTTATTTGTATTTAAAAGTAAAATTCATACTTAGATAAGGATGTTATCTGGTACATTTAAGTACATAATCACCATTTTTTATTATATAAGATATGATCTAAAAACTTTAAAATGCGACTGTGTGGTCAACAATTTGGAACGGAAACCTATAGTTTTTAGTGCTCCTGCAATATTCTACATTAAATTATGTCTCCTTATAAAAATAATTATGATCCAAATTTATTTATCCCGCTTTAATAAAATGTTCCCTTAATTTGTTCATATATTTAGATTGTTGTACAACATCGTCCGAATTCATTATATCATGAAAAATATCAAATAATTCAGATTGTGTTAAAGGGTTTGAATCCATTCCATATTCATGTACTTTTCTGTTAAGTTCACAAATATGGATTGTGTATGATCCTTTTTTCGACTTTGAGATATAAATATCACCACAGTGATGAATATGATCATCATAATTATCAAAATGTGGATGAACAACTATAAATGCATTTGATGATCTAGGATACATTGTATAGAGCTTTCCATTTTTTGTAACTGTTTCAATTTGGCCGGAAACTTCTTTTTTGCTTTTTATAATGTTACAATCACTACATACAACACAAAGATTTCTTGGTTCAAACATAAATTGTATTTGTTCACTTTTGGGGATTATATGCTCTACATGACAGTTATCTACAGATCGAAGCGAAATCTCCTTTCTGCAATAAAAACATTTTCTTGTTATATTTCTATAATAATCACGAATGAACTTCCGGATATCTTTTATATCATCATCAGACCAATCTGAACTTTTTAAATCAGACTTACTAAGAAAACCTAAAATACGTTTTTTGATTGCTGGAGTATAAACTACTGGTTGATTGATATCAGGCATTTCTTTTTAAGTCTTTAATTAAATCAAATAATTTTCTGATGGGATCGTTATGCTGCATATTCTTGATCTGAGATTGGATAATTGTGAAATTCTCTAGATCTTCACTGTCAAACTTATTAGTTTTTCCCACTTTAGAAATAATAGAAAAAGCTATCCTACCTAAATACTCGTTTTTAAAGCCAGGGGTATTAAAAACATTTGCGAGCTGAAAATCTGCTGAATTGTTTGCTATTAACTCTCCATCCATCAACTCACCATCATCCATCTTCAAAACATAACAGTTCTCATTGGATAATTTAGATACCAATTGTGGAGAGTGCGTCGCAATGATAAAATGACAACCTTTATAATGTTGGAAAGTATCCATTAGAAGTGTTATATATCGTTCTTGCCAAGCGGGATGCAAAGAAATTTCAGGTTCATCAATGACAATTAAGCTATTGTCAGCAATTTTGCAGGCAATCCCTATAAAAGTATTGAATATACATTGCTCTCCTGAACTGGCTTCATTAATAGGATAAATTCTATTGTTTTCAATTTTCCTTATATATACATCTTTCAGTCGCAGTAGACCGGCTTCAAGAATAAATAATAAGTCCTCTAAATCCATTTGTAATTCAATAGAATCAGCATTAATCGTAACTGTTGGAGATCGCATATATTTGGAAAATTCGTAACTCATAAATATTTTCTGTAAATATTCTAGTTTTACGAAGTCAAGTTTTTCACCTGTTTCAAAGAAACCTGTATTTATACGTGCTGTATTATTTTTGAAAAAGATATGTCTAAAGTCATCTTCAGTCTTACGACTTTCTAAAAAACGCCGGATTTGTGCAGATGATATAACAGTTTCAAATTTAACTTGTAGCTCCCCATTATAACCTAAGTAACCTAATACGTCTATAATTTTATGAAACTGCTCAGGATTACTTAATCTTACATGCAAAAGTTCCTTAATAATTTTAGAAATAAAACCTAAAGAAAAATCTGATGAACGAATCTCTCTTATTCCGATGTAAGAATAATTGCCTTCGGGAAATTTTAATCCGAACAGTGATCGTGTCAGTGGAAATTTATCGTAGGGGCTAGTTGATACAGCTAGAACTTTAGTTGGCTCAGATGAACGCATTAAGAAACCGTCTTTTGCCGTGGATATTTTTTTGGCAAGATGAGAGGGAATGAAATTGCTTATTATGTCATTTAGTAAGCGACTTTTTCCGCTTCCATTCTTTCCCACGATTATAGTAAAAACATTTTTGTAATCAGCAGATGGCTTACAAAATTGATATGTTTTACTTCGTTTAGTATAACTTATAATCATAAATTTGATATTTCATGGTAATGTTCAAAAAAATACAATGTTACTCAATTTAATATTCGTATCCAATTAAGGAACTGAATATTAATAATGCTAATTATTTATATACTATGTCAAATAATTAAAATATATTTCTATTGTTAAATTTTCTTCACTTTGATTGTACGATTGCTTTTAAACACATTTATTGATTAAAGAAAAACTCCGGAAAATTCAGAAAATTCTAACTAGATATTGCTGTTATTTTTTTCTTTAAACCACGGTTGGGTTAAATCTCATTGATGCAAATCTTTGTAGCTTTCTTCTTTAGTTTCTAGAGATAACTTTTAATAATTTTTTATTGAATTTGAAAATAGTTAGTTTCACGTTGTATTTAGAACCTTTTAAATTTTAATTATGCATGCGAAGTAATTTGTTTATATAATTCGTTAGTTATGCTTTCAACTTCATAAATATGGTTTGGTTCTAAGCCTCTCTCAACGAATTTGGTAAAGCTTTGGGATGAGATGTTTAAAGAATTTAAACTGTTTATAATTTCCGACTCTACGTTAAGATCTTTCAACCATTTCATTTCAATAGAGGAATTTTTATTTAGATGTCTTTTAAATTCTGATAACTTCCATAATGTAATCAAAATTTCAAATTTCTTATCTAGATCGCCGTTCACAGATTTTTCCGGAAGTAAAACTCCAGGCAAATATTTTATTATTTTTTCTTCAATTGCAACAGGAAGTGCCGGAAAATTGATATCAATATTTTCAGCGCCTGTTATTAAGTCATCATAAGCGTTAATGAGTTCTTTATTTATTCTAAAGCCACTAACTGCTATATTATCTTTTACACTGATAATCGTAATAAATTGATAATCCAAATCTCTCAAAATACCTAATGAGAATAATAAACTTTCCAAGCTCTGAGTATCAGAAAAATCAAAATCGATTATTCCAATTGTCAAATAAGTAATGGTGTCAGTTTCTTCTATTCCATTAGGATAATTGAATTTAAAATCCGAACTAGCCTCAATTATTGTTAGAGAATGATTGAGATCATCAAGCTTTGCGTTTTTTGCCTTCATCCACCATTCTTCAACAGCCTTTCTCCCAACTGGAACAGGCATTTTATCTTCTAGCGGGATTTGTGATAAATAATATAAAATAGAAGCATAAAGTCTTTCATAATGTATATTTTCTTCTAAGCAAATGCTCTCCGAGTCAAAATAAGCAATTGTTTTATTTTCAATAATTCTAAACGCATTTTGCAGTGCTTCTAAGTCAAAATAAACACCTTTGAAATTAATTAATGCCACTCTTCTGTCTTGTTCTTTTTTTGGTAGGAAAATGTTGAATATTTGACTATTAATATTTGTAAGGGAACTAATCCAAGAGCCTATTTCTTTTTCGCCTTCAACAGCATTATTCTTTTCATTATACTTTTTATAAATTGGATATTTTTTCTTAAGCTTTATAGTGTTGTTAAGAAGTTCTCCTTTATGCTGTAATTCAGTGACATTTTTTTGAATTTTATTCTTGTTGCCTTCTAATAATCCATCTATCATCCTTGTAACAATTTTAACCCATTCCAAAGCTAATTTCCTAATGTTTATTATTCTCTCTTGCCAACTGTAAGCAGAAGAGTCTAAATACATTTTCTGTATTTCATTATACCAGATCTGGTTGAGATGAATATCAAAAGAATTCCCAATTGAGGCCGGAGTCATTTGTTTACGTGAATCATCTCTAACTGTAGTAGTCATTTCTTCGGAAGGAAACGGGAACATTAAGCCCTCAGTACAATACTGTTCATAGAATGGAAAGAATTCAAAAACATCCTCAATCCTAGATACACTCAAATTATTGGCGTGTTTTGAATCTTGATCAAATAGAAGATATTTAATATTAATCTTATCCCCAGAGTCTTCGACAATAATTGAATTTGTGCTGACTTTAAGATAACTGAAGAGCGTCTCTTTGTTTTTTGTTATAAAATCCTTATATCCAATAAGATCAGTTAATTTAAAAAAAGACATTAATTCTTTCGCCTCGCTAAAATCCATTTTTATTAGTTCGCCAATACTGATATTGTTGTTTATTGATGGAATATTAAAGGCTATTTTTAAATGGCTAAACCATTTTACCAGAAAGCCAAGACCTTTATATGAAATAATGGCTGAAGTACGTTTCTGTAAATTTAATTTTAAAGCGTTTGCAAATAAAACTACATCGGAATTTTCAAATTGATATTTAGGTAATCTTTTCTTTAAATCAGCTAATCGTTTAAAATTAGCTCCTTGCTCACCAAGAATGTTTGACATTTCCTCTAAAGTATTAAGCTCGGAAAATGGAGTAGAAGCTACGGAAAATAATTCTATACCTCCGATATTATAAGCTTCATCAAATTCTAATCTGTTTTCATTCAAATATCGATGCGGTTCAGCGTGCATAATACCATCAACAGCGACTACAATATTTTCTAATGAGTCTTCCGAAACTATTTCTGCTAATGTTTCGTAAAATTCATTTTTATAGTTTTGATCAAGTAGAAAAGGAATATTATTAAAGAAATCCTGTTTGTAATCATCAGTAATAATCTTAAATAGGTTTTTAAGGGATTCCTCGATTGGTATGTTTTTGTGCAATAAATCTTTTAAGTGTTGAGATCGAACAGGATGTAAGCCTTCTACAAAATGACCATCAAAATTTAGGAAATATTCTTTTTCCAATTCATTTAATAACTCACCTCGGTCTTGTTCGAATCCTATTTCCGTTTTTACATAACTAAGTAATTTTGTTGTCTTTAATTTAATATTTAAACAATCCGCAAGAGAAATCATTCGTAATATTTCTAACTTTGCTCCTGCTGATTTCGAATTGGATAAATAGTTTATTTGTGCTGAAAGTCGTTCTTCTATCATTTGACCTCTTGTGAGAAGATATGTGTATTCAATCAGTAGTCCTTTTGGATGAATCTGTTCCCATACAGGTTGCCATTTTTGAATATCCGGATGTATTTTCTTTTTTCTTTTTAATTCTTCAAACATTTCTTTGGCTTCAGCCATTGATAGTGATATATCAACGGTAGTTAGGTTAATTCGTGAAATGTCAGCACCAAATCGAAACCAATCTTCTTGTCTAGTTGTAAGTAGATATTTTACATGAAAATCTCTTGTTATCGAAACTATTTCAAACCACGATTCTACTAAAGTATTTAATCCATCTATAATTAACAGAGGCTTTTCACCAATTAGAATTCGAGATTCCAAAAATTCAGCAATAGAATTAGCTTCATTGTAATCCTTACAGCTTCGTAATTCATAGATAGAATAATTGTTTTTTTCTTTTTGATCATATCCCGTTTGCCACGCTAAGGTAGATTTTCCTTGTCCACTTGAAGATCTAATCACAGTAACATCTGATTCAAATACACTATCATAAACTTTTTTTTGCCAAATCTTTCTTTTTACAGGTAATCCTAATTTGATATGAGCGGGTCTTGCTGCTTTTCCATCATAAAAATCTTCTGCATTATGACTTTCAGTAATATCATATGAAACTTTGATGATCCAATTATTTAATATCGCATTATTAATAGGTGCTTTAGAGTAAGAGTCTTTTATATCCTGAAATAGGGCAATAATATCAGTATTAGTTACTGTAACTCTATTTTTTGACCAAATAAAGACATTGTAAAATAATGATCTTAAAAATTGAAGTTCTGTTCCTTTATTTATCCCCCAGTCCTTAAATAATGAAATCAGAATATCATTGAACAGTTCTGTCGATGTTTTATATTCAAATGAGATATTTGATAATAAATCATTATAGTTTATATTGTATTTTAATGTGATGAATTTTGTCTGCCAGAAATCAGATAAATCCTTTTTATGCATTAAAGATTGAAGGTTTCCTTTAGCAATTTCCATATTATACACTAACTTAAACTTGCTGTTAGGATTAATTTCAAAAGTTTCAGCGAAATTTTGTAATACTCCTAAATCCCAAAAACTTCCGGCGTCCATTTTATTTACAGATGATTTAACCTGAGTGTATAATTGACCGTTAAGAATATTTTGAGAGGTATTTAAGTCAATATCCTCAATACCTTCCATTGTTATCGATTTTTCGGAAGTTCCTCTAAGCTCGTTAAGTATTAAATAAGATGCATATAATATTTGATAGTAGATACCTCTAAAATTTACTGACCCTCCAATTCTTTTTTTTAATAAGTTTTCTAATTCTTCGGTAAACTTATTTAAAGTAGGTGCTTTTTGTGCAGTGTTCATAATGAGTATTAGTTAGGGTTAATTTGAGATAGTATCTACACAAAAATAAATCAATTTTATATAAAATTTTTATGGAAATCCGTAATTGAAATCAAATTGAGTTGACTCTATAAATATATTTATTTGAGTCTGTATTTACAATTTAAATCAATACTAGAATAATATATACAGCTTCTTATTTTATATTATTAATTTGTAAATCAAATAAATACATTAATTACATGAAGTCAGCCTATTTATACGTCCGTGTAAGTACGGACGAACAAAAAAGAAAAGGTTACTCACTACCTGAACAGGAGGATAGATTACTAAAGTATTGTAAATACAACAATATTGAAGTCAAAGGAATTTATCGGGAGGATTATTCTGCTAAAAATTTTAATCGACCTGGATGGAAAGAATTATTCTCCGAAATTAAAAAGAAATCATCGGGAGAAGACAAGAATATCTTATTTATCAAATGGGATCGATTTAGTCGGAATGTCGAATACGTTTATGAAATGATAGGTCTGCTTCGAAAATATAAAACTGTGGCAATGGCTATTGAACAACCTATTGATTTTTCTGTACCTGAAAGTACTGTTATGCTTGCTGTTTACTTGGCTGTTCCAGAAGCTGAAAATTTAAGAAGAGCTCAGAATACAGCAAATGGAATTCGACGGGCAAAACTTATGGGTAGATATCCTAGTAAAGCTCCTTTAGGTTTCATCAATTTGACATTAATTGATGGTAATTCCGTACCCCAATCGGTTTGAATATGCTGTATAGGAAAATAGAATGTATCCAAAATTTCACCTAAAAAATGTATCGTACTTTCTGCTTTTTTATTAGGGTAAACTCTAATAACTTTAATTCTTGTGCAGTCATCAATAGCTGTAAATTGATAAGCCTTATTCCTGATTTTAGTAACATCAGGCTGGACTCTATCCTCTGGAATTTCCTTGCTGTATCTTTTGTAATCAGATTTTTTACGTCTTTTTACTACAGGATTAACTTTGTGTTTAAAGAGTACCCGCCAAACAGTCATTGCAGATAATGAAGTTCCCGTTCTGAGTAGATGGGTTGAGATTCTTGCAGCTCGCCATCTTTTTTTCTCTCTTAAATCAAGGATAATAGATTCAGTTTCTTTTGTAACCTTAGTATTGGTAAGGGTTTTAGGACGTCTTGACTTATCTGACAGTCCTTATTCTCCTTCTTCTTTATACCTTTTTATCCATCGGTGAAGTGTTGATCTTGCAATTCCACAACGTAAAGCCGTTTTCGTTACAGACCCCGATTCTAAATAGATTTTAAGCCAATCTTTACGAGCCTTGACTTGCTGTTGCTGTTTATTCATGGATAAAGGTTTTAAACTTTACACCATAAATTTAAGTCATTTTTGTAGCGGATCTATTGATACTTTACAATTAAATAATCTTGGCATGTGACCAAGACGAGCTTATCTTCTAACACTTTTAGAGATGATTTAAGTAGATTGTGTGAAATTTTACAAGAATTGCAAAGCTGATCTTGTCTGTAAGTTTTATTATAAGCTAACTTTTTATATTGTAACGATAATTTTCTAGAAATACTCAGAAAGAGTAGTAGCTAGCACTATTCAATTCTCTCTGTAGCATTACATATTGTTACTAGTTTTCCCATTTACCTGAAAAATATGTTTTCGTAAAATGTTCTTTTCTTAAAACTGGCACTTTTGGCAAATTTATCAAGACGATATTTTCAGTATCAACTATTGCTACGATTCGATATAGATTTTTTGTTCAAGTAGGAATTTCACCATGCCCGTGAATGCCTTTTTAGCAATGCCATTTTTTTGCTCCAAATACGATATTGTAATTAATATCTCTATTCTTTTATGATAAAGATCAAGTTTGATTGCGCAATCTCCAATCAGTTTACCTGTCTGAGTGTAATCAATATCATGCTGTGCCCATTCTCCCGATTTACCGAAAGACTTTGAGGAATTGTCTAAAATTAATGTTGTATTTTGAGTTTTTGAATCATTTTACTAGTAATTAACAACATATATCAGTTGATGCTTTAATTTTAAGTAGAAATATTAAGAAATATTGGATAGAAAATTTTTATTTTTTGAATTAATTCTATATTGTGATGGAGAGATACCTGTATACTTTAAAAAGATTTTATTTAAGTAGCTTTTATCTGAAAAGCCGAATTCGTCAGCTATTTCACTGACACGCATATTGCTATTTTTAAGTCGATATTGAATAAGATTTAATTTATATTGCAAAATGTAGTGATGAAGATTGTGATTTGTGTGACTTTTAAAATATTTTCCAATATAGGTTGGTGAAATAAAAAATTTGTCGCTCAGCTCCTGTATGGTAAGTTTTTTAGGCTCAAAAATATTAAGATGTATATATTGCAACATTTTAATGACCTTTTGTTCAATTGTAAGTCCAGCAATTGATGGTAATAGTTTTTTAATTTCCTTTTCTAAAAATAGTAAAATCATATATACAAGATGTTTTAAATATTCCCCATCAACTATATTTGCTTCTCTAATTTCAGAAAGTAAACAGTTTGCAATTTGGTGAGCTAAAATGATATTATTTTTGATATTTACAATGTAATCCAGATTTTGATTAGCACTGTATAATATGTGTGTACGATCTGATCTGTCTGTATCAAATTGCTTTTTTTGATTTATAAAAAGATCTGAAAATTTTATTTCTAATATCTCTGTATCTGAGGTCGTCTGAATAACTTGAAATTCCTCACCAGGAACGACAATAAAAATGTCATTACTTCCATAACTGATGGTATTGTGTTGAACTTGATACTTTCCTTCTCCTTTTATAATATAGATAATAGAGAAAATCATTTGTTTATTGAATATTATTGTATTACCTCCGTCTATACTTCGCGTAGTAAAATGTAGATCATCAATTGAGTAGTCTGAATTAATCATTGTCATAATTTTTAGACAATAATCAATCGGTATGCCTTGATTTTATATATTTGTTATTCAGTGTTTTATATTCTTTTGATTGCTTTTTTATTCACTATATTTCGTGGTTTTCCACGAAATTACGAGTTTAACGATGATAGAAGACTTTAAGTAAACATGTGAATAGTACATTATATCATAAAATTTTCTTAAATTCCTAATACTTTTAATTTGATTAGATTCACTTAAAGAATAGGTTATATTTTCCAGGTTTCTGTATTTAAAAGTGTAAGAAAGAAAAATAATAGTTAATAGCTTAATTATGATTCAAAGGTATATTCTATTAGTAATAATGATTCTTTTACCATCTTTTGTGCCGGCACAGAAAGTTTTTGTAAATGAACTAGTTACAATGCACAATGTTTATAAAAGAATAAGCGGTTCTGATACTACTGCAATAAATCAACTGATAAAAATTGGCAAATGGCATCTTAAGGCTTCTCAACTTATAAAGTATTCAAATTCTACGGACAGTGTAGTATATTATGCAGATAAAGTCCAAAGATTATCTAGTTCGGTAAAATATCCTATTGGTGAAGCACGTTCTTATTTACTTCGAGGTAGATTGGCTTTACAAAATGGCGATTATGGTAAAGTACGTTATTTTGCATCGCAAGCGGAAGCATTATTTGATAAAGCTAAAGATAAATATGGTAAAGTAGAAGCTCTAACATTATCCGTTACGGCATATGGAGAGAAAGCTACTCCGGAATCTTTGGGAATAGCTTATAAGGTCTTAAATGTTTATATAAGAAATGGTGATAAATTAAAACAAGGTTATATTTTAAGGATTATTGGTCTGATGCAATTAAGCCGAACAGAGTATAAGGAAAGTTTGGAAAGTATTAAAAAAAGTCTTAAGATTTTAGAAGAGAATAAACTTAGTAATGAGGAGTTAGCTCAAAGTCTAGTGCACGCTTCGAGTGCGAGTTATTTTATGGGTAATATACAAGAGGCCTTGGAGTATTCATTAAAAGCATTGAACCTTTCAGAAAAGATCGATTCACAATCTTACGTTACGGGATTGGCATATAATGGTTTAGCTAGAATATATCATACAACTGGAGATTATCCGAAAGCGCTTATACATTACAAAAAAAGTGTTGAAATTTTGGAAAAATACAAAGCAGATGATTTTTCTACATCAGCAATTGGCAACACTGCACAGATATTATTAGACATGGGCCGTAAGCAAGAATCACTATTTTATCTAAAAAAGCTTCAGAATAGGATTACATTGAATGCTGTTGCGAGAAGTACTGTTATTTTACGTTCTATAAAAATTTATACTGCATTAGGAGATTATGAACAGGCCGAAAAATATGTGTTACGAGCAAAAAAAATTATCAATGATAAACCATTTGCATTAACAACAAACAATCTTTATACTCCTGTGGCCAATTATTATTTCAAAGTGGGTCAGTATGAAAAAGCAAGAGATTATCTTGAAAAATATAAGATGGTAGCCAAGAAAAATCAAAGTAAAATAACGTTCTTACAAATTTATAAACAACTTTATCAAATAGATTCTGCACAGTCTGCTTTTATACCAGCTATACGGAACCTCAAGCTAGCATATGCGTACAGAGATTCTATGTTTGGCGAAAGTAATAGGAATAAAATGTCGGATTTACAGGTCAAATACGATGTATTAAAGAAAGATCGGGATCTATTGCTTAAAGAAGAGAAAAATAAAAAACTAATACGTGAGGCAGAAGTGCAAAAATTATTGATTTCGAGGTCAAAGATAATACGTAATTTCAGTGTTGCTGGTATATTTATTCTTGCAGTAATTATAGGTTTAATTTACAGTCGTTATCGAACAAATAGAAAAATGAACAGTATTCTACAAAGCCAAAAAGCGACAATTGAAGCTAATAATATAACTCTTACTCAAAATGTGGCAGAAAAAGAATGGTTATTGAAGGAGATCCATCATAGGGTAAAAAACAATCTCCAAATTGTTATGAGCCTACTTAATAGTCAATCTTATTTTTTAAGCGATAAATTATCTTTAGAAGTAATTCAGAAGAGCCAACATCGAATACAATCAATGTCACTTATTCATCAAAAATTATATATGTCGGATAACTTATCTGAAATAAGGATGCCGGAATATATCAGTGAGTTAGTGGATTATTTAAAAGATAGTTTTGCTGTTCCGCGTATCATAAAACTGACCCTTAAGGTAGACAATGTATTTATGGATGTTTCCCAAGCAGTTCCTATCGGTTTGATACTAAATGAATCAATTACTAATTCTTTAAAATATGCGTTTTCGGATGCAGGTGGAATTATCGAAATAGTACTGCAAAATATTGACGGCGATATCTTTTTATTGGAAATAACTGATGATGGATGTGGCCTGCCAGAGGACTTTACCATAGATAATTCTAGATCACTTGGGATGAGACTTATTAAAGGATTAGCTGCTGATCTTGGCGGTAACCTTACGATCAATCGAGAAAAAGGAACACAAATAAAGATTGAGTTTTCCTATAAACGACTTAGATATAAATCCTAAATAAGCAGATATGTCATTAAAAGTATTAATAGTTGAAGATCAATTTATAGAGGCAAACAATCTACAAATCATCATCGAAAGAGTGGGTTATCAGGTAATAGGTCTGGCCAGATCGGTAGAAGAGGCATTAGCAATTATAGAAAAAGAACAACCAGATCTTGCCTTGGTTGATATAAAATTACAGGATTCAGTATCCGGTATTGCACTTGCTCCAACGCTTAACGCAATTAATATTCCTTTTATTTATATTTCTGCCAATTGCAACCATGATGTCATTATGCAGGCAAAAGGTACACAGCCCTATGGGTTTATTGTAAAACCTTTTCGTGAAAAAGACCTTCTCATTACATTAGAGATAGCCATGTTTAGACATGAAAACAGCCTTGAAACGGCCGTTAAAAAAGAAGAACAGCTACGTCTTAATTTACTAAAAGTAATAGATATCAAAGATACTTTAAGTGATAAGATGCTTGCCATCGTAAAGTCATTACAGACCTTTATCTCGTTTGATTACCTCTTGACTAAAAGTATTCCACTAAGTACATCTGCAAATTTTATAAGCTATTTGCGTATTGGTTTTGATGAATACCAATTTATTGGAACAAAAGAATTCGAAATAATAACTAACCATACATTAACAGATGTTACTAAATCTAAAATCTTCAATGAAAAGAGTACTGAAAATATAATTTTTGTAGAAGACAACTTTGAAAAGATGTTGCTAAAAAATCCCGATCAAAAACTTTTGGCAGATAAGTTCAACTTACAATCCTTAATGGTTCTTCCTCTGGCTTTAAGTGATAATAACATTTTTTATCTTTTCTTTTACAGTCGTAAATGTGATGCTTATAATTCATCACAAATAAAACTGCTTCAAAGGTTAAGTAACCCTCTTATTGCTGTTATTGAGAACCTAGTCAAAAGTAATCAATCTGATGACAAACAAAATGTAATGTTGAATGAAAGTAGAGGCATTAAAAAAGTGAATGCTCAGGAGCCAGATTTTTTCAAACAAATTATCGGTAAAAGCCATCTTTTATTAAATGTTTTTGATAATATTAGTCATGTAGCACCTGTGGATACTTCAGTATTGATCTTGGGAGAAAGCGGAACTGGAAAAGAGCGTATGGCTCGCTGCATCCATGAGTTATCCAAGCGCAAATCACAACCTTTTGTAAAGATCAATTGTGCAGCACTACCTTTTAATCTTTTTGAATCTGAGTTGTTTGGTCATGAAAAGGGATCTTTTACCGGTGCGATCGAAAGACGGGTAGGGAAATTTGAACTTGCTAATAAGGGTACTATATTTCTGGATGAAATAGGTGATATGCCTCCAGAACTTCAATCCAAGCTCTTGCGTGTATTACAGGAAAAAGAAATCGACAGAATTGGGGGAAGGGATCCTATAAAAGTAGATGTGCGTGTATTAGCCGCGACTAATCGTGAACTTGAAAAGGAAGTAGCTGCAGGCCGCTTTAGATTGGATTTATTTTATAGGCTTAATGTTTTTCCTGTAACATTACCACCGCTGCGTGATCGAAAAGATGACATACCTTTATTAATTGATCATTTTATTTCAATTTATAGCAAGAAAGCAAATAAACGGATAAAAGGTATCTCAAAAAAAGGTTTAAACGAGGCTTTAAACTATCATTGGCCAGGTAACATTCGAGAATTAGAAAATTTAGTTGAGAGGGCGATATTACTTTCACGTGAAGAAATATTGATGAGATTACAAATACCTGATAATATTAGTCATCAGTACATGATTTTTGAAGAGAGTAAAGAATTTAAATCTATTGATGAAAATGAACGTGACCACATATTACAGGCTCTGGAAAAATGTCGTGGGAAAGTCTGGGGAGCGAATGGTGCAGCGGAACTTCTTGGCATTCCTCCTACAACACTACATTCCAAAATGAAAAAATTTGGAATTAAACGATCTCCATCCTAATTTTTATTATAATGGTTTTACAAATAAAATTTATTCATCGCACAGATATAAAGATGCTGATTTAAGTATTGCGATTGTGTCGAATATAAATGAATAGAGTATAATAGTTACAATTAGAATTTAGTTGAAAATTAACAATGAAGCTGATCTATTTATCAATTAACAATAAAAAATGAAAAATTTCAAATGATCGTGCTAATTTCCAATTATTATCTTAAGCCTAATTACTTTTAACTAAATTTTTATGTTTAAAAGATGAGGGAGCCAAGCCGGAAAGTCTTTTGAAAAAATTACTAAAATAAGAA
The DNA here is from genome assembly GCF_900111495.1 of Chryseobacterium wanjuense. NCBI lineage: Bacteria > Pseudomonadati > Bacteroidota > Flavobacteriia > Flavobacteriales > Weeksellaceae > Chryseobacterium > Chryseobacterium wanjuense. The sequence continues at coordinate 2,629,774 of NZ_FOIU01000001.1, read as the reverse complement.
ATGTCCTCAAAACCTAATTCGTAAGCAATTTCTTTTGAAGATTTGGATGTATAAAGTAACAGTCTTTTCGCTTCTAAAAGTATTCTCTGCTGGATAATTGATGATGGCGTAATATCTCCGTAAATTTTGAATATATTGGATAATGTTTTTGGTGATTTATTAAGTATTTCCGCATAAAATTTTACAGAATGTTCCGTTTTATAGTTTTTCTCGACTAATAGATTGTATTCTCTGATTATATTTAATTTGTGATCTGGCAGCTCATGAGAAACATATTGTTTTTTCGCTAGGCGAGTCACAAGGATGATCAATCTTTTAAATAGCATTCTAAGCATATCTTCCTGGATGTCGTCTACATCTAAAAACTCTTCTTGGCATATTTTTAGCAGCAAATCCAGTTTTCTTTCAATTTCGGATTCAACTTCTATAAACATAGCCTGCGCTGTTCCGTAAAATAGAAATCCTACACAACTCACTTCTTTGTCGTGACTTTCAATGCAATAAAAGTCACGATTAAATTGCCATGCTATTATTTCAGATGCATCTTCGAAATGGAATGTCTGATTGACCATTAAGCAGATAACCGTATTTCGCTTAAAATGATAAAAAACACCATCTATCTCAATACTTTGATCCTTATTTTTATTCCAGGCTATTGTTAATAGGGGATTTGATTTATCATTTGTATAGAAATCTCTACCAAAATTTTCGTCATTAATCCAAAGTTTGCAGTGAGAGCCTCTTTTCTTATTGAAAAAATTATAATACATAATATGATATTGGTATTTAGTAAATGTTTTTAAAATTATGAAAAAGGAAAATATAAATAATCATCGGGAAAATATTCCATTCTTTACAACTAAGATTTGAAAGAAATTTGCAGTATTAATTTAAACAATAAAAAAATGAAAAATTTTTCAGTTCTTAAAAAAGAAGAAGTATCAGAAGCAAACAAGGCAATTTTTAGTAACCTTGAAAAAGGGGTTGGGTTCGTTCCTAATCTTTATGCAACATTTGCCTATTCAGAAAGTGCATTAAATACTTATCTAACATTGCAAAGTTCAAAATCGTCGTTAAAAGCAAAAGAAAAAGAAGTAATTAGTTTAGTGGTAAGTCAGTATAATGCATGTTTATATTGTCTAAGTGCTCATACTGCTATTGCCAAATTAAATGGCTTTACTGATGAGCAGATTATAGATATAAGAAAAAATACAATTTCTTTCGACAGTAAACTGAATGCATTAGCAAATCTTGTAAAAGGCATTGTTGAGAACAAAGGTGAAGCTACAGATTTTCAAAAAGAAGCCTTCTTTACTAATGGCTATACAGAAGCGAATTTGGTTGATGTTGTTATTGCTATCGGTGACAAGATGATGACTAACTATTTATTTGCTTTAACAAAAGTACCAGTTGACTGGCCAGAAGTCCCTACAATCTAAATTAAAAGAATTTATTTACCGAGCTGTGCATTCATGCACAGCTTTTTCTTTAAGAATTAAAATTTGGAGAATCTTTTTGATGTTGCTACTATTATTGTATTTAAAGTTAGTATTATGATATCTAATGTAAGATGGCCAAGCTGCTATTTTTTCAATTGTTATCAGATAGTATATTACTTTCCTATTGTATAATTATTTAAAATATTGAAAATTAACTTATTATTTTTTAATACTATATTAAAAAAAATTGTATATTTGGTTACGGTATTGAACAACAGTTGGCCAGATAGGCTATATATTTATTTTAAGTTAACCTAACGAGGTTTTTAAAATCATTGCTTGCAATTCTTTTTTCGCCGAAATTATTAAAAGCATCTTCATTAATATACTTAACCGTATATTTTTAAACCTCATACATTATATTACATATAATGTAATTTTCAAAAAATTACTCTGTATAGAAGCATTATTCTTAAGAATATTTAGTGCGAGCGTATGATCTAAAAAATTAGTGGGCTACCCTCGTATTCGGCATATCTACTATAAAAAGTGGAGCCCCAAGATTAAATCCTGTATTGTAAATTCCCCATTATCAATTTGCGAAACTATAATTTCTAAAAATATATTTAGTCTCAAACAAATAGCTCAAATTGTAAGGCCCCAATTGTTAGAGGTGTTGTTGTGATTTTTATAGTATTACTTAGGAATATAGGGGGTAGTTAGAATATCGGTTATTTCTTATTTTTTATTCAATTTACTAGAAAAAGGCAGAAGGGAATTGTAGGATATATTTTAGATATAAATATTGTTACAGACTTGATGAAAGTCAATTAAGAATTAACTCTTCTCAGAAAATCTATAATGATTCAACAATAACTATTTTAACAACAATTAAAAATTTTAACTTATGAAAACAATTATTACGAAAAGCCTTACCAAAGCAGCTTTTATTGTAATGGCAGGCATGTTAATTAACTGCAATGGTAGCAAAGAGTCAAAATCAGTTTTTACTAATTCTGATGAGACTAATAAAAAAAAAGCAACCCCTGTAGACTTTGCAACTGATCCACATCTTGATAAAGATGTCAGAGCTTTTTTAGTAAAATTAAACAGTGGAGGAACACCATTGGAAAAATTAAAACCCAAAGCTGCTAAACAAGTTTTGGTAGATGCACAGGCCTCTGTTAAAGTAGATCTTTCCGGGATTGAAGTTTCCGAGAAAACCATTACACAGGACGGTCATACGGTAAGTTTGAATATTGTACGCCCTGAAGGAGCCACAGGTAAATTGCCTGTATTTATCTTTATTCACGGCGGAGGCTGGATTTTGGGTGATTTTCCTACGCACGAGCGAATGGTTCGTGATCTGGTTGTTTTGACAGGGTTCTCAGGAGTATTTGTGAACTATACAAGAACGCCCGAAGCGCAGTATCCTGTTGCAATTAATGAGATTTATGCAGCTACAAAATGGGTTTCAGAACATGGAGATGAAATCAATGTAGATGGAAAAAATCTGGCAGTAGTTGGAAATAGTGTAGGAGGTAACATGACTGCAGTGACCGCTTTAATGGCTAAGGAAAAGAAAGGACCAGAGATTAAGGGCTTAGTAATGATGTGGCCGATAGTGGACGCTGATTTTGAAACTGAATCATATCAGAAATTTGGAAAGGATCGTTTTTTAAGTACCTCTTTAATGAAATGGATGTATGATTTTTACATTCCGGATCCATCCAAGCGGAAAGATATCCATGCTTCTCCACTACAGGCTACCACCGAACAGTTAAGCGGTTTACCACCGACTTTAATCATTGTAGCGGAAAATGATGTTTTACGAGATGAAGGAGAAGCTTTTGGACGGAAGCTCAATGAGGCTGGTGTTCAGGTTACTACAACACGTTACAACGGTATGATTCACGATTTTGGTTTATTGAATGCTCTTGCAACACTTCCGGCTACTCGCGCTGCTTTTGAACAATCAGCAGGACAATTGAAACAATTCCTCGGGAAAAAATAAAAATTTTATGTATAAATATCTGTGAACCATTTATCAGATAAATAGATATTAATGGTCGAAGTATACTTCGATCATTAATATTTGGTTGGAGTATTGGCAAAATGTGTTTTTATTTATTGGCTAAAATTTTTTGTCTATGTTGATAGCCCCAATTTTCCATTGCTGTTAGAACGTCTGCCAATGTATCGCTGTACGGAGTAAGTTCATAGATGACTGTTACAGGTTTGGTGTTGCAAACTTTGCGGCTTATCAATCCATTTATTTCTAATTCCTGTAATTCTTTTGAAAGTATTCTCGGTGAAATACCGGCTTCTCTTGATAATTCGTTAAAACCTCTTTTACCACTTCTTAGAACTGCGATTAATATCAGCTTCCATTTTCCTCCTACAATATCTAAAGTATCGTGGATGGCTAGTTTTGCCTTAGAACAAGTTTCTTGTGTATGTGTTATCATAAAAAATATAAATTTATATTACTATCCTTTTTGTAACTACTATCCTTTTTGTAATTGATAACAAATATATAGTATAATTTTGGAAATTTGCACAAATAAAAAAAGATCATATGAAAATTTTAAGATTAATTACAAGTTTCAGAGAAGAAGCTTCTCAGAGTTTTCAATTAGGGAATGCAATTATTGAAAAGCTTGAAAAGAAACATCCTGACTCAAGTGTCCGCACTAAAAATCTAGTTAAGAACGAAATCCCTCACTTTAACGGAATTCATTTTGCCTCATTTATAACACCGACTGAAAACCATACCTCAGAACTGCAGGAAGCAGTAAAATACTCAAATGAAGCCATTGAAGAATTAAAAAATGCAGATATTATTGTCATTGATGTTCCTATGTATAATTTTACAATACCTTCTTCACTGAAGGCATGGATTGATCAAATTGTACGAGTGGGCGCTACATTCAAATATTCTGAAAACGGAGTTGAAGGATTGATTCAAGGTAAAAAAGTTTATCTATCGATTGCTACTGGAGGTATATACTCAGATGGTCCGATGAAAAAATTTGATCTTACTGAACAATATTTACGGAATATATTAGGTTTCATTGGAATAACTGACATAACAGTTTTTAGAGTAGAAGGTATTGCAATTCCGGAGGTTAGCGAAAATGCTTTACCGAAAGCAATTCAAACGGTGGAACAGTTTGTTTTTTAAAGATAAAAGTTTCTTCATTCGTTTTTTAAGAACTGAAGTTTCAAAAACTTCCTAAGAGTATATTTATGATAGAAAGATTGATAAGAAAGACTACTGAAAGCAAGTGGCGTCAAGGCTTTTTAGGTATGGGACATAAAGCTTCTGCTATTCTAGAGAAAGTATCTTATAAGGAGTCAGATCCCTTCATTTTGTTTATGGACGATAAACTTAATCTTCCCGGAACTGAGCCTGTAGGAGGACCGCATCCTCATGCGGGATTTGAAATATTAACTTTAGTTCTTAAAGGAAATGAAAAAGACTGGCTGACTGGTAGTTTTGAGCTATTGACCGCAGGAAGTGGAATTATACACAGCGAAGAAATTAAGTCTCAACAAGACTTACGAATCCTACAGGTTTGGCTTGCACTGCCTGCCGAAAAACGCTGGGTTGAACCTTTTTGGCAAAGAATATTATTGGAAAATGTTCCAACATTAAAAAATGAGAATTTTGAAATTCGTGTGTATAGTGGATCGAGCAACGGGCTGATTTCTCCAATAACATCTATTACACCTTTCATATTGGTTGATTTTAGAGTAAAAGTAAAACAAACGCTTACTCAAATGTTACCTTCAAATTATAATGGATTGGTGTATGTCTTGGAAGGTTCAATTCAGATTGGAAATAAAATAATAGAAGCTGGACAGGTTGGATGGTTTAATAGAACTGAAGATATAGGAGATAGTGTAATCGAATTCAAGTCAATTAACGATGATACTCATTTTATTCTATATGCAGGTATGCCTCATAATGAGGAAGTAATAGCACACGGCCCTTTTATTGCGGATGTTACAGACGATATTTATAGTCTATATGAAAAGTATAGGGATGGAAAAATGCCTCATGTTGATAACTTGTCGGATAATAAAAAAGTGAATCGATAAAAATCTAAATAAATCAAATAAAAAAGGTTGAATAGTTCTATTCAACCTTTTTTAGCAATATAAGTCGCAGCCTTCTCATCTGCAAATACGGCAATTGAATCAAGAAAAATTGACAACTATTAAAGAAAAGTTGTCTATCATCATTTTACTCTCAGCTTTTAACTTTGTATTTACTTCTTCGTATGATTTTATAAATCTGCAAAAATTTGACGCTATATTTATTTCTGTTTAAAGACTATTAATTATATAGATAATTACAAATAAAAAATATGAATATAGGGTTGGGTATTAGAAAAAACTAAAAGAAGATCTATTATGAAAAAACTATTGCAAATTATTTCAGACAGCCAACTACACCTAATTAATTTTCTAAGAATTACAATTTTTATTGTTATGACATGGATAGGTGGATTGAAAGCTTTTCATTATGAAGCGGAAGGAATAGTTCCTTTTGTAGCGAATAGTCCAGTAATGAGTTTTTTTTACAATAATTCTGGGGAATATAAAAATTATCAGAATAAAGAAGGAGAAGTTATAGAATACAATGTTCAATGGAATCAAATAAATGGTACTTACACATTTTCTTTTGCTCTTGGAATAATGATTGTGATAATAGGTTTGCTAACATTATTAGGAGTATGGTTTCCTAAAGTTGGATTCTTAAGCGGAATTCTCATATTCTGTATGTCCCAGGTGACTCTTTCATTTCTTATAACCACTCCTGAAGCTTACGTACCAAACATTGGTAGTGAACAATATGGTTTTCCTTATTTAGCAGGGAAAGGAAGGCTGGTTATTAAAGATATTATAATGTTAGCTGGTGGTTTGATCATAGCTTCAGATTCCGCAAGGAAACTTTTAATTAATAGTCAATAGATTTCTATGTGAACATACCAAGTATGTTATGTTAGTTAAGAATTCGGCAAAACTTAAAAGAGGAATAGCTTCGATATTTTTTAGATACATATATAAAGAAATATGGAGGGTTGATTGCATTTAGAAACAACATAGATCATGTTTTTGAAGTATAACTCATTTTTTGGAAAAATTGTTAACAGATAAGGAAAAATAGACTACCATAGAAATCAATAACTTTTGCAATTTTGTTAAGGCCAGCATTATAAATGTATAACGAAATTAAACCTATAGTGTTGTTTTTTTACAAACGAATTAAAAGTTAATATTATGAATACTCTTATAGACTTTGCTACTGATCCTCATCTTGATAAAGATGTCAGAGCTTTTTTAGTAAAATTAAACAGTGGAGGAACTCCATTGGAAAAATTAGAACCTAAAGCTGCTAAACAAGTTTTGGTAGATGCACAGGCCTCTGTTAAAGTAGATCTTTCCGGGATTGAAGTTTCCGAGAAAACCATTACACAGGACGGCCATACGGTAAGTTTGAATATTGTACGCCCTAAAGGAGTCACAGATAAATTGCCAGTATTTATCTTTATTCACGGCGGAGGCTGGATTTTGGGTGATTTTCCTACGCACGAGCGAATGGTTCGTGACCTGGTTGTTTTGACAGGTTTCTCAGGAGTATTTGTGAACTACACACGAACGCCCGAAGCGCAGTATCCTGTTGCGATTAATGAGATTTATGCAGCCACAAAATGGGTTTCAGAACATGGAGATGAAATCAATGTAGATGGAAAAAATCTGGCAGTAGTTGGAAATAGTGTAGGAGGTAATATGACTGCAGTGACCGCTTTAATGGCTAAGGAAAAGAAAGGACCAGAGATTAAGGGCTTAGTAATGATGTGGCCGATAGTGGCCGCAGATTTTGAAACTGAATCGTATCAGAAATTTGGAAAGGATCGTTTTTTAAGTACCTCTTTAATGAAATGGATGTATGATTTTTACATTCCAGATCCATCCAAGAGGAAAGATATCCATGCCTCTCCACTACAGGCTACTACCGAACAGTTAAGCGGTTTACCGCCGAGCTTAATCATTGTAGCGGAAAATGATGTTTTACGAGATGAAGGAGAAGCTTTTGGGCGTAAGCTTAACGAGGCAGGTGTTCAGGTTACTACAACGCGTTACAACGGTATGATTCACGATTTTGGTTTATTGAATGCTCTTGCAACACTTCCGGCCACTCGCGCTGCTTTTGAACAATCAGCAGGACAATTGAAACAATTCCTCGGGAAAAAATAAAATACCTATGTATTAAAATTTTGTGAAATAATATTAAGGATGTGATAGAAAATGTAGTGTCTTATCATATAATAAACATAACTATAAAACTATTAATTATGGAAAATAATTTAAGCCGTCGAAGATTTCTAGAAGCTGCGGGTATATTGACTGCAGGTCTAGTATTTTTACCTCACACATTGCTTTCATCAGTAAAAGAAGAGGTAATTATACCAAATTTACAGGAAAGTCCTGTACTTACTATCATGAGAGCAGCTGCAACAGCAAAAATTACCCCTACAAAGCTGAGAGGAAATGTTACTGTTTTAGAAGGATCAGGTGGAAATATAGTAATGTTATCCGGTCCTGAAGGAATTCTACTGGTAGATGCTGGTATTGGTGTTTCTAAAGCAAATATTAAAACTGCATTAAGGGCTATTAGCTCCAAGCCACTAAAGTATCTCGTAAATACCCATTGGCATTTTGATCATGCAGATGGAAACTTATGGATTAAAGAAGAAGGGGCAGTTATTATTGCACACGAAAATACCCGCAAACATTTATCTAAAACCACTCGTGTAGATGATTGGGATTATACATTCCCTCCCGCTCCTGCTGGCGCTATCCCTTCCAATACATTTAAAGAAAGTAAAATTTTAGCTTTTAATGGTGAAAAAATACAAATGAAAAAATATCAGCCATCTCATACGGATGGAGATATTTCTGTGTATTTTCCGAAGGCGGATATTTTAGTTGTTGCTGACACATGGTGGAACGGTCATTATCCTTTTATAGATTATAATACAGGTGGAAGTATATCAGGAATGATTAGTGTAGCAAAAGAAAATATAGCCAGAATCACGGATAAAACTATAATTGTTCCTGGACATGGACCTATTGGCAATAAGCAACAAATGATAGAGTATAAAGATATGCTTGTAGATATTCATCGAAAAGTATCAACACTGAAAGGCCAGGGTAAGACCTTAAAAGAAATTGTAGCATCTAAGCCAACAGCTGATTATGATGCGAAATGGGGAGGCTTTGTAATAAATGGTGATACTTTCACGTATCTGGTTTATAGGGGAATCGCATAAGAAGTCGGTTTTTAGAATCAAATTTCAAATCGGAGTGTTTATTATAGTAAAATAACAAAACAAACGATTTTATCAACCTGATAAATAGTAAGGTAATATTCTAAACTACATAAAAATATTTAGTTAGGTAAGCAAATATTTATAAATATTGGTTTTAAAGTTGATCAGTAGTTTTGATCAAAGTTAACGAGACTGTCTCAAATGCGATTTGTACTGTGGAAGTATTAAAATCAGTTCTGAGACCGTCTCGATTTTTTTACCGAATGCCGCTTGAATTTTCCCTCTAGTATTCGTATTAATTTTTCTTATATATAATATTAACGATTAGTTTTAGGGGTTAACTAAATTATACAAAAAGTACAATTTTATATCAAAATTCTACCATTAAAATCAAACTTAGTATATGTAATTTTATATAATTATTAAACCAAGTGAAAAATAAAAGGATAGTATGATTTAGATTTAATAATTGATTCTAATTGTAGAACTTCAATTTTGGAGAAAATTTAGTACGTATTTCCCGTCAGGAATCTTCACTATCATTTTACGTTAAGTAATTAGAATTATTTGGATTAAGAGTGTTTAACATATACAAATAATCATGGATAATAGAATCACCATAAATAACATCTTAAAATTAAGTGAATTAGACTCCCTTAATACATCGTTAATTTTTAACACAGATATAAGTGAGTTATCTGTTATTTGGAATATAGGAAATGAAATGTATGTTCATATTGATAATGTATGTTATGAAATTTCAAAAAATTCAATCTTCTTTCTAAACACATCCCATTCTATTGAAAATATTAAAGTTTCTTCCGCAAAAATGTTAAGGTTTAGTAAAACACTGCTTTGCAGCTATTCTAAAGACAATGAAATGGATTTGAATAATTTATTTGGTTTATTTGAAAAAGAAGTGAAAATTATATCAATGACTGCTGAGCAGTTAATTTATTTAGAGAATTCATGGAATTTTTTACACAATGAAATCTCTTTACAAGACCGACTTCAAAACGACATAGTTTCACTTCTTCTTAAAAGAATTATAAATCTGTGTGCACAGGCGGCAGGATTGACAGGGAATAAAAAAGAGCTGTTTGAGATTGTTAGTTCATTTAATTATCTTGTTGAGAACCATTTTTGTGAGCATCATGATGTTGCATTTTATGCATCTAAGCTTAACAAATCTCCGAAAATGCTTTCTACTATATTCTCGACTGCAATCGGCTGTCCGCCAAAAGATTTTATTCACGAAAGAATTATGGTAGATGCAAGAAATCAAATTCTTTATACTGATAAAAGTATAAAAGAAATTTCGTATGATTTAGGATATGACGATTTACAAACTTTTAGTAGATTTTTTAAAAGTAAGGAAGGTATTGCTCCTTTGCACTACCGTGAAAAAGTCAAAATGTCAGTTGCACGTCAAATATAGTTTGCTCTTGTTTAAGTAACTATATTAAGTAAATCATTGTTGATCTCCTGAGACAATAAAATTGAACTTTTAGGGCAATTATAAATTTATAAATCGGCATACTTTTGTACACAATAAAGCTATTCAATAATATGAAAATAATAGATAAAATTTATATCAATGGATTGTTTGTAAAGCCTCATGGCAAACAAGTTCAGGATCTTTATAATCCTGATAGTGGAGAAAAGATTGGAATGGTTCATTTAGGTGATGAGGTCGATGCTAACCTGGCAATCGACGCCGCAAAAAAAGCTTTTGAATCATTTTCAAAATCAACCCTTCAGGAGCGTGCAGAAATTTTAGAGCGACTATATGATGTTCTGGTAGCTAATGAAAAGGAACTAAATGAAGCTGCAGTACAAGAATATGGATCTCCAATATCTGCTACTAAAGGCAGAACCCAATATGCAGCGCAGATCTTTCTAGATACTAAAGCTGCGATGGAAAATTTTGAATTTGAAAAACAGCTTGAATTTGCAACTATAATCAATGAACCGCTAGGTGTTATAGCGGCTATCACTCCCTGGAATGCTAACTATACACATATATGTGGGAAAGTGGCGCCAGCTATTGCTGCAGGATGTACAATTGTTATTAAGCCTAGTGAATTAAGTGCTATACAGACAGAGATACTTGCACGCTGCTTTGATCAAGCCGGAGTTCCAAAAGGAGTGATCAATATTGTTAATGGAACAGGACCCGAAGTTGGGACTGTTTTAAACTCTCATCCGGATGTTGCAGTTGTTACATTTACGGGATCAACTCAAGTAGGCCGGTTAATTTCTAGTACGGCGGCACAAACAATGAAAAGAGTGACCCTAGAGCTAGGAGGGAAGTCACCTAATATAATACTTGAGGATGCTGATCTTGATAAAGCAATTCCCTTAGCATTATTAATAGGTTTCAGCAATAGTGGTCAGGCCTGTCATGCTGGTACTAGAATACTTGTACCTGAAGGTAAATTGGAACAGGTTAAGGATCTCATTAAAGAAGGCATGAAAAATATTAAGATTGGTGATCTTTGGAATACACAATCTTATATTGGTCCTTTGGTAAGCAAAAAACAGTATGATACAGTGCAGCGTTACATACAATCAGGGATAGATGAGGGTGCACAAGTACTTGTCGGCGGTTTGGGACATCCGGAAGGATTTAAAGGTTTTTATGTTAAACCTACAGTTTTTGTGAATGTGAATCAGGATATGATTATTGCTAATGAAGAGATTTTTGGTCCTGTACTTTCTGTTATAACTTACACCACTGAAGAGGAGGCTGTAAAGATTGCTAACAGTACTATATACGGTTTGTCAGCTTATATTAGCTCACAGGATATTGAAAAAGCGAAAGAAATAGCACGACAAATTGTTTCAGGTCGGGTTTTGATTAATACGGCTGTTAATAGAGAAGCTCAATCTCCATTTGGTGGTTTTAAACAGTCTGGTATCGGACGAACCTCTTGGACTTATGGTATAGAGGAATATGTTGAACCTAAAGTGATAGCTTTATAAAACATAACGGTATATTTTTTAGAAAAATAGATACAATATGTAGCTATGTGATTTAATTGTTAGGTGAAAGGTTTATAAAATTTAAAAGATAAAAATGATACATACCAATATTCAGGATTCTTGCTACGTTATGGAAAGTTTATCAAATGAGCAGTTCATAGCTGATCACATTTTTTTATATCAACAGTCCGGTTCACTTATTATCAATGATGCAGACAAAGAATATATTTTGAACACTGGTGATTTCGGTCTGTTGAGAAAAAATTGTTTGGCTAAGTGTACTACAATACCTACAGAAAAGGGCGATTATAAAACAATCACACTTGTGCTTGATCAACCCTTTTTAAAAGAGTTCATTAAAGAGTTTAGATATACAGAAGAGTTGGAAGGAATTGAAGATTCCGTAGTAAAAATTAACTCTAGCCCTTTGCTGATAAATTATATTAATTCACTACCACCATATTTTAACCTTGAAGGTAATGAAAATCAGGTACTGCTGAGTTTGAAGATGAAAGAAGCTGTTTTATTATTAATTAAGACGGATCCTAATCTTAAAAATATATTATTTCATTTTGGCAAACCTGGGAAAATAGATCTGGAAGCTTTTATGAATCGTAACTTTCAGTTTAATGTACCGCTAGAACGTTTCAGCTATATGAGCGGACGAAGTATAGCAACTTTCAAAAGAGATTTTAAAAAGGTGTTTAAAGTTTCGCCGGGTAGGTGGTTGTTACAAAAAAGACTTGAGCAGGCTCACTATCTAATTACAAAAAAAGGGAAGAAGCCATCCGAAATATATTTGGAAGTAGGATTTGAAGATATCTCTCATTTTTCTCGATCCTTTAGGGAAAAATTTGGAGCAGCACCTGTTAAATATTTGCAGGAAAATGTTGAGAAAATGATAAAATTTAATAGTAGGAAAGCATAAATTAAAAGCAAAAAAATGCTATCTGTGTTGATATTTCTGAAGCTCTACATTAAAGTGTTTCGTAACTAGAAGATGTTTTCAAAGAATGAAAAATACCTGCTTAAAAAGATAGTCTCATTTTCATAAGTTACAAAAAGACTTTAAAGGCCGTTAATCACTAAAGGTAAGGCATGTTGATAAATTTAATATAAATTAATGAGGCGAACATTAATTTATAAATGTCTTACAATTAATGTATTATCTGGATTGTGTGTTAAATTATATTTAAAACTGTGAAAGATATTGTATTCATGAATGTTTTTAAATATACTTTAAATTTTAACAACATATATGTAGCAAAGATGAAAGTTAGTTCAATACCTTAATCTGTGTTTTACAGTTCAAACGAAATAAGAATAGTTAGTTATTTACAGACCTTTAATAAAAAGCATTTTTAATGCTTTGAGGCTAACAGTTATGGTAATCCTTGGTGTATAACATACCAATTACTAATTAATAAAAAAAATAGAATGAATAAAATTAAAGTTGGAATCGTAGGTGCGAATCCAGAAAGAGGATGGGCCTCCATGGCACATATACCGGCATTAAAAGCATTGCCCGGTTATGAAATTACAGCATTATCAAGCAGAAATAGTGAAACTGTGGATCTTTTAAAAAAAGCTTACGAGGTTGAGAATATTTATGGATCCACTAAAGAGTTGGTTAATAGTGATGATGTAGAAATGGTATTGGTTGCGGTCAGAGTTCCGTTGCATAATGAAATTATTCGTGAGGTTGTTTCTGGTGGTAAAAATGTATTCAGCGAATGGCCTTTGGGTAAAAACTTACAAGAAACTGAAGAGCTTGCTTTTCTCGCTAGGGAAAATAATGTAAAAGGATACATTGGTTTACAATCTAGATCTGTACCTGCAATTCGTTTTATACGAGATTATATTAATCAGGGGCATCTCGGAGAAGTCTTGTCTACAAGTATGATTGGTTCAGGTATTATTTATGGTGAGTATACTCCTATGGCTAATGATTATACAGTTGATCCCGAAAATGGTGCTGGAATGATTAATGTAACATTTGGTAATGCCGTAGATGCTATGTGTTTTGTTTTAGGTGAATTCTCGGAACTAAATGCAACAACAGCGACACGTAGAAAAACTACAACTATTGTAGAGAACGGGCAAGAAATACCATTCAAAATAGCAGACCAAGTAGTTGTAAGTGGTATCCTTGAAGGTGGAGCTGTAGCAAGTGTTCATTTCAGAGGGGGGATGCTTTCCGGGACCAATTTCTTTTGGGAAATCAATGGAACCAAAGGAGATATTCAAATTATTGCTGATGGGGGAAGTCTTGCAGTATTTGAACCTCGTATCATGATGAGTACTGGTGAAAATGGTACTATGGAAATTGTTGAGGTACCAGAAGAATATAATTTAGTTGCTGACTATGGACTAGATTATATCCCATCGAGTGTAGGACAAAACTATACACTTTTACAATCCGGAAACGCTCCTACTTTTGAAGACGCTGTTATACGCCATAGAATGATTAGCGCTATCGAAAAATCAGCATTACAAGGAACTCGTGAATCTTATCTGTAAATCATGAAAGCAATGATTTTAAAAGAGCAAGGGGGGATTAGTAACTTTTCTCTTGAAAATGCTCCAGTACCTGAATTATTGCCAGGCGAGGTTCTTGTACAGACAAAAGCAATAAGTATTAATCCTGCCGATGCAATTGTTCGTGAGAACAAGAGTGTACATTGGATATTTAATGGGGAGAGTCCGATGATCTTAGGTTGGGATCTTTCTGGAGTGGTAATAGAAGTAGGTGCCGATGTAAAGGATTTTAAAGTTGGTGATGAGGTCTTCGGGGTGATTAAGCACCCGGGACATGGAAAGGCTTACGCGGAATATGTTGCTGCTCCGGCTAATCACCTGGCTCTTAAACCAAAGAATATTTCTCATATTCAGGCAGCGGCAAGTACATTGGCAATACTTACAGTTCTACAACCCATGCGCATGGTTGGTGTAAAAGAAGGTAGCCGTATTCTTATCACAGCAGCTGGAGGTGGTGTTGGACATTTTGCGGTGCAATTGGCGAAATACTATGGCGCATACGTTATTGCTCTTGCATCAGCATCTAAGAAAGAATTTGTGATGGGAATTGGTGCAGATGAGTTCATAGACTACCAGAGTCAAAATTTTGAAGATCTGACAGAAAAAGTTGATCTTGCGATTGACGGTGTACGGACGGATGGACATATTTTTCGGGTATTAAATGTTATCAAGTCAGGAGGAACTTTAATTAGTTTGTGGTCTGGTATTACGAGTGAGGAAAGAGAGAGAGCTGAAGAATTAGGAGTAAATGCATTTTATAATGCAATTCAATCTTCGGGCAAGGATATGAAATTAGTTGCTCAATTGCTCGAAGAAGGTTCTGTTATTCCGCATATATCAAAAATATTTGAATTTGAACAAATTCCTGAAGCTCATAAGGAAATTGAAAGTGGGCAGACAACCGGTAAAATAGTCATAAAACTTTCATAAATGATTTGGGAATTTCTGATTAACAACTTATAAGGATACAAAATTAAAGGTAATATGATACAATCTGTAAATGGAGAAGTCAATAATGCGACATTGATTCAAAGTGTAATGTCTGCATACTGCAGACGTCTTGATCTTCAGCAATGGGAAGATTGGAGGTTTCTTATGTCTGATGATGCCACGTTTGAATTTGAAAATGTTGAAGGGCAAAGGATAGCTTACTTTAATGATCCTACTGAATTTATTAAGGTTTGCATTGACCACCTTAAAGATACAGTCACTGTCCACCATCTTCACAATAGTGAAATTTTATCTATGGATGAAGGTTCTGCTGAAGTAGTTTGGGCAATGGAAGACCGTCTCTATTTTAGTAAAACTGATAGCAGGGAGGAATCTTACTTTCATGGCTATGGCCACTACCATATTTCATTTGTAAAAAATACAGAAAAGTGGCTAATTTCAAAATTAAAGCTTAAGAGAGTAAGAATGGAACAGCAGTAATTTAAATCAAACATACATAAGAATAAAAATAAAAAAAGAATATTATGGATATTTTAAAAGATACGATGCAGGCACTTATTCTTGAGGAATTCAATAATGAATTTATAATGAAAGAAATGTCAATGCCTGTTCCGATTGAAGGTCAGGTATTAGTAGCAATTAAGGCAAGTGGCATTAATCCTCTTGATCTCAAAATAAAATCTGGTACTGCAGCACATGCAAAAACCGTTTTACCGGCTATTTTAGGAATTGATATGGCGGGTATAGTTACAGCAGTTGGTGAGAATGTAACTGACTATAAAATTGGAGATGAAGTGTATGGTATGACAGGAGGTATTGCAGGTGTTCAGGGATCATTAGCACAATTTGCAGCTGTAGATGCTGATTTATTAGCTCACAAACCTTCAAATATTAGTTTCAAAGAAGCGGCTTCCTTACCTTTGGCACTGATAACAGCTTGGGAAGGACTGGTAGATAGAGCAAAGGTTGATAGTACTAAAAAGGTTCTTATACATGGTGGAGCTGGAGGCGTAGGTCATATTGCGGTACAATTAGCAAAGTCTTTTGGTGCTACAGTTTATGCAACTGGTACTGCAGACAGCAAAAAACAGATTGAACAGTACGGGGCAGTAGCTATAGATTATGTGAAGGAAACTGTAGATGAATATGTTCAGCAATATACTGATGGAGAAGGATTTGATATTATTTTTGATACCGTTGGGGGAGCTAATCTGGATAATTCATTTTCGGCTGTACGGCAGTACACTGGACATGTTGTAAGTATTCTAGGGTGGGGCACCCACAGTTTGGCACCGTTGTCATTTAGAGGGGCAACTTACTCAGGTGTATTCACTCTTTTACCTCTTATCACCGGAAAAGGAAGAAAACATCATGGTAATATTCTTTCCGAAGCTACAAAATTAATTGAATCCGGACATATTAGAGGAAATACTCATCCAGGTTCTTTTACATTGAAAGATGTTGAGCAGACATGGAAAGAAATGAGTGATGGAATAATAAAAGGAAAAGTCGTAATAGAGATTGACTAATTGTATATATTAAAATAAATTTAAACATGGCTGGATATTTCCAGCCATGTTTTGTTATAATATTACTCTGCAAAATTAGCTGAACAAATTGAGAGATTTTGCTATACTATTTTGTATCCGACTTTTAATATAATTTATCAGAATAAGCGAATATACTGATACATTCAAATTTTAGACTAACTAACTGCGGGTCTGAGCTCACTAATTTAAAATAGCACAAAAATACTTTTTTATAACTTTTAAGTATATCTCATCAGATATTTTAATGCAGTAATTTTACTATAGTAAAGTGACTGATTAAGAGCTTGTATTAATTGTTTATATCCTATAAATCTTACAGGGAATAAGTATCAGTCATATTACAATTAAATTCTTAAATAACTTTTAAACATTTTATATTATGCCATTTGTAAATATTAAACTAGTAGATGGTGTTTTCACACCTGAGCAGAAACACGAATTAGCAGCAGCGATTACTGATGTTATGGTGAAATTTGAAGGTTCTGAAGCTTTTAGAGAAGTCGTATGGGTTCTCATTGAAGAACTCCACACAGATGGTTGGCATATAGGAGGAAGGCCATTTGAAGGACCAAGATCCCTTATGCAGACCTTGTCGAATTCGAAAGATATTTATGAATCAATAGACGGAAGTCCGACTACCAGAGCCGAATTTGCTAAGGTTATGCCTTTGAAACAGTAATGAGTTATCAATTATTTTGCAAACATGACTTTAGAGTAAGTAACTAGTAATATTCCTAAAAAATATAGTTAGTAAAATGTATGGTACTTCATCAGGGATTCTTTTGTAATTCCTGATTTTCCCTACATATTGAAGATGATCGCCGATAATAAATTTACTCTCGGATCGAAATATTTTAGTAATTATAAACAATCATCTTGGTGTTATTATTTATAAATATTATAAGACAAAAAACTAATGACCATGCGAACTCTTATATTATTACTTTGTCTTGTAGGTTATACTCTTAGTGGCCAGAAGGCAAAAAATGTTTCACATATTATTTATGCAGTTGGTAACATTGGATGTGAAAATTATAATAATGAAGTACTGAGAGAGCTCGGAAACTTGTCGAGGTCTTCCGACAGCACCACAATACTTTTTCTGGGTAATAATGTTTCCATTTCGGATTTTAACCAATCAAATGGGGAAACAAAAAAAAAGTTAGATAATCAGCTATCATATTTTAAAGGAAATAAGGGAAATATTTTTTTTATTCCGGGTCCTTTGGATTGGGCTGCAGGTGTAAAAGGCCTAGAAAAAGAACGCCATTATATTAGCGCAGGTCTTGATAAGAACGATGTATTTTTACTCAAAGATGGCTGCCCTTTAAAAAAGGTAGTTCTTGATAGGGCTACCGATCTCCTTCTGGTTGATTCTAATTGGATACTCGCTGATTGGGATAAATTGCCTAATATTAATGAGGAGTGTGAAATCAAAAGTAAAACAGCCTTTTATACTGAGATTGAGGACGAGATTGTAAAAAGTCAAAATAAAACAGTGTTGATTGCTTTATGTCATCCTCCTATGGCTGTTGGAAAATATAATAATTTTCTTTCCTTTGGAATCAGTCCGCAAGAAATCAGTAATAAATACTATAAAGATTTCAGCAATAAACTTCTTACCATAGCTCAGCGTTTCAAAAATGTTGTATTTGTGGCAGGGCATGAAACAAATCTTCAGTATATAATTGAAAGACAAATTCCCATAATTATAAGTGGAAGCATTAACCTAGAAAATAAAGCTAACAAAGGTTTGGGACTACAATTTAGTTCAGATAATCCGGGTTTTGCCAAAATTACCACCTATACTGATGAGTCAATAGAATTAGCTTTTTATAGCGTGACAAATAAATTTATCTCACCTATATTCAAAACTGAAGTGGTTGCAGCAGGTTCTCAGTCAGTAAGTGAAGAATATAATGAAAAGCATACTCCTGCTTATATTTATAAATCGGTTTATGAACCAAAAGAGCTAAAACATTCCAACCTGTATTCTTTTTTCTGGGGAAAACATTATCGTGAAGATTACATAACTCCTATAAGAGCTAAGGTGGCATTATTAGACACCTTGTATGGAGGACTTGAAGTTTTGAGAAAGGGAGGTGGGCATCAGACCAACTCTTTAAGATTAGAAGGTCGCTATGGTAATGAATTTAATTTACGAAGTGTGAAAAAGAGTTCACTACGGTTTATACAGTATTTTCTTTTTAAAACACAATATTTAGATCCCGTTTGGGGTGATACCTATTTTGTTAATTTATTAAAGGATTACTGGACTACGGCAAATCCTTTCGCACCTTTAACTATTGCTACCCTTTCAGATGCAATTGGTATTTATCATGCGAATCCTGAATTATATTATATCCCAAAACAAAAAGCCTTAGGTAATTATAATGATGAATATGGGGAAAACCTGTATTATATTGAAGAGCAAATTTCTAATAAATTAGCAGAGGTAAAAAGTTTTGGAAATCATAATAAAATTATTGGAACCTCTAAGCTTATACAAAATTTACAAAGAAAAGATAGAGCATATGTTGATCAATCACTCTATATAAGGACACGGTTATTCGATAATATACTTGGAGATTTTGACAGGCATTCAGAACAATGGAGATGGGCAGAGGATAAATATAATGACAGTACATTTATTTATAGTCCAATACCCCGTGACAGAGATCAGGCTTTCTCCGATTTCGACGGTCCAATATTTGGGCTTATCAGGGCGCTGGTTCCTTCAATGCGTTTCATGCAACGGTACAACGGAAAGTACAAACAAATACGTTGGTTTAACGATGCTGGTGATGATCTTGATAGAATGGTTCTACGTAATGATAAAGAGGAAGATTGGGTAAGGGAAGCTATATATATCAAAGAACACCTTACAAAAGATGTTGTAGAAGATGCATTAAATAAAATTCCTGAAGGTGTCAATACTAAAAAAAAAGAAGAAATAAAAAGTTCATTATTCCAAAGAATCGAAGGTATTGAGCAACATTCACGAAATTTATATAATTATCTAAAATCATTTGTAATAATTACCGGCACGGAAAAAGGTGATTGGTTTGTCATTACAAGACAACCAGATGGTGTAACAGTAATCAAAGGATATAGGATAAATGACGGAAAAAAAACAACTTTGTTCTGGGATACCGAATATAATAGCAAAGTTACAAAAGAGATATGGTTGTATGGTTTAGATAGTGAGGATATTTTTGAAGTTGTCGGGGAAGGTCAGAGTTTGATTCCTATTAAGATAATCGGTGGAAAAAATAATGACACTTATCGATTTTCGAATGCACGGAAAATACATGTTTATGATCAGAAATCGGAACCTAATACGTTCGAAACAAAAGTAAATAAATATCTTACTGACAATTATGAGATAAATAATTATGACTTTATGAAAGGACGTAGGGATGTGTATACAATATTACCATCTATAAGTTATAATCCTGATGACGGTATTACATTTGGGGGAGCTTTAAGATATATAAAAAATGATCTTGTAAGAAATCCCTTTACTGCGCAACACAATCTTTCCGCTTTTTATTACACCGCGACAGGAGGCGGAAGAATTGAATATGAAGGCGAGTTTGCGCGTGTATTAGGAAACTTAAATCTTGGCTTCAATGCAGGTTTTAGTACTGCAAATTATACTAATAATTTTTTTGGACTTGGAAATAATACTGTGAATAATTCGGATATGGAATATAACCGAGTAATTATGAGCCAGCGTTGGATTTCTCCATCATTGCTCTACAAGGGATATTATGGAAG
Organism: Chryseobacterium wanjuense; assembly: GCF_900111495.1. Classification (NCBI taxonomy): domain Bacteria; kingdom Pseudomonadati; phylum Bacteroidota; class Flavobacteriia; order Flavobacteriales; family Weeksellaceae; genus Chryseobacterium; species Chryseobacterium wanjuense. The sequence continues at coordinate 2,609,188 of NZ_FOIU01000001.1, read as the reverse complement.
TAAAATATATACAGCAATTAAGTATGAGTATATTGATGTTGAGAATACCCCAGGCAGGTATATTAATTTAGCAGATATAGATGCAGATTTATTTAATGGACAGGAGTTTTATAGCATAACAGCAGGATATTCCTATTCAAACTTTGATGATTTCTCGTTTCCTCAGAAAGGAGTCGGGCTAGGTGTAATTACAGGTTATAGCGTCAACTTTTCCAAAAATAAAAAATATGCATTTATTATTCCCGAACTCAGATTAACAAGCAGAGTTAATAAGAAAGGTTCCTTGGTAGTTGCTACTAAAATTAAAGCCAATTACATTTTTAATAGTGATTTTGAATTTTTTCAGGCTGTAAATTTAGGACAAAATGAAGGCTTAAGAGGTTTTAGAAACCAACGGTTTAGTGGGAAATCTTTCATATATCAGAGTACTGATTTAAGGCTTTCGCTGGGAAGTCTAAGAAACGGAATTTTACCTCTTTCGTTTGGTCTGTACGCAGGGTTTGATTATGGTAGAGTTTGGGTAGATAACGAATTTTCAAATAAGTGGCATACTTCTCAAGGAGGCGGAATATTTGTGAATGTTGCAGGATTATCAACAGCTAATGTAGCCTATTTTAATTCCAGTGATGGAGGGCGCTTAAATATTAGATTAGATTTTTCATTTTGAAAGAATAATTCCAAGTCATAATGCTTGCAACAGTTCTTTAATTGTGAAGTTATAAAAAATGTATTTTAATAAAATCATATTCCAATGAAAAAGTCATACAGCAATTTGCTTGAGGCCATAAATGACCTGAAAAAAGATGGTTATACAGAAGATTTTAACTTAAGATCAAACTGTATTGACTGTAGAAATGGTGAATTTGAAATATTTCATGATGAGTTTGAAATTGATAATTACTATAGGTTTGATGATGAAGATTCAAGTGCTGAAAACTCTTCTATACTGTATACTGTGACTTCTGAAAAATATCAATTAAAAGGAATTTTGATTAATTCATTCAGCATCTATTCTAATTCTTTAACAGATCAGATGTTGAAGAAACTTAAATTTATAAAATGACTTTTTTATATCACTTTCATGAGATTTAGATTTTATTGAAACTTCATTCTTTTTTTATTTTTTAGCGGCTTATTTATTATGTCCGTCAAATATTCCAGACTTCCTAAATCACTTAAATTTCCTGCTTTTGAAATTTCTTGAATCCCGCGTAATTATTCATTTTAAACTATATTTTCAATAATTATTACCATGCTTAAGTTTTACTGTCTTGTTAAATTTGATCTTTATTTATAAATGCTGTCCAGAATTATATGTTGTGACAAATACTGCTTGTCATAATTGATTCTTGGATTAGTTCGCTATTTAAAATATGATTTATGGAGTTACAAAAGTTTAGTTATGACAATAATATTGTTAAGGCATTTTTATATGCTACAATAATATTTGGTCTTATTGGTTTTACCTTTGGGATAACAGCAGCCTTAATGCTCTTTTATCCGGAATTACCTGAGTTTTTATTTGGAACCGATGATTCTACAATCCAAAGCTTGAGAAATGGTGGTATTCAATCGCTTATCAATACTCACGGAGCATTTGGTTTTGGAAGGATCAGAATGCTGCATACTAATACTGTTATTTTTGCATTTGTATGTAACAGTGTTTATACGGGAGTGTATTATTCTTTGCCTCGGCTTTTGAAAACACCTATGGCCAGCTCTACACTTTCCTGGATTCATTTTTGGACATGGCAGATCATGATCGTCGCAACTTTCATTACGTTCTTTATGGGGATCAATACTTCAAAAGAGTACGCCGAACATGAATGGCCGATTGATATTTTAATTACTTTTTCATGGGTAATATTTGGTGTTAACATGTTTATGACAATAGCACGAAGAAGAGTGAGACATCTCTATGTTGCCATATGGTTTTATATTGGAACCTGGATAGGATTGGCCATGTTGCATATTCTGAATAATTTGGAAATACCATTATCCTTTACCGATTGGAAATCGTATTCAATGTATGCGGGTGTAAAAGATGCACTGGTACAGTGGTGGTATGGTCATAATGCGGTTGCTTTTGTACTGACAACACCAATCTTGGGCCTAATGTATTATTTTTTACCAAAGGCGGCAGAAAGGCCGGTTTTTTCATATAAACTGTCAATCATTCATTTTTGGTCATTGATTTTTGTATATATTTGGGCCGGGCCTCACCACCTTCAGTATACTGCTTTACCAGCATGGGCTCAAGCTGTAGGGACGGGTTTTTCTATTATGCTTATTGCTCCTTCATGGGGGGGGATGTTAAATGGCCTTTTGACTTTAAGAGGAGCCTGGGATAAGGTAAGAGAAAATCCTATTTTAAAATTTTTCGTAGTTGCTGTTACATGTTATGGAATGGTAACCTTTGAGGGGCCTCTATTGGCCACCAAAAATATCAATAAGATCGGTCATTATACAGACTGGGTGATTGGACATGTTCATTTAGGCGCTTTAGGATGGAATGGATTTATGGCTTTTGGAATGATCTATTATCTGGTACCTATTATGTGGCGTACAAAAATCTGGTCCGTAAAAATAGCTAACTGGCATTTTTGGTTAGGTACACTAGGCGTTATCTTCTACGCTGTACCGATGTATATTTCGGGGTTTACGCAGGGCTTGATGTGGAAACAGTTTAATCCTGACGGAACATTAATGTGGAAAAACTGGTTAGATACTGTGACAGCCGTGATCCCATATTATAAGATGAGATTCATGGGAGGCTTTTTCTATATTTCAGGAGCTATTCTTATGGTTGTTAATGTAATTGCAACCATTAAAAACGGTACATTCCAAAAGGTAGTTCCTGCTGAAGCACCAGCATTGCCAGTGATAGGAAGGTATAGAAAGGAAGGTGAAGGAGTACATCTCTGGATTGAGCGGACTCCTTACTTATTAAGCATTTTATCTCTTATAGTATTGTCAATAGGAAGCGCAGTTGAAATTATTCCTACCTTATCTCTTAATCAGTCCGTACCAACTATTTCTGCTGTAAAGCCCTACTCACCGCTGGAACTTGAAGGAAGAGATATTTATATCCGTGAAGGCTGTAATGCGTGTCATTCTCAAATGATCAGACCATTCCGGGACGAAATTGTAAGATTTAACGGTAAAAATGGGGAGTACTCAAAAGCCGGGGAATTTGTTTATGACAGACCTTTTTTATGGGGCTCAAAAAGAACCGGACCTGATTTACATAGAGAAGGAGGTAAAAATCCAAGTTCGTGGCATTATAAACATATGTATAATCCAAGATCTACCTCGGCAGGTTCAATTATGCCAAGATATCCATGGCTTATCAGCAATGATCTGGACAGATCTAAAACAGTTGATAAAATTTTGTTTATGAAAACAGTTTATAATGTTCCCTATACAAAAACTCAGATTGACTCTGCGAATACTTGGGTCGATAATCAGGCGGCAACTATTGTAAAAGAAATTTTCTCAGAGGCTAATGATTTAAAGGAAGCTTATGCGAGAAGACCTAAAGGTGAATTAGAAAGAAAGGAGATTGTTGCATTGATCTCTTATCTTCAAAGGTTAGGAACGGATATTAAGACAACCGAAGTGAAAACAGTAAGTAACAATTAAAAAGTAATAGCTATGATTCCTCAGAATTTCAAAGATTTTTTAGCTAATTCAGAAAACACAGGTCTTTATCAAGCAATAACCCTACTTTTATTTATGATTTTTTTTATTGCATTGATCATTTTAGTACTTAGCAAATCTAAAAATTATTATAAGGAGGTATAAAATTTACCTCTTGATGAAGACGATAATTAGTAAGCATTGCTGCTTTATAAATTCTTTTTTAGAAGTGTTATTTTTATAATAGATTATATTTTGATTATTGTTAAAAAGCCTGAGATTTCAGGCTTTTTTGTTACTGTAATTTATCGTACGTTTTAGGAAAAAAATTGTTATTTTTATTGAGGAATAAAAAAAGGATGAAAGATTTGTATCCAACCTTTGATATAAATAATATGTCAACGTGCCATTCGATTAAGGAGGTTTTCAGCATTGATCAATTCTCAGATTATTTGCCGGGAAATCCCAAGACTACGACGGTTCATCGGCACTCCTTCTATCATGTAACCTATTTTATCAGCGGAGGAGGCGAGAATATTATAGATTTTAAAACGTACAAGATAATGCCTCACAGCATTTTTTTTATGAGGCCAGGACAGGTGCATAGTTGGGATTTAGATCCATCAGTTGAAGGGTATGTCATTAACTTTGCTCCAACTTTTTTTGATCAATTGCAAATCAGTTCTTCCCTGATTGATGAATTTCCTTTTTTTAATATTTTTCATGATGAGCAAAAGGTTATTTTACCTGATGATCAGAAAGATGAAATCAACAATTATTTTCAACAAATTATTGCAGAATCATTTTCCGAAATAAGCCGTAATTCTCAAATTAGTATCGCTGCTACTATTTTACAGATATGTGCCCTAGCCAGCCGGGAAATTCAAAATAAACATTATTTTACAGAAAACAACTTTAACTCATTGCTTTTTAAAAAATTCGTTGAGCAAATTGAACTTAATTTTTTGGAGTTTAAGATGCCCAAAGATTATGCAGCTTTGTTGCATATAACACCTAGCCATTTAAACTTTGTATGTAAGCAACAGGTTAATTTATCGGCGGGTGAAATAATTCGGAACAGGATAATATTGGAAGCTAAGAGACTACTAGTTAATTTTAATCTTTCTGTTTCGGCGATAGCTGAAAAGCTAAATTATCATGATTCTTCTAATTTTGTGAAATTTTTTAAGAAAGCTACGGGACATACTCCAGAGTCTTTCCGAAAGCAATACTACGGAATACAACATTAGTATTCTAAAGTTCTTACCTCCATATTGCATTCTCAGGATAAACTTATAATCTTCTATGGATTTAGCTACCTGTAAACCTTATCTATTGAAAAGTTGAATAAATTAACTTTTTGATAATTGAGAGCTTTGATAAAATATTCTCCATTTTTTTAATGAGTTGGGGGTATTTGAAATTTGCTTAGGGTTCTATCTCTACAATCATTTCTACCTCTACCGGCCATCCTGATGGCAGACTTGAGACCCCCACAGCAGAACGAGCATGAATTCCTTTATTGCCAAATATTTCAGTCATCAAATCTGAATATCCATTAACAACCTTAGGTTGATCAGTAAAAGAATCGGTACTATTTACAAAAGCGGTAACTTTTATAATTCTTTTAATTTTTGATAAGTCTCCTAATTCTTTTTTTAAAGCTGAAATCTGCGCAAGGCCACATAATCGTGCGGCTTCATATCCCTGATCGATATTTAAATCTTTTCCTATTTTTCCATTGATGTATTTTCCATCCGATCGCAGAGGACCTTTACCAGATAAGTAGATAAGATTTCCGCTTCTTACTAGGTTAGTATAATTTCCCAGTGATATTGACACTTCAGGTAAGGTAATTTTTTTTTTCAATATAATTTCTTCAGGTGTCTGACTTTTTAGATTCATTTCCACAATAAAAATAAAAAATAGGGCTGCTATGTAATGAACAGAAAAATTATTTCTATATGTTATCTTAATATTCATGATTATTTTTTTTCTGATGAATTAGTTGGGTTTCATTTTTTTGTTTAGTTAGTATAAATCTATTTTTTTGTTAATATTAAAGATAAGCATAATTATTTCCAGAATATAAAAAGAATTATGTTTAAAGTGATTAGAACGGTTTATTTGTAAGAATTCAAGAAACTTTATAATTAGATCAAAATAAGTCACGATTTATATGACAAATTTCGTGGCCTATTCCTAAAATTACAAAATGGGATACAAAACCGGACCAATAGGCAGAACGATTTTACATCTTGCAAAAAGTGGTAACAAAAACTAAATTATTAACCAATTAAAGGAGCGTACGATAAAGGAAAATGATGTTGTTTGTGGGTGCGGGAAAGAACATTAATGCATTTGTTTACAAATTCTGATAGGCTTTTTATCAATTATTCTGGCTGTTATTTCTTCCGAGTTCCCGTTCAATTTCATCAATTTCCGGTAAAGGAAGCAGATAGCTGTCATTTATATATTGTAGAAAATTTTTATTTGTTTTATCATTTATTTTACTGATAAATAGATTGTTGTAAAATTTTAAGTTTTCAATGAACTGGTCATTGTACTGCTCTTTATTAAAAAGTTTTTTTCAATGACAGCTCTTTTATCATCATTAACAATAATATCATTAAATACTGTATTGAGAAGAACTTTCTGAAAAAATGATTCAGCCGGTAAAAGAGTGTGCAGGTAATAATCTTCAAAATCCATTATCCTTTTATTATTGGTTAAAATACACAGGCTTCTCTTGTAAGGATAAACCATTTCCCACCAATATAAGGGACTTAGGAAGTATTTTTATCTGTGCAGTCGTTTTTATTCTACCATTTTTGATCAGATCGGGTAGTGATTCCCTTAATTCTGTTTTTGCAACAGCTTTCACAGCATTAGGAGCTTCTGCAACACTAATAACGATGATAATTGCATTATCACTTTATCAAAAGTATGGAATGGATAGTAAATTGATAGAACAACAAACGGCTAAAGTTTTCGAATTAATCGATCAGATCAAAGGTAAATCATTAACAATTCATACTGGGGAGATCAAATATTTCTTACGTTTTATCAATATAGAAGAAGATCTCAAAAATGATCCGGTATTTAATAGAATGTATCCAAAGAAAATAGCTGTTAATAGTGATGATTATCTTTTGTTTTTACAACCATTAAGGATTTTTATGAACAACTATTTACTACCGTCTGAAATTAAAAGCCATTTGAAGTTGTTTGATTTATATGCCGTAGATGAGGAAATTGAATTCAGCTATGAAAATTATGTTAAAATGAGTTATGAACATGCAATTGATGATTCTTTTTTTGTAATGTTTCCTGCCGTTACTGTAGAGGAATTTATCGATCGAAAGAATATGTTGATGAAATCAATAGAGGGTTGGCTATCAAAGCACACAAGCATAAAGTTAGACCTTGAAATGGCTAAACCTTAGTTATATTAATTAAATTTTCGTACAGCGTTTTATATCTTGGCAATCCAATTTCATGTTCCTGGGGATAAGGTTTCCTAAAAGTCATACTGATATCCTCATGCAAATTACGCTGGGCTTCCAATGATTTTTCTTCATCCATAGAATATCTTGGATCCGGAATAAAAGGCATTTTGGCCATTTTATGAATGGTAACAGTAGGAAAATGAGAATCGACCTCTACGGTTCCCAATAGAAGATAACACCCGCCACCCTGAAAAGGATATTCTTCAAGGCTGTTTGGAAAATGAGCAGTATCAAAATATTCTCCCTGAGCATCAATCCAGGTTCCGAAATACATCGTTCCTTTTTTGGTGGGAACATGTTTTCTTGAAATAAGATAAGCGAGCATTTTAACCTGTTGTTTATGAAACCTCAATAAATCTTTTACTAAAACGGAACCTCTGTATCGGGTCTGTAACAAATCAAAAGGACTGAAAGAAACAGGAAAACCTACTATTTCTATTTCATCAAAAGCATCTTCAAACCGGTTTCTTTCTATAGAAGGAAGCTGATAATATTTTTGGGGCTCGTCCAGTAAAGTCAGATGCCTGAAAGCAATTTTATGAGTTCCCAGAAGAAATCTTGATTCAATCAGCAGCTCATGCTTCTGTTTTCCGGTAAAGCGGAATGCTCCGATAAAGATTAAAATTTGTAGTGTTTCAATACCAATAGGAATTCTTTTCACAAAGTTTTCCAGTGAAGTATATTCTCCATTTTGAGCTCTTTCTTCAGGAATCAACTGTGCTAATCTCGTTTCCAGTTTTTCAATATGCATCAATCCTAAATAAACATCAGAGTCATAAACAGTCGTCTGATATTCACTTAAATTGACACAGGGATTATGGATAGTAGCTCCCGACATCTTGGCCTCATGAATATAGACTTCCGTTCTGTAGAATCCGCCGCCGTTATTAATAGCGGAGACCATGAATTCGATAGGATAGTAGACCTTAAGGTATAAACTCTGATAGCTTTCAACTGCATAAGAAGCAGAATGAGCTTTGCAAAACGAGTATCCTGCAAAAGATTCAATCTGCCGGTATACTTCCATGGATAATTGTTCAGGATGTCCCAGATTTTTACAGGATTCAAAGAAGTTGTCTTTTACTTTCTGTAATGCAGATAAAGATCGCCCTTTACCACTCATGGCTCTTCTCAGTACGTCACCATCAGGAGCAGATAATCCTCCGAAATGCAGCGCAATTTTGATAACATCTTCCTGATACACCATAATACCATAGGTTTCTCCCAGTTCTTTTTCAAAAACCTCATGGAAATACTCAAATTTTGTAGGATGGTTATGCCTGAAAATATATTCCCGCATCATTCCGCTTTGAGCTACGCCGGGTCTAATAATGGAAGAGGCAGCTACCAGTACTTTATAGTTGTCGCATTTCAGTCTTCGGAGTAATCCTCTCATGGCAGGAGATTCAATATAAAAACAGCCGATGGTTTTTCCGGAACTTAAGAATTCATTGCATCGGGCTTCGTCTTTTGAGAGAGAAGTGTCCCGGATATCGATATCAATTCCTCTTTTTTCCTTAATCAGCTTTACAGTGTCATCTATAGTTCCTAACCCTCTTTGTGAGAGAATATCAAATTTTTCAAGGCCAATCTCTTCAGCAGTGTACATATCAAACTGTACGATCGGAAAACCTTTGGGAGGCATTTCGAGTGCTGAATAATTGGTGATAGGTTCTTCTGAGATCAGAATTCCACAGGAGTGCATGCTTCTCTGGTTAGGAAACTTTTCCAAAAGCTTTCCGTAGTAATGAACCTGTTTGAATACCGAATTGTTATCATGTTCCTGAATTGGTTTTGTTGCCAGGATGTCGAGTTCCTCTTTTGGAAGTCCGAATACTTTTCCTACTTCCCGGAAAATAGAACGGTATTTAAATTCAACATTGGTTCCACAGAAGGCAACATGGTCTTTACCATATTTATCAAAAATATATTCAAGGATAATATCCCTGGTCTGCCAGCTCCAGTCAATGTCAAAATCTGGAGGCGTTTTCCGGTTGAGGTTTAAAAACCGTTCAAAATACAGATCAAGTTCCAGAGGACATATATCGGTAATTCCGATGCAGTAGCTGACAATGGAATTAGCACCGCTGCCTCTTCCTACATGCATAAATCCCATCCGGTTGCTGTATTGTATAATATCCCAGGTGATGAGAAAATAAGCACAGAAATTAAGCTGGTCAATAACCCCCAATTCTTTATCCAGTCTTGCTTTTGCCTGTAGGTTATCCCCGGAGTATCTTTTTGAAAGTCCCTCATACGCTAACTTCTTTAAAAGCTCAAAATCATTTTCCCTGCTGTCAGTGAAATGCTTTTTGTTTTTAGGTGTTGAAAAATCAAAATCAAAATGGCAGCTATTGACAATATATTTTGTGTTCTCAATGATCTGTGACTCATGGTAAAATTGAGCCAGAAGCTCTTTTTTATCAGTAAACATTTCGTTGTCTTTACAGTAATCAGCTTCTGTGAGCTTACTGATTAATGTATTATGATCAATAGCCCTTACTATTTTATGAAGCTCATATTCTTCAGGAGTAGTAAAGGTGACTGGATGAAGAATAATCATTTTATGAATGAACTGTTTTAATTCCGGCTTAATCAAAAGGTTTAACTGATTCTTTCTGATGCCTATAAATTCATGATCTGCTAATTTTTCAGGAATATTTTCCAGGGGATAAATCACAAAAGTATCTGTAAAATCAGGATTGGCTTTAGGAATTTCAATGTCTTCACAGTTATATGCGGTTAAAAGCCTGTTGACTTCTGCAATGCTTTTTTGATTTTTGGCCAGGCAGATATAATACAGTTCATCCTGAACCCGTATTTCCACTCCGACGATCGGTTTGATATTATGATCCCGACAAAGTTTATAGAAATCATAGATCCCCGTAACGGTATTGATATCCGTAAGGGCCAAAGTTTTAATATTAAAACGTACAGCCTGCTTAACCAGTTCTTTAATAGAAATGGTTCCATACCTTAGGCTATGGTAAGAATGACAATTCAGAAACATCTTATACTTATTTTAATAAACCTGAGGCTCTTCCTACACTTGAAGTTCCAAACCTGTTCTTGATTTTATCCATTGTCTGATACAGTGATATCAGCTCTTCCGTATCTTCAAAGAGATCCATTTGATGGCATCCGTGAACCAATCCTGTAAACTTTACGCCGACCAGTCTTATTCTCATACGTCTGGTATATACTTTTTTAAAGAGTTCCAAAACATACCTGAGCAAGGTGTGGTCAGCTGAGGTGTAAGGAATTCGGCATTGTTTGGTTTCCGTATCAAAATTGGAATACCGGAGTTTTACTACCACTACCGATACCAGCCATTTCTCTGCACGGAGCTGATAACAGAGTTTTTCAACCATTCCTGAGAGTATACTTTGAATACCCTGAATATCGATGCTATCCTGGGCAAAAGTATCTTCTGTAGAAATAGATTTTCTTTCCGAATAAGGAACCACAGGATTTTCGTCAATTCCGTGTGCTTTTTTCCAGAGTTCATTTCCGCTTTTACCAATCAACTGCTGAAGCACATCAACAGGCATTTCTGAAAGGGTCTGTATGGTTCTGATGCCCAGCCTTGACAGTAACTGAAAGGTTACATCGCCGACCATAGGAATCTTCTTTACCGAAAGTGGGTTTAAAAACGACTGAATGTCAGGTTGTTTGACTTCTAATCTTCCGGTAGGCTTCGATTCTCCCGTCCCGATTTTTGATACGGTTTTATTGGCAGACAAGGCAAAACTTATCGGTAATCCTGTATTTTTCTGCACGCTTTCCGCTATTTCATGCGTCCATTTATAGCATCCGAAAAACTGATCCATTCCGGAGAGATCCAGATAAAATTCATCAATACTTGCTTTTTCAAGAACAGGTACTTTTTCCTGAATAATCTCCGTTACCATATGAGACATATTGGAATACATTTCCATATCTCCTTTAATCACTTTAGCTTCGGGACATAACCGCAAAGCCATTTTAATCGGCATTGCACTCCTTACTCCGAAAAAACGGGTCTCATAAGAGCAGGACGCCACTACACCACGGTCTCCACCTCCTATGATCACAGGCTTTTTCTCCAGTTCGGAGTTTTTCAGCCTTTCGCAGGAAACAAAGAACGTATCCAGATCCATATGTACAATTGCTCTTTCCATGTGACAAAATTAGTTACGTTTTGAAACAAATTTTGTATTTTTGTTGTCTAAAATTGTAACAATGTCAAAATTCTCTGATAACATCGTGTTTTTGAGAGGGAAGAAAAATATGACTCAGCAAGAGCTGGCAGATGTATTAATTCTTACCCGATCCAGATATGTCGCCTATGAATATGGCAGAACAGAACCTCCAATTGAAATATTGCTTAGAATTTCAAAATTCTATAACATTAGCATCGACCTGTTGCTAACTGTAGATGTCAGAAAATTTTCTATCGAGGAACTCATGGAGCTTCCTGAGAATAGGATTGTTCTGCCTATAAAGGTTGATCAGGATGGAAACAATCAGATAGAGATTATTCCCCAAAAAGCTTCTATGGGCTATTTGAATGGCTATGGAGATCCGGAATACATAGAAAATCTGGAGACCATATCATTACCTTTTTTAAAAGGGGGTAAGTTCAGGGCATTTCCAGCTGACGGAGATTCAATGCCCCCCTATAAGAACGGAACCTATATCGTGGGAAAATACGTAGAAAATCTATCTGACCTTAAAACGGACAGAACGTATGTTTTCATTACCACCAATGATGGTATCAGTTACAAAAGATTTCAGTTTCATGAAGCAGATGGTATATGGGTGAAGGCTGACAATCAATTTTATGAGCCTTATAAAATTCCATTACCTGAAATTAAAGAAATCTGGGAATTTGCCTGTAGTATTACTACCAAAGAATATGAGCCTGATGAATTTGCAGAACATCATATTCAAAACTTTATCACGGAAATTAAAACCGATATCAAACAGATCAAAGACAGAATAGGAGATAAGAATTAAATCCATTTTGAGTACATGGCATAATCAAAAAACTTCCCCGAAGGGAAGTAAAAACACAAATGATGAAAAAAAATTATTCCGTAGAAACGGAATAAGACAAAGTTAAATGATTTAAAGAAAAATTACAATGAGTCAGCTTAGTTTATTTGATGCAGAAGATTTGTATGAGTTTCCAAAAGACCTTTTGGAATACAGAGAGAATTTCCTGAATCGGGAAGAAGCTGACCTACTTAGAAACAAATTATTAGATACTGCGATCTGGGAACAGCGTACTCAAAAAATGTATGATAAGGTGGTGCTTACTCCAAGATTAACGGGCTGGTATGGCGATTCAAAATATAGTGATTCAGAGGAAAATAAAAAGCCAACCAATCCATGGACTCCTGAATTGTTTTCATTAAAACAAAGAATTGAGAAGGAATTTGACTGTCAGTTCAATGGGGTTCTGTTAAATCTATATCGTGACCAAAATGATTCCGTTGCCTGGCATCGGGATAAGGAAAGCCGATATGGAAAACGACCTGTCATTGCATCCATCAGCCTTGGACAAACCAGAAATTTTGATTTCAGAAAAAAAGACCATCATTCGAGCAAATACTGTCTGCCACTCCCTCATGGATCACTGCTTATCATGAAAGGCGATCTTCAGGAAAACTGGGAACATCGTATTGCGAAATCAACCATACGAATGAAAGAACGAATTAATATGACTTTTAGATTAATAAAGTCTTAAAAATCAACTGTACTTGGAATGTGCTATAGTTTTTGTAAATGCTCTTGGGCACATTCATGTAAAATTCGATCAATTTCCGAATCAATCTCAAGGGAGATGTCTTGTATCCTGTTAAATCCAACTCTACCGCTTCCAGACTGTCCGAAAGTAATCATATACGCTGTTGAAAGATCGATTTTTTCTTCAGAAAGAAAATCCTTATGTTTTTCCTTAAGTTCTGCTATTTTAATTTCAACACAGTCTGAAAATCTTTCAGCACCATTTCCAAAAAGCTTTTCAGTTAAGCCCATAGTCTTTCATATTTTATTGTAAATATCGATATTTTTTAAGTAAATATTTATCACTTAAAGCAAAATTCTTTTCGGTACTACGAAAAAGTAGTGATTTTATATGATTTCTGTTGATCAATTTTACATCACCAACAATCATAAAAATCACCATTATGAATATCGAAAGAACAGAGTTTATAGTCTGGATGGAGAGAATCATGGAAAGATTTGACCTACTGAAAGAGCAGATGCTTAAGAACCAATCCAGATTTATAGAAATAGACGGGGAACAGCTTTTAGATAACCAGGATGTTTTACAGCTTTTAAAGATAAGTTCCCGATCATTACAGCGGTACCGGACTGATAAAAAGCTGCCATACTATACCATTAGTGGAAAGCTGTACTATAAGCTTTCGGATGTCCATCAATTAATCAGAGAATGTTTAAACTCTTGATGGTAATAAGACATCTACAGCCAAATTATTCATCACCATTCCAACCTTTAGAATACTCTTAATTGAGCCTATATTTTGGTTCCATTAAATGAAATACAATGGAAAATGAATTGATAAACCATCAGGAACCTAGTGAACTCAAACCATCAACAGACACACTCCTTGTCCTGAACATTCATACCAATCAGGTTGAGATGGTCAAAGGAATTGATAAAGATGGAAACCTTCAAAAGGTTCCTCCACAAGAAAAAAAAGATAATGAGCCGCTGATCAGCGTTGATAAGCACGGCGATCTATTCTCCAACTTCTTTTCGAATTTTTACCGGCAGCTTAAAAATCCCACGCATTTCAACTTTTTCAAAGTTTCGGAATACGATGCCGTCAATACCGCTAAGGATCTTCAAAAGTATGTTGATGAGGCATCACCTGCAGAAAAAGAAAAGCTGAAGGACTACGAAATACACAATAACAATCCAAAAAATCAAAATACAATGGACAACAACACAGAAAATCAGGAATATCGTTTTCAGCCGGAACAGATCGACTGGAAAACGATGGGAAAATTCGGACTTAATCAGGAGAAGCTTGAAAAAATGAATGCGATGGATGCATTACTTAGAGGTTTTAAAACCAATACATTAATTCCGATTACTATTAATCTGGGAACGGCGGTTAGTAAGATGGATGTCCGGTTATCTCTTCAAACAGGAGATACAGGACAGGTTGCCGTTCATCTGCATGGAATCCGAAAAGAGCCCAGCCTCAATAATAAATTTCTGGGTCATCAGTTCACGGATGAAGACAAGAAGAATCTGAAAGAAACCGGGAATATGGGTCGGTTAGTAGATCTTGTCAATCCTAAAACGGATGAAATCATTCCATCAGTGATCAGCCGTGACCGTTTAACCAATGAATTGGTTGCTTACAGAGCGGAGTACATGAAAATCCCTGATGAAATCAAAGGAATTAGGCTTGATGAACATCAGAAACAAACCCTATTGGAAGGAGGACCATTGTATCTTGAAGGGATGACTTCTAAAAAAGGAGAATTGTTCAATGCAACCGTACAGTTCAATGCAGATAAGCGGTATGTGGAATTTCTGTTCAATAATAATCAGACACCGCAACAAAGACAACAACACAATCAACAGCAAACTCAGCATACGGCTCAAGAAGCACCCAAAATATTCAGAGGAAAAGAACTGGATGATTCACAATATGAAAAGTTCAAAGCAGGGCAAACCGTGTACGTTGACGGTCTTACCGATGCTAAAGGTAAAACCTATCAAGGTTATATTACCTTCAACAAAGAAACTTCCAAAACCGACTTTTCATTCACTCATCCTAATAAGCTCAAAGAAAAAGCAAAGCCTACAGAAGATCATAAGACTCAAACTGCGGGTAATACCCAGGGTAAAACCAATGAAGCTACTAAAAATGTGAAGGAGCCTTTAGAATCCAAACAGCAGCAGCCTGCCAGTCAACAGCAGGAAGACCAGCAAAAAAAGGTTAGAAAACCAAGAGGACGAAAACTATAATAAACATCTAAATCCATCATATGAAAGCAATCATCGCTGAAAAACCGAGTGTAGCAAGAGAAATCGCACAATTATTAGGAGCTCATGAAAAGAAAGATGGTTACTTATCCGGTAACTGCTATTGTGTCACCTGGGCATTAGGACATCTGATCACATTAGGAATGCCGGAGGATTATGGTATAAGAGGCTTTAACAAAGCCTCTTTACCTATCTTTCCCAACCCTTTTATTCTAACTCCCAAAAAACTAAAGAAAGTAAAGGGCTATCAGCCAGATTCTTCCGCTTTAAAACAACTCAACACTATAAAACAAGTCATCAATCAATGCAGCAGTATCATAGTCGCCACCGATGCAGGAAGGGAAGGAGAGTTGATCTTCCGCTATATCTATCACTACCTACAATGCAACAAACCTTTTGAAAGACTTTGGATCAGTTCCCTTACCGAAAAGGCAATACAGGAAGGTTTTAAGAATCTTCAGCCTGGCGATACCTTTGACGGTTTATATGAAGCTGCTAAAGCCAGAAGTGAAGCAGACTGGCTGGTAGGCATCAATGCTACCCAGGCATTAACCATCGCAGGGAACCAAGATGTTTATTCATTAGGCAGAGTGCAGACCCCAACGCTGGCTTTAATCTGTCAACGGTTTCTTCAGCATCAAAACTTCATCAAGCAAAAATACTTTCAAATCCAGCTGAGTCACAGAAAAGAATATACAGATTTCACCAGTCTTTCACTATTACAATGGGAAGAAAAAAAGCAGGCAGAACAAATCCAAAAGATTATAGAGCGGGAGGGTAGAGCTGTTGTGGAAGATGTATCTGTTAAAACAGTACAGGAGCAATCTCCATTACTTTTCGACCTCACAGAATTACAGAAAGAAGCCAACAGAAAACTGGGGCTTTCTGCTGATGAGGTTTTACAAACAGCCCAAAGCCTCTATGAGAAACAGTTCATCACTTACCCCAGAACCGGCAGCAAGTATATTCCTGAAGATGTATGGACTGATATTCCTGAGCTGGTCAGAATACTGAATCAGACCGAACCCTTCAAAACAGCCATAACCCATTTAAAATTCGGAAACTTCAACAAGCGGATCGTTAATGATCTAAAAGTTACCGACCATCACGGATTACTCATAACAACCAAAACACCTTCTGCACTTAGCGCTACGGAAAAAGCCATTTATGATATGATTGCTTACCGCTTGTTGGAATCACTATCCCACACCTGTACAAAGCAAGTCACCCAAATCCAGATAAAAGTCCATCATTACGAATTCCAGATCAAGGGCTCAAAAATACTCAACAAAGGCTGGCGAGTCATCAAAGGGATTCTTTCTGACAATGAAAATTCCAATAATAAAAATGAAGTCCTTACTGAACTTCCGGAATTCAAAACAGGAGATGAGCTGAAGATATCAAAAACCGAACTACTGGAAAAAGTAACGCAACCTCCCAAACTTTTTACTGAAGCTGACCTTTTATCAGCCATGGAAAATGCAGGCCGATCTATTGAAAACAAAGAAGAACAAAAAGCACTCTCCAATATCGGCATTGGAACCCCAGCCACCAGAGCTTCCATTATCGAAACGCTGCTCAGCAGAAACTATATTATCAGGAAAAGCAAAACGTTGCATCCTACAGATAAAGGCTTGCAGGTTTACAACTTTGTCAAAGACAAAAAAATAGCCAATGTCCAAATGACCGCAGAATGGGAACTCGCACTGGAAAGAATTGAAAAAGGTGAACTCAGTAAAAACCAATTCATGAACGACATCCAACACTATACAACTGAAATCACCAACGAACTTTTATCACTTCATATTCCCCAAGAAAACATCCCACAATTAAAATGCCCCAAATGCCAACAACATAATCTTATTATCAAGGATAAAATTGTCAAATGCCCAGATGAACAATGCGGTTGGATTCTCTTCAGAACTATATGCGGAGTACAACTCAGTAGTAAAGATCTTACTTTACTATTAACTCAAAACAAAACATCATTAATCAAAGATATGAAAAGCAAAAACGGTAAAAAGTTTGATGCTTACTTAAGTATCAAAGATGATTTAACGGTATTATTTGAGTTTGATAATGATTAGCTAATATAATAAATCGCAGCATTATTATCCATTATTAAAATTGTTGATAAAACTCTTAAATTGTTAATTTATATACTTTTGCAATTTTATTTTTGCTATCTTTACTACTATTACAGGCTTAAAACAGTAAAGAGCACATAAAACTAATAACTTCTTTCCATGAGTAAAAAATCTCATCTAAAATTTTTGAGTGAAAAACAATTATCTGAAATTGCAGATTTCAAGTACAATTATGGCTTCGACGGTAATAATGGTGAAAAAGAAAATACTTCTAAAAACTATTTTATGTTGGCCTCTGTATTACGAAGCAATTTGAGGAAATTTGAACGTGATATTATTAGAAAATATGAAGAGAGGGATCACAAGTTGGAGGTTCCAATTGATATTGATTACGTTGAAATAAGTTTTCAGGGACTTTTTGAAATAAAAAAATATTTCTCAGTCTATTATAATGACTATGGTCTAGAAGGTGTTGCTTTTTACGATTTTGCGAAAAGAGGCTTATTTGCTGTTGTCAATAAAGAAAAATTTCAAAATTTCATCAATGACATTATCAATTTCACACAAAATGAAATTGATAAAAAGTTTGTTAAGTATTCTGCAAATATTAAATATATCTCGAATTTTAAGCTTTTGAGAGCGCGTGATATTCTAAAATTTTCTATGGAACATTTAGGAGAGATAGTTTATTTATCTCTAATAGATCTACCATTAGATAGCAAATTAAAGTACGGAATTTTAGATAATCTGTTTAATTATCTTAACAAAAATAATATTCATTACTACTATAATGTTGAAAGTGATCGGATTGAATTACACGATATTACTCCTGATCAAATACAAAAAATAGTTTCAAATTTTGATATCATTGAAAGCGCTACTTGTTCTGCTTTTACCACTGTGAGACCAGGAGGTTTTAATACAGTTCGACGTGAATTCGGTTTTGAAATATCGAATGCCGAAGAAGATTTGCCTGTGGTAGGCATTATTGATACTGGAATTTCACAAGATAGCGCATTAGCTACAATATTGTTAAATGATGCTACTTTTACTCTTGCGGGTAGCCCTCTTGTGGATCAGGCTGGTCGACGTGGATTAGGGCACGGTACCGCAGTGGGTGGATTAGTTGCCCTAGGTAAATTAAATCACAGAAATAATTTTGAAGGAGAAATCAAAGCCGATGCAAAATTACTATCCATAAAAATCAGCGATAGTGGTAACGGATTTATTTCTGAACTGAAACTTTTGGAAATGCTTTATTCAGTTAAATCTAAATATCCATATATTAGACTCTTTACTTTAACTACTTGCTATAGCTGTCATATGAGTACGAACGAAGCATTTTCTGACTATACATATGCACTTGATAAATTTGCATATGAAACAAATAGTCTAATTTTTATATGTACTGGTAACAACGAAGATTGTATTGCAGAGAATACCAACTATGATCTAGACTATTTCAATAATGAGCACACTAACTTGTCGACTCCAGCAGATAGTCTCAATAATTTTGTAGTTGGTGCTTCAGCTGATAATCTAAAAGATGGTGCGTTTCTAGGTATTGCATCAGGACGTGAGTTTCCGGCATTATATACTAGAAAGGGGCATGTTGATCTGTCAGCTATATATAATTTGAAAAAAAATAATCAGAATTACTTTAGACCTGATGTTATTGAAAGTGGTGGAGACATTGGATATTATGATGAAAATACTTTAGATTGGCTTGATGAGCCAGCACTAACATTACTTTCAGCTAAATCAAATATAGGAGTCATGCAAGAGGTAGGTACAAGCTTTGCCGCACCATTAACTGCAAATCTAGCTGCTAGGTTAATAAAGAACTATCCACATCTTACTAACGAAAGTATTAAAGCTTTAATTATCAATGGAGCATCATTAAATTATATACAATTTGATAATGGAGTTTCGAAACTACTAAACAGAGTGGTAGGACATGGTGTAGTAAATGAGCTAAGAAGCCTATACTCAGATGAAAATTCAGCAACACTAATATTAGAAGATATAATAAGTCATGGGAAAATTAAAATATATCCTATCAATTTCCCCGACTATTTGATAAGTGAAGAGCTCGGAAAGAAAAGTGGGATATTAAAAATAACTGCTACTTTGTGTTTTAAATTTTTACCTATTAAAAATAATCAACTTTCCTATAATCCAATACATATGGCATTCAGTATCTTCAAAAATCAAACTGCTGATGATATAATGAAACCAGACAATGTACTTAAGTCTAAATTGAGAAATAATCTTTCTTGGTCTGAAAATGGAAGATTTGTTTCGAAACCTTTACCATATTCAAACAGTCAAAAAATTTCTCTTAGCGTTAATGTTACAGATCTTAAAAAAGAAGAGTCTACATTTAAGCTGGCTATCCATGCAAAGTTATCAGAACAAATTGTTGGAAGCTTACCAGAAAATTATCCCACAGAATTTCCTTTTTCCTTAGTATTAACAATTGAAGAAACTATAAAGGATAGTAAAGGAAAACTTTATGACGAAATACAGCTAATTAATGATGTTGTAGTAATTAATGATCTTGATACGATTTTGGAGGCTGATGACTTAAATGTTTAAAGAATGTTTCTCTACTTCAATCAGGTTTTTCCAAATAGATGTACTTATCTGTGCTGCAAGAACTTTGTTGATTTCTGACGCAGCAAACAATGAGCGCTTTATTGCGGTAATTAAAGTTTTTTGAATGCTATAATATGATAAGCCAACAGCAGCTTTAATTATTTTATTTGCGACTGTTTTATTATCAAATTTAAAATTACCATTTACTAAAATCAGATCAATTAATTTCTTAATTTCACTTTCGTTAGGCAGTTCGAACCCAATAATATTATCAAATCTTCTTAACAGAGCTTCATCCAACATATCCTTTTGATTGGTGGCAGCAATAACTATACTACTTTGCGGTAGGTAATCAAATAGTTGAAGAATAGTATTAACTACTCTTTTCATTTCGCCATGATCTTGGCTGTAATCTCTAATTTTGCCTAAGCTGTCAAATTCATCAAGAAAAATAATACAGTCTTCAGTAGCGGATTTTTTGAATATTTTAGATAAATTTTTGCTGGTTTCACCTAATTTAGAGGATACTATTGCTCCCAAATTGATAACCACCATCATTTTTTGCAGTTCGCCTGCTATAACATAAGAGGCTAAAGTCTTCCCACAGCCCGACGGTCCATACAGTAATAATTTATTAGAAACGGGTAAATCAAATTGTCTTAGGATTTCTATTTTTTGATGTTCCTCAATAAAAAATTCTAATTCACTATGAATTTTATTATTGGCAATAATATTATCTAATGAATAATCTGATGTGATTTTTTCTAAAATAAGGTCGGATAATTCCTTATCTTCAATTCTGGTAAGATGAGTTTCAGAGCCTACTGTAGTAAGACCGCTTGTCTTTTGAACTCTTAAGGAATCTTTTAAAATCGATTGTAGCTGAATTGCGAAATTTAGCTTTTTTGTTTGTTTGGAATGCTCAATTAAATCATTTAGTACAGATAACAATCTCTCCTGATCATTTTCAAGACCATACTTTGCAATCTCCTTTATGTAATCTAACTGTGCCATAATTTTTGCAAAGGTAACTTTTTTACATAATTCATAGGTTGAAGTTACTAAAATAATTTGACCCGACGAGTATAAATTATTAAAATGAATGTATAATTTTTAAAAAGTTAATTTCATTTATTTAAATAAATTATATAATTTTGAAGTTTTATTTTAATTTACAATTTAATATATTGCTCCTGAAATTCTTGAGAAATCGGTATTTTTTGTCATTGTTATCTTCACAAAAAGCACATAATTAACGAAAGTATTTGTTTTGAAACTGATCGATTTGGCAGCATATTGTCACAATTTTTTATACTTTCAATAAACTTAATTACTTGTAAAAGAAAATGGATTTAGTTTACACTATTACTTCTGGATATTTAGAATGTCAAAATGAAAAAATCAATATTTCATTTGCTTTGGTTTTTCTTGAAAATGGTGTTTATAAGGTTGAAACATTACTTACAGACAACTCAATTTATGAAAAAAATGAATCCAATCATTATTATAAAATAGTTGGTTTAACTGAAAAAAAATATAAAATTGAATGCCAAGATTTATTTTTAACAAGGCATGAAGGGGGTAATAATAAAGTAACATTTATTTGTGAGGGGTACATTAAGTTACACGCTCCAGAGAGAAAATTATATGATGAGGAAGAAAAAGATATCGATAGGAAACAAAATATTTGGTATGTTGAACTTGAAAATTTTAATACAAAATTTGCTAATTCGACTGAAACCAAAAAGTTTATAAGAGGTGCAAAAAGTGATGATAATTTTTTTGATTTTGCATTCGATCACACTGAGACTGCTTGGGTGATTGATGGATTAGAAGGTAATGGAAATTATTTTAAGTTAAAATTGATTCAAAATAAGAATTCTGAAAATATACTACTTGACTTCAGAAATCATAAGGAACCAAGAAGCTATTGTATATTATACTACGAAGATTATCTAAAAATAAAGTATGAGTTAATAAGTATTCTGTCGTTTATTAATGGGGCTCGTGTAAAGATACGAAAAGAATATATTGGAAGATATCATGGACAAAGCAATAATCAATACACATCAGAAATAGAAATTAATTACTCTTTTATAAAAAAAAATGACGATCAACATAATAGCTATATTCCTATAAACTTCCACCATTCTTTTTCCGATGAAATTTTCCGCGAAATATTTTTCCGATCTTTTGTGAAATTTCAAAGAATTAATAAAATCTTAGATTTGGAATCTTTAATATTTTCACTGAATGTTTCATCACAAACTATCGGAGTAGAGGAAAGGTATTTTATCTTGATTACAGCTCTTGAAAGAATTGCTAAAAAATATTCAAATCATCTAGCTGTTGAATCTACAGGTATGATAGATGAAGATATATTTTCAAATGAAATAAAACCCAATTTAATAAAAGCGATTTTACCTGTCAAAAGTATTGATGAACCATCTTGGTCCAGAATGAATGCTATCATATCTAACTTAAATATTAATCATACTAGTACTAATAAATCACTTACTAACTTCTTAGAATATGCTAAAATTCCTATTAATAAGAATGTAAAAAGTCTTATAAAAAGAGAAAGAAATCTTGCCGTACATGAAGGTATAGTTGGAAAAAGCCATGGAGAAATGTTTCGAAATTATCTTAAGCTTGATCATTTATTAAGAGATTGTATTTTAAATTTAATTGAGTACTTTAGTCATAGAGATCGAAGATACATGTATGCAACTAAAGAAGAATTTGAAGAAGTTAATCCTAAAAATTATACAAAAGATGTAGATAGTTATGATATTAGATAATTTGTAATAGCCACGACTTTATCTAATGACTATAAAATTATTTTGCTAATTTCTATGTCTAAAATATTTACACTTAATATTGCAATAAAAATATATAATTATGTACTTCTATTTTATATTGTTATAAGTTTTAATAACTTCCAGAATTTAATAGAAATTCTGCTTCTTCCAATAGCTTGTCATAATGAGTTAATATAATATTTTGTTTGGACAATTCTCTAACTTTACGATATGTTTTTTCTTTATAATCTTCTCTTCTGCCTGCAACAACACAATATGTAAATCTGGTCGAATCATAATCGTTAAATTCATCAGGTAAAGTTTCTCGTTTATTTTTAAATCGTTTTAAATTACTCGAAAATGTTAGGAAATTCTTGTCCATCCAGCTTTTCCAATCATCGATTTGATTCAACCCTTTTCTGATTGTTGTTCCAAAATCTCCATCAGAAATTGTTATATTATTATATATATTTTCAAATTCAATTAAGAGAAAATGGTAACCATCAGAATTTTTCCCAACAATTAAATAATCGCAGACGTAATGTGGGGGTAATTCGAATTCTTTAAAAATATATCCGTCGTGATGTCCAAACAAAGTAAAACTTTTCAGGATAGCTGCGGCTATAAAAAGTTTATCATTAGAAATAAAGTTTAAGATTTCTCTTTCTGTACAGCTCCTATTTTCAATTAATAATTTTAATTCATTAATATATCCATTACATTCATTATAATTATTTCTAAGAATATAATCATCAAGAAAATTATCAGGGAAATATGAATCAGTATGCCATAAGTATGGGTTTTCATCAGTTATTTTACACCACGCCTCAACATCAATTTCAAAGGAGCTAGTTATTTTTTTAAATTCTTTAAATTTTTCTTTTTGTTCGAAAGTAAGCTCGTCAAAATGATACATACTATTATTGTTGAATTCTTATATCTTCAAATATAACAATTTATTCTTTTGATATTCAATTCATGAATTTTTCTGTCTTTACAAAAACCACAAATATGAAAACACTAAAAATTTATAGCATTATTACGACTATCACCTTTATTGTACTATAAATTTATCTTAATCAAAAAACAAAAAGAATATAAAGAAATAAAACAAGTTTTAAAACAATGTTCTGGTCATTATTATAAAGAAATTGGTAAATTAGAATAAATTGTTTTATGAATTTTCATTCATAAATTTCTTTATTTCATCATATGAGATACTGTCAAACTCTTTGCCAAAATCTGTCATTGTGAATTCCATGGCTTCAACGATACTAATTAAAGTTGTGGCTTTAGGTGATGTAATACCGTTTAAGGTATCATTTATTGTAGCTTTTCGTAAGAGTGCATTGGAAGCAACTCCATGATAACTGTAAACAACTTTATTATCCTTAAGTTCTTTTTGAAGATTTTTCCCTCTCTCCAAAAGTCTTTTTAAGGTTATAATTATTTTAATCTTGTAAATATTTTGTTCTGTATTCACAAATGCAATTAACGATTTAAGAAAAAAAATATCGTTACGCTATGCCGTACCGATATTTTTTGTATATTTGGAATAATTGTTAGCAAATAAATAATTGTTTGTTAACTTTGCGATACTTCAACGAATAATAGAAGCTATTGCTTAGAATCTTGTAATAGAAAACTGGTAATTTTTAAACACACAAGACGATAAGTAAGCGGCTCACGACCTAGGCGTGGGTCTCTTCCTCTTATCTGTGTGTAAGGTATACCAGTACCCCTATTACTGATAATGTTGAGTCCCATGCCGTTTTTTTTCAATGCAGTTCGCTTTATCTCTACATCACAATCTAAGCCCGCTTCCTAAACATAGTATCAGACTACACGATACAATAGGAATGTACAACCTATTGCGGCTTTAAAAAGCTTACACGGGAACACAGATTTCATTCATATTTAATTCTTTCCGGTGCCCTAAAGGTCACTGCTTACAGAACCTCACCAGTCCTTTTTCATACCAAAGGACATCAGGAAAGTCTTTATCTAAAAAATGAATCAAAAACTACTCAACTTAAAAATCAGAAGAAAGAAAAAAGCCCCTTCCCATGCAGTTTGGACACTTACGGGAAAGAGCGTAGTTCAGTAATTAATCTTTAAAAAATTAAAAACCTTTACAAATCTATGAAAAATTCCTATTACAATATTGTGGGAAAATTTACGTGGAGCAATTCAATGAAGAGGAGGCTCATTTTGTTAAAAGTATTCATGAACCTTTGATCAGTGAAGAACTATTCGAAAAAGTTCAATGTATAATGGATGGAAATGTGAATCCAGCCAGACCTAATGTAAAAGTACTGTCTGACGATAATTTGCCATTAAGAGGTTTCCTTGTGTGTCCGGAATGTGGTCATTTGATTACAGGCAGTGCCTCTACGGGACGTTCTGGAAATAAATATTATTACTATCATTGCCAGTCCCCGTGTTCATACCGTTACAAATCTGAGATTATTAATTCTAAATTTTTAGAGATATTGCAGTCATTGGAAATGCGCATATCTATAAAAAATTATTTGAAAAAAGTACTGAGGCAAAATTTTGAAAAATTAATCAATAATCCCCAAAGAGAAAGGAAAGCAATTCTATTAGAAATAGATCGTTTAAACAGTAAATTGAAACAGGCAAGAAATAAACTGATGGAGGAAGTCATTGATGATGAAGATTATCTTGAAATTAAGACCGACTGTAAAGCACAAATTGAAAAGCTCGAAGCTAAATTAACTAAAGGAAAGGATAATAAGAAAATAGATTTTCAACAACTACTAGACCAAGCATTATCGAACCTAGTAGACCTTGCGAAAGTCTATACTGATGGGGATATCGAAGTAAAACGTAAAATAATTGGTTCGATATTTCCTGAAAAATTGCAATTTTCAAAAAATCATTATCGAACCACCCGACCCAATGTTTTGCTCTCTTATATATATCAGATAAACAATGAGTTAGGTATGAAAAAAAACCGGAAAGAAAGTGAATTATCACCTCTTTCCGGTCTTGTACCCGAGGCCGGGCTCGAACCGGCACGGTTTCCCACTGGTGTTTGAGACCAGCGCGTCTACCAATTCCGCCACTCGGGCTTGTTTTGTTTAGGTGTGCAAATATAGAAACTTTTATTAATTCTCAAAAGCTTTTTGATGAAAAAATTTTAAAAATTTATTTCCAAACCATCGTAGGCAAGGTGCATTCCGGCTGGAAGTTGTTTATCTTCAATATCATGCAAACCCAGATGGTGACTGATATGGGTTAAAAATAATTTCTTAGGTTTTAGCTCTTGAAATAATTGAATAACATCCGGAAGAATAAAATGTGCCGGATGCGGATCAAATTTCCTGATACAGTTCAACACCAGGACATCAAGATTTTGCAATTTTTTCTTTTCGGTTTCAGAAATAAAATTAGCATCGGTAATGTAAGCCATGTTTTTAAACTTATATCCGAAAACTGTTATTTTATAATGAATCACCTCAATCGGAGTGATTTCCGTATCTAAAACGGTAAAAGGTTTATTTTCAATTTCATGCAGATCAAAAGCCGGAGCTCCCGGATACCGTACGTCCGTAAAAGCATAAGGAAAACGGTTTTTTACTTCGTGTCCGACCCTTTGGTAGCAGTAAAGAGGCATGTCTTTTCCGCTTTTAAAAATCAGTGGGCGCATATCATCAAGCCCGATCACATGGTCGTTGTGTTCGTGGGTGAGAAGAGCGATATCTACGTTGTGTTCGTGGTTAATAAGCATCTGCTGCCTGAAATCCGGGCCGCAATCGATAAGGATTTTCCTGTTTTCGTCCGTAGTCACCATCACAGAAGATCGAAAGCGACTGTCTTTTGGATTCTTTGAAGTACACACTTCACAAGTGCAGCCAATAACGGGTACACCGTGGGAAGTTCCCGTTCCTAAAAATTTCAACTTCATTTTCTTTTGAGGTTGGTTTAATTTTGGTAAATTTACGAAAAATTTAATGTCCTAATGTATCAGAAACTAACTCCTAAACAAAAAGCATTAACAATTAATCTAGATCCTACTATTTATGGTACTTTCGCGGAAATTGGAGCAGGGCAGGAGACTGTTCGACATTTTTTTAGAGCAGGAGGGGCTTCGGGTACAATTGCTAAGGCGATGTCTGCTTACGACAAAGATTTTAGTGATGCCATCTACGGAAAAGAGGTAAAAAACAGATATGTTACCCAAAACAGACTTCGAAAAATGCTTCGCTATGAGGTGGCCTTGATCGAAGAAAGAATTTCAAGGGAAAACAATCCCAACAGAAAGTTTTTTTCTTACGCTAATACGGTTACTACCATCAATTTTGATAAAACGGTGAAAGGCCATGGCTGGGTGGGAATTCGTTTTCAGGTGAAGGAGAATGAAGATTATAACGAAATTGTCATTCATGTAAAATTCAAAGAAAACGATGCTACTTTGCAGCAGGAAACGTTGGGAAATCTTGGAGTAAACCTTATTTTTGGTGCATTTCATTATTACGATAATCCTAGAAATTTAATTGAATCTTTATACGACGATGTTGCAAAGGACAATCTTGAAATTGATATGATCGATTTCAGTGGTCCCGCTTTTGCATATGTTGATAACAGGTTGATGTCGCTACAGTTGGTAAAAAACGGAATGACAGACGCCGTGATTTTCAACTCTGAAGGAAACAATATGCTTCCGGCAGATATTTTATACAAGAAAAATATTTTCGCTGTAAGAGGAAGCTTCAGACCCGTAACGAAAGTAAATATCGATATGCTTCGAAACGGTTTGGATATGTTCCTGAAAGATGCGATCTGCACACCGGATGAAACGGAAGTTTTAATAGAAATTACGATTTCAAACCTGCGGGCAGATGGTGATATTGATGAAAGGGATTTCCTCGACAGGGTAGATATTCTTGGAAAACTGGGCTATACCGTTATTATTTCAAACTTCTCGGAGTATTATCGTCTGATCGACTATTTTGCGTCCTATACAGGTGGAAATATTGGTGTTGCAATGGGAGTAAACAACTTGTTGATGGTATTTGAAGAGAAATATTATAAAAATTTATCGGGCGGAATTCTGGAAGCTTTCGGTAAGTTTTTCAGAAACGGAATGAGGGTGTACCTGTATCCTTATAAAGATCCTGAAACTCATGAGCTGCTGGATTCTACAACATTAAAAGTAGAAGAAAACCTGAAGGAATTATATAAATATTTCAAACTTAATGATCGTATTGTAGACATCAAGAGTTACAATCCGGAGTTTTTGGAAATTTATTCAAGAGATATTTTGAAAAAGATCGCCTGCAATATGAAAGGCTGGGAAATCCAGGTTCCGGAAGGTGTTGCAGAAATGATCAAAGAGCGCGGAATGTTTGGTTATAAAGAGGAATTTTCCTTAAAACAATTTTCTTAAAAACAGAAATACAATGTCAGAATTAAAAAAAAGGCTTTCTTCTATTCTTGAAAGTCCTAAGCATAATACGGAGGAAAAACTTGAAAAAGTTTGTCACCTTCTGGATCAGGAAATTTCCTATTTCAACTGGACGGGTTTCTATTTCAAAAATGGAGATAAGGATGAGTTGAAACTAGGTCCTTACGTTGGAGCACCGACGGATCATACAATTATTCCTTATGGAAAAGGGATTTGCGGTCAGGTGGCCGTATCCAACGAAACTTTTGTGGTTCCGGATGTTCATCAGGAAAGCAATTATTTAAGCTGTTCTATTGATACTAAAGCGGAAATTGTAGTTCCGATTTTCAAGGACGGGAAAAATGTTGGTCAAATCGATATTGATTCTCATACAATTGATCCTTTCACAAAAGAGGACAGAGAATTATTAGAATGGCTTTGTAACGAAGTTTCAAAGATTTTATAATTAAAAATTTCTTTTAAAAATATAGACTCCGGCCCGAAGGGCCGGAGTCTTTTGTTATGATAATTTATTTACTACTTGCTTATCAACAATATAATAAGATTCGTCAATAAGAACGGGCTTTAGCCAAAACTTAAAACATCTGTGTCATTCGTGAAAAAATTAGTGAAACTTGTGTTTAAACAAATTCATCTCAGCAATCAATTCCTCAAAATAATCCCCACACTTGGCAATATGTGTCCCATACCACGAAAAGGCTTCCCCATCCACGATCATAATCTTTTTCTCGGGATAAAACTCCTTTAATTCTTCAATATGTTTTTCTTTAAAAGGAAAAGGTTCGGAAGAAAGCATAATAACATCAGCTTCAGCTAAATCTTCGGTCTGAATTTCCGGGTAACGGGTTCTGTTTTTAAAGATATTTTCAAAACCGATTTCGGATAAAATTTTATGAATAAAAGTATCGGAACCTATCGTCATATAAGGATTTTTCCAGATAAGATAAGCGACTTTTATGTTGGAGTTAATTTTGGCTTGATTTAAAATCTCATAAATTTTAAGGTTAAAAACCTGTGCTTTGTCTTCCTTATGAAAGGTTTTCCCAAGATTTTTAAGCAAATAATAATTATCCTCGATCGTCTCAACGTTCGTCACCATTACTTTGAAATCATTCATGAGAGCTTCTACCTGTTCTTTGATGTTTTCTTCTTTATTGGCCAGAATAAGATCCGGTTGTAAAGCTCTAATTTTATCGATATTAATATTTTTCGTTCCGCCGATACGGGGCACATTTTTCACTTTTTCTTTGGGATGAATACAGAATTTTGTCCTTCCGATTACTTCATTTTCGGTCAAACCTAAATCGAATAAAGCCTCAGTAATTGAGGGAACAAGAGAAACAACTTTCATTTTAGTATTTTAGACTTTGGCTAAAATTACAAAAAATTATAAAAGTTTGCCCGTTAAGAAAAGTCCGGCTACGGAAAAATAGATAATAAGTCCGGTAACATCCACCAAAGTGGCTACAAATGGAGCAGAGGAAGTGGCGGGGTCAAGATTTAATTTCTTTAAAATAAATGGAACCATCGAACCGGAAAGAGTTCCCCAAAGTACGATCATCACTAAAGAAACACCTACACTTAAACCTACAAAAGGCCAGTACATCCCATAGTTGAAGAAGCCTGCTTCGTGCCAGATCATGATTCTTAAAAAACCGATAATTCCCAAAATCCCACCAAGAAATAAACCAGTGAAAATTTCTTTTTTCATGACATACCACCAATCTTTCAGACCGATTTCCTGAAGCGCCATTGCCCGGATAATCAATGTTGCAGCCTGTGAACCGGAATTCCCGCCGCTGGAAATAATCAACGGAACAAATAAAGCCAGCACAACCGCCTTCTGAATTTCATCTTCAAAATATCCCATCGCTGAAGCAGTCAGCATTTCAGAGAAAAAAAGGATGATCAGCCACATTCCTCTCTTTTTTACCATTTCAATAAGAGACGTTTGCGTATAAGGAACATCCAAGGCTTCAAGACCCCCAAATTTCTGAATATCTTCGGTATTCTGCTGCTCAATCTGGTCGAGGATATCGTCTATTGTTACAATTCCTACCAAAACTCCGGCTTCTGTAATAATCGGAAGAGCGGCGCGGTCATATTTTTCAAAATACGTTACGGCATCTTCTTTGGAAGTGGTGGTTGTAATGGCAACAAAATGATTATCAGTGATTTCTGAAACTAAAGTATCTTCTTCCGCCAATAATAAACTTCCCAGGGCAATATCATCAATCAGTCGGTTTCTTTCATCCACTACATACAGATAATTCATGGTTTCTACCTTGCTTCCGACCTTTTTGATCTGTTGAAGGCATCTTTTTATCGTCCATTCTTTACGGATCTGTATATAATAAGGCGTCATCAGACGGGCAATGGAATCGGAGTCGTAGCCCAGAAGTTTCAAGGCAATCCTTCTTTCCTGCGGATTAAGATGATTGATAGAATATTTAATAAGCTCATCCGGAAAGTCCTCAAACAAGGCAGTTCTGTCATCCGGGGTCATCGCATTCAAAATCTCGGAAACATCGTCGCTCCCGATACTTCTGATGGTCTCTTCCTGAAAGTCCGGATCAAGATGGGAAAAAACGTCGGCTTTATATTCTTTCGGAACTTTCAAAAACGCCAGGAGCCTCTCATCAGCGGGAAGTTCGCTGAGAGTTTCGGCAATATCGGCAGGATTGAAGATAAGTTCGTCTTTAGAATTCAAAACGTCAATTTTTTTTAGATATGCAAAAATAATCCAAATTTTTAAGACTGACCAATGAAGTGAGAAATTTAAGGATTTATTAAATTGAACTTGGTTAAAATAGCTAAACTTTAAATAGTTTAATAATAGCTTTTGTATCTTTTGTGGTTAAATTTTCAATTAGTTTAAAGAAACTTATTGTAAAAAAAATAAAAAAACACCCGCAGAAAACTACAGGTGTCTGAAGAAATTTCAATTGAGATTGTTTGGAATGAATTGTTTTTATCTAAATTAATAAAAATAATTTAAATTATTCACTATTTCATGAATTTAAATTAATGAAATTCAATGGAGTGCATAATATTTTTTGAAAGTAAATGGAAAGAGATTAGAACCCTGCTTCTGTAGAAGGTTTTAGTTTTCGAAGTTGTTTCAGAATACCTTTTATTGCTCCGTTTGTTCCGATTTTTACAGAATTTACGGTAGAACCCAGAAGGCGAACATTCTTGCGATACGTGTCGTAATCAGTTTCTGTAATGAGATTTCCTTCAGCATCAAAAAGTTTCATACTTACCACTACCTGATTGGAAAAGACATATTTCCCGATTCCCACTTTGAAATATTTTACTTTGGGTACAATGGCAAAATCTGCGTCATTGTTGAGGCAATAGTCGGCTATGGTTTTTTTGTCGATACTGTCAAAAGGGATCTGGATTTCTGTGCGCAGCATTTTATTTTTCCTTTCGCTCAGATTGTCAGAAACCGCACTGAAGAATGCATAATTCGTTGGTTCTTTGATTTCCTCGACATCAGGCTCTACCTCAGGATTGAAGTACAGGACTTTTTTGATCTTATCATCGGCATTTTTCTGTGCTTTTAAAGAAGAAATGCCTATAAATAAAACTGCAATGAATATTGTAAATGTTATAATTTTTTTCATCAGTAATCGTTTGCAAAATTACTGTCTTTTAATGGGATGACATAATTTTTTTAAGAAATTTTTAACATTTTTTTCTATCAATTTTAATATATAGAATCAATAATGTTTGCAGAATTAAAATAAAGTCGTAATTTTGCACCCGTTACATAATAATCATTTAAATAATATTGGAATGTACTTAAATACAGAAAAAAAGCAGGAAATTTTCGCGAAACATGGAAAATCTGCACAAGACACAGGAAGTGCTGAAGGACAAATTGCACTTTTCACTTTCAGAATCAACCACCTTTCTTCTCACTTGAAGAGCAACCACAAAGATTACAACACAGAAAGATCTTTGGTGAAATTGGTAGGTAAAAGAAAAAGATTACTAGATTATCTTAAAAACAAAGATATCGCAAGATATAGAGCAATTATTGCTGAACTAGGTTTAAGAAAATAATCTACAAAGATTTTCAAATAAAAGCAACTTCGAAAGAGGTTGCTTTTTTGTTGCGGTAATTTCAAATGGTAGGTTTTCAGTTAATTATCAATGACAAAAAGGATTTTTATTTTTATTAAAATAGAAAGAAACTCACTGTTTATTCTTTTATTAAAAGACCATTCATTGCTAAAATCGTAGGTGTAATTTTGAGATTTTAATGCTAAAAATTTAAAAAATCATTATAATATATTACCTTTGCAACGAAAATTTAAAGAGTTTAAATATTTAATCGTACTCAATACGGAGTACAAGAAGACAATTTTTTATGAGTATACCTCAAGCGTTTACAGAAACGATTACTCTTGCAGACGGCAGGGAAATCATTATTGAAACGGGGAAATTGGCAAAACAAGCCGATGGAGCCGTAGTCGTAAAATGTGGCGGAACAATGCTTTTAGCAACTGTTGTAGCCGCTAAAGAAGCAAATCCGGGTGTGGATTTTTTACCACTGACAGTAGATTACAGAGAAAAATTCTACGCAGGTGGAAGAATTCCTGGAAACTTTTTCCGTAGAGAAGCAAAGCCTTCTGATAACGAAGTGCTTACAATGAGATTGGTAGACAGAGTATTACGTCCGCTTTTCCCTGAAGATTTCCACGCGGAAGTACAGGTGATGATCTCATTAATTTCTTATGATAAAGCAGTAATGCCAGAAGCTTTGGCTGGTTTGGCAGCTTCTGCAGCGATTGCTATTACAGATATTCCTTTCGACGGGCCAATGTCTGAGGCAAGAGTTATAAGAATCGACGGAGAATTATCAATCAACCCTAGTTACGAAGATTTATTAAAAGCAGATATCGATATTATGGTGGGAGCTACTAAAGACTCCATCGTAATGGTAGAAGGGGAGATGAAGGAGATCACAGAGCAGGAAATGCTTGAAGCGATCAATTTCGCTCACGTTGAAATTAAAAAACAGATTGAAGCTCAGGAAAGACTGGCTGAAAAAGTTGGAAAGTCTTTACCTAAAAGAGAATATTCTCACGAGGTTCATGACGAAGATATCCGTACAAAGGTATGGAACGAATGCTACAATAAAGTATATGAAGTAGCAAGAACTCCATCAAACAAAGAAGAAAGACACGAAAAATTCAAGGCTGTTCTTGATGAATTCTTAGCTCAATATGTTGATAATGTAGAAGAACTGGAAAGAGTAACTCCTTTCGTAAAAGTATATTATCACGATGTAGAAAAAGAAGCGATGCGTCAGATGATTCTGGAAGACAATATTCGTCTTGATGGTCGTGATCCGAAAACGATCCGTCCGATCTGGTCAGAAATCGACTATCTTCCGGGAGCTCACGGTTCAGCAGTCTTTACAAGAGGGGAAACTCAGTCTCTGACAGCTGTGACATTAGGTTCTATCAAGGATGCAAACATGATCGACAGCGTAATTACGCAGCACGACGAAAAATTCTTCCTACACTACAACTTCCCTCCATTCTCAACGGGTGAAGCAAGACCTTTAAGAGGGACTTCAAGAAGAGAAGTAGGACACGGGAATTTGGCTCAAAGAGCTTTAACAGCAGTTATTCCGGCAGAAAATCCATATACAATTAGAATTGTTTCTGATATTTTAGAATCAAACGGTTCGTCTTCAATGGCAACGGTTTGTGCAGGAACATTGGCATTAATGGATGCAGGGGTGAAAATCACAAAACCGGTTTCAGGTATTGCAATGGGTCTTATTACTGATAAAAAATCAGGAAAATGGACGGTTCTTTCCGATATCTTAGGAGATGAAGATCACCTTGGTGATATGGACTTCAAAGTAACGGGAACTGCAGATGGAATCACGGCTTGCCAGATGGATATTAAAATCCAGGGACTTTCTATGGATATCATGGAACAGGCTTTAATGCAGGCTAAAGACGGTAGATTACATATCTTAAATAAAATCACAGAAACAATTTCTGAACCAAGAGCAGACGTGAAGCCTCACGCTCCGAAAATGGTGGTAATGGAGATCCCGAAAGACTTCATCGGTGCTGTAATCGGACCTGGTGGAAAAATTATTCAGCAGTTACAGAAAGATACAGATACAGTAATCGCAATCGAAGAACAGGGTGAAATCGGAAGAATTGAGATTGCAGGAACAGACAGAGAAAAAATCAATGCAGCTGTTGCTAAAATCAATGAAATCACTTTCGTACCGGTTGTAGGAGAAGTTTACAAAGGTAAAGTAGTGAAAGTAATGGATTTTGGAGCTTTCGTTGCTATTGCTAAAGGTACGGAAGGGTTGCTTCACATCTCAGAAATCGAGTGGAAGCGTCTTGACAAGGTTCCTTATGCTGAAGGTGATGAGGTAGAAGTAAAATTCATGGGTTACGATGATCGTAAGAAAATGAAACTTTCAAGAAAAGTTCTTTTACCAAGACCTCCAAAACCGGAAGGCAAACCAAGACCGGAAGGACAGGCTCCAGCAAGTGAAAAACCAGCTGATCAGGCTTAAAAAATAGAAACCACCGAATTTTTTCGGTGGTTTTTTTATGAGTCTTTAAGTAACATTGAATGAAATACACCTATAACTAAATTGAAAGTCAATTATTTAAATGAGAACGGGGTTGTTTCATGTATTTATTTTTCGTATATTTGTATATTATCTTAAAGACAAGTTCTCTGCTTTCGCAGTGTTGTGGTTATTTAGAATGTCATTTCATTCTTCATTTTTTTCAAATTGTTCTCTGAACAATCAGTTCTAATAATAAAACAACCAGAAAACATATTACATCTCTTTTGGAAAGATGTATTAATATTAAGTTTAAATATAATACTATGTTTAAACAAGAAAATAGTACTCAGTAACAATTAAATTTTAAAAAATATATGGCAGATTCTTTCTCTAAAAAAGAAAATTTCAAGAAAAAACTTCAAAAACAAAAAGAAAAAGCTCAGCGTCGTGAAGAGCGTAAAGCGAGCAATGATAAAGGCAAAAGCCTTGACGAAATGTTCATGTATGTAGATGCAAACGGTCAACTAACATCTACTCCTCCTGATGGTAATACAAAAGCGGAAATAGATCTTGATAATATTCAGCTTGGCGCTGCACCTATCGAAACCGAAACAATAAAAACAGGAATTGTAACATTTTTCAGTGAAAAAGGATACGGATTTATTACGGAAGATAAAACCAAAGAAAACGTTTTCTTCCACAATAACAACTGTATAGATCAGATTAAAAAAGGGAACAGAGTATCTTTTGAAAAAGAAAAATCTCCCAAAGGATTTTCTGCAATCGAGATTAGATTGGTTAAATAATTAATCAAAAACATCATTTTAATTATATATATAAATCCTTCAGGTTGAAGGATTTTTTTATGCTTAAAAACTTAAAAAATTGAGCAAGAAAATAAGCTCCTTCCAGGAAGATCATAAAACTGCATCACTTCGAGTAGATTTTGAAAAAATCGTATCGAGAAGTTTGAATTAAAGTCTCAATAATTTTCTTCATCATTACGAAAATATTCGAACTGACGGAAGTTTTTTTCTGGATTAAGATTAATAACAAAACCCTCCAAATTCCGGAGGGTTATTTTATTTGATTTTAAAGTTAATTAAATTAACCGTTTCCAATTCTCTGCTTCAAATCATCCGCACCCCCTGTTTTTCTAGGCTGCCCGGATTTTCCTGAGCCGAAATTGTAAGTGTAAGAAAGCGTAACCACTCTCGTATCTCTTTCTACGACGAAGTTTTCTACATAATTATTAAATGTTGTCCGTGCTTTCGGATTGCTGGTGAAGAAAATATCATTGAAAGCCAGCTTCAAAGTGCTAGAATTTTTAAATTTCTTCTGTGCACCGATATTCAGGTACCAGATCGGTTTTACATCCATGTAAGCATACACTTCTCTTGCCTGGTAATTGCCTGTAAGTTCGGCTGTAAAGCCATTTCCAAGCTTAAATGAATTGATGCTGTTTAAAGAAAATGTAAAATTTCCTTTGTTGTTAATTTGTGTTCCCGAAACATTTCCGGTGTAAGAGCCATAATAGAAATTGGCGCTGTTGTTCATATCCCACCATTTTGCCATTTTAACGGGAGCGATTACATTCAACCCGAAATAGGAAGCAGAACTCAGATTTTCATTAGTCTGAACTGTAATATTTTCACCATTTTCAACAATTGGTTTAATGACTTCCGTAATGTTATCCGAAGTTTTGGAATAGCTTAACGTTGCAAAATATTTATTACTGAAACTGTATGTAAGCTCATAATTCATTGTTGTCTGCGGATTCAGATCAGGGTTTCCTGCTCTGTAGGTAGTTGGATCAAGATAAAATTTGAAAGGATTCAACTGATTATAGCTTGGCCGTGTAATTCTTCTACTAAAATTGATTTCAAGATTGCTTTTATCCGTCAGATCATAAGAAAACACGGCACTTGGAAATAATTGGGTATAATTCTTTTTATTTACCTGATTGGTCGTCATCTGAGTTCCTTTTACGTTGGTATTCTCCATTCTTAAACCGAAATTTGTACTAAATTTTTTCCATTTCTTAGAAACATTTCCATAAACTGCATTGATGTTTTCTTCATAAATAAAATGGTTGGTTTTTGTTTCATCTAAAATAGAAGTCCCTGAGCTTGCATCAAAAAATTTCAGGTCGTTATCAGCTTTTACGAAGCTTGTTTTTACACCGCCCTCCAGCTTCCAATCTTTTTTTAAAGCTTTTGTAAAATCTGATTTTAAAGAATAAATATTCAGGTTTCCACTGATATCTCCTTTCAGAATGTCCAATTGACTCAAGTTTCCGGAAAGGTCATAATTTCTTGTATCAAAATTCTGAAGTGAAGTATTGGAATAATTAATAAAGTCAAAATCCGTTGTCAGTTCAGAACCTAAAGAATCGATGGTGTATTTGTGATTTAAATTAAAAGAAACATTTTTCCAGTGGTCTTTAGAACGGTTTTGGGTAGTGAAAGTACCTGTAGGAAGGTGATCCGAACCGAGAATTGTACTCGAATTGTCACCTTTCGGATCAAATCTGTTGCTGATAAAACCTACCGAAAATCCAAGAATATTTTTATCATTCATATAATAATCCATCCCGGCTTTGGCGATATGATTCCTGAAATTCATTTTCAAAAAATTATCCTGTAAATAGGCTTTTTCAAAGGAATTATTTCCGTCATAGAAATTTCTGTCTAAAACAAGATGATTGAAAAATTCCCTATACGCAAAACTGTAATTCGCAAAAATGTTTACATTCTTATTCCGGTGATTGATGCTGAAATTGTTGTTGTTTTTAAAATATCTTCCCGTTCCCAAAGCAGTTGAAACACTTCCGTTTGTTCCTTTTCGCTGGTCTTTTTTGAGTTTGATATTAATAATTGAAGTTCCCGACGCGTCATATTTTGAAGAGGGATTGGTGATGAATTCTACCTTTTCAACGCTTGCAGATGGGATTCCGCGGAGGTAATTGGCAAGATCAGTTCCTGTCATCGGGGTATTTTTCCCGTCGATCTGTACTAAAAGATTTCCTTTTCCGCGAAGACTGATGTTGTCGTTGTTGTCGATCTTTACACCCGGTGCCTTTTCCAGTACCTCAAATGCTGAGTTTCCGGTACTTGCAATGCTGTTTTCGACGTTCAGGATCATTTTTCCTTCCTGTCTCTCGATGTAGGGTTTTGTCTTTGTAATTGTCACACCTTCAATGACTTTCTCATTCAGTTGAATGGAAGGCAGTGTTGTATTTCCTGTTACCGAAATATTGTCGGCTTTATAAGCTTCTGTTCCGTTTTTATTGATTTTTAACGAATAATTTCCAGAGGCAAGATCATTGAAACTGAAGTTTCCTTTGGAGTCTGCAATTTCGGTTTTAACTAATTTATTTTCAGAATTAAACAGATTGATTTCCATCTGATTGGCTTTATCAGAGTCTATTTTTCCCGATAAAGAAAAATTCTGTATGCTTTGTGCTGAAACTGTGCTTAAAAAAGACAGGATCCAAACAAAAATGAGTATAAATATTCTGGCCATTGTGTTATTTTTTAGTGTTGAGACAGTTAGTTGATATTTTTATTAATGCTGAATTCATGATTTGAAGTTCTTCTTTTGAAACACCTTTTAATGCGATTTTTCGGTTGTTCACAATAAGATTTTGTACTTTTTGGATGATTTCTTTTCCGGATTCCGTGACGTCCAGATCTGTTTTTCTGCGGTCTTCGGAGTTGGTATTCCTGTTGATGTATTCTGATTTTACCAGCAGATCAATAATTCTTGTTACCGAAGCATTATCCTTAAAAACCAAATCTCCGATTTCATGTTGTGTAATTCCGGGATTTTCTAAAATTGCTTTAATAATTAACCATTGATCGATGGTAATGTTAAATCCATTCGCTTTTAATTGACGCTGAGCGAAATTTCTATAGGCTCTGATCGCCTTATCTATATTATAAAATATAATTGAATCCAGTTTTTCCATGGTGAAAATTTTTAATGTAAATAAAAAATGATTTATCAAATATTGATATATCAATTAATTGGTAGAAGCTCTCGATATTTTGTTACAGAAAAAAATGAAAAATTTTCTATAAAAGATAAAAACCACTGTAAATAGTGGTTTTATGAGATCATTGGTGGAAATCAGATGAAATTATTTGTATAGATCTTCCCGAATATCAATTAAAATTTTCGTTGTTTTCTCCAAATCAGGGAAATCGGGAAGGGTAGAAATTGAATGATAATATTCAATAGACTTAATCAAATGCTCAGCTTTTTTCATCACATTTTCGTATGACCAGTTTCCGGCTTTGATGTCTAGCAATTCGTCGCGGTTTTCTACCCGGATGTTCAGAGAATTTGTTTTAAAAATCTGTTCACACGACTGCAACAGGCGAATGGTGTGCATCATGTTTTTGCTGTCGTAGTTTTGTCCGTGCTGCTGATTGACGTTGTATCGGTCTTCATTTCGTTCGGAAACCCACTTCCAATATTCCCGGTAATCTTTGCAGTAAGTGGAGTAGGCATTGAGGTTGCAGAACAGATAAGCGAGAGGTTTTTCCTCTTTCGGAACCGATGAAACAGAAACCTGATTGGCTTCTTCGTTTTGTATAATTCCTTTATATTTCAGCTCTCCCGATTCGTCGTAGAAAAGGGCAAACATTCCTTTGGTGTTGTCGAGGCTTACCAATCCGCATTTTTCCTGTAAAAGACCACCCCGTCCTTCGGATACCCCTCCAGAGAAGGGGAATTCTCGCAGCCATTTTTTCAATGGAACCGAACCGTGATTCTGCAGGATATAGCAAAAATCCAGGATAGATTTTCTTTCTTTATCGATGGGATTAAGGATTTTTTTGTTGAGTCCTTTCGCTTTTTTGATCTGTGAAATCGCATATCCCGCAAAGGTATCTTTACATAATTTGGAAAGGAAATCTTCAGGTTTCAAAAGATCCATCAACGGATTTTTCTGCAAAATACAATCTTCCGGACTGGCCAGAACTTCCAATATATTCGGATTGTTTTTCTGTAGTAATTCTACCAACCTCCCGATCTCATAATACGTAATATCATTCGTCTCATTGGAAATCTGCGGAATATA
Source organism: Chryseobacterium wanjuense (assembly GCF_900111495.1). Taxonomy (NCBI): domain Bacteria; kingdom Pseudomonadati; phylum Bacteroidota; class Flavobacteriia; order Flavobacteriales; family Weeksellaceae; genus Chryseobacterium; species Chryseobacterium wanjuense. The sequence goes on along the minus strand of NZ_FOIU01000001.1, from coordinate 2,569,461 downwards.
ATTTAAACCAAAAAACTCTTCTTTCGGTAAATAATACACTCCACGGATGTCTGTGTCGGAGTTCTCCGTTGCAAGACCGAAAGAGCGGCTCCCGGAGATGGCTTGGAGGAGGAGGAGTTTTTTATTTTTTAAGGTTTGGATGGTCATAAATTTTTTTTTCTTTGATGATGATTTCTCCTTCTGCTATTTGATTAGAAATACTTGTAAAAACAGGATTGCTGCCTTGCTCCCAAATTTTATTTATATATATTAACGAGAAGTATTTATAATCTGACTTATTTTTAGCATTAAAACTGATGTGAAGAGTGTCTCTTTCTTTAGGAATATATTCGAAATCAAAAATATTTCCAGTATTTAATCTTGCAATTACGTTTTCTATTGTAATTCCATTACCCAGATTTTCTACAGGAATCATTATTTTTCCTCGTCTATCTGATTCTTTTAAACCAACAAATGTTCTCAAAGTCCAGATGTAGATATCTTTAATATCGAAAATATTTCCCTCAACACAGGTGCAAAATTGTAGTTCAGTATTCGGTATACACATAATAATTTAATCTAAAAAGTAAGGCGAAAAATCAATTCCCTGAATACCTCCCACGACTGGTAATACATTATCACCGTTCATCGTTACTTCATATTCATTGCAGGTAAGCTGTGAAATTTTCTGATGCCAGATTTTTTGGTATTCTTTTGCAATGTTGGGCAAATTGATGAGACAATGCAACCCTCCATTTGTCTTGATAAAAGTAAGACAATCCGAATTAATGCAATTTGAAATATCTGATTTAAATTTTTCAATGGCTTGCTGATGATTCCCGGTTTTAAAATCAATGTCCAGATCAAAGAAAATTTTCCTTGAAGTAGTGGTTTGAATTAAATTTAAAGCTAATGAATGTGGATGGATAGCATTATCATTCCGGATCAGTTTTTCTGAAATTTCTTTCATTAAAAACAAAGAAGCCTTATGCAGGTCTCGTGGATTCGGAGTGATATAAATTGCAAGATTATCTTGCGAAACTTCCATATTCCCAGATTCATACACACCTAAAGGTAGCTCAAGCTGCTTGATTTTTTGAAGAAGTCTTTCTTTTGTTGATGTAAAACGTTTTAATTGTGCTTTATCTGCTTTCAAACCTGTTTCCGGATTGTATTTTTTTCTTGCCAAAAGCGCTACGTAATATTGTTCGTTTGGCAGTAAATTTGGAAGCCAGTCGATGAATTGTTTTAGCTTTTCTTTGTTATAAATGATTTTATAGTTCATTTCGTTCTCTTTTTTTATTTATTAAGAGTGTTTTTAATGACAAAAGTCCCTATAATAGGGAACTTTTGTCAAATATAAATGTAATAATATTATTCTAATTTTTCACACAACTCTCCACAACCACCTCTAACGCTTTTTCCGCATCACAAGCATACAATCCCGAACACCAGGCCGGATTCGCTTCAATCAAAGCCCAGCCTTTCCCTTGAATAATTCCAAAATCAATAACGATCGCTTTGGGTAGCGTTTCAGAATATTGTTGAATAAAATTGTTAAAAAACTCAAACAAATCTCTTTGCTCAATTTCAGAAAGAAGATTGGTGTCAAAAGCATTGTTTCGCCAATAAGAAGAGTAAGTTTTTATTTCATTATTTAAAACAAAACACCTTACTTCAAGCTCCCACTCTACAACTTCCGAGGTGAAAACCATGCTTTCCAAGTCCAAAGAATCAAATCCTTTGATATTGGTAACTCTATCGAAAACTCCTGCCTTAAAACTTTTAAAATCAGAACATTTAATGAAAATATTTTCTTCATGCACAAAATCTTTCAGTTGACCGTAAGAGATTTTACGTTTTGTAAATTCTTCAGAAATCCTTGAAAGCCAATTGTCTGCAGGTTTTGAAAGAATCAGATTGCATTGATCTGCAACAATTTCCGCATAAATATCTTCACCATATACCGCAATGACATCTTCACGAAATTCTTTAGGAACATTCCATTTTGCATTAAAACGGTTCAATTCGTAAGGTGAATTGATAGATGCTTTTTTAAGGTTGTTGCTGTCTTCTGTATATATAGGAGATAGAGCGACTATGTTTTTCATGTTTTTGTTTAAGCTTTAAAATTAATGATTTTAACAATTTTCTAAAATTGTTCTGAATATTTTTTCCATCTCCCTCTTATCCGCATTTCCTCCCTTCAAACCTTTCGCTCTTTCTTCATTCTCTGCGACCATTTTCTCCAGAAATCCAAACAATTCCCAGTCATTCGGATGGTAGTAAGATTCTCCTTTGGTGGCTTTTAGAGCGATTAAATTTTCTATTTTCGTTTTGGTAAAATCATCCACTAAAACCAGCAGTTCACTGAACAAAACCGGAGGGACGGTTCCTTTTTCCAATATCCATTTTCCGGTTAGGGTTGTTCGAAGGCAGTAGAAATAGCTTTTCAGTTTTACTTCGTCGCTTCGGCAGGCTTCCAGATACTTTTTACTCATACTTAGGTAATGGTAAGAAACCGCTATCGGCGAAAAACAGGAATCAGCCAGAGATTTGAATACATCATAAAACTTATCATTTTTAACATACACGATAGGCGAATAAAACCAGCTCAGCAAAGCCGCATTCGACTTCAAGAGCAAATGGAAAGTCTTCCTCAAGTCCCAACCGGAACCATCCAGATCGTCTTCGGTCATAAATTCTATTGTTTCATCCTTGTCCCACGGCGACAGATACCAATCTTTTTCGTGCCGGTATATGAACCGTATGTCATAATCGCTGTCGGGAGACGCAAAACCCCATGCCCGGCTTCCCGATTCTACGGCAAGAAGTATTTCTATATTTCTTTTTGCTTCTATTTCTTTTAATTTTTCTAGTATTTTGGGTGTCATTTTTTTTGTTGTTTTATTGGGTTAAACGCAAAGGCGCAAATGTTAATTTTAAACTGCTTAAGGCGCAAAGATTTTATCTGCGATAAAATTTAATTCTGTTTAAATGAAAATCCTTGATTTTCTTGTGCCTTAAAAAGTATGGCTGTTAAAAGAAATTGCGCCTTTGCGATTGACCAACAACTATGCTTTTCTAAACTTCTTTTTCTTCTTCCAGGGTGCATTTTTCTGCACATCACCTGCCATAATACATCCGTAAGGCATTACTTCATCCAGCACTTCGCAAAGTCCATATTCTTCAATTTGAGCTCTTACGTTTTTGGCGCTTTTATAAGCAGTTGGAAGCTCGGAAATATCAATTTCATTAGAGTAAAAACGAACGTCTAGTCCTTTTGTTTCTTCTGCAAAAATTTCTTCGATCGTTTTATGAGCCAGTGATTTTTTATGCTGACTTCTGCTGAAATTTCTTCCCGCTCCGTGTGGCGCAAAACCAAGATTTCTTTCATTGGTTGTTCCCTGAACGATTAAAACCGGTTCAGACATATTCAACGGAATCAGTCTTGGTCCCGTAATATCCGGCATGAATTTATCATCAAGCGGAGTAGCTCCTTTAGCATGGTAAAACAAATCTCCATCTTTGAAAACGAAATTATGTTCATTCCAATATCTGTCCTGTTTCTCGATTTCCATTTTGGTTAAAACAGCATCGTGAATGGAAGTATGGTTTTCTTTTGTCCATTTTCTTATCAATTGAAGGGCTTCCCAGTAAGATTTTCCTTCTTCTGTTTCATAAGGGATCCATGCGTTTTCTCTTAATGTTTCAGGAGAAATTTCATGTCTGAATCTATTGGCCACTTTCATTCCTTTATCATACAATGCCGCTCCCGGAGCTCTCGAACCGTGGTGAGTGACCAGCATTGTATTTCCCGTGTTTTTGGAAATTCCGACAAATAGGAAATGGTTTCCGTCACCCTGAGTTCCCATATGCGAACGGGCGATGCTGATGAGTTTTTCATCATTCAGGAAATCATTTTCTCTGAAAGCATCCATCAATTCCTGAGACATTTCCATCTGCTCACCTCTCGGTCTTCCTCCGTATCCGAAATGTGTTACAGAATGAGCGGCATCCAAAACTTCCTTAGGATCGGCTTTTCCAAAATCCGTCAACATTACTGAACAGCAGATATCTGCGCTATGAAATCCTGGATGAATGGCATTTTTTGCCACAACAACTCCACCTACCGGAATCTGACCTTCCGGACCTGTCGGACAGGCATCGGGCATGATCGCTCCTTCCACTAGCGTAGGGGTTTTCATCAAAACTTTCATGGTGTTGATGACTTTTTCTACGTTGTCATTTTCGCTTTCGTGTTCGGCTCTGATGTTGATCACAAAATCTTTCGGAGTTTCGTGAAGCGAGATCAGTTCAGGTTGTTTGAATTGTTCTAGATATTCTTTAATTTGATTTTCGTCTAATTGATTTTCGTTGATATGCGCAATGGCTTCTTTGAACCATTTTGCTGATCTATATCCTAATTCTATTAAGTTATTTCCGTTAAATTCCATTTTTATTTCATTTTGATAATGCAAAGTAAGAATGCCAGTGTGCAATGTTTTTGCGTAGATAAAGTTATTTTAATTATTTTTGATAAAATTTAAAAAATGTTATTCGAACAATTAGAAAAGTCAGCGGAAGAAATTCAGTTTAAAGAAGTGATTGCATTTATTGATGAACATTATGATTTTACTCCGACAAAATTTACCAATGGTAATACAGTAAACGAAGCCGATCAGAACAATGGATCTTGTAAAGTTTTTAGTTTTGCTAAGTTAAATGACCTATCAAAAGAAGAAACACTTTCTCTTTTCGGGGCTTTTTATAGAGAAGATGTTTTACAAAATCCTGAAGGAAAAGATCATCAAAATATCAGAAACTTTATGAATTTTGGGTGGGACGGGATTTCTTTTGAAGGAAAAGCTTTAACGAGAAAATAATTGTCATTGCGAAGAATGAAATGATGAAGCAATCTCGAACAATATAGAATAGATTGATTATTGAGATTGCCACGTCGCTTTGCTCCTCGCAATGACATAAAAATAAAAAATCATGTCATCGAATAAAAATGCCCTGATCCGCTATAAAACGTTGGATAAATGCCTGAAAAACAAGTACCGGAAATATACTTTGGAAGATTTGATTGATGAATGTTCCGAAGCGTTGTTTGAATTTGAAGGAAAGGAATCTTTTGTAAGCAAACGCACCGTGCAGCTCGATCTGCAGAATATGCGCAGTGAAAAATTCGGGTATGAGGCTCCGATTGAAGTGTATGACCGGAAATACTACCGCTACAGCGACCCGGATTACAGCATCCACAACATTTCGGTGAACGAAAGTGATCTGAAAGCGATGAATAATGCGGTGCAGATTTTGAAGCAGTTCAAGGATTTTTCGATGTTTAAGGAAATGAACGGGGTGATCCAGAAGTTGGAGGATTCTATTCATGCGACGAGCCAGAAATCGATCATTCATCTGGATAAAAACGAGCAGCTGAAAGGTCTGGAACATATTGATATTCTGTATGATGCGATTTTGCATAAAAAGGTTTTGAATATTACTTACAAAAGCTTTAAAGCCAGAGAATCAGATTCTTATGTGGTGCATCCGCAATTGTTGAAGGAGTTTAATAACCGTTGGTTTCTGATCTGCTCGAATAAACAATATGTGTATAATCTGGCGCTGGATAGAATGGAAAACATCAATATTGAAGAAAAGATTGATTATGTTGATATGAATCTCGATGGTGATGAATATTTTAAAGATATTGTAGGGGTAACGGTTTCTCCCACGATGTCTCCGCGGAATGTCGTTTTTTTTGTCGATTCTCATAATGCTCCGTATGTGAAAACCAAACCTTTACACAGCAGTCAGGAAATTGTAAGCGAGTCGAATGAAGGAACTATCTTTAAAATCTGTGTTCAGCTGAATTATGAATTAGAAAGACTTTTATTGGGTTTTGGAGAAAGTCTCATTGTACATAAACCAAGAAAATTAAGGCTCCGGCTTGAAGAAAAATTTAAAGCGGGAACTAAGAATTACGAAAATTTAGTAGTATCTGATGAAGATTAATATTTTTCATTAAAACTTTATGGCTTAGAAATTGTATGAATCATCATATAAAATTAGCATTATGAAATCACGAATATTAAAAACATTACTAGCAATTGTAGCACCTTTGGTGATAGAATTTATTGTCAAAAAAATATCCGAGAAAATGAATAAAAAACCAACGGAAGATAAGAAACAGATTCCCGTTTAAACTGAAAGTAGTTAAAATTTAGAATTATAAGAAAGAGGCTGTCATTTTTTCGGACAGCCTCTTTTTATTTTTTGCTTTAAAATATAAAATCAGACAAAATCATAAATCCCGTTTTTCCAGCCCAACACTTTGGAAGAGTCTGCTTTTAGCCAGTTTTTGAGAATCGTTGCATAGACTTTCCTGAAATCTTCGGAATAAATTAAATCTCCTTCATTAAGATGGGTTAAATCCGGAAGCGCATTCAAAATCCCTTTCTTTTTCAGTCCTCCGCTGATGAAAAACATCTGATTTGCCGTTCCGTGATCGGTTCCTTTACTCGCGTTCTGAGCAACACGACGCCCGAATTCGGAAAACGTCATCAATAAAATATCATCAAATAGTCCATTGCTTTTCATGTCTGCCACGAAAGATTTTACAGCTTCATTGATATCATTGAAAAGCTTTTGCTGCCTTTCATTTTGGTTCACATGCGTGTCGAAACTCCCGATGGAAAGGTAATAAACTCTGGTATTAATGTCAGATTTTATCAATGAAGCAACGGTTTTGAAGTCTTTTCCGAGCTGTGAATTCGGATAGGTCTGTTCTGTTTTTTTGGCTTTACTTTTTTCAAAAATATAATCTGCATTGTTGATCGTCGAGCCTAATGTCTGATACAGGTAGGAAACCGTTTCGTCCTCATGATGATGGTCGTACAATGATTTGAAATACTTTTCCTGACTGGTCTGATACAGTCTTTTCGGATCTTTAAAAGCAAAAGCTTTATTATTTTCACCTTTTAAGGCTAAACTTAGCATATCATCAACTTCCAGCGCCTGAGTCGGATGGTCGCAGCGGTAGCATTCTTCGTCCAGAAATCTTCCCAGCCAGCCTGTTTCCAGATACTCGTCGCTGCGGCTTGCAGAATGCCAGATATCCATGCTTCGGAAGTGGGATTTGTCGGGATTCGGATAGCCAACGTTGTTCATTACAGAAAGTTCGCCATTATCATAAAGTTCTTTAAAATAGGAAAGGGCAGGGTTGATGCCGGCTTCATCCGTCAGAGACAAAGAATTTTGAATCGCAATGCTGTTTCTTTCTTTAAAATAAATATCATTTTTCGTCGGAATAATTGTATTTAAACCATCATTTCCCCCAGTAAACTGCAATACCACCAAAATCTTCTGATTGGGTTCCAGTGCTTCATCGAATGTCATTGCTTTCAGGAAATTAGGCATCAGAAACGATGCGGTAGCCAATGAACTTATTTTTAGGAATTCTCTTCTTTTGATTAACATAGAGTGTTAGGTTTTAGGTTAAAGATGTTAGGTTGTAGGTTTTTATCGTTGCATTTTAACTGTCAGCTAAAATCTGCGACCTGCAACCTGAAAACTACATCAGCTGATATTCGGGGGTTGACATGAGATTGATGACATTCATTTTCACGCTGTTATCTGAAAAATTTTTCACAGAATTCATATCCAGAGATTTTGAGCTTTGAATTAAATAATCTTCCACTTTTTTATCTTTAAAAACCTTTTCCACCCGAGCCCAGTCGATGGTAATATTCGGATTTTTAAAGGTTTTGTTTAAAGCGGTTTCGCGGGATTTCATGCCCATATCGATGTCGTCGTCCTGTCTTGGTGTATATTCCAATGGTCTTAAACCCGACCAAATTTGCGGAATCTGAAGCCGCAGCATCAGAGTCGAGCTGTCGATCCATGATTTTCCGTTGGGCCAGCCTGCAACATTCGGTGGATAGAGAAGCATTTGTCCCAACAGTTTTTGATAAACGATGAGGTTTTCCGGATTCTGAATATTCATCGGAAGGGTTCTCATCATTCCCGCCATCAGTTCGATAGGGGATTTTATCCTGTTTCCGATATTTTTTTTGTCATAAAACCATGAGCTTGAAAAGATTTCTGTCATCAGCTTTTTGATGTCGTAGCCGGATTGGTAAAAGTTATCACTCAGTTTATTAACAATGTTTTCATCCACATTTTCATTAACGAAAAACTTATAAATTTTAGTGGTAATAAATTTGGCTGTAGTTTTTTCTTCGAGAATGATATTTAAAACATCGGATCCTGTAAAATTTCCGGTTTTCCCAAGAAAATTTTTTGTTCCTTCATCATGAAGATTTTTTCTTTCCCTGAAATTTCCTTCTTTATCAAATCCCCATCCTGTAAAAGCCCGTGCTCCTTCACGGATGTCTTTTTCAGTGTAGTTTCCGCGTCCCATGGTAAACAATTCCATCACTTCGCGGGCAAAATTTTCATTGGGATGATCTTTTTTATTTTGCTGATTATTTAGGAAATTCAACATAGCGGGAGCCTGGCTCACCTCAAACAAAAGGTCTCTGAAATTTCCCAAAGCATTTTTTCTGATAACATTTAAAATCTGCCGGTTAAATCTTGGATTTACGACTCTCGATGCAAAGTGTCCGTGCCAGAAAAATGCCATTTTTTCTTTCATCTGTTCTTTGCTGTTGACCATTTTATCGAGAAAATTCAGATTAAGTTCAAGATTTTGTTCCCTGTTGATCCTTTGGATTTCCTTTTTCTTTTCAGCCGGGGATTTATCGTTCATGTAGTCGATGATTTCCACGTCGGGAGTGTCATAATTTATATAAAGAAATGTTTCTTCTCTAAAAAGATCATTAAGTAAAGCTTTAATATCCTTATTGTTCAGATCTTCAAACTGATTGATTCCCGCGCCAAAACCTGCACGCCAGAGAAGATGTTTATTATTGATGAGAGATGGAACTGTCATTAGAATATTTTATTTTTTGATGTTTTTGAGGAAGGAAGGTTAAATGATAACGGATTAACAATTATTAATATTGCAGAAAATCTTCCGGTTGAGATGATGAATTAATTATAAATATTAATGGTATAACTCTAAAAAAATGCGTCATTTTTTTTAAACAAACATTTAAATTTTAACTGAATTTAATTAATTGATTTTCATTATTTTGGGAATTTTATTAATGTTAAAATAGGAAAAACACCGTTCCTTGGCACGATTTTTACATCTTACAGCTTAGTAAAATTTAAAAATCAGAGTTATGAAAATGTTTAAACAAGCAATATTATTGGCTGGAATTTTGACAGCTGGTGTTGTGAGCGCACAAAGTGCACAGATGAACAATATGATTAAAGTGGGGGCAAATGCTGGTTTAGCTGTTCCTGCAGATAATGTTTCTGCTTCTGTAGGAGTGGATGTTGCTTATCAGAACCTTATCACACCGGGATTCGGGTTAGGTATTGCAACAGGATATACTCATTATTTCGGTAAAGATAACAACGGATATAATAATAATGATGTAGGAGTAATTCCTGTAGGAGCTTTGATCAGAATTTATCCTAAACAAACAGGATTTTATTTCGGAACAGACCTAGGATATGGCTTCCTGGTAGGTGATGAAAAAGTAGCTTCAAACAGCACGCTGGACAGACCAGACGGAGGTTTCTACATCAAGCCGGAGATCGGATATCACAACAGAGACTGGAATTTCTTTGTACAGTATCAGAAAGTATTTGTAGGAGATAAAGGAGATTTGCCAAACCAGGACTACAATGTGGGGAACATTGGGGTAGGTTTCTCTTACAATATTCCATTAGGAAAGTAGTTAGATTTAAATATAAACAATTATTAGCCAAACCTTTTCAAAAACTTGAAAAGGTTTTATTTTTCCCTGTCGGATTTACGAAAACTATTATTATATTTGATAAAATTTGAGGTTATGATTTTGAATCCAAAATTTCCACTTTATTTACCAGGAGTAAAAAACGGTAACAATGATAATGTATCTATTATTGGCGCAAACCTTCGTGAAGATATTACAAGTTTAGGCTATTTTGTTTCTAGTAACGGAGGTCTTGAGATTAAAATCCAAAACACTTATCCTACGAAAGAATATGCTTCTTTTACTGATATTTTAAAGAAGTTTATTCAGGATAACCAGTTGGAGAATGTGAAAAGACTGGGAATAGCAGTTCCGGGACCTGTTTTGAACGGGAAAAGCAGCCCTGCAAGATTGGGATGGCATCTTGATGTTGAAGATTTCAAAAGTGATTTCGACTTTGAAAGAGTAAACATGCTGAATGACCAGGAATCTTCGGCATATGGAATGGGGCTTTTGGAAGACAGCGATCTCGATCCTATCTACACAAGCGGTCACCTGGAAAACGGGAATGTAGCAATTCTTGCTCCCGGAAACGGGTTAGGAGAAGCCGGATATTTTTTTGACGGAAAATACCTGAGACCATTTGCAACGGAAGGCGGCCACTCGGAATTCTCTCCAAGAACCACTGTTGAGGTAGAATTTTACCAGTTCCTGAATAATATCTACGGAATTGTAAGCTGGGAAAATGTATTGTCCAAAACAGGTTTATTTAATATTTACAGATTTTTAAGAGATGTAAAAAGACATCCGGAACCGGAATGGCTGGCTGAAAAACTGGCAAAAGGAAACTTCGTTCAGGAATTATACAAAGCTGCTGTTGAGGAAGATGTACTGATCTGCAAGATTGCTTTAGACACTTTCCTTGAATTCCTTGCAAGAGAAGCGAACAATTTAACATTAAAATTAAAAGCTACAGGCGGTCTTTTGATTTCAGGAGATATTCCTATGGAGATCAGGGAATATATTAATAAAGATAAATTCTACGAAAAATATAAGATCAGCGATAAGATGGAAGAGATGCTGAGAAACATCCCGATCTATCTGATCAAGCAAAATCATACGGCTTTAAACGGTATAGCGCTTTATACTGCTTATTATCAAGACTAACACAAGGCTCCGAAGAAATTCGGAGTTTTTTTATGGCTGATATTATTCATGAAAATAATCGTTTTTATTGATGTACATCAATAAAATCTATTGAAGAAGTTAGCTACATTTGCATCAGTAAATAACAAACAAGTAAATAACTTTATTCAAATGAAAAAAATATTTTTATTAGCAGTTTTAGCTAGTGGTTTAGCTTTCGGTCAGTCAAAAAAAGTAGTAGCTTCTGATATCCACTGGTGGGGATACAAAGTAGCAAAGTCTGAGGCAAGTTCTCATGATGGTACTGTGAAAGTAAAGTCTGGTGACTTGGTAATGAAAGGAAACCAGTTAGTAGGAGGTACTGTAGTTTTGGATATGAATTCTATCAACTCTACGGATCTTACAGGTGAATATCAGCAAAAACTGAACGGTCACCTTAAAAACGGAGACTTCTTCGAGGTTGAAAAATTCCCTACAGCAACTTTCAAAATTACCGGTGTAAAGAAAAACAACGATAAAATCTACAATTCTATTGTTACAGGTAATCTTACGGTAAAAGGAAAAACCAATGTAGTTTCTTTCCCGGCTAAGATTTCTTACAGCAAAGGAGTGGTAAGTTTAGTATCAAACAAATTCACGATCGACAGACAAAAATTCGACGTGGCTTACAAGTCTACAATGCAGGATGTTTTTGTGAAAGATGATATCGATATGCTTGTAAAAGTGACTGCTAAATAATTTAATCAAAAAAAGATTGTTAAAAGTGTAGAAGTTCTACACTTTTTTTTATTTTTGTTGAATTGTAAATAAAAAAGAATGAAAAGATTACTATTGTTTGCTATGATGTGTGTATGCATGTCATTTGTTTTCGCTCAAAAGAAAGGTGATAAAGTGGTAAAGGTAACGTCGTCGGAGATAAGATGGTGGGGTTACAAGGTTGTAAAGACTGTTCCTACATCACATTCTGGAACGGTGAAACTGAAAAGTGGAAAATTTACCTTCGATAAAACAGTCTTGGTAGACGGTGAATTCGTGATTGATATGAAATCGATCATGGCAGGAGATGTTTCAAGCCAGGATGAAGATATGGTGAAACTTACGAACGATCTTAAGAGCACAAACTTCTTCGAAGTGAAGAAATTCCCTCTTGCAAAATTCCATTTGACGAAAATTATTCCTTTAGCAAACAGCGAGTTCAACTCTACGGTTTACGGAGATATTACAATTAAAGGCGTGAGAAAGACCATTACCTTCCCTGCGAATGTGTATATCACTCAGTTTACGGTAGTGATCGAGTCTGCAAAATTCTCATTAAACAGAAGAGACTTCAAAGTATTCTATCAGTCTTCATTGAAGGATTATTTCATCAAAAACGAAATGGATATCCAGTTCAGAATTTCGACAGAAAAATTGGATAACGAAAACAGGACTCCGGTAAAGAAAAAATAAAACAGTAAGTCTGTTTTTTAATAAAGTAATGAGTGATTTCCTTGGGAATTGCTCATTTTTTTTCTCCAATTAAGGTGAATATAATCTTCTGAATTTTTTATTTGAATTAAAATTAATGTGTTGATTGATTTTAATTTACACTTTTATTTAATTAATGTAAAATAATTTTTTTTCCTTTAAATTAATAAAAAATCCTTCATCTTTGCATTACTTAATACTCATGAAAATGTATGGTTTGATTATCTAAATACATTTTTATGACAAACAAAATCATTATCATTGCTCTTGCATCGTCAGCAGGAGCCTATTCTCAGGTGGGAATCAACACAACAAATCCAAAAGGAGTACTGGATATTGTCTCTACCACGTCTACTGTCGTCATTCCCAGAATGGCAGATCCCGAAACCATCGCAGCACCCGTCGAAGGGATGATTGCGTACGACAAAACCAATAAAACAGTCAGGTATTTTGATGGGACGAGTTGGGGAACATTGATATACAGCAGGAAGCTGGAAAGGTCCAACGACGGTGTTGTGAAAATAAATGCAGGCGGTGCAGGAAGCGGGACAAAACCGAATTGGACGAATACCGCTGCAAACACAACCAGACAAGTCACTTATGCTTTGCCTCTGATTTATGCTTCGTCACCTACAACAAGCTGGTCCGAAAATTCTCTGGTGTCAGATGCCAAAATTTATTCGGGAAATCAGTTTATTGAAAATGGAGTTATGGGGCAGGTTCATCAATGGAGAATTATTATTAATTATACAAAAAGCTCCAACATTCTGAGCCAGGATATACGGTTTATTTTAAGGAATCCTTTGTCAGGTTTCAGATCGGAAATAAGCGGTGTCATTCCTTCCAGCAAAACGAGTGGCATTCTGGTGTACAATTTCACAACTATTGCAGACGGAGCGAGCCTTCCCGCACCTTTAGGAACTGGAGGTGGATATATTTTGGAGTGGGTTGCTTCAGACACGATTACCACCTTGTCCATTGATAGTGTGACCAGAATTTCGTTTCAAAAAAATTAAACTTCAACATGATAATATTTGTTAAGGGAAAAGCATCATTAGATGCTTTTTCTTATTTTAGTAGCATGAAAATTTACGTAGTAAGCGGGCTTGGCGCAGATTTTAAAGTATTAGAAAAGCTGCAGTTTCCGGAACAGCACGAGGTTATTTTTATTGATTGGCTTATTCCCGGTCAGAATGAAACTTTTACTCAATATGTTGAAAGAATGGCCGAAAAAATAGATGATTCGGAACCGTTCTATCTGTTGGGATATTCTTTTGGCGGAATAATGGTTCAGGAAATTCACAAATTAAAGCCGGCCCAAAAAGTTGTCATTTTGGGAAGCATAAAATCACATAAAGAAAAATCTAAATTAATCCGGGTAGGAGAGATCACAAGAATTCCGAAATATCTGCCTGTAAGCTTATTTAATGATAAAACAACGAATGTCTATTCGGTTGTCAGGAAACTCTTTGATCCTAAAAATCCCAGGGTTTTACAGTATTTCAGGGTGCGCGATCCTTATTACCTGAAGTGGTCTATCGAGAAAATTTCCGAATGGAAGTGTGAGGAAACACCGGATGTCATTCAGATTTTAGGGGACAGGGATATTGTTTTTCCCATTAAGAACTCAAAACCTGATTATATCATCAAAGGGGGTACTCATCTTTTTCCTGCTACAAAATACAAAGAAGTGTCTAAAATTTTAGGGGAGGTGTTTAGTTAATTTTAATTTTTTGTTAATTAGATATAAAAATTTAAGGGGTATTTAAAAAAAAATATATGTTTTTATGAAATTTATGTTTAATTTTGAAGGGGTTAAATATAAATTATATGACTGTAGGCTTAAAATGGATCGCTTCATTTTCCATTATTACTCTAGTTGCTGTCGGCGGACTGTTCTGGAGTCCCATCGTGGATTTTCCGAATACAGGAGAATTCTTATCCGAAGATAAAATTGTCGGGGCAGATGTAGCCTGGATTTTGGCGGCTGCCGGTCTGGTACTTTTAATGACCCCCGGATTATCATTTTTCTACGGCGGAATGGTAGGTAAAAAGAATGTGATTTCCACTATGCTTCAGAGTTTTATCGCACTTGGCGTTATTTCTATTTTATGGGTGGTTGTTGGTTTTTCCTTATCATTTGGTGATTCTATAGGATTTACCGTCGATGGAGTGCATTACGGAATTATTGGTAATCCGCTGAGCTATCCTTTTTTCAGCAGAGTAGGAGTTTTGCCGCATAAAGCGATGGCTTCTACGATTCCGTTTATTCTTTTTGCCTTATTTCAGATGAAATTTGCCGTGATTACTCCGGCGCTGATTACGGGATCTTTTGCAGAAAGGGTTCGTTTTATTTCTTATCTGCTGTTTATGGTGCTTTTCAGCATTTTTATATATACGCCGCTTTGTCACATGGTTTGGCATCCGGATGGGCTTTTAAACAAATATTTTGGAGTTAAAGATTTTGCAGGAGGAACGGTCGTACACATGAGCGCCGGTTTTGCAGCACTGGCGGGAGCGATTGTTTTAGGAAACAGGAAAAATCCGCATCACGAACCTTCCAATATTTCTTACGTCATTTTGGGTACGGGAATGCTTTGGTTCGGCTGGTTTGGCTTCAACGCGGGTTCTGCATTAAGTGCAAATGCCACCGCTGCAACCGCATTTGGAACTACCACTATTGCATCTGCTTCAGCGATGATGACCTGGATCTTTTTTGACAGAATTAATAAAAGAAAAATTTCGGCTATGGGAGCCTGTATTGGCGCGGTAGTCGGATTGGTAGCTATTACGCCGGCATGTGGTTTTGTTTCGGTCTCGGAAAGTCTTTTTATCGGATTTATTTCGGCGATTGTTTCTAATATCATGGTCAACTGGAAAGCTTTAAAGAAAATTGATGATACTTTAGACGTCTTTGCCTGTCATGGAGTGGGTGGAATTATGGGAATGATCTTAACGGCAATTTTTGCCCACGGCGAAAACGCAAGTCTTCTTCACGGTGGGTTTGAAGTGTTTGCCCATCATATCATGGCTTTGATTTTAGTTTCGTTATTTGCGTTTTTTGGTTCATTAATGTTATATAAAATCACGAATAGTATCATCACATTGAGAGTTTCCGAAGAATCTGAGAATTTGGGATTGGATATTTCTCAGCATGAAGAGAGCTTATGCTAAAAAAGTAAATTGTGAATTCTCAATTAGATTTGCTGTCAATTTTTAAAATTCACTTGCGAAGCAAAATTCACTATTGACCATTCACTATAAAATATTTTGCGTTCATATAGTTTTAATTCTCGAAGCCAAAGGTGTTTTTCATCTTTGGCTTTTGGGTGTCGATTTATCGTGTATCTTTGTGGTAAGGAAAAATGATCAATTTTCTATATGGAATCAATATCGGTTTTTGAGATTATTAAAGTAGGAATAGGTCCGTCGAGTTCGCATACGATGGGACCATGGAATGCGGCGTCAGCATTTATCAGAATTATAAACAGAGAAAGATCTATCGCTGAGGTAAAGGAAGTTTTTCTCGAATTTTTCGGTTCTTTAGCTAAAACAGGAATCGGGCACGGAACAGATATTGCCGGAATGCTGGGGTTGAGCGGTGAAGATTATAAAACCATTGACACCACAAAAATCGATGAAAAGGTTGAAAAAATAAAAAACGATCAGATTCTTAATTTGGGTGGTGAAAAGGAAATTCCCTTTATCTACGGCCATCATTTAGTGTTAAATATGCAAAAATCACTTGATTTTCATCCGAACGGAATGATTTTTAAGGCGATTTTCGAAGACGGTACCGAGATTGTTCAGGATTTTTATTCTGTAGGTGGAGGATTTATCATGAGTCAGGAAAAAAAATCTATTCAAAAACACTGTGTCCGCACTTTATATCCTTGTCATCACGCTTCTGATATTGTGAAATATTGTCAAAAATTGGGGCTTAACAGAGTTTCGGATTTAATTTTTATTAATGAAGAAAGCTGGAGAACCCAGGACGAAACGAGAGCGGAAGCACTTTATATTTGGCAGCAGATCAAAGAATGTATTTATAAAGGCGTGAATAAAGAAGGAATTCTTCCCGGCGGATTGAATGTTTCCCGTCGTGCAGCCGGAATCAACAGAAAATTATTAGGTGATAAAATCTATAAAAATAAAGATGAATGGTTCCAGCAGGTTGTAGATGCCGAAGAAAATTTCACCAATATCAATAAATGGATTTCCTGTTTTGCATTGGCTGTAAATGAAGAAAATGCAAGCTTCGGAAGAATTATTACAGCACCTACCAACGGTGCGAGTGGCGTTATTCCGGCAGTTTTAATGTATTCTCAGGCTTTCACAGAGTTTATCAGTGATGATGATATTGTAAGATTTATTTTGGTGGCAGGTGAAATCGGAACTTTATTCAAGAAAAATGCAACTATTTCCGCTGCAATGGGTGGTTGTCAGGCAGAAATCGGAGTTTCTTCGGCGATGGCTGCAGCAGGACTTACGGAAATTCTTGGAGGTAGTGTTGGTCAGGTCTTAATGGCCGCTGAAATCGCTATGGAACATCATTTGGGAATGACATGTGACCCGATCAAAGGTCTGGTGCAAATTCCGTGTATCGAGAGAAATACGATGGGTGCTATAAAAGCCATTACAGCCGCTAATATCGCCTTAGAAAGTGACCCAACGAAAGCAAGAGTAACACTGGATGAGGTGATTCAGACCATGTGGGAAACCGCTCTTTCGATGAATGACAGGTTTAAAGAGACTTCGGAAGGTGGTTTGGCGATTGCTGTCAACGTTCCGGAATGTTAAAATATGAGCAATGAGTAATTGGTAATGAGTAATATTATCAGTTACTTAATCCGTTAAGAAATTCCCATTGTTTGAAGCGCGAGACAACTGTTGAACCGAAGAGCCAACATTGAATTCGCGCAAGTTTTGGGGGGTTAATTTTTAATTTTTAGCGGAAGTTTCCAAGTCTTGAACTTTTGTTTCTTTTGTTTCAAGACAAAAGAAAATTATTACTTATCAAGAATCCCCCTAATCTTATTCGCATTAGAAATCAATTCTTCCAGATATTCAAAATTCTCTTTTTCCAGGGCAGCTTTGAACTTTCTTAGCTGGGCGATATGTTCATTCAGAACATCGAGTACGTTTTCTTTGTTTTGTTTAAAAATCGGAACCCACATTTCAGGATGAGATTTTGCGAGACGGACGGTGCTCGAGAAACCCGAACTTGCCAATTGAAAAATCGTTTCTTCCTCACGCTCTTTTTCCAAAACGGTATTGGCTAGCGCGTAAGAGGTAATGTGCGAGATGTGTGAAATATAAGCAGTGTGAACATCATGATCTTCAGCATTCATGTAAATCAAATGCATATCAAGACTTTCAACGATTTTTTCAACTATTTGTAAAGCATCTTCTGCAGATTCTTCCTTATTGCAGATGACTCCGGCTTTTCCTGTAAAACTGTCTGAAATGGCTGACTTCGGACCGCTGTTTTCCGTTCCCCACATCGGGTGAAACGCTACAAATCTAGATCTTTTTGGATGATTTTTTACCGCTTTTACAATTCCGGCTTTTGTTGATCCTGCATCCATTACGGTTTGATTTTCAGAGATTAAATCTAAAACATCAGGCAATAATTTTCTTGCAGAGTCCACAGGAATGGCAATAATCACCAGGTCAGAATTTTTAATTCCGTATTCCAGATCTACTTTTGCGTCAATTATTTTTAAGTCTAAAGCTTCATTAAGGTGGTCGTTATTGTTGTCGATCCCATAGATAAAATCGGCAATTCCGTTTTTTCTCAGTTTTAAAGCAATCGAGCCTCCAATCAGTCCTACACCTATAATACTTATTTTCATCTTTTAAATTTTAAATAAAAAAACCCCGCCCAAGGACGAGGTTTATGTTATGTATATAAGAAATCCTTATCCCAAATCTGAGTTAAAAATTCCGTAATAATATGTTCCGTTGTTTGTAATCACGAGACAAAGGTATGAATTTTTTTAATTGAAATTAAAAAAAGTGAATGGTGAATTTTGCTTTGCAAGTCAATTGTTAATCTTTACATTCACAATAAAATTAATTAACAGCAAAGCGAATTGACAATTCACAATTGACTTTGAAAATTGCCCTGCGAAGCAAAATTCACCATTGACCAATCTACGGATTGCTGATAATCAATGTAGAAGGGATATCCGATAGCCAAAGGTCTTTTGTGTCGATCAGGTTTTTCCAGCTTTTGCTGCTGATCAGCATTAAGTCCTGAGAATTCAGAAATTCTTTCTCTATTTTTTTCTCGTTATATAGGGTGATGTGGTTTGGTGCAACCTGTTCAATACTTCTGATCAGCTCTTTCACTTCAATATTATTTCGGATCTGTCCTGCGACATCCAGAATAATGATTTGAGAATTGTTATTATTAATCAGTCTTTTCGCATATTCAAGCAGATAAAAATCACTTAAATTAAAGATCGGGACAAATACTTTATCCGCAGATTTGAATTCTTTTTCCACCAAAACTCCGACAGGAATCGTCGCTTTATCTAATACCTGAAGCGTCAGATCGTCGAAAGGGGAGTTGTTGAAAATATTTCCTTTTCCTTTTACGGTGTTTAAAAGTTTTTCAGGATTAATGATTTTTGTAGTAAAACCTAATAGTCTGCCCAATAAACTTCCTTCATACATCGATTTTCCAAGCATGATGAGAAGGAGGTCATAGTTTCCTTTGTTCGTAATATTGGTCAGATCACTTTCCACATCTGTTGAAGCTTTGAAAAGGGTCGTCACTTCAAGTTTCAAATCATGTGAAGTTTCGATAACATCTTTGAATTGTTCTTTTTCAAAATCATTAATATCAAAAGCGTGAAGCTCATCCACAGGTGCGATATTCATTGCAGTTACGCTCTTATTTCCATTCATTTTATGGGTAAGATTATCTGCTAATTTTAATAAGGTACTTCCTGATTCCGGAGTTTCAAAAGATAATAAAACTCTGTATTTCGGATCATTTTTTTCATGTTCATCGTCTTCTATCATTGATTTTTTTCCTTTAAAAAGATAATTGATCAAATCTAAGCAAGGTCCCGTCATGAAAGTTGTAAATAATGCCATGATCACCAACATTGCAAACAGTTCAGGGCCTAAAACCCCTAAGTCATAACCAATATTCAATACGATAAGTTCTGTAAGACCTCTTGTATTCATTAAAGCACCTATCGTGAGGCTGTCTTTCCAGCTTATTTTCAGGAATTTCGCCGTCAGTGCGCTTCCTACGAATTTTCCGACAACGGCAGTAAGGATAATGAATCCTCCGATTTTCCAAAGGTGAGGGTCATTCAATAACCCGATTTGAGTTCTTAATCCCGTAAATACAAAGAAAAGCGGAAGTAATAAAACCAAGGCAACATCTTCTACTTTTTCAATGAAAAGGTTTCTGAATTTTACATTTTCAGGCATGATCGCACCGGCCATAAATGCTCCGAAAAGTGCATGAATACCAATAACTTCCGTAGCGTATGCTGAAATAATTAATATTAAAAAAAATACAGCAACCAATGCTTTATTGATAAATCCTTTACCTTTTTGGGCTTCTGCAATTCTTACAAGGAACGGCCTTACCGCTTTAATCATAATGAATACGTACAGAATCGCCATTAAAATAACGAAAACCGATCCCGAAAAAGATCCTGCTTTTACAACAGCAATTACTGCTGCCAAAATACACCATGCTGTAATGTCATCCGCGGCAGCACAGGTGATTACAACGGTTCCGATTTTTGTTTTATGTAAATTTCTTTCCTGAACAATTCTTGCCAACACAGGAAACGCAGTGATACTCATTGCAATAGCGATGAACAAAGCAAACGAACTGAACTGGATACCATCCGGAGCAAATTCTTTATAAATAAAATACGAAAGCCCGACTCCCAATGCAAAAGGAATAATGATACTTGCGTGACTGATCACCACAGCATCATGGGCTTTTTTTCTTAAAACACTTAAATCCAGCTCCATTCCCACGATGTACATGAAAAGAATAAGACCGATTTGGCTTAAAAACTGTAGATTCGGAAGCGATTCTTTCGGGAAAATAAAGGCCGAAAGTTCCGGGAAATAGAGACCGAAAAGGGAAGGTCCCAAAACAATACCGGCGATCATTTCACCGATTACGGAAGGCTGTTTTAGTTTAACACAGATCCATCCGAAAAGTTTCGCCACCAT
This sequence comes from Chryseobacterium wanjuense, assembly GCF_900111495.1. Classification (NCBI taxonomy): domain Bacteria; kingdom Pseudomonadati; phylum Bacteroidota; class Flavobacteriia; order Flavobacteriales; family Weeksellaceae; genus Chryseobacterium; species Chryseobacterium wanjuense. The sequence continues at coordinate 2,548,840 of NZ_FOIU01000001.1, read as the reverse complement.
GATGATGGTAACGATCTGAGCCAACAGAAGGGCTAAAGGATGATGAAGATTCGTCATAAAAGAATCGGCAAAATTCTCCCACATGGTAGCACCTGTACCTTTGGGCGAAGCTATATTTTCCCCGATTTCCAATGTTTTCCCTTCAACAAAAAACCAATACATAAGACATGAAAAAAATGCAATAGTACTGACGTAAAAAATGAGATTTTTATATTTCCCCAAATTCATGATCCTAAAATTTTTGCAAAGTTGATAAGAATATAATTATGAGAAAATTTTTATTTCTAAAATGTAATAAATGTCATAAATAATGTAATGAAATTATCTAAAAGAATACCTCAACCAATTCCCATTTTCCACGTTCCGTTTTGGGAGGGTAATGTAAATCGGGCGCAAAAATACACGACTAAATATTTTTGAAACCATCCATGTAACAAAACGACTGATTTCTGTAATAAAAGAAGAAATCTTTGAAAGACCTATTTTCCGAACATCTCCATTAATGAGCCTTTGTAGGTTTCACCGATCTGCAGTTTCAGAAAATGTTCGCCTTCAGCGATGGTGGTGATGATTTCGTTGGTAGAGAAAATCTTGATAGAAGAAATGGCAATGATCTCTTTTTTATTTACCTGTGCAAAATCCTTTGCAGGAAGCATTTCCAGAAGATTTCTAAAGCTCAGGTTTTTCAGAACGATGGCTGTACCGTCATTTAAGATAATATCTTTGTCGCGGCTGTCGATTTCGGATGTTTTGATATAAACGATCTGATCGGTGAAAATCACGGTTTTACCAATGTTTGTATTCCACTCGATGAAGTTTTTTTTATGAGAATTCTGGATGAGTTCTTTCGCTTTTTCGAATGCCTGGATCAACCTTTCTTTTTTGATCGGTTTTCTTACATAATCCACCACATTCAGGTCAAAAGCTTCTGCGGCGTATTCTTTATAAGCGGTGGTGAAAATTATTTTTTTTGAATCTGAAATCAGTTCGGCGACCTGCAGACCATTCATTCCCGGCATTTCGATGTCTAAAATACAGACGTTGCAGTCGAGATTGGCGATTTCGTTCAGGAATATTTTAGGATCGTTAAATGCTTTTACAACCTCCACATTATCAATTTGTTCGCATAGAAGTTTTAAATAACTGATAGCCAGTAATTCATCATCAAGAATAACGCATTTTATCATAAAATTCTCCTAGATTGATTGTTAATTCTGCGGTGAAGATACCATTTTTTGAATTTTTGTGAAGTGAATAATGATTATTGTAGATCATTTTCAATCTTTGATCCAGTGACTGGCTTCCGAAACCGCTTTTTTCTTTCTCCAAAATGTTTTTCAAGGAAGCTTTGTTACTCACTTTCATGGTAAAAATACCGTCTTCAAGCTCCATCTGAATGGAAATGAAGGAATCCTGAGCAAGAAAATCTGTATGCTTAAAGGCATTTTCAATGAGGTCAACCGAAATTAACGGGGCAAAAACTTTCTCTTCGTAGATGGCATCAGATTTATTAATTCTGGATTTAATTCTGAAATCGAAAAGAGGATTTACTTTAATTTTATTAATCTCAATTAGGCTTAAAGCGAAATTTAATTCTTCCTTCGGGCTTACAAATTTATTGTTGCTTTCATATAAAATATAGTCTAAAACATTCGCCAATTTATCCAACGACATATACGTCTGATAAGCATGTGACTGGACGGAATTTAAAATATTTTTGAATAAATGAGGATTCAGTTTGGTGCCGATATGCTCGAGCTGAACTTCATTCAATCGTTGTTGGATTATTTTGTTGGCTTCCGAAAGCTTAGCGTTTTTTACTTTAAATTTTTGATTTTGGATAAATAAATAAATGCTTACCGTTAAAAAAAAGAAAATAGCAAATACTCCAATGAATATCAGATAATCATGAATCATGTAGTAGTTGCCTTCCATGGGTTTACAATTTATTTACTTAATATCTTTTTTAAACTTTTAGTATTCGCAGTTGTCGAAGCATTTTTTTTAATGCAAAGTTTTTAATAAAGATAATTCTAATTTAAAAGGAGCTAAGGCATAAATGCTTTGCAAAGCTTTTACTTCAATTTCTTCAAAGAATTCAACATTACGGTTTCCTCACATTTTTCAAAGGTGATTTCGTAAGTCGGATTATTTTCAGGATATGTCAAAAGATAATCCGGACACGGCTTTTTCTGGGCGTGACTTCTGTCAAAATCTACTTTTCCTTTGGTGATAATGCTGTCTTTCAGGAATTTTTCATCGATTTTTAAGGTATTCATTTCTGTTTTAAAAGCATCAGAATACTTGAAATCTTTAGAAAGAGTTTCCGCGATGACACGGCTGTTGGGAAGATAACCGCTGCAGCTTGCGCCTTTTTTGTTTAATATAAAAAATACAATAAGAAGTCCCGGAACAAGACCAATTAAGTAGAATTTCAGTTTTTTCATTAGAAAATTAAAAGATTGATATCGTGATAAGTAAGCCCGAAACGGTCGCAGATGATTTTCTTTGTGTGTCTGCCTTTGTACATATAAAGACTCTGTTTCATTTCATTTTTGCGCACCAGCATATTTTCGAAGCCGCCTTCTTCGTCGTAATTTAAAATATAGGAAAGAAAGAAATTGGAGATGGCCTTTGTCGTCGTTCTCGGCATTCTTGAGGTAAGATTCGGAAGTCCGCAATGGATAACGCCGTGCTTGATCACGTAAGGATCTTCCATTGTGGTAAGCTCGGATGTTTCAATTACTTTTCCGTTGTCGATGGTGATATCGATGATTACGCTGCCTTTTTTCATTTTCATGACCATATCTTCGGTCACAATCGGAGTCATATTTAATCTTGGAAGCGCACCGATAACAACATCTGCACGTCTTAATGCTTTGCCTAATTCTTTCGGATCGATAATGGAGGTCGGTACTCTGCTGTCGACTAAGGTGTGAAGTCTTCTCAGTTTCGAAAGTGAATTATCAAAAACCCTTACACTGGCTCCCAGACCGACGGCTGCTTTTGTAGCAAATTCTCCAACAATTCCGGCTCCTAAAACGACTACTTCGGCAGGTCTCACTCCCGTGATTCCTCCCAGCATTAAGCCGTTTGATAATGCCAATAATTCAGAGGCGTATAAAATCGAAACTGTTCCGGCGATTTCCCCGACAAGTCTTACCAAAGCCAATTGCTTGTATTCATCTACAATAAATTCAAAAGCGATGGCGTTTACTTTTTTCTCTGCCAGTTTTAGGAAGTAATCTTTATCTCTCAGGTTGATCTGAAGTGCCGAAACCAGATAAGTGTTCGGTTTCATGTAATCAATTTCCTCTTCTGTCGGAGGATTGATTTTTAAGATTAAATCCTGAGCAAATGCTTCTTTCGGGTCGGTGGTGATTTTCGCACCCGACTCAGAATACTGCAAATCTGTAAAAAACGAACTTTCACCGGCTCCTGATTCTATGATAAGTTCATGACCGTGTTCTACCAAAACCTGCACCGCATCGGGTGTGATACAAGTTCTTCTCTCGTTCAGAGAAGTTTCCTTAGGAATTCCAATACTGAATTGTTTTCCTTTTTTGATAACCTCCAGTTTTTCTTCCTTCGGCATCAGTTCCTCTTCGGTAAAAGGAGTAAAAATATTTGTAGTACTCATCCTTTAATTAAATTAGGTTCTTACAGATAGTTATTTACATTCAAATTCAATAGCAAAGATACATAATATTTACTCGAATGAAATTTCTCTTGTATCTCCGTTATTGATGATATTCATTTCGTGATAGTTAAGCCCGTAAAGCTCATCCTGATAGACTTCCGGCCACTCAATAATGCACAGAAAAGCGTTGTCCAGATATTCTTCAATACCGATATCGTAAGCTTCTTCGATGTTTTTTAAACGGTACAGATCAAAATGATATACTTTTCCTTTTGGGGTATTGTATTCATTAACAATGGAATAGGTAGGAGAGCTCACTTCATCTTCACTTTCTAAATTTTTAAGTAAAAACTGTGTGAAAGTGGTTTTTCCTGCTCCGAGATTTCCTTTTAATAAAAAAATATTATGTTTAAGCTGAGGGAGAATCTTCTCTACAATCTCCTGCCAGTCTTCTTTTTTCTGAATGGTCATTTTCATTTTCTCTGAATTAAAATTCAACAGTCAAAAATATAGAAAATAAGAACGAAAGTAAAATAAGAGAAGTCAAAAAAAAGAATCAGCTTCAAATTTTGAAACTGATTCCTGTCATTTATTTTATTGTTTAATAATATTATATGATTTCCGCAATCCGGTTTTTGTATTTTTTAAAATAATAAAATACTTTCCGGCTGGTTTCTCTGATACGGATATTTTATGAGTTTTCTCCGAAGTTGTCGCTTTGTATAATGACTGCCCAACAGGATTGACAAGTTCTATTTCATAGGTGTCATTGTCGGATCCCAGGTCGATAGTGAGATTATCTTTTACAGGATTAGGGAAAATCTTAACAGCATTATTCTCTTTAATCTCTTTGGTACTCAAAAGTGAAGAATTGGTTTTCCCATAAATGCTGTATGCGCCTAGACTTCCGTAATTGGTATATCCTGTGTTTGCAGTGCCGTCACCAACGCCTTCTATGATGATATAATATTTTCCGGCCGGAAGATTGGTATTGAAAGTTAAAGGAAGACCTAAGTTACTAGACTGTGCAGTATAGTCGAGTATTGGAGGCAAAGCCGTATTTCCGTGAAGTCTTATTCGCGGACGCAGATTGCTGTGTCTGTCGGCTGCTTTTATGGATATTTCGATATTTCCGCCTGTTGTATTGAAATAAAATATGTCAAGTTCTCCTGTTCTTTCGATGACACCCTTTACAGGCGTGATTTGATTTCCTACAATAGTTAAGGGAACGGCAGTCGGGTAGGTACCACCTGCGTTATCAGCGCGATAGCCGACACCGTTGGCAGCTCCTGAAATAATAGCCAAATCATTTTCAAGATTACTTGCTCCGGTATATTCTCCTTTGCTCCATTGCATTACGGGCCTGTCAGACATTCCCATAATAGGTGCCCAATTGCCATGACCGGCATAGTAGCCGCCACCATTTATTCCGTCATGGCCGAGTCCGAAAGTATGTCCCAGCTCATGCGAAGCCACATCACCCGTGAATTTCCCTGGCATTGTTGCACCCCATGTAAAAACCCAGCAAGGGGTATCATTATCATAAGCATTAGAAAAACTGTTTACAAAGGCAACACCTGATAAACCGGGGGTGTGGTATTGGGTAGTGGTAGTAATGACAGCTCTCATCCTTTTATTTTGAGGGTAGCTGTTGTAGACACTTTCATTGGTAGTTACATTGATACTGAAAGGTCTGTAGTCTTCTGCCACAACTTCCCATGCTTCTTCAATAGCACTGGCAGTCATGCCGGAAGGTTGTGCGTTGATAGGATTCCCACCATTCCAGCCGCTTCCTGCAGGCATATAATGTCCGTTAAAATCTAGCAGGATACATCCTGCAGCCCCAGGAAAGCTCTGTAGGTTATTAATATCAGCTAAAGTTGTTCTCGATGAAGATTTTTCGCTTTTATAAGAACTTGGTGATTTACTGAAGTCTGTACAGACTAAGTTATTTATATCAGTTTCTTTTACAAAAGCTTTTCCGTTGTCAGAATAATAAGTGTAGGCCTTTTTATCCTTAAAAAGTAAGATGTTTCCATTCAATTTGTTTTCTTTTATTACAATACTGAAACTCCCGGGATGATCTCCCTGTATTTCCCCTTCAAGGTGCATGGAGCCATTATTAATTTTGTTATAATTCACTGTAGCATTTAAGGTTTCATGCTCTGAAATGGCTAAACTTAATGCTCTCGCTTCGCGCTCTGAAACAGAAGATGTTAATTGCTGTTCAAATTGCGCTGTGCTTCCTAGAAAATAAGACTGCTTTTCCTGGGCATAAAAATTACTGAATACTGAGATGCAAATAAGCAGGCTTGCCCATGTTGCAAAAATAAGTTGTTTTTTCATTTTGTTTATTTTTTTGTTGGTGATTAAAATGTAAAAGCTGCTTTATTTCTGTAAAACAGCTTTTATTTATTGATATTAATTTTTGATAATGCTGTGTGACTTTTGGAATCCTGTTTTTTTGTTTTTTAGAATGACGAAATAAATTCCGACGGGTTTGTCAGCAAAAGCTATCTGGTGAATCTGATCAGAAAAAAGTTTTTTGTACAACAGTTGTCCTAAGCTGTTTAAGACCTGTACTTCATATTCTCCGTTCATTTTGGTGTCGATGGTAAACTCATCTTTCACCATTTTCGGATAGATGGTTGCATTTTCAAGCTCATCTACAGCTAAAGTGCCAATTTTTGGCAGTGTTCCGGAAATGTTGTAATAACCCAGTGATGCATAACTGGTATAGCCTGTATCGGGAGTTCCTTCTCCGATTCCGGTAACGGCCAGATAGTAATCTCCGGTAGTAAGGTTGGTATTAATGACAACCGGATCGCCCAGATTGTCAGGATGTCCTGTGGCTGAGGTTATTAAAACATTCTGACTGTTGTATAATGCGATTTTCAAAAGCAGATTACTGTGTATTTCCGAAGCTTGTACTTTTAAATTAACATCTCCTCCGTAAGTATGGAACTTGAACACGTCGATATCATTGGTGTGATCTATAACTCCTTGATTTTGTGTAGCTAGAACATCTTCTCCAAGTGTGTTAAGTGTTGTTGCGTTGGTGAAGTTATCTCCTTGATTATCAATTCTGTATCCAACACCGTTCGTAGCACTGCTGATGATGGAAAGATCATCTTCATGGTTGTTTCCATTAGAATATTCTGCCTTGCTCCATTGGGTTACATTCTTATAATAACTTACTCCCATAATCGGCGCCCAATTTCCATGACCGCCATAATAGGTATACTGAGCCTGCCCGTCATGATGCAGTCCTAGTGTATGTCCCAGCTCATGAGATGCCACTTCGCCTACGATTTTTCCATACGTTCCTGCCGATTGTGTAAATACCCAGCAAGGTAAATCTGACGTCGATGAAAAACTGTTGATGAGTGCAACTCCCGCACCTCCTGATGAAGCGGTACTGGTAGGAGTGATTACACATCTTCTTCTTTTGTTTTGAGCATAGCTGTTGAAGACATCTTCATCAGTGGTCACATTCAGGTTGAAGGGTCTGAAATCTTCGGATACAAGCTCCCAGGCTTCCAGAATATCGGCATCGCTCATCCCTGAAGGTGCGGCTACAAAAGAGTTTCCTCCGTTCCATCCGCTTCCTGCGGGTACTATATATCCGTTAAAATCCAGCAATAGACATCCTCCGGCTCCCGGATTGCTCTGCAGACTGGAAACATTGCCCAGAACAGAATTTTTCTGAGTTCGGACTACCTTATTTTCCGTTAATTTTTGAGCGGGAACATGAAAATCTACACAGATGATTTTATTAATATCAATTTTTTTGATAAAGGCATTCCCTTTAGTATCAGACTTATAAATAAATGCCTCTTTGTTTTTTGGAAGCATAATATTTCCTTCAAGCTTATTTTCCTTTATTCGGATGCTGAAAGTTCCGGTTGCGCTTCCAGTAAGCTCTCCCTCAAGATGCAAAGTTCCGTCAGGGCTTCTTTCGTAATAGTTTACGATCGATCTTAGGGCTTCTTTGTCAGATACTTGAAGAGTCAGCAGATCATTTTTACCATTTGTGTTTAGTTGTGACTGTAATTGATTTAAAAAGTCTGTGTTTGTACCTAATTGGTATTCTTGCGCTCTCTCTTGGGCAAATATGCTACAATCGATAAAAGAGAAGATTAACAAAAATGCCCATTTTCTGAATTGAAAAGTAATTTTTTTCATCTTAATTATTTTTTTTGATTTGTTGTGTTTTGAATTCTTAAAAAATAATTTGTGTTTTTTGCTGATTTGTGATGTAAAATCAATTATAGTTAATTTATTTTCAGTGAAGATATAATAAATGTATGTATTTGGAAATCAGCGCAATTTGGGATGTGAATGGAAATTTTAAGTAAAAAACTGACTATGAGTTACTTATTCATTCTTATTGATTTCATGATAGTCGGGGATAGACAATCTAAATATTTTAATATTAGTGAATTACATTTTTTATGATTAAATTTTAAGTTTGTTTCAGATTTTCACGAAATTTTATTTTTAAAGGAAATAAGAAACATATTCTTATTTTTACATCATGATTTCCAAACAGACCATAGATAAAATATTCTCCACAATCCGCGTAGAAGAGATTGTGGGAGAATATGTGCAGTTGAAGAGGGCAGGGTCTAATTATAAAGGACTCAGTCCGTTTCATGATGAAAAGACACCAAGTTTTGTGGTTTCGGCGAGCAAGCAGATTTGGAAGGATTTCTCGACCGGGAAGGGTGGAACAGCCATTTCATTCTTAATGGAAATCGAAAATTTCACTTATCCGGAAGCACTTCGCCATGCCGCCAAAAAATACGGAATTGAGATTGAAGAAGATCAGAAAGACTTTTCCGAAGAAGCAAAGCAGGCGCATACGGAAAGGGATCTTTTATATAAAATTCACGAAGTTGCCAATAATTATTTTCAGGAAATACTTTGGGATTCCGAAGAAGGAAAATCGATCGGTCTCGCTTATTTCAAAGAGCGTGAGCTGAAGGATGATATCATCAGAAAATTTCAGCTTGGATATTCTCCGGAGAAGAAAAATGCTTTCACGGAATATGCGCTTGAAAAAGGCTATGCAAAAGAAATTCTCGAAAAATCCGGACTTTCTATTTTCCCTGAAAATACACCAGCCGGAGTCGACCGTTTTCGGGAGAGGGTCATTTTCCCGATCCATAGTTTTTCGGGGAGGGTGCTTGGTTTTGGAGCGAGAATTCTTAAAAATAATGTCAAAACGGCAAAATATCTCAATTCGCCCGAGACGGAAATTTATCACAAATCCAATGTTCTTTACGGATTAAATCAAAGTAAACAGGCTATTTCGCGAAAAAATGTCTGTCTTTTGGTGGAAGGATATATGGATGTGATTTCCCTTCATATGTCGGGAATTGAAAATGTTGTGGCAAGTTCCGGAACTTCTTTAACGACGGAACAAATTAAATTAATCAAAAGACTTACGGAAAACGTTACCATCCTTTTCGATGGCGATAATGCCGGTATCAAAGCCAGCTTCCGAAGTATTGATATGCTGCTGACGGAAGGAATGAACATCCGTGTTCTTCTGTTTCCGGACGGTGATGACCCGGATTCTTTTGCAAGAAAACATCCGCAGGAATATGTCGAAAAATTCATCGAAAATGAAGCGATGGATTTTATTGATTTTAAAGCTGAAATCCTTTTAAAAGAAGTCGGAAACGACCCGATAAAAAAAGCTGAAGCCATCCGCGATATCGTAAAATCGGTTTCTTTTGTTCAGAATGCCTTAAAAAGAGAGGTTTATCTGAAACAGGTTTCCAATAAATTCGGATTGTCGGAGCAGAGTTTGTTTAATGAGCTGGATGTTCAGAAGCAGATTACCCAGAACCAGACGCAGAAAGCTCAGGCAAGAACGGAAGCTCAGCCGGCAAAACTTGAGATTGTTCATGAAAGTAAAGAGGAAGTTGATCCTATCATTTTTAATGTAACCAAACTTGAAAATGACCTGATCAATCATATGCTGAACTATGGCGACGTGGTTCTGCAACGGACAACTCCCGATGAAAAAAAATATGACATTACGGTAATTGAGGAAATTTTACATCATTTTGAGGAAGACGATTATGAATTTCAAGTTGAATTAAATAAGAAAATCGTAGAGTACATCAAGGAAGGAATCGAAAAAGAAGAACTGCGAAAAGGGAATTTCTTTTTTGGATTGATGGATGAGGAACTGAGCAAAGCCGCCGTCAATTCAATGAATATTTACAGTGAGCTCAACAATTGGGAGACCAGAAATATTTTTTCACCGAATTACGGAGACCGAATTCCCGAGCAGGTTGCCGGTGATATCCTGATTCATAAATTCAGATATGTTAATTTTCTTATTTTAAAAAGCAAAAGAGAGCTTGCGGAATGTGCAGATTCGGACGAAGAAAAATATTTTGACTTATTAAAGAAAATTCAGATGCTTACCGTGGTTTCCATAGAATTAACAAAAATCTTGAATTATTCTGCAATAACGGGCATTTATACTGACAGATAAGTTAAAATTATACACAATACTTGCCAACTCTGTGACAAAAAGTCCTATAAAATTTTAGGAATAAAAGTTGTAATTTAAACTTCAATAAATTTTAATAATACACAATAGAAATATGGACATTAAAAAAGAATTCAGAGATTTCTCTGTAAAACATTTAGGAAATAACGGTCTGGTTACCGATCAGTATATGGGAATGTATGGTCCAACGAATCTTACGCCGTACATCATGGAAGAGAGAAGATTAAACGTTGCTCAGATGGACGTTTTCTCCCGTTTGATGATGGACAGGATCATTTTCTTAGGTACCGGGATCGACGATCAGGTTGCCAATATCGTTACGGCGCAGCTTTTATTCTTAGAAAGCGCAGACCCTTCAAAAGATATTCAGATCTATATCAATTCTCCTGGTGGTAGTGTTTATGCGGGATTGGGAATTTATGATACGATGCAGATCATCAAGCCCGATGTAGCGACTATCTGTACAGGTATGGCTGCTTCTATGGGAGCTGTATTGTTGGTAGCCGGAGAAAAAGGAAAACGTTCTGCCCTGAAACACTCAAGAGTAATGATTCACCAGCCTTCAGGAGGTGCTCAAGGAGTGGCTTCAGATATGGAAATCAACTTGAGAGAGATGTTGAAACTAAAGCAGGAGCTTTATGAGATCATCGCTCATCATTCAGGACAAGCGTATGACTGGGTTGAAAAATCCTCAGACAGAGATTACTGGATGACTTCTGAAGAAGCAAAAGGCTACGGAATGGTAGACGAAGTTTTACAGAGATCTGCAGAGAAAAAATAATTTTCTTTAAAGAAATAATTAAAAGCGCATCAATTCACCTTGGTGCGTTTTTTTTTATGAATATTTTTATTTGAAATGTAATCTATTACTCATTGCCAATTGTTCATTACTTATTTTTAGAAGCTATTTCCAGCTATCCACTATATCTTTTTTGTTACGGCTTCCGCTTTGCTCCAGCCGCAACAAAAAAGGATGCCGTTTCTATCTGGGCTATTGTGTCAGGGAATGGTGATTTTGAGAGCCTCAATCACCAATAGGTTTCCACAGACATTTTCATCAATAGAGACGGGCTTTAGCCCGTTTTTCAGTTTGGAGTATGCTGGTTGGCTTTAGCCAAAACTTATAATTTTAGGTTTCGGTTAAAGCCCGTTCCTATTGAAAAAATTTAACTTGGCAGTTTATTCAATTAGATAAACTTCCAGCCTCCATCTTCCCACTTTCATTTATTTATTTCAAAATTAATATTGCATTCAAGATCAATTTACAATCAATGCCTACTTTCGCTCCCAGTAAAAAGTAAACATGAAAAAATTCTTATTACCTTTATTTGCCCTTACTGTATTGGCTTGTAATGATGATGACAATGTAAACAATCAGGATATCAATTATTCCAAACTTCCTCAGGAATTCCCTTTTTCTACATTAACGACTTTAAACGGGATTAACGTAATCAACGGAGGTTTCGGGTCAGGCGCAACAGCACATCCGACTCAAAAAGGAGAGTTCTACGCCATTACCGATCGTGGCCCGAACGTGGCGTATTCAAACGGAATTAAAATCCTGGTTCCAAATTTTACACCGACAATTATGCATTTTAAGATAAATGCAGACGGAAATATTGAGGTAATAAAGTATATCAAACTTAAAAATCCTTCCGGACAGCCTATCACAGGTCTTCCGAATCCCGTAGGAATGGGAAGCACGGGAGAAATTGCCTATGCAGCAGACGGAAGTGTGTTGGGAACGGATAATTACGGCTTAGACAGCGAAAGTATTGTTGCTGCAGCAGACGGAACTTTTTGGGTTTCTGATGAATATGGACCGCACATTGTTCATTACAGCGCAGATGGAATAGAGTTGGAAAGAATCAGCCCGTACGGAGTAAATACCGGAACGAGAAAACTTCCTGCCGTTTTTGCCAAAAGAAGACCTAACCGAGGAATGGAAGGCATGTGCATGACACCAGACGGAAAAATGCTGGTAGGGACGATGCAATCGACGATGTATGTTCCAACAAAGGCTTTGGCAACGAATACGACGTTAACTAGGATTGTCACTTTTGATCTGGTAAGCGGACAGACAAAGCAATACTTATACAAACAGGACGGCGGCGCTTCGGATTCGGTTTGTGACATCACGCCAATCAGCAATACGGAATTTTTAGTTATCGAAAGAGACGGAAAATTTGGCTCAGAAGGCGGACTTAAAAAAGTCTACAGGATCAATCTTTCAGGAGCTTCTGATGTAAGTGGGTCAGATTTTACAGCCGTTGACGGAATGAAAATCAATAATAAAACCCTTGAACAAAGTACTTGGGATGAAATAAATGCAGCAGGATTAAAACCTGTGACAAAAACTTTAGCGGTTGATCTGGTTTCAAAAATAGGCTACGAACACGATAAATTCGAAGGAATTGTGTATTTAGGAAATAACAAACTGGCAGTTTTCAATGACGATGACTTCGGTGTTGCAGACGACGGAAACGGAAATCCGAAAACGAAAATTCTTCCTAAAACAGGGAAACAGGACAAAGGAACAATGTATATAGTCGATATTCAATAATTAGATTTTGTAGAAAGCGGTGATCATTTTGATTGCCGCTTTTGTTTTTTGTCTCTCACGGATTTTGCAGGTTTTCCTCAGATGGTTGTGTTTTATTTTTTAAATTTAAACGCAAAGAATTTATGATTTAATCTATATTTTAGTTAGAAAAAGGCAAATAAATTTGCTGCGCGAAGCTTGAAAATATAGCTTCATTAAATCAACTTGTTGATATTCTTGGCACCCTTGATATTAATGATAATTTAAATTAAAACTTTGCGTTAAAAAAAATTACGTAATCTTCCCAATCGCAAGAAAATATTTTAAACACAATCATCTGAGTAAATCTGTGAAATCCGTGGGAAATTAAAAACAAAAAAAGACCGTCTAAAAAGACGATCTTATATAAAATATTTTAAATCTAAATTAATTAAAAGCCTCAATAATTTTAGAGAAATCCTCTAATTTCAAAGCCGCTCCACCAATCAATCCTCCATCGATATCTGGTTGAGAGAAAATTTCTTTTGCATTATCCGGTTTTACAGAACCTCCGTAAAGGATAGAAACTTCGTCAGCAACTTCTTTTCCGTATTTTGAAGCAATGATATTTCTGATGTGAGCATGGATTTCCTGAGCCTGTTCAGGAGTTGCCGTTTCACCAGTTCCGATGGCCCAAACCGGTTCGTAAGCAATCACCACTTTTTTTATTTCTTCTGCAGAAAGAGTGAAAAGTGCGACTTCAGTTTGGTTTTTTACCACTTCAAAATGCTGTCCTGCTTTTCTTTGTTCCAGTGTTTCACCGTTGCAGTATACGGGAATTAAGCCTTTATCCAAAGCCAATTTTACTTTTCTGTTGCAGTGAGAATCTGTTTCGCCGTGGTATTGTCTTCTTTCAGAGTGGCCGATCAAAGAACCTGTAGCGTCGATGGATTCCAGCATATCTGCAGAAATTTCACCGGTATAAGCTCCGCTTTCGTGCTCGCTCATATCCTGAGAAAATACTCCGATTTCATCTTTTTCAAAGATATCTTTAGCCATCATTAAATACAAAGATGGAGGGGCAATCCAAACTTCACAGTTGGTGGTATTATTGTTTTTATAGCTTAGTAATTGAACCATTAATTGTTGAGCATCAATTACATTTTTGTTCATTTTCCAGTTTCCTGCAACTATTTTTCTTCTCATAGATCTTATTTATATATAAATTTTAATTTTGCCAACGAATCAGAAATTTGATTATAGAAATTCTTGAAAGAATTTAATTCTATAAGTTTTTCAATTTCAATTTTTTGACCAATAATTTGATACAAATCACTTATTTGTAAATCTTTTCTCCTTTTTTTAGGTTTTTCTTGGTTAATAATTTGTAATGCTTCTTTTATTTTGTTTTTCGGATTTGTAAACGATTCAGGATTACCATTGATTCCAAGTTCAGATTTCGTTTTATGAGTGGAAATTTCATCTAAGAATAAATCAATGTCCGCTAGCATCCATGATTCAATCATATAAATAGGAATAACAGGTATAATTTCTTTACAAATTATATCTTTATTCGATTTAATGTTTTCTATTAAAGGAATATATTTTTCTTTCAGAACTTTAGAATCATCTTTATTGTCTGCATCGCAATGAACTAAAAGAATATTAATGAAGTTTTCTTTTTGATAAGCTAAATTGGCATCAATAATTTGTTTTATGAACTTCTTGCCAGAATCTTTTTTTAATTCTTCTATATATATTTCAACATTACTTCCAAAATCATAAACTAGTTGCTTGATAGTTCTATCTACGACCGAAAACAGAAATCTAGTATCAGTAGAACCTTCGGAAATTAATCCTATAAATAGTTGTTTATTACTCATTGTCTAAAGAAAAATTACCATTATCTAAATAATCTTTAACATTAAGAATTGAAACTTTTTTATCTGGAAATAAATCAGCAATAAAATTTTTATCTACTGGAGAAAGTTTAGTAGTTTCAAACTTTATTTTTTCATTTTTATAGACATCCACTTTTGTAACCATTTTACTAAACCAAAGAGATTTGTTATTATCTTCTTTGAAGTTTTTCCAGAATTCTCCAATCAAAACAGAGGAGTGGGTATTTACAATTACTTGTTTTAAAGGTAATTCGTTATCTGAAAAATCTGTGCTTAAATCAGCTAATAAATCAAGCATAGTTGAGATTCTTGCGGGGTGTATACCATTTTCTGGTTCTTCAAAACATAATAAACTTCCAAAATTATCATCATATTCTAAAATACATAATGTTAATATCCTTAAGGTTCCTTCTGAAAGTACTCTTGATGTATATTCTTTTTTATCTACATCAGTTAATTTTATTATAAATTGGCGATTCTCTTTATCATCAATAATTTTTACTTCTACAAATTGGGGAAGAAATTTGTTTAATTTTCTTGAAATTTCTTTTAAAGCAAAATCATTTTTTAAAGATATTCTATATAATGCAGCTGCTAAATTTTTCCCAGAAATAGTTATCTCATCCTCTCCATTATTTTTATTTGTTGGTTCTCTCAAATCATCTGGATTTAATTGAAGAAATTTCCATGATTTCATTTCTTCTTTTGCTGCTAGAACGTGAGGGAAATCGATTGAATCAAAACTGCTTAAAACTGTTCTGTTGGCATTGTTTAACGGAAATCTTCTTTTATTTCCTCCTTTTGAATCTTGGGGAACGATAACAGTGTTCATTCCCTCAACAATATCAGAATCTATATAGGGAACACCTCTTTTTCCAGCAGGTACTTTGGGCCGCCATATTTCTCTGTTTTTTTTTGATATTAATTCAATCCATTTATCATCCTGATGCTTAAGATTAATTAATTTTTCATGAAATAGTTCTACATCCTCTAGACCAGATTGATTAACAAATCTTCTTAATTTTAATTGATATTGTAATCTTGTATATTTTAAAACGGCCTCATTACCCCAAGCATCTCTTACTTTACTATTTACAAGCATTTCAACTTCAAATTCCATCTTATCAGTATAAATTCCTCTATCATACATGCTAAACAATTCCAAAAAATCTCCCCGTTGGCTTTGAAGAGCTTTTTTAATATTGTCTGAATCCGCAAGTTTTGAAAGTAATTCTAATGCATCAAAAAGATTACTTTTTCCAGAAGCATTTGTACCTGCGATTATGGTAAATGGTGTAAAAGTCATTTCAAAATTATGAAATGATTTAAAACCATTTATTTTAATCTTTGTAATCATTTTTTATATTTTATTTTGAAATTTAAACAAATATAAGTTTATAAATGTGGTAATGAATAATCTTAATTCCTAACTTACTTAATATTCCAAAGATTTTTCAACAGCGTATAGAAAGTATGCTCTTCGTCAGTTACTTTATTATCTGCTTTGATCAGGGTTTTCGCAAATTGTACAAATTTTTCACGCTCGTCCTGCGTAGAATCGTCAAGGAAGCAACGTCCATGGAATTCGAAATGATCTTTCCATTCCTCCGGTTTTAGTAAAGCGATAGTTTCCAGTTCGTTATCCAGATTTACTCTGAAAGGAAATTCCTCAGAAAGATATTGTTGGATAAGAATCCCTTCCTCTGGGGCAAATTCACCGTCTACAGAAGAAAGAATCATCAGTAAATGGTAACCAGCAATTGATTTATTTGATTTTTGCATTATTAAATTTATAATTAAAGTTGAGTGTTTAAAATTAAAATTGATTTTCACGGTGAAAAAATTGACAATTCACCATTCACTTCTTCACTATTTCACATAGTCTTTCGCAGGCTGTTTGTCTACAATTTTTCCGTTTTGTAAAATTAAAACAAATGGGTTACTTCTTGCAATAGTTTTTATGGCAGTTCCGTCCATCATCATGTTTTTAATGGTTTTAAAAGTATTCGGCTCGGTAGAAACCCCGTACACAATATTTGCTCCCTGAGTCTTCACTTTAGCCTCGACCTGCTTCAATAATTCCGGTGAAATATCTTTCGGATGATAAGAGAAAACAAGGATCGCTTTTGGCGCGTGGATGATTTCGTCTGTCACTTCCATTCCGGTCGGATCTTCAATTTTGAATTTTACAATTTCAGATTTATACCCTTCTTTTATGAGCACAGATTCATTTTTTCCTTCCTCGATCTTCCATGGGGAGCCTTCTGCCCAATATTCTGTTTTTTTGATATAATCGTCCTGATTTACTTTTTTAACTTCTCCCGTTTTTTCATTTTTAAGAGAGTAAAAAGTTTTGTATTCTGATGGGTTTTTATTAATTTTTTCCTTTTCACCCTTGATATCGGTTCCGATTTTATAGTCACGGAAATCGATCAGTGGTTCATGCATAATTCCCTGAGACATAATGTAAATCATTACCAAAGAGAAAATTCCCAGAAGAATATATTTAAATGTCCCGGAAGGATCTTTCTTGGAGGTGAACGTGTAATCGTCTTTTTTCTTAAATTCTTTTCGATAAAGAATAAAAACAATAATTAACCCCACCAAAAGAACAATATCCTTAATAAAACTCTGCCAAGGTGTAAATTTTATAGCATCTCCAAAACATCCGCAATCCGTTACCACATTGTAATAAGCGGAATAAAACGTAAGAAAACCAAAGAAAATACAAAGCGCAATTAATGCTGAAAGCGTGAATTTAAGTTTTAATTTTAATAAAAGCATAAACCCCAGAAGAAGTTCCAAAACCACAACAAATATCGAAAGTGGCAGTGCAAATTTTTCTAAAAATGGCATATCAAAGACATTGGGAGCGAAATATTCTTCCATTTTGAAAGAAAAACCTACCAAGTCTACTGCTTTTACGAAGCCCGAAAGGATGAAAATAACAGCAATAACGAGACGTAATAAACCTTTGATCATATTAAATAGTTTTGGATTCAACGTTGTTTTCTTTTTCAGAGAATTTTATCAAGCAGAAAACGGCATAGTTCAGCATGTCAAAATAATTGGCGTCCAAACCTTCCGAAACAATAGTAACTCCCTGATTATCTTCTATTTGTTTTGTTCTTAAAACTTTCTGATAAATCAAATCTGTGATCGAAGAAATTCTCATATCTCTCCACGCTTCGCCATAGTCATGGTTTTTTCTTTCCATTAAATTTTTAGCTTCGGTGGAATATTTATCGTAAAGATTTAAAATTTCTTCTTTATTTTCGTTAAAATCGTTGGAAAAGCCTTTTTCAAGCTGAATCAGTCCAATGATAGAGTAGTTGACGATAGCAATGAATTCATCTTCTTCACTTTCGTCCACCATTTTTTTATCGGTCATCTGTAACGTACGGATTCTGTTGACTTTAATGTAGATCTGATCCGTAATCGAACTCGGTCTTAAAACCCTCCATGCTGCACCGTAATCCTGTAGTTTTTTACTGAAAAGTTCACGGCACTGACCAATAATTTTCTCGAACTGTACTGATGTTTTTGACATAAAATCTCTTAATCTTCCAAATATACGAAATTTTGTGTTTGAGCGCTTGGGGAAGGTAAGTTTTGGAGAGTTTTAGAGTAGGAGGGTTAGAGGGTTTTAGGGTTGGGGAGTGAAGAGTTTGTGAGATTGATGTTTTAAAGTTTAATTAGATCATAAATTATTCAGCAATTATTTTAATTTTGCGGAAATAACTCAATCCATCATTCAAATAATGTCCAAACTTTCCCACTCTCAAACTCTAAAACCCTCCAACGTTCCAACTTCCCAGCCTTTCCATTCAATCAACTGCAACGGGAGATTGGTAGATTTAAGTGTGCCAAAAATCATGGGGATTCTGAATCTGACCCCGGATTCTTTTTCTGACGGTGGAAAGTTTAATAATGAAAAATCAGCGCTGCAACATACAGAAAAAATGTTAAAAGATGGGGCTGAAATTATTGATCTCGGTCCGCAATCAACCCGCCCGAAGGCTGAGTTTTTAGAAAGTAGTGAGGAAATTAGACGAATTGGAAATATCATTTCTTTAATGAAAAAAGAATTTCCGGAAGCATTGATTTCACTGGATACTTTTTATTCGGAAACCGTAGAATTTGGATTTAATGAAGGGATTGATATTATTAATGATATTTCCGGAGGGCATTATGATGACAAAATGTTTGATACTGTTGCCGCGACGAAGCTTCCGTATGTTTTAATGCATGTAAATCCTTCTTATGAAACGATGCATGATAAAATAAAATTCGCTGATATTACCCTTTCGGAGAATCAGTATTTTTCTGAAAAAACGATGGAGCTATTAGAAAAAGGAGTGAATGACATTATTCTGGATCCCGGTTTTGGTTTTGGAAAAACAGTGGAAGATCAAATGAAAATGATCGATGAAGTAAAGTATCTTGATTTTGGAAAATTTCCTTTATTAATTGGAATTTCAAGAAAATCTTTCATTTACAAACCGCTCGGAAAATCGTCTTTGGATATCAATGAAGAAACACAAAAGCTTCATTTAAAAGTTTTGCAGCAGGGAGCAAAAATATTGAGGGTTCATGATGTTGTGGAAGCTAAGAAAACGGTTGACGCTTTTTTGAATAAATAATTGATTCGTGGAGTATTCAGTTTCGGCGGCGAAGCCGCCGAAACTGAATACTTTCAACACAAACTACCTTTCCAGCGTAAAATTAGAAATCACTTTCGGACGTTCATTTTCATTGGCTACTTTCCATGAAGTTCTGTACATCCATTCTGTCATTTTATAGAGCTTTTTGTAATTGATATTTTCCGATTCATCTTGCGGAGTGTGGTACTGATTATGCAAAACACTCGTGAAAAATATAGCCGGAATTCCAGCTTTTGCATAAGGAAGATGATCGCTTCTGAAATAAAAATATTCGGCGTGGCTTGGAGAATCCCAATCTTTCAGATACTTGAATTTTGTACTTTCATTATTAGCTTCTTCCGCCATTTTCACCAATTCTTCTGAGTTTTTGTGGGGAGCATTTCCTCCTAATAGAGCGGCTTCATTATTGTCATTTCTCCCGATCATATCACCATTCAGAACGGCAACGATTTTCTCTTTGGGAACAACGGGATGTGCGGCGTGCCATCTCGAACCCAACAATCCTCTTTCTTCCGCACCATGAAATACAAATAAAATACTTCTTTTTCCGGGCTGTTTTTTGTAGGCTCTTGCCATTGCCAGCATCGCAACACAGGTACTTGCATTGTCGTCGGCGCCATTGTAGATTGTATCATTTTTTACAGGATGTCTGATTCCGTCGTGATCCTGGTGACCACTGATGAGTACGTATTCGTTCTTTAAAACAGGATCTGTTCCTTCAATTTTTCCGATGATATTTACAGACGGATATTTATAAGTTTCCGTGATGAGATTTAATGAAATTTTAGGATTGTTTTTTACCCAATTTGCATTTTCTCTTTTTATCCACAAGACAGGAATATTATTCGTTACTTTTTCCCTTAAGCCTTCAACGCCATAAGCTCCTCTTGTCATTTGGGGAAGAATTTCCACCCAGCTTTTTTCGGAAATATCGTCTGTGATGAAAATAATTCCTTTAGCGCCTAATTCGTACGCTTTATTGTAATATTTTGTTCTTACAAATCCAGGATATCTCCTTACAAAAAGAGTCATCTGCTGATCGATATTTTTATTGGAAGCGTTTACAGCAAGGATTTTTCCTTTAATATTTAATGATGAAAGATCTTCGGGCTCAGCATTTCCGGCGTATACAATTTCACCATCGATATTGGCATTTACAGGTTCTGCAACCAAAAAATCTTTCCATAATTTTAATTGATTATTACCAATTTTCAAGGTGCTTTGCGGAATCACCTGATGCCTGTACATATCGAAGAACTGGAAAAAAGTTCCGTTGTCTCCGGCAGGCTGCATTCCGGCTTCTTTGGCTTTGTCGGCAAGCCACATAGAAACTTTTAATTCATCCAAAGTTCCTGCTTCACGGCCAAGAAACTGATCTGCAGCAAGCTCATACATATCTTTTCGAAGATCTGCTTCTTTGATGGCTGAAACCAGGGGCTTTTTATAGTTTTGTGCACTTCCCCAACCGAAAATCAACAGGCTTAAAATAGATAGGATATAATTCTTTTTCATCGTGTTTTTTATTAATTGAAGTTAGTCAATTTTTCTGAAAACTGTTTTGAAAACTCTTTTCTGTCTTCTTCCAGCTTTTCCAGGTTTGAAGGCAAAATATAGTTGAACAGAATCTTGTCTTCATTATCAAGAAAGATGATTTCTTTTTCATTGCTGTCTACCATTTGGGCGAAAATTTCCCACATGGAAGTGTCTTTTAGCTTTAATAAATCGAAGAATTGTTCTGCTTTTATCTGTATTTTTTGCATTTATTTTTATTACTAATTATTGATTATTAATGGTTTAATCATCTTCTGGAAGATTTGAATTAAAAAATTATTTTAAAATTCTAATAGTTTTAATTTAAACTGAACCGCAAAATTTTGTTTAAAATTTGTAGTCGTATAATATCCAACCCTATAAAATAATCCTAAATTAAAATAAGTTGACAGGAAATTATTCCATTCCAGACCAACTTCCTGATAAAGGTGATTTAATGGTCGGAATTTGAACTGGTGATATTCCGGATGATCCATATTCCCGATGGTTCCTCTTAAAACAAAATCAAAACTCGAAATATTCTGTCCGACACTCTTAAAATACCAAGGAATTTTGTGGGTAAAATAATACGCAATGAACTTGTCGTTATAATATTTTCCTCCTTCCAGCGTAGCAAATCCTAAGAATGAAGTAAGGTTGAAGTTAAAATCTCTTCTTGGCGACGCCAAACCATTCATGGTGAAGTTTTTCCAGATCGGGGCGTTTCCGAAAACCATTCCTCCGTATAATCTGAATCCGGTAGTTCCGAGCATGGTTTTGAAATTATGGACGAAAAGCGCATCAAATCGGGTATAATTAAAATCTCCACCCAAAATTTTATAGCTCTGTTCATAATTAAAATACAATTCGGGATATTTCTGGTCGATCAGGGATTTCCCTTGCGGAGTCATGATATTGGTTGAATTCGGAGAAAATTTTAACGTAAATAAAGTACTGAAATTATCGAAACCCGCACCTCGATTTCTGAATGAATAATCAAACATGGCTTCCTCAAAATTCCTTCTGGCAGCAAAAACTAGCGTAAGCCCGTTCGTTACGTCATTTAAGTAAGATAAGGATGCACTTTTGTAATGGTAATATCGGTCGTTATTCAAATTATTTCCATAGTTGGCCATTCTCATTTTAAAGTTCCAGAGCCTTCTGTAAAACTCTCCGGAAGCCGTTACATCGTCATTGTATTCAACCCTAAAAAATGAGTTTTTATCAAGAGTGGTCTTCATATCAACCCCGATTCCGTATTTGAGCTTGTCGTCTTTAAAACCGTAAGCAAAATAATAATCCGGTGAAAAATACGGGTTGAAAGTTTCATTAATTTTAGCCTTTAAACCAACTCTGAAGCCTTCATAGGAGTTATAATTTGCAATTTCATCCACGGCAAAATCTACAACGCCCACTCTTATTTGTCCGTTTAACAAACCGGTCAGGACACGTGCTTTGGTGTCAATATTATAAATTTTTCCAAGACTGTCTATGGTGGTGTATGTATTTCTTTCTCTGTCTGTTAGAGGATCTGTTCTGTATTGGTTTAAGGTTTTCCCGTCCGTATTTTTTACCGAAAAAGTATAGCCCTTGAAATCATTTTTATCGATTTGAATGGGTGATTTAAAATCAAAATATTTTGAAGTGAGAAAAGCATAAGTGCCAAAACTTCTTTTATCTTTTTTCTCATGTTTTTCTTCGGGATGCTCTTTATTTTCTTCCTCCATCGCCATGTTGCTCATCTTCAGTTTCACGGTTTCATGGGCCAGGAACCATTTATTATTAAAGAAAATCCATGTGCTGGTGATAATTCCGTCGTTTTTATTTTTGCTGAAATTTTCTATTTTTTTGATCCCGTAAGTTTCCGTGTCGATATAGATGGCACCGTTGTATTTTCTTTTTTTGTCGAGCTTTTTATAATTAACCTCTCTGAAACGAATGACGAAATTTTTTCTTCCGTCCATTTCAATGGTATCGGTAAGAAAAAATCTGTAAAGGCCTCTGTTTTCCTGTTTCAGCTGAGCGGGAAGTTTGTCTCTGTTGCTTTGCTGTAGGGCGATCATTTCGTAGATTGGCTGTTTAAGACCTGAAATTCTGTTGTCCAGAATATTGATTTTTTCACCCAATTGTTTTGAATATAAAAACTCCTGAGCTCTTTCCCACAGGAATAATTTGCTTTTTGAGAATATTTTTCGGGCTGAAATATTATTTAATGAATCTTTTTTTCTTTTTTTCTTGAAAAAATCATTGCTTTCAAAAATTTGA
The DNA here is from genome assembly GCF_900111495.1 of Chryseobacterium wanjuense. Taxonomy (NCBI): domain Bacteria; kingdom Pseudomonadati; phylum Bacteroidota; class Flavobacteriia; order Flavobacteriales; family Weeksellaceae; genus Chryseobacterium; species Chryseobacterium wanjuense. Next base: position 2,525,787 of record NZ_FOIU01000001.1, on the reverse strand, counting down.
TTGAAATGAGAAATACTGTCTTCATCGATGTCCAAAGAAACCTTTTCATAAGATTTATATGAGTAGGAATCCAGGCTTTTGGGAGAGTTTTCCTGGAATAGCTGATTTACTTTTTTCAGGATTTCCAGGGCTCTTGGATCGCTTTTGTCTTGAATTACGACAGTTTCAATAGACGTAATTTTTGATTGTGAAAAACCAAAAGCATATATCCAGCAAAAAATAAATAGTAAGACCCTTTTCATGTGAAAAATCTAGGTCAAAATTAGTAATATTTATTCTTACCGAAAAATGAACTTAATTGATATTGGCATGATTTTTAATAGAGATTATCTTGAAAAAAATTTTTAAAACATTAAAAACATGGAAAAAAATTATTTAACCGGATTATTCGGTTTGATCTTATTGTTCTTTTCTTTGAACATGAATGCCCAAAGTTTAAAATCTATGGATCAGCAAAAGGCGGTTCTTGAGCTTCAAACTCAATTGAAAACAAAACAAATCAGTCTTGAGAAAGAAAAACTTAAGAATGCACAGATTCTTCAAAGAACAAATAATCTGAACAACAAATCCAATGATACTGATGTCACTCTTAATTCTGCGACACCTAATTCATCGGTAGATCAGGCCAAAGATGCGGTAAGAGCTTTGAAGAGAACGGAATCTGCCAACAGAGACCTTGATAAAAGCAACAAAAAAATTCAAAGTCTTGAAAATGATATCCAAAGGATACAGGCAAAACTTCAGAAAATGAATTATACAGTCGATATTACTACAAACAACTAAAAAAAAGCGCCCGAAATTTTCGGGCGCTTTCTATATATATTTTAATGTTGATTAAAGATTTAAAGCTTTTTGGTAAGCATTTTCCAAACCGTCAATATTTTTTCCTCCGGCTGTTGCGAACCCCGGATTTCCACCGCCGCCACCTTGAATTTCTTTAGCTAAATCTTTCACGATCGCTCCGGCTTGATAATTAGCCGCCAAATCGTCTGAAACACCAACTGTAATCATCGGTTTTCCGTCTGCATCGGAAAGAATTACCGTTACCGAAGTTGGGATTTCTCTCTTCAGCTGGAATACAATGTCCTTTACGGAACCTGCATCAAGAGACGTTTTCTTTACTAAAAGCTGCTTGTCTCCCTTTTGTTCGTAAGCATTTTTCCAGTCTCCGATTTCTCCTTTTGCTTTTTCTTTTTTCAAAGCGTCAACTTCTGATTTTAATGAAGCATTTTCTTCGATCAATTTTTCGATAGAACGTACGACATCTTTAGATTTTAATAATTGAGAAAGTTCCGCAATTTGTTTTTCTAAATTTTTGAAATATTCCTCAGATTTATCTCCTGAAATAGCTTCAATTCTTCTGATTCCTGCTGCTGCAGAACTCTCGGAAACAATTTTAAAATGACCGATCTCGATGGTGTTTTTCACGTGAGTTCCCCCGCAAAGTTCTTTTGAACTTCCAAACTGGATCATTCTCACACTGTCACCATATTTTTCCCCGAACAAAGCCATTGCACCTCTGTCCAAGGCCTCCTTAATCGGGATATTTCTGAATTCCTGCAATGCAATACTTTCTTTGATTTTTGCATTCACTTTTTCTTCAACCAAAGCCAGTTCTTCCTCTGTCATTTTGTTGAAATGAGAAAAGTCGAAACGCAGATAATCCGGACCAACGTAAGAACCTTTCTGCTCTACGTGAGTTCCCAGAACATCTCTCAAAGCTTCGTGTAACAAGTGCGTTACCGAGTGGTTGGCCTGAGAATTCTTTCTGTCGGTGGCATTTACTTTAGCATAAAAAACTGCACCTGCATCTTTCGGAAGACCGTTGATTAAAGAAATAATTAATCCGTTTTCCTTTTTCGTTTCCAATACTTCGAAACTTTCGGTAGCATTTTCCAGGACACCTTTATCACCAACCTGTCCACCACCTTCAGGGTAGAAAGGGGAGTTGCTCAATACAACCTGATAAAATTCTCCGTCTTTATTTTCTACTTTTCTGTATCTCGTAATATATGTTTCCGCTTCGATCTGGTCGTACCCAACGAAATTTTCTTCCCTTTCTTCTAATGTTACCCAGTCGTAAACTTTCTGGGCAGAATCTGCTTTTGAACGTTGTTTTTGTTCATTTAAAGCTTGCTCAAATCCTTTTTCGTCAATCGTTAACCCTTTTTCTTCAGCAATAATTCTCGTTAAATCATCCGGAAAACCGTAAGTGTCATACAATTCAAAAACTTCCTCAGTTGGTAAGACTTTAGCATTGTTGGCAATCGTCTGCTGAATTAGTTTTTCAACTCTGATTAATCCTGTTTCAATGGTTCTCAAGAAAGATTCTTCTTCACTTTTGATCACTTCAGTTACCAAAGTTCCTTGTTTTTCAAGCTCAGGGAAAAATTTACCCATTTGTTCTTGTAAAACAGCAACCAATTTATAAAGGAAAGGTTCTTTCATGCCCAGAAATCTGTAAGAATAAGAAATTCCCCTTCTTAAAATCCTTCTGATTACATAGCCTGCTCCTCCGTTTGAAGGCAATTGTCCGTCTGCAATCGCAAAAGAAACCGCTCTGATGTGGTCTACCACAACACGGATCGCAATGTCTTTTTCGTCTTCTAAAATTCCTGTATATTTTTTACCGGAAAGTTCTTCAACTTTAGCAATTAAAGGAGTGAAAACATCGGTATCATAATTCGAAGATTTCCCTTGCAGTGCCATACAAAGACGTTCGAAGCCCATTCCTGTGTCGATATGTTTTGCAGGAAGATTTTCCAGACTTCCGTCTGCTTTACGGTTGTACTGCATGAAAACGAGATTCCAGATTTCTACAACCTGAGGATGGTCGTTATTCACCAATTCAAGTCCTGAAACTTTAGCCTTTTCTTCTGGAGTTCTCAAATCTACGTGTATTTCAGAACAAGGTCCGCAAGGTCCGCTTGCACCCATTTCCCAGAAGTTATCTTTTTTGTTTCCGTTGATGATTCTGTCTTCAGAAATTACAGCTTTCCAGTAATCATAAGCATCCTGGTCTCTTTCCAGGTTTTCGGAAGCATCTCCTTCAAATATTGTTACATACAGGTTCTCTTTCGGAATGCCATAGACTTCCGTCAACAATTCCCAGGCAAAAGCAATAGCATCTTTTTTGAAATAATCACCAAAAGACCAGTTTCCCAACATCTCAAACATGGTGTGGTGATAGGTATCTCTACCCACATCATCCAAGTCATTATGCTTTCCTGAAACTCTCAGACACTTCTGTGTATCGGCAATTCTTGGAGCGGTAGGCGTTTTGTAGCCTAAGAAAAAATCTTTGAACTGCGTCATCCCTGAGTTGGAAAACATTAGAGTAGGATCGTCTTTCAGCACAATTGGAGCTGAAGGAACGATAAGGTGGTCTTTACTTTTAAAATAATCTAAAAATTTTTGACGAATCTCTTGTGATGTCATAATGATATATTGCTTTGCTTTTTACAAATTTTTGATAAGATGCAAATTTAAGGTTTTTAAAGCAATGTAAAAATAGTTTTATTCTTTAAGCTGTTAGTAATGTTAAGCTTCAACATTGTCTTTTCGACGAAGGAGAAATCTATTATTCTGAATAAGATAAACTTCCATTATCCGGCTTTCCAACTTCTTTTCTTTTTTAGGAGCTATTTCCTGCTTTCCGTTGCAATTCCTCATTACGCGGCTCCACTTCGTTCCGCCGCTCCATTGCGGGATTTTCACTTCAATCAGGGCTAGGAGAAGGATACTGTTGAAAACCACCCCGTCAAAAGTTCTTTGAATTTTCGCCCCCCTCCAGAGGAGGGGAATTTTCATACTGCATATTTTTTTTGCACTTTCCCTTTAACTTATTATCTTCGTTACTATCTGAAAAGATAAAGCTTTGCTATGACAAAAAACGAAACACTCAAAAATTGGATAGACCAATACTCGGGGGCATTGTTGAGAAGAGCGGTTTACCTGTTGTCGGATAAAGTAGAGGCGGAAGATGTAGTTCAGGAAGTTTTTATTTCGGCTTTTTCGTCGTATGACTCTTTTGAAGGGAAAAGCCAGCCGCTGACTTGGCTGATGACTATTTTAAACAGAAAAGTTGCCGATTTTTATCGCAAAAAATATAAAGCAGAACCACAAATAAAACTAGACCATTTTTTTGATGAAAACGGTTCCTGGAAAAATGATGATGTCCTGAATGATTGGGATGCTTCCAACAAAGAAACCGAGCTTCTCGATGACAAAGATTTTAATAAAACACTAGAGGATTGTATCGAAGATTTGCCCTCCAGATGGAAGATTCCGATGAAAATGTATTATCTTGAAGAAAAAAAAGCACCGGAAGTGAGTCAGGAATTGAATATTTCTACGACTAATCTTTGGAAGATTTTACAGCGAAGCCGAATGCAGTTGAGGGAGTGTCTGGAATTTAATTGGTTTGCAAAATCATAAGGACTGAAAAAATGCTAAAAAAACTAATACATATTATATTTTTACCATGCAGTGAAGCGACTTTACTCATGGAAAAACGCAATGCAGACGACATTTCTCCAAAAGAGAACTGGAAGCTCAATCTGCATCTGAAAATCTGCAAGTGGTGCAGAGCGTATAAAGAAAAACTGGAAATTTTAGACGATATTTTAAAAAGAAAACTTTCTCAGGAGAAGGAAATTAAAATTAATGATTCTGAAATTCAGGGATTTAAAGAAAAAGTATTTAAAAATTTAGATATTTAGAAAAAAAGGTGTCAGGATTTTGAAATTGTTCCGACTATACTTTTGAAAATAATAAAGTATTAATTCAAAATCTTAACAATATGAACGGAACTACACCAATGATCAATCAACGAAGCCCGACATACAGGCTCGGTTATTATATTTCGTTATTCGGGGCAGCGCTTATTCTACTCTGGATCGGAATTTTCAAATTCACGCCCACTGAGGCCAGTGCGATAAAACCTTTAATAGAAAACCATTTCCTGACATTTTTCGTATATAATTTTGTAAGTGTTCAGGCTGTGTCAAATGCTATCGGAGTGATAGAAATTATCATTGCTTTACTATTACTGTTTAGTGTGAAATTTGCATCACTGAGAAAGTACGCCGGAATCGGAATGATTTTCACTTTCCTTATCACTTTAAGCTATTTGTTTACAACTCCAAATATTTGGAAAGTGGTGGATGGAATTCCTGTAACAGACTTTTTCATTGTAAAAGATGTACTGTTTTTAGGGTTTGGATTAATGATTTTAAATGGAAAAAATGAATAAAAAGATAAATATGAAAAGCATATTAATATTACTCGGAGTCGTTCTGGGTATAGCAGTATTTGCAACAAGTTGTGGAGATTCTTTAAAGAAAAAATCCACCGGAATAAAAAAAGAAAATGAGACTAATATGGATACTAAAAATGTAAAAGAAATCTATTTTGCAGGGGGATGTTTTTGGGGTACGGAACACTTTTTTCAACAGGTGCGCGGAGTCGTAGGAACAGAAGTTGGATACGCCAACGGAAATACCGAAAACCCTACCTATGAGCAGGTTGTAAGCCATACAACAGGCTTTGCGGAAACCGTAAAGGTAAAATATGATCCTGAACAGGTTGATCTGAAGCTGTTAATTGATCTGTATTTTAAAACAATTGACCCGACAAGCATCGACAAACAGGGGAATGATAGAGGAAACCAGTACAGAACGGGAATTTATTCAACCGACAAAGAAACGGAAGCAATTGTAAAAGCAGAAGTTGAAAAATTAGCTAAAAACTATAGCAAACCGGTAGTGGTAGAAACAATTCCGTTGAAAAATTTCTACAGAGCGGAAGATTATCATCAGGATTATTTGGATAAAAATCCGGGAGGCTATTGCCACATCGAACCGGGATTGTTTGAAATGGCAAGAAATGCAAACCCGCTTCCAAAAAAGGAATCCAAAGACGTGAAATATCAAAAACAGGATAAGGAAGTTTTAAAGAAAAAACTGACTGCCGAACAATATAACGTAACTCAGGAAAACGGTACGGAAAGACCTTTCCAAAACGAATATTGGGATGAAACCCGTGAAGGAATTTATGTGGATATTACAACGGGAGAGCCATTATTTGTTTCAACTGATAAATTTGAGTCCGGTTGTGGATGGCCAAGTTTTTCAAAACCGATTACTAAAAAATTGATTGACGAAAAGCTAGACCGCACCCACGGAATGACCAGAGTAGAGGTGAGAAGTAAAACCGGAGATGCGCATTTGGGACACGTTTTCAATGATGGACCGGCGGACAAAGGCGGACTTCGCTACTGTATCAACAGTGCTTCTCTGAAGTTTATCCCGAAAGCGGAAATGAAAGAAAAAGGATATGGAGAATACATTTCTTTACTTGAAAAAGATAAGAAATAAATGTAAGTAAGGTGATTGAAGGACTGTCGAAAGGCAGTCTTTTTTTGTTTTAAATTTAAAAGCCGACGCTCTGTCATTCAGAACGGAGCGGAACGAAGTGGAGCGCAGTGAAGAATCTACTTAAAAAGTACCCTTTGTAGCTGAAATCTTTCTTTGATGCTTAGCATTGAAATATTTAAAAACAATAAAAATCCAAAGATGATGTAATAAGCTCCTTTCGGAAGTTTGGAAATATCTTCAAAAAAAATACTGTAAAATTGTCTCTTAATAAAATCTAAAATTGCATCTGTTATAGACGGATCTTCATAATCTCTAATAACATCGTCACATAGAAGACATTCAAATTCTTCTTCCTCAATTTTTTGGCTTTTATGGATTACCGGAACCAGAAAATTCCCTGTTTTATCCATATCCAAAGCATAGCTTTCATGTTTTGCAATGGCCATATCGTTTAATAGAGATACAAAATCTCCATAGGTATTTTGTTCATTTAAAATAAACTCAATTGCCGTATTTTTTTCATTATTTTGTTGAAGCTGTTGAATTTCTGAAACATATAATTTCGAATTTTCTTTTGCTTTCCCGGAATCGACTTTTATCTTTTTTAAACTCCATTTTCTGAGAGGTTCAAGAGTAGAGTCAAAATTACTTTTATCTTTTGCCAATTTTATGGGAAGCGCAAAATCTATTACATTATACACGGTTTTATCCACATGAGGATTGATATAATACCAAAACAAAACAGGAACCAGTAAGGCACTGATCAATCCCGGGAAGTAATATATTTTTTTCATACAAGTGTTCTTTTTAGTTGAAGATTTTCTTTAATACTGAACATCGAAATATTTAAAAACAATAAAAATCCAAAGATGATGTAATAAGTTTGTTTGGGAACATGATCAATAAGAGTTTCAGGTCTGACTAAATTCAAAACGGGCTTTTCTTCATAATATTCACCTCCTACAACACCTCCGCAAATAGAGTTGTGTTCTCTTTTAGTTTCATTCGGATCTTTATAAAAATGAACCGCAAAAAAATGATCGGTTTTTCCTACATCAACACCATAAGCTTCCTGTTTTGCCAACTTCATGGCATCAATTAATGCAATAAAATCCTGATAATTGTTTTTATCACCAATCACAAACTCAATTCCTGTTTCTTTTTCATTTCTTGCCTGAAGTTTTTTTAATTCCGAAACATAATATGGTTGATTTTTTAAAGCTGTATTGGGCTTTACAATAATTTTCTTATAATTCCAATTTCTATAAGGCTCAAATGTATTATCAAAATTATCATTGTATTGATGTTTTGCAGGAAGTCCCAAATCCATCACAGTATATTGTGGATGAACTCTCTGATTTCCATAATACCAAAACAAAATCGGAAGCAGCAATGCACTGATCAATCCCGGGACATAGAAAATTTTCTTCATAGCTATTATTTTGTCGAAACTGAATGAAAATTTTAAGCCAAAAAATAAAAAAAGTGACTCAAAATGAATCACTTTTATATTTTAAATATGTTAATTAAAATCTACCAATCTCTTTTTCTCAAAATCCAGTAAGATCCCAAAATAAAAATCACACACCAAACAAGACAGGCGATCATGCTTTCCGTAGGGTAGTGAAATTCGTATTTTAAGCCCATCATTTTTGCGAGATTCAATCTCATCATCGGGTTGGGAATCAGATTCGACATACTTTCCAAAGGTAAAAGATGTGTCAGAAAAAAGTCGTTTTGCAGTACATGTTCTCTTTGTGGCCCTTGTAATCCTTGTACTTTTGTGAATTTTTCAATGACTGTCAGAACACCTTCACCAATCCAGAGAACGAAAAAGGCAAGAAATACGAAAACCGATTTTCTCAATAAAATAGACAGGAACATCAGGAAACAAAAGAATGTAAAGAGCTTCACAAAATAATTTCCAATAAAGAAAATTTCCTTGAAAACCATTTCAGACTCGGTGGTTGTCGAGTATTGGTATCCCAAAAACATGGTAATGGCAAAGACAACGACAGTCGAAATTATGGTAAAAATTGTTATTGTTAATAGTTTTGAACTAATGAATTCCTTTCTGCTTAATCCATCAATGGTATTTTGCTTAAACATTCGGTTGCTGAATTCCTGCGAAATCGAGAAAACGATGATTAATCCTAAGAAAATTTTCAATAAAGCAACAATCCATGTCGTAAAATTCCAGATTTCCGGGAAATTGTAAATTCCCTGCTCTTTTAAATTAATTGGATTTCCAAAAAGATTTAAATCTACCAATCCAATGAAAAGCAAAGCAATAAGAATCGCAAAATAAAGTGCCGTGAAAATCTTGAATGGTTTGTAATTCAAGTTTTTATAATATTCTAGTTTTAATAGTTTTATCATGATTAGTTCGTGTTTTTTACAAGTTCAAGGAATTGAGATTCAAGAGACAGTTTTTTCTTGGTAAGATGAGAAAGAAAAATACCTTTTTCCACAAGTTTCTGATTCAAAGCTGACGCAGAAATTGATGCATCATCGCGGATCTGGGCTTTCAGAATTTCTCCATCCTGATGAACTGATGTAAACCATTGAAGTTCGTTCAAAGCGTTCAAAAGTTGGGTGTTGTTGTCTGCTTTTAATTCAAAATAACCGTTGTTGGCGGTCATTTCGTCCACTCTTCCGCAATAAATTGAGTTTCCTTCTTTTAAAACAATAACATGGCTGCATATTTTTTCAATTTCATCCAGAAGGTGACTGGCAATGATGATCGTAATGCCTTGTTTTGCAATACTGTTAATGATGTCCCTGATCTGGATAATTCCTTCAGGATCAAGCCCGTTGGTAGGTTCATCAAGGATCAGAACTTCCGGGTTATTCAACATGGCGGAAGCGATGGCAAGACGTTGTTTCATCCCCAGTGAATAGGTTCTGAAAGGATCTTTTTTTCTTTCCAAAAGACCAACGGTCTGCAAAACTTCATCAATTCTTTGTTGAGGTGTTCCTTTTATTTCAGCAACAATCTTCAAGTTGGTTTCTGCACTTAAATAAGGGTAGAAATTGGGCTGTTCGATGATCGCGCCGATTTTTTTCAGTGTATCGGGATCGGTTCCTCTTTTTCCAAACCAGTACCACTCGCCATGAGTAGGGTTTATGGTAGAAAGGAGCATTCCGAAAGTAGTAGATTTTCCGCTGCCGTTAGGTCCCAAAAGCCCGTAAACATTCCCTTTTTCTACGTCAAATGAAATATTATTGACTACGACTCTCTTGAATTTTTTAGTCAAATTCTTTACTGACAAAATTTTTTCCATGTAATTTGTTTTACATAGTAGTAGTCTATGTAAATGATAAATTGTTACAAGAATTATCATAAATCAATTTACATTTAATCTTAAATACATTAAATTTGGTAGAATTAATCGACCGTTATGAAGTTAATTGAATTAGCAAAAGAACTTAATGTTTCTGTAGAAGCTATCAAACAATTTATTCAGGATTTTGATCTTGAGCTGGGAGTTTGCATCAGTACAAACTTTGAAGTAAAAAAAGATTTTGAAAAATTTGCCCGCGAAAATATAGAATTTCTAAGATCATACGAAAAGGATCTTGAGAAAACCAAAACACTGGAACAGATCGCCGAAACTATTAATCAGCCTAAAGAAAAGGTGGAAAAAGCCATCAAGGAAAGCAATCCGAATATTTTTGATAACGGGTTTTTCAAATCATCGATTTCCAGCTATGGAATTGATAATAAACTAGGCGGAAACTATCAGTTTGTCTATGATTATTTTGGGCACAAAACCAGCCTTCAGCATAGAGATTTTATCGGATATAGGGATTTATTCTTTTATATTTCGAATATTTTGGAACCTTTTTTAAATCCGCAGCAGATTAAAGACTGGGGAATCAACAAACCGGCAGGAATTATTTTGTACGGACCTCCGGGAAGCGGCAAAATATTCTGGGCGAATAAAATCGCGGAAATTATCGGATACAAATTCAAAGAAGTTAAAAAACACTATCTCGGAACATCTTTTGTAGACGGCAACAAAACAGATTTTAATGATTTTCTGTCAACCATCATGAAAGAGGACAAAGTATTGATGTTCTTGGAAGATTTCGACGAAATCATGATGGCCAGAAAAGCCGAAAAAGATATCGCTTCCTGCAATCTGGAAACCCAAGAGGTCATCCTTCATTATATCGGAAAATTTGAGCAGGAAAAGTTGTTAATGGTTGGTTCCGCCAATACTGTTTCGGAAATTGATGAAGAAATTCTCGCTCCGGGAAGGTTTGATGTAATGATCCCTGTTTTCCCACCAAATCTGGCAGAAAGATCCGAAATCATTCTCTATGCGATGACCAAAGATCTTGATGAAGATTCTCTTTTATTTAAAATTTTAAAACATAACAAAGCCGATAAAATTCCTTTCTGGCACGGTGTTTCGTCCCAGATGAAAACGTTCAGCAATACGATGCTGATTGATTTTACCCAAAGCTTAAAAAAGAGAATAAAAAATCTGTACCAGAGAACCAGAAATGAAAACCTGAAAATCGATCAGACCATTCTTAATGCAGCTTTAAGGGATTCTGCAGGAAAGCTTACCGAAGAATATCTGGATCAGATTGCGAGATTTTTGGAGGACGTTATTATCAATAATTTCGACCAGTTTCAGTACAGAATTCAAAGTTTGAAAACCGAGCTTGATGCTTACAAAGTGGTGGAAGAACCCAGAAGAGCCATTGGTTTTCATCACAACGGGGAAGAGGATAGTCAGGGATAATTGGGTGAATTCGCTTCGCTTGTGAATTTTGTTTTGCAAGTTAATTGTGAATTTATTGATAAGATTAAAAATTTACAAGCGAAGCGGATTCACCATTCACCATTCACAAAAAACACTCATGAATAGCAGCGTTTGGGAGCTTGAAACATTTTACAGAAACCGGGATATTATCATTATCGGAGCCGGATTTACAGGACTTTGGAGTGCCATTTCCATTAAAGAAAAATATCCTGAAAAATCGGTTTTAGTGATAGAACGGAATGCCATTTCGTTGGGTGCTTCAACAAGAAATGCAGGTTTTGCCTGTTTCGGAAGCCTTACGGAAGTCATTGCCGATTCTGAGAAAATGGGTTGGGAAAAAACGCTGGAACTCGTAAAGATAAGGTTTGAAGGCCTTCAGAAAATTCAAAGCTATTTTAAAAATAATGAAATCGATTTTGAATTGAACGGAGGATTTGAAATTCTCAATAATGATGAGCCTTTACAAAGAATTGATGAGGTAAATGAAAAGCTGAAATCGATCACGGGAATTGAAAAAACCTATTTTTTAAATCAAAATAAAATTAAAGAATTCGGACTCGGAAAATCACAATTTCTTATTGAAAACCCTTGTGAAGGAAGCCTGCATTCCGGGAAACTGATGCAGAAACTGTTGGAGAAATGTTATGAATTAAAAATAGAATTCCTTTTCGGAACAGAAGTTGAAAATATCGTTGAGAATTTTAGTGAGGTTGAAGTTCAATTGTCTGAAAATCTTTCTATTAAATCAAATCAGATTATTCATTGTACCAATGCTTTTGCTTCAAAATTTTTAAATAAAGAAGAAATAATTCCGGCTCGCGGACAGATAATTTTAACCGAACCTATTGAAAATTTAAAGTTGAAGGGAACTTTCCATTATGATGAAGGATTCTATTATTTCAGAAATCTTGGAAACAGGATTTTGCTGGGTGGCGGAAGAAATCAGGATTTTAAAACAGAAGAAACGACCAATTTTGAGACCACAGAATTTCTGCAAAACCATTTGGAAAACTTTTTAAAAGAAGTAATTTTGCCCGGCCAAAATGTCGGAATTTCCCTTCGATGGTCAGGAATTATGGCGATGGGTTCAGAAAAAACACCAATTGTAAAACAGGTTTCCGGGAGACAATTCTGTGCCGTTCGACTTTCAGGAATGGGAGTGGCGCTGGCTCCGAAAATTGGGGAAATTGTTGCTGAAATGATTTAAAAAATGAAAAATAAAAAGTACACAAACCTTTTTGCGATATTAACAATTCCAATTTTAGTATTTGTAATATTTTTTGCTGGTGGAGGTCATGGAAGCTATCTTCCAATGATGACTATTTTTCCTTTTTTTACTTTCGGAATTGTAGTTCCGGAGAAAATTTCATCATTGTTTTTTACGATAGGATTACTTCAATTCGCCATTTATGGTTTCTTTATGGATAAATTTGGTGCAAAAACAGTGCTGCCATATATTATTCTGATTCATTGTTTATTAGTTACAATAACCTTTTTATTAAAAGCACATTTTTAAATTCAATTTTTAGCCCACCAATCAAAAAACGCATCAGTGATTTTCCCTGAATCAAATTCTTGACGACAAAGTCCATACGTAACAGTTAATTCATTTTCAACGATTTGTTTTACTTTATCATAATCTGAATTATTTTCCAATTGTTTCAATATTTTTTCAGCTAATAAATCAAATTGATCTTTAGAAAGAGCTGGAATTAAATTCATTGATACAATGATTTTTTTCAATTGTGCAAAATTTCCATTTCTTTTATTCAGCAAAACATTTATCTCATTAATGTCCATTCGATCAAAAAATTATAAAAGTAAATATACTTGAAAAATATTACTCATTGCACATTATTCATTACTCATAATTTTATCCTTATTTTTGCAAAAAAATAAACATTCGTGATCAACAACGACCAGATAAAAGAAATTCAATCCAGAATTGATGACCTGCATAAATATCTTCAGATCGAAAAAAAGAAGATAGAAATTGCCAATGATGATGAAAAAACCGCTGCTCCTGAATTTTGGGACAATCCAAAAGAAGCCGAAACGTTTCTAAAACAGTTGCGTTCCAAGAAAAAGTGGGTAGAAGATTATGAAGAAATCAACACGCAGTTTGAAGATTTACAGGTCTTGGCAGATTTTGCCAAAGAAGATCCGGATTCTGAAAAAGAACTGGACGAAACTTTTCCTCAGTTAGTCGAGAAAATCGAAGACCTTGAGTTTAAAAATATGCTTTCCAATGAGGGTGACGAGCTTTCTGCTGTACTTCAGATCACTGCCGGAGCCGGTGGAACGGAAAGCTGCGACTGGGCTTCCATGCTGATGAGAATGTATACCATGTGGGCGGAAAAGCAAGGCTATAAAATCCGTGAACTGAACTTCCAGGAAGGAGATGTAGCCGGAGTGAAAACCGTGACTTTGGAAATCGACGGCGAATTTGCTTTCGGATACCTGAGAGGTGAAAACGGAGTTCACAGATTGGTAAGAATTTCTCCTTTTGACTCTAATGCGAAACGCCATACGAGCTTTGTTTCGGTGTATGTGTATCCTTTGGTAGACGATACGATTGAGATTAATATCAATCCTGCCGATATTTCATTTGAAACGATGAGATCTTCCGGAGCGGGTGGTCAGAACGTTAACAAGGTTGAAACTGCCGTTCGTCTTCGCCACGCACCGACAGGAATTATCATCGAAAACTCAGAATCAAGATCACAGCTTCAGAATAAGGAAAAAGCGATGCAGTTGCTTCGTTCGAGATTATATGAAATGGAGTTGGAAGAACGTATGAAAGCCCGTAATGAGATCGAAGCCAACAAAATGAAAATAGAGTGGGGAAGCCAGATCAGAAATTACGTGATGCATCCTTACAAATTGGTGAAAGATGTTCGCTCGGGATACGAGACTTCGGATGTGGATTCTGTAATGAACGGAAATATCACACCATTCCTGAAAGCATTCCTGATGGCGGATGGAACGGCCGTTTCGGATGATGATATGGACTTGTAAAAATCACTTTTAAATTTAGTTAAAATCTTATAATTAATTTCCGTTTGACGTTTATTAAGCTTATTTTTGTTGTTCATGAATATGTATGGAAGATTATAACAGTTGGAAAGATTTATTGAATCCTGAGTTTTATATAAAATTAGGAGGGTTCTGGTTGATTTTGTTTATTATTTTTGCTGAAACAGGTCTTTTTGTAGGATTTTTTCTACCGGGGGATTCACTGCTTTTCGTTTCGGGAATTTATGCTGTCGACATTATCAAAGAGACTTTTGGCTCCACAGGGAGCGATTTTTTAGATACTTTCATTTTGGCTTCTTCTGTAGCATTGGCAGCGATTATCGGAAACGAGGTTGGATATTATTTTGGAAGAAAAACGGGTTCAGCTTTATACAAAAAGCAGGACACGATGCTTTTCAAGAAAAAATATTTGTATCAGGCTCATGATTTCTTCGAAAAAAATGGGGCTTTGGCGATCATTATGGCAAGATTTTTACCGGTTGTAAGAACTTTTACACCCATCGTTGCAGGAATCGTAAAAATGGATAAAAAAGATTTTCTTAGAGATAATGTGATCGGGGCTGTTCTTTGGTCGTTTATATTAATCTTTTCAGGACATTATCTGGATAAATTATTCATCGAACAGTTTGGAATAGATTTAAAGAAAAAATTAGAATTAATCATCATCGTTATCGTATTGGTAACAACTTTGCCAGTGATTTTCAAATTTTTATTCGGGAAAAAACAAGATTTCTCGAAGTATGAAAATCATAATTTTGATGAAGATGAAGAAAAATAAGAATTAATTTAAATAATATAAATGAACCTTCGATTTTCGGAGGTTTTTTTGTTATTAATTAGGATTTATTTTGATATTTAAATTCTTATTGTAGCTGCTTCGACGGAGCTCAGCATGACATCGCTACAAATTTACAGTTGAATAAAAACAGTTAGTACTAGCAGCATTGTCATGCTGAGCTCCGTCGAAGCAGCTTAACTTAGAAATTATCACCAATTACCCATCACTCATTTTTAATCCATTCCAAAATATTAGGATAAATAATACTGTCTCTTTTCATTTTACTAAAAAATCTTGGTGCATGACCGGAGTTTTTCATGAAAACCAATTTATGCGGAACATTATTCGCCGTTAAAGAAGAATCTAAAGCCAAGCCTTGTTTCTGATTCACCAAAAAATCCTGATTTCCCTGAAACAATAAAGTCGGAACATTGGAAATATTGGCAATAGGACTTGCTTTTTTGAATGCTTCTGACAAATTTTTGCGTTGGAATTTCTCACCCACCATTTTCTGAACCGTCGGGGAAGAATATTTTGAATAAAACGAATGTAAGTATTCCGGTGAATAAAAATCGGTCGGACCGCTCAATGAGATAATTTTTTTAATCTGATCCGGGTTTTGATATCCATATAATAAAGCCAGATGTCCGCCTGCACTTTCACCCAATAGAATATAATTGTTGGGCTGAAGTTCTGCTTTCTGAGCCAAAGAATTAAACTTTTCAATCACCGCATGAATGTCCTCCAGCTGTTCCCGGTAAGTGATCTTCTTTGATGCTGATACCGGTCTGTAATTCATATTGATACTCGGAATATTGTTCTTAAAAAGCATTTTCTGAATTTGTATCATATGCTCTTTTCGACCGTATTTCCAGGCACCACCGTGAACAATCAGAACAACCGGAGAATTTTCAGGATAATGAGACGGCAGGAAAACATCCATTTTCTGCTTTTTGTGTTCTCCGTATTTTAGATTGTAGATTTTCTGTTCGTCATTCGTTCCTACCCAAACTCTGAATTTTGTGTTGCAGGAATTTAGTATAAAGCCAATCAACCCCAAAACAAAGAAATGGTATTTAAGAATCAGCTTTTTCATAGAATAAATGTACAGAAAAATATGCTGATAATTACATTTATAAAGATGATTTTTGCCATTCCTGAAACCTAATTAGAAAATTTAACCAGAAGAAAAATGGAACAGTTTGTAAAATAATAAAAATCAAAGATTTTTAAACCTATGTGTTCTTATTTGCAGTTTGTAATGAACTTAAATGACTAATGTGTTAATCGTTTGTGGTAAATAAAAAAGTTCAAATAAGTTCCGTAGATTCTTAAAAAAGAAATTAAAACATTATTTTTGCTGAACTTAACAGATATTAAAAAAACATTAAAATACTATGGCATCTGGTTTTTTTGCAATTTTGGATGATATCGCAGCTCTGATGGATGATGTGGCGGTTACAAGTAAGCTGGCAACTCAGAAAACAGCGGGAATTCTTGGGGATGACCTTGCGGTAAATGCAGAAAAAGCAACGGGCTTCCTTTCTTCAAGGGAGATACCGGTTTTGTGGGCGATCACCAAAGGTTCGTTTATTAATAAACTGATTATTCTTCCTATTGCATTTCTGTTGAATTGGCTCTACAAGCCTGCCATAGAAGTTATCCTTATTTTGGGTGGACTTTACCTTGCCTTTGAAGGGGTTGAAAAAATTATCGAGTTTTTGTTTCACCGTCCCAAAAAAGGATATGAAGTGGTAGAGGAAATTACAGTGGAAGAAGATTCCGAAGAATCTGAAAAATCTAAAATAAAATCAGCCATTACTACGGATTTTATTCTTTCTATTGAGATTGTGATCATCGCTTTAGGAACGGTTATCCAGGAAAATCATCCTTTACTGACGCAAATCCTTACCGTGACTTTTGTTTCGTTTATAGCGACAGTAGGCGTTTACGGAATCGTTGCATTGATCGTAAGAATGGATGATGCAGGGTTTAAATTAATCAAAAAAAGCAACGATAAAGGATTTTTTGGAAAGCTGGGACATTTTTTGGTAAAAGCTCTTCCGATAATCATCAAATTACTAGGAGTTGTAGGAACAATCGCACTGGTGCTGGTTTCAGGAGGAATTTTTGCCCACAATATCCATTATCTGCACGAGTTATTCCCGACATGGCCATCAATTCTTAAGGAATTTACATTAGGACTGGTAGGAGGACTGGCTGCTGTGGCGCTTTTCACGATCGGAAAAAAGATTTATTCTTTAAGACCACGTAAATAATTTAGCTTAAAATTTAAAATATATAAAGCTTATGAATACACTCAATATCCGTATTTCATAAGCTTTTTTTTGTTTGTTATGAGAAGTTTATCCATTGATATCCTGAAGATTATTCTTGCATTTTTTGTGATGTTCCTGCATATGCATTTGTTGAGAAATGTGTATCCTTCTTTAAGCTATGTCTTGGTCAACGGGCTTTTCAGAACGGCGGTTCCTGTTTTTCTGATTATTACGGGATATTATTTTTATTATGTAGACGATATTCAGAAACTGAAAAAATGGTTGATAAGAATCTTTATTCTATACGCTATCTGGACGGTTATTTACATCTCGCTTTGGAAGGAAAAAGACAGCTATATAGCAAACATTATCTTTGGTTTTCATCATTTGTGGTACCTGATCGGGACTTTTTTTTCAGGAATAGTTCTGTTCGCTTTTAGAAAAATATCAGTTAAAATTTTATTTTCATTGATTTTATTTTTTTTCTGTTGCGGCTATGCGATACAGTTTTTAGGGAACGCGCATTATTTTGAAGGTAAAATTGATTCTGTAATGAATTTCTTCCCTACTTACAGAAACTTTTTATTCGTTTGTTTTCCGTTTTTGGGCATCGGATTTTTAATTAAAAAATTACAGATCGATATCAGGAAAAAACCTTCGCTTGTATTTGTATTGGCTGCTATGGGGTTGGTCATTTTTGAAGCTTTTTTAAACTATAAAGTTTTTAAATTAAACCAAAGTGAAAGTATTGATTTATTATTTTCTTTGTTAATAGCTTGTCCGGCTATGTTTTTATACTGCAAAAATATTCCCGTGAAAACGGATTCCAAAATCCTGGCAAGCATTTCTACGGCAATTTACCTCATTCATCCGTTGTTGATGAATTTGATTTATACTTCCCAGATGAGATTTAGAAACCTGATATTTTTAGGTGCCTTAACAAGCGTAAGTTTATTATTGGTTTTTATTAATAGAAAAGTGAAATATTTGCTTTAAAATTTTCATTAAAGAATAAAAAAAAGAGACTTAAAAAAAGTCTCTTTTGTATTTTAGTTGAATAAATCTTTTACCTTTTCAAAGAAAGTTTTTTCCTTTCCGGAAGGTTCTGCCACCATTTCTCCGCTGGACATTTGCTTTTCGAAGAAATCTTTTTGTTCTTTCGTAAGCTTTTGAGGCGTCCAGACATTGATGTGGATAAACATATCACCTTTTCCATAGCTGTCGATGCTAGGAAGACCTTTTCCGGCCAGTCTTAGAATTTTTCCGGATTGTGTTCCAGGGTCAACGGTAATTTTTACTTTTCCGCCCACTGTCGGAACTTCTTTCTTCGTTCCCAACGCTGCTTCAGCAAATGAAATATATAATTCCTGATGAAGGTTGTCGCCTTCTCTTTTGATTACTTTATCGATTTCCTCTTCAATAATCACCAGCAAATCTCCCGGAATTCCACCGAAAGGAGCATCATTACCTTTTCCTCTTACATTCAGCTGGATGCCGTCTCTTGCCCCTGCAGGAATATTGATGGTTACTTCTTCTTCGTCTTTTACCAGCCCTTGAGCATTAGCTCCAGCCGGAATTTTATCTGCTACTTTCCCAATTCCCTGGCAAGTTCCGCAGGTTGTCTGAGTCTGCATCTGGCCAAACATCGTGTTCATCACTTTCATCTGAACACCGGAACCACCGCAGGTAGGACAGGTTTTTGAAGTGGCACCTTCCGCCATCTTCATTTTTTTAACTTTGATAGTTTTTTGGGTTCCGTTTACCATTTCTTCAAGGTTCAGCCTGATTCTGATTCTTAAATTAGAACCTTTCACCTGCTGACGACCGCCGCCACCACCAAACCCGCCGAATCCACCACCGAAAATATCTCCAAACTGACTGAAAATATCTTCCATGTTCATTCCGCCGCCGAAACCACCTCCACCGAAGCCGCCGTTTCCGCCTACTCCTGCGTGACCGAACTGATCGTATCTTGCACGTTTCTGTTCGTCACTCAAAACTTCGTAAGCTTCAGCTGCTTCTTTGAATTTTTCCTCAGCCTCTTTATCGCCCGGATTTTTATCAGGGTGATATTTGATGGCCATTTTACGGTATGCTTTTTTTATTTCGTCGACAGATGCAGATTTGCTGATCTCAAGAACCTCGTAATAATCTCTTTTTGACATAATTTTGTAAGTGAATTTCTTTGAGTGAATTCTTCAAGAGTGACTAAGTGAATTTTTAAATTAACTTTTCACAGCGAAGCGATTCATCATTGACTTTATTAATTTCCTGTAACTACTTTTGCAAAACGGATCACTTTATCACCTAAAGTATATCCGGTCTCGATTACGTCTACGATCTTTCCTTTCAAATCTTCTGATGGCGCAGGAATTTGCGTGATGGCTTCATGGAAATCTACGTTAAAGCTGTCTCCAGCTTTCACTTCCATTGTTTTTAAGCCTTTTTCGGTAAGTCTGTTTTTGAATTTCTGATAGATTAACTCAACACCTTGAAGGTCAGCGGTATTGCCATTTTTAGCAATCTCTTTAAGAGCTCTTTCGAAATCATCCAGCACCCCAAGCATAGAGATCATCATATCCTGGTTTGCGTATTGGAAAAATTCCATTTTCTCCTTCGCTGTTCTTTTTTTATAGTTTTCGAATTCTGCGTATAACCTGATGTAGCGGTCTTTTTCTTCTGCCAAAAGTTCCTCAGCAGAAGGAGTAGCTGTCACATTGTCCCCAGATGTTGCTTCATCCTGAATATTCGTTTCTTCCTGATTATTGATGCTTTCTTCGTTAATATCCTGATTTTCCATAATTCAATATTTATTTTCCTTTTTATTGACAAAGAGTCTGCCAAAGAAAAAAGTGAGACATTTAGGCAGATTGTGGTTGATAGTTGTTGGTTGCTCGTTACTTGTTTTTAGTTGCTGTGTGTTAATTCCCCTCTTCTGGAGGGGTGGCGAAAATTCAGAATGAATTTTTGACGGGGTGGTTTACATTTTTTGCGGCAAACGAGAAATAATTCCTAATAAAAGTTAATTCGATTACTCTCCAAAAAACGTTTGATACAAGAGATAAAGATTTAAAATAATAATAACAAACGAAATGATCCAAACGCAGATTTTCAAAAACGGTTTATTGACAAATTCGCCCATTTTCGCTTTATCACTCGTAAACATTACCAATGGAACAACCGCAAAGCTAAGCTGCATTGATAAAATAACCTGACTTAAAACCAGTAGATCAGTGGTACCTTGTTCTCCGTAAATGATGGTCACGATCAAAGCCGGAATTACGGCAATTAATCTTGTTATTAAACGTCTCAGCCAGGGTTTTAATTTTATATTTAAAAAACCTTCCATTACGATTTGTCCGGCGAGAGTTCCCGTTAAAGTTGAGTTTTGTCCGGAAGCCAGCAAAGCAATCGCAAAAGCAATACTTGCCATGGAAGCTCCCAAAATCGGAGTCAGCATCTTATAGGCATCGTGAATATCTGCCACATGTTTGTTCCCCGTGGTGTGGAACGTAGCCGCAGCCAGAATTAAAATAGCCGCATTAATAAAAAAAGCCAGCATTAATGAAACCGTACTGTCTAAAGTCGCAAACTTGATTGCTTCTTTTTTCCCCTCCCTGTTACGCGGATAATCCCTTGTCTGAACGATACTGCTGTGAAGATAAAGATTGTGCGGCATTACGGTTGCCCCTAAAATTCCTATGGCGATATAGAGCATTGCAGGATTTTGGATGATTTCAGCTTTTGGAGCCAATCCACCTAAAATTTCTTTAAATGCAGGTTGAGAAATTATAATTTCATAAATAAAGCAGGCTAAAATAATGAAAATCAATCCGCCAACAATACTTTCAATCCACCGGAATCCTTTAGACTGAAGCAAAAGAATCACTAGAACGTCTACAGTAGTGATCACAATTCCCCAAGTCAACGGAATATGGAATAATAAGTTCAGGGCAATTGCAGAACCGATGACTTCCGCAAGATCACACGCTGCAATGGCTATTTCACAGAAAACCCACAGAATAAAATTGGTCGTAGGATTGAAATGATCTCTGCAAGCCTGCGCGAGATCCCTTTCCGCAACAACGCCCAGCTTCACAGACAAATGCTGTAAAACCATCGCAAAAATATTTGAAATTAAAATCACAGAAAGCAGGGTATAGCCGAATTGAGCTCCTCCGGCAATGTCGGTAGCCCAGTTTCCGGGATCCATATATCCTACGGCAACCATCAACCCGGGTCCGGCGAAGGCCAGGTATTTTCTCCAGAAGCTTCCTTTCTGAGGAACTTTTATAGAAGAATACACTTCTGATAAGGAGTGTGATGTTTTATCTTTTCGCCAAGCGCTTTTTAATTTCAGATTCATAAATGTTAGAAATGACTAACAAATTTAATTAAATAAATATAAACACGGAAATTAAGACACAAAAAAATCCCGAAAATTACTTCCCGGGATTTAATTTTTATTGGTTCTAAAGATTATTTTGCAAATCTTACAGACATTTTTCGGTCTGAAGCTCTTTCTGCATCTGATGCGCTTGCATCTACTTTAGCAAATTTGCTTCCGTATCCTTCAGCTCCAAGAACTTGCCCGCCTACGCCTTGTTTTGCGAGCCAGTCTTTGATGTAGTTAGCTCTTTCTGTAGAGATTTTCAGATTTACGGCTTCATTTCCTGTTTTATCAGTATACCCGCCGATTTTTACTTTTGCATCCGGATATGCTTTTAAAATAGCAACTAAGTTCTGAAGCTGTCCTTCAGACCCTGCTTCCAGCTGGTTTCCGCTTCCTGATTTGAAATTTACATGGTCAAAATCATACCACATATCTTTCAAAGCTTCGTCGTTTGCAGCATTTTTATATCCGTCGGATTTTAAGAAGGTGATCATCTGATCTTCCATTCCTCCTTTGTAGCCTTTTAATGCTGTTCCGTTCAGGTCGATATTTTCATCAACTTTTCCGGTAGAAGCTGTAGCAGCAGCCGTATCGGAAGACGAAACCGCAGTAGCCGTATCCTGAACTGTTCCCGTAGAATCTGTTCCTGTTGTAGTTGTTGTGGTCGTTTTCTTATCACATTGCTTCCAAAGGAAATATCCTGCAGCAATTAAAAGTAAAAGCGGAAGCAACCATTTCCAGATCGAGCCTCCGCCTTCATTATTATTTCTCTCAGGAAAAGTTCCTGTAGGTGTTGTACTTCTCGTAACCTCAATTTTAGGCTCTTCCGAAGTAGGTGTTTTTATTGTGTCATTATCATTATCAAACTTGTATCCTTTAGCCCAATCACCAATATTTAATGAAGCTAAAGAAAGTCCTGCAGGCAGTAATGTAGAAACGATTCCTTTCTGGTCATTCAGCAGGCTCGAAATCCCTGATCTGTCCAGATTATTATCGGCAGCATATTTTCCGATAGAACCTACCGTAGCTCCTGTTACAAGATTTAACAAAGAACTTGAAGAATTGTTGCTGATTCCTGCGTACGTAGCAATGGTATTTACTAATCCACCCAATTTGTCACCAAAAATTGAAGACAATAAGCTGGAAATGATAGAATTGTTGGAAGATTCTCCCATTAAGTTTCCTAAAATTCCACTCGATGAGGCATTGGTGATGGCATCCAGTACTCCCGGATTATCCGACTTGTTGGCCAAACCACCTATAATCGCAGGTAATAAACCTCCGATTGCTTTTGAAATACCTGACTCGCTCTCTCCAAATTGAGAGGCAGCCTGAGTTGTTAAAGCGGGACCTAATTGTCCTTTAATTAAATCAATGACATTTAAAGACATAATAAATTATTTTGAGATTAATGTCCTATAAATTTAAACAAAAAAACGTCTAAATATCATTTTTAAATAAAAAATCTTTAAAAATTACAAGAATTTTTAAAGATTTATCAATTTTATTTAGGAAATTTTTAATATGCTTTTGCAAATAAAACTCGTCTTTTAGATGGTTTTCCTGAAATTAAAGAAACGCCTTCTTCCACATCATCATCCAAAGGAATACATCTGATCGTTGCCTTGGTTTCATCCTTGATCTGTTCTTCTTCTTCAGCCGTTCCGTCCCAGTGTGCATATATGAAACCTCCTTTTTCTTCAAGAACTTTTTTGAATTCTTCGTAAGTATCAACTTTGGTGATATTTCCGTTTCTGAATTCAAAAGCTTTATCGTAAATATCTTTTTGAATCGTTTTTAATAATTCTTCGATATAAGAATCTAATCCGTCGATCGAGCGAACTTCTTTTGTCAAATTATCTCTTCTTGCAATCTCAACAGATCTGTTTTCCAAATCTCTCGGTCCCATTGCGATTCTGACAGGAACTCCTTTCAACTCGTATTCTGCGAACTTCCAGCCCGGTTTATTTTGGGTGTCGTTGTCGAATTTTACAGAAATTCCTTTTGCTCTCAGTTTAGCCTGGATTTCCAAAGCCACTTCACTGATTTGCTCTAATTGCTCCTCTCCTTTAAAAATTGGAACAATCACCACCTGAATTGGCGCCAGAGTCGGAGGCAATACCAATCCGAAATCATCTGAATGCGTCATGATTAAAGCTCCCATCAAACGGGTAGAAGTTCCCCAAGATGTTGCCCATGCATGTTCGATTTTTCCTTCTTTGTTGGTGAATTTTACATCAAAAGCCTTCGCAAAGTTCTGTCCCAGGAAGTGAGATGTTCCCGCTTGAAGAGCCTTTCCGTCCTGCATTAATGCTTCGATACAATACGTTTCATCAGCTCCGGCAAATCTTTCAGAAGGAGTCTTTAAACCTTTAATCACAGGCATCGCCATGAAGTTTTCTGCAAAATCTGCATATACATTATTCATTTTTTCTGCTTCTTCAATAGCTTCTTCTTTCGTCGCGTGAGCGGTGTGACCTTCCTGCCACAAAAATTCTGCTGTTCTCAGGAAAAGACGTGTTCTCATCTCCCAACGGACAACGTTTGCCCACTGGTTGATCAATATCGGCAGATCTCTGTAAGATTGGATCCAATTTTTATAAGTATTCCAAATAATTGCTTCTGAGGTAGGACGAACGATAAGTTCTTCTTCCAGTTTTGCATCCGGATCTACAATCAGTTTTGACGGGTTATTCGGATCAGTTTTTAATCTGTAGTGAGTAACTACTGCACATTCTTTAGCAAAACCTTCTGCATTCTTCTCTTCAGCCTCAAACAAACTCTTGGGCACAAAAAGGGGGAAATAAGCGTTTACGTGACCTGTTTCTTTGAATTTTCTATCCATTTCATCACGCATTTTCTCCCAGATTGCATAGCCATATGGTTTTATTACCATGCAACCTCTTACTCCTGAGTTCTCAGCTAAGTCAGCTTTTACAACCAATTCATTATACCATTTGCTGTAATCTTCGCTTCTTGAGGTTAATTTTGCCATTATTTTTTTAAATTTTTTTAACTTTTTGCTATTATTGTTATCTAAAAATAAAAATCTATTTTTGATAGATTTTTTGTACCTGTGTTTTGGTACATTTTTGGTACAGATTGCAAATATAATTTAAATTAAAAATCTTTACGTTATCATGAAAAAAAATATACATAAAAATTTGCTTGGTATGTTAAAATCTAAAGGGATTTTAGCAATATCAGGTGGATTATTACTTGTGTCTTGTGGCGCTCAGGTGGGTGGCTACAGCGAGACCGATGGCGTTTATTATGACCCAAATAAAGATACACTTCCGGAAGGCGTGGTCATCAGTGACAGAGGAAACAGAGTAGGAGAAGACTATGATTACTATCAGGATGATTCCAACGTGATCCAAAATGCCGAAGCCAACTCAAGAGAAGGAAGATATGATGAGTGGAATAATTATAACTGGAACACCACTGCAACAGACTCCGACTGGGGAAGCTATGCAGGAAGTGAAACCAATTATTATGACAATTCCTGGGGATGGGGTTATCCTTGGGGATGGTACGGAGGCTACAGCCCATATTGGGGTTGGAACAGAGGATGGGGTCTTGGACTTTCTTGGGGCTGGGGAGGCTCCTGGGGTTGGGGCGGCTGGAATATGGGATGGGGTTACTCACCATATTGGGGCTACTATGATCCTTTCTGGGGCGGATATTACGGAGGTTATGGATACCCTTACTGGGGATATGGCGGATATTGGGGTGGTAACTACTACAGACCAAACTACAGAAGAAGTGGAGCAGACGGAAGAGGATTTAATTCTTACAACGGAAGCTTTGCCAATAAATATGGAGGAAATTCAGGATTCAGAAGAAGCAATTCTAACAGCGGTGGTTTCAGAAGCGGAAACACCAATACAGGAGGTTTCAGAGGATCTAACAATAATGGGGTAAGACCGCAAGGTGGTTTCAGAGGGTCTAACAATAACGGAGTAAGACCTCAAGGAGGATTCCGTAATCCGGGAACTCAGGTAAGACCTAATTATAACCAACAATCTCAATCTAGAAGAAACGACGGCGGATTCAGAAATGATGGAGGATACAGAAATGACGGCGGATTTAGAAACAATGGTGGCTTCAACAACTCCAACAGCGGAGGCGGCTTCAGATCAGGAGGTGGCGGCTTTGGCGGCGGAAGCGGCGGCGGTGGCGGATTCAGATCCGGTGGCGGCGGAGGCGGAGGCTTCAGAGGTGGAAGATAATTTTTAAAAATTAATAACTATTCAAAAAAATAATGTTAAAAAAATCTTTAGTAGCAATGAGCATTTCTGCAGCATTTTTTGCGCAGGCTCAAGATGTTTCTGTGATAAGAAATACTGTAGATGTTTATTCCGGCTCGCCGAGTGTAGGTTCTGCTAAGTTTAATGCGATGGCAGGTTCTAATGGTGCTTTGGGAGGTGATGCGAATTCTTTACTTACTAACCCGGCTGGTTTAGGAGTAGCGATTTCAGGAGAGGTTTCGGGAACACTGTCCATTATGAGTAATAAGAATACATCTTCTTACGCAGGGGCATCTTACGGATACAACATTAATAAAGCTGACCTTGGAAACGTAGGAGCAGTGATGACGTTCCAGCTGATGACTGAAAGTGCCTGGAAGTTTATCAATATCGGGGTGAATTACTCCAACCAATCTATTGAAAACTATATTGAAACTCCGGGTAACAGCAACTTGATCTATGATTTTGACGCGACCAACAGTGCTTCTTTCGGAAGACACGCTTATGACAGATATGGATATTTATCAAAAACAAGCGTTGGGGTAGGTGCAAATTATAATAATAATCTATACATCGGTGCCGGATTGAATTTTTTAAATTCTTCGATCGATCAGTCTGATACAGCTATTTTCAACTCATTGTCTACTGGCGGTTCAGAATATTTCAGCAAGCAGAACACACCTTTCTATGAAAGAGGAAACGGTTTCTCTGCTTCATTGGGGGTAATCGGAAAACTAAGCCCGAATTTCAGATTAGGAGCAGCTTTAGAAACTCCGATGTTCTGGAATATCGACAGAAGCTATAACTTCTACAACGATCCTATTTATGGAGATGATATTGCCGTTGAAAACAGAAAATTCACTTCTCCGCTTAAGGCGACTGTGAGTGCTGCGTTCATTGCAAGTAAAAGTTTTGCTTTAAATGTTGACTATAGTCTTGGACTGACAAAACCAAAATATAAAGAATACGGCGATGCAGAAGCTGAACTGAACGATTTCTTTAAGGAAGATTATAAAAATTTATCAGAATTAAAAATCGGTGCAGAATATAGAATCAAGCAATTCAGATTGAGAGGAGGGTATGCTTATACATCAAGTCCTTTTGATGCTTTAACCGTGAGCAGATATACTGATAGCGGAGATGTGACGGATCAATCATATAACAACTTGATTCTGAACGATAGAAATGCTTTGTCATTCGGTGTCGGATATGATTTCAAATCTTTCTACATCGATGCTTCTTATCAGAATATAAGTTCAAAATACAGCAATCCGTTCTTAAGAGGGGTCGTAGATCCGTCTAACAATATAGAATCTGGTTATTATTCACCGAACTATCTGATCTCCAGCGATGCGTTCGCAGTATCAGATGTGAAGAATGTCAGAAATAACTTCTTTCTTACATTCGGATGGAAATTCTAATTTCCGGATGATGTAATGAGTAATTAAACCCGGCTCCGAATTTTTAATTCGGAGCCGGGTTTTTTCTAATCAGGATTTTGAATAAGATTGGGCTGAATCTGTATTTGCTGCTCCGGAATGTATTCTACAATTCTATTACTAGTATAAGGTACTGTATAGAAAGGATTTGATCCATTGAGATGCGAACCTGGATATTGTCTGTTCATATCCAATTTGTTTCTGAATATATCAAATTTTCTTTGCCCTTCAAAAGCGAGTTCCAATCTTCTTTCATCAAGAACTACATTGAGAAGAGTTTGCCCCGCAGGAACAGACGAATAGGTTGGAATTCCTGCTCTGGTTCTTATTACGTTTACATCAGCTAATGCAGAAGTTGTATTTCCTTTTTTAGCATACGCTTCAGCTCTGTTCAGATACATTTCTGCCAGTCTTACAATCACTGGAGACCATAATTGTGCGATACCTTCTTGCTGAGAGCATTTATAGACGAAAAATTTGGGATATCCATTTCTTTTATCCATATCAAAGTCTGAATAGACATACGTTTTTCCGCCTGTTGAATTATTAAAATAATAATTTGTTTTAAAAGGGGTTACTTCTGTAAAAACTTGATAATTCACGCCATTCATTGTGAAATAGGTATTTCCTCCTTGGATAAAAGTCGGCTGGAATTTGTAGTTGTAGTTTGCACCTCCCGCGGAGTTGGTTTCTTGTTGTACCCAATAAACAACCGGAACTTGAGAAGTGGTATATTTAGGAACAATAAATTTTAATCTTGCATCTTCCGGATGCTGGTTGATAAGATCCAGATAAGTGGATGAAGCATACATTTCTCCCCAGCCAACGCCTTGGATATTGGCGTACATGGATCCTACAGTAGACCAACCGTCAGCATAATCGCCATCTTTATTATATTTAAAAGCAAAAATGGTTTCCGTATTGCTTTCAGGTACTTTGGTGGAATAAGAGGGTAGATCTGTTTTGGATAAAAGCATATATTTTCCGGAATTGATCACTTTATCAGCATATTCAATGGCTTTATCATTATTTTCCATATATAAATATACTCTGGAAAGTAGCGCTTCAGCAGCTAGTTTGGATGCATAAACATTGGATTTGTCAATATTCATGAGTAGTTCTGCTTTTTTTAAATCGCTTACTATTTGATCATATACTGCGCCGACAGTTGCTCTTGGAGGGATGTCATTTATATCATCAGATATTTTCAGTGGAACTCCCAGATTTTGAGTTCCTTGACTGTAAGGCCTTCCAAACATATTAACTAAAGAAAAGTAGACATATGCTCTTAAAAAATAATTTTCTCCAAGTAATTGGTCTGTTGTTGCATCTGTTCCTTCAGCAAATTTTGCGATCGCTCTGTTGCAGCCTACAATAGCCTTGTAGCCGGAATTCCAAGTTATGTTGGTACGAACATTATTTTTAATATTTCTATAATTATAATAATAGAAAAAATTATCTGATGTTACCCCACTTATGTTCACATTATCACCACTGTATTCATTAAATCTATAAAGATTATTAAAAAATCCTCCGGCATTGGCATCTCCTTTTAGAAGAGCGTAGTTTCCTATCGTAATGGTTTGCAGCCCTGTAGCATCTGCCAAGATGACGTCTGATTCTTTAGAGTCATACGGAGACAGATCTGTGTTGCATGAGACGAAAGATAAAGCTATTAATGATATAAGTATTTTTTTCATAATTTTTTTTTTAAAAAGAAAAGTTAAAACCTAAAGAAAATCTTCTAGGAATAGGATAAATTCCTCCCGCAGTGCCGGAATATGTAGTTCCACTATCTGGTGGACCAACTTCAGGATCGACCCCTGAAAATTTGGTAATAGTGAATAAATTTTCACCCATAATGAAAATGCTGGCTGTATTTACGTTCAATTTTTCTATTAAAGATTTCGGAAAATTATACCCAAATCTAATGGATCTTAGCTTCACAAAACTAGCATCCTCTAGGTAACGGGATGAGGTGTTATTTGTTAAATTATTATTATCATATAATGCCACAGGATGGGTAGCAATATCTCCTGGTTTTTCCCATCGGTTCCATCCATTTTGTAATACCATCTGGTTGTAGTAGGGATATGCACCATCAGAATCAAAAAATGATCTGTAAAAGTTATAGATTTGTCCACCTTGTGAGAAGTAGACATTGGCGTTCATATAAAAATTTTTGATGGTAAGATTGGTGCTAAAAGATCCGTAATAGTCAGGAGTTGCATTTCCTACCACCTGCAAACTTGCTTTGTTATAGTCAGATGTCAGGCTTTTGCTTCCATCCGCATTTACTACTTCCCATAGACCTGCACCATTGTCAGGATTTACGCCCATCCATTTTCTCATATAGAAAGAAGTTACATCATATCCGGGAATTGCAGCTCCGTTGCTGTTTAAATATTGTATTGCATTATTTCTGGTAGAAAGTACTTCGTTTTGGTAGGTACTCACATTGAAACCAAGATCCCATGTCACATCTTTTGTTTTTATGAAAGCATAATTCACATTAAATTCCCAGCCTTTATTCTTCACATCACCTATGTTCAGATATTGCCTGTCGACACCTGTTAATGCAGGAAGTGTAACAAGGGCTAATAAATTTTTTGTTTTGTTGTTGAAATAATCTATATTAATGGTCAATCTGTTATCAAAAGCCCTGATATCTGTACCGATATTATTTTGAACAATGGATTCCCACGTAAGGTCAGGATTTCCCAACTGAGACCAGGTTGCACCTATTTGGCCATTGTATTTTTGAGTCAAGGCATAAAGATCCTGCCATCCGTAGTTGGGAGCCGGTGTATTTCCGACAAGCCCGCTACTGGCCCTTAATTTCCATTCGTTAATTTGTTTTACATGGAAGAATTTTTCTTTGTGAACATTCCAACCTGCACTGTAAGAGTAGAATAATCCGCTTCTGTGATTCGCTCCAAATGCAGAAGAAGACTCACTGCGTAAAGACCCCTGAACAAAATATTTTTTATCATATACATACTCGGCATTGAATAAAAGTGCATTGTATGCTCTGTCAAATTTAGTTCCTGATGGTTTATGTCCGGATGATGCGCCTGTGTCGAAAATATCAGTTCCTGGCACGACACCAAATACACCCGCTGTAGATGTCTTATAAAATCGGTCAGAATATTCATATGCTGCAAGTGCATTCACATTATGTACGCCAAAATCTTTATCGAATCTCAACATTTGATTAAAAAACTTACTGATGTCTTTTAGATAAGTTTCGGATAATTCTCCTTTGTTGCTCTCACCGGATATAGATCTGGGATCTATATAGTACATACTGTCGAAATTTCTATAAGTAACGTTATTGGTTGTAATGAATTTCAGATAATCTGTAATTTTGATTTCTGCATCCATATTTCCTACCAAATCCAGTTGATTATTCTTTCCGTAATTCCATTGCTGATCGTAGAGATAATTCCTATGATCTCTACCATACCAGACGGACGTATTTGGATTTACATAGTTTCCGTTGGCATCCCTCGGGTTGTCCCAAGGTAAGTTAAGATACATTTCAAATAGAGATGCTCTTACATCTTTGCCCGTTGTGTAAGACAAACTTACTTTTGGTTTTAAGATCAACCATGGTTTTACCGTTTGTTCATGATTAATTCTGAAAGACAATCTGTTGTAATCAAATCCTTTTATCGTTCCGGTTTCGTCATAATAATTTCCCGAAATATAAGTTTTGGAATTCTGGGAACCTCCTCTGAAGTCTACCGTATAATTTTTGGCGACTCCTGTTTGTGTTCCGTTTTTCAGCCAATTATATCCGGGAGCTCTTACTCCTCTTGGTGCAGTAGCAGGGACATTTTGTAAAGAATTAAAATAATCATAAAACTGCTCACCATCCATCAGTTTAAACTTTCCATTGGTGAAAGTATTAAAAGATGTATTCATAGATACATTCAAAGTTCCTTTTCCAGAAGAAGTTCCGGATTTTGTAAATACCTGTACAATTCCGTTTGCACCTCTAGATCCGTATAATGCCGTTGAGGTCGCATCTTTTAGAATATTAATGCTTTCTATTTGGTTGGGATCTAAATTTGGAGTTCCATTCATCATTACGCCATCTACTACCCAAAGTGCGTCAGTGGGGCCATTAATCGTAGAAGTTCCCCGGATTTTTACGGTGGCGGTAGAGCCGGGTGCTCCGCTTTGCATAATCTGGGCGCCGGCAGCCTTTCCTTGTAGCATGCTGGATACATCAGAAGTGTTGGTATCTTTTAGCTTTTTGTCCGAAATTACCGAAACGGCTGCTGTAAGACTGGATTTCTTTTGTGTTTTGTATCCAACAATGACTACATCTTCAATTTTTTGTTCTTTCAGCGTGTCTTTTTCTTTTGTGTTTTGGGAATAAATCAATCCCGGCATTAAAAAAAAGATTACGCCTACTTTTTTTAAATTGATAGCATTTTTTCTCATACAATTGTGAATTTATTGTCACAAATGTATAAAAAATATTGATTTGATTGATTTTTATTTATTAAATAGTGTTAAATTATTGTATATTTATTAAATTTAAGTGAAAAATTTTAAATAATAAATAAATAATAAAGTAAAATAATAATGATTTGATAAAATATATTATTTGAAATGTTGTTGAATCTTTTTTTTAGTTAATTATTTTAAATACAAACTAATTTTGACTCCAATTATAATAAAAAATTCAAGCTGAAAAGGTATGTGATTAAGAGAATTAATGAAAAAATTATGTATAGTGAAGTATATACGTTTTTTAGAATGTTTTTAAATTAAAATAAGATCTAATGATGATGTCCAACGTGAGGATGCTCGTGGAAAAGATGCATGATTAATGCTAAAGAAACTCCCACAATGACCAGCCCGATCTTTACCCAGTCGATATTGTGGTTTTTATTGCTTTCGAAAATAATAACGGATGAAATATGCAGGAAAATTCCGCCTACAATAGCCAGAAAATAAGGCTGTAAATCAGGATTAAAATAATTTCCCAGCAACATCCCCATCGGTGATGCCAAAGCAAATAAAGCAACGATTAATAATGATGGATAGGAAGGATAAGCTTTAGACTCATTTTTTCTGTTGAATAAAAAAGCTCCCAGGATAAATGAAATCGGGAGGTTGTGAAAGACAATTCCCAACAGGTAAGGAGAAAACTCATGTTCTTCATTAGCCAAAGGTATTCCTTCAATAAAAGCATGCACGAAAAGCCCCACCATTAAAGCTACAGGCAAAATATTATGTTCGCTGTGATGATGAAAGTGGCCGTGTTCAAAACCTTTTGTCAATGCCTCCAGAATCATTTGCAGTAAAACCCCGGCAATCACAAAAATCCCAAGGCTACCGCTGATTTCGGAAGTATAAACCTGCGGAAAAACCTCGTTCAGACAGATGGTGATCAGAAATCCGGCACTTAAAATCAATAAATTTTTCGCCAGTTTTTCTTTTTTACCAAAATGCTTTCCGAGAAATACCCCTGCAATTACACTTAAAATCAGTAATACTACTGCTATCATTAGTTTTTCTTAAATAAATTAATGCAACGAACCGAAGTTTCTTTATTAAATTCATTCAACTGGTAATCTCCCCAGATTTTTATTTTTTCAAAACCACAATCTGCTGCATAAGAATTAATGGCTTCCAAGGTATGAAGTTTTACTTTTTCAAAGAAATGAAAAGACTTTCCGTTGTCTTCAAACTGTATATCCTTGATGATATGTCTGCCTTCAATTTTTTTACAGATCTTGAATTCGATATCACCTCTTTTAATGATAGATTCAGGAATGATATTTTTTCTTACATATTCTTCATTCAGGTAATCCAGAACAAAAAATCCGCCCGGTTTTAAAACATCATAAACAGACTGGAAAACTTTCTTATCATCATTCTTATTATCGAAATACCCGAAGCTGGTGAAGAGATTGAAAACCGCATCCATAGGATCTGCATCAATCGGATTTCTCATATCATGAACATCGAATAACAATGTCTGATTTTCAAACTGCTTATCAAATTCGATACTCTGTCTCGATAGATCAAGTCCCAGAACATCATAGCCCAGTTTATTAAGAAAAACCGAATGTCTTCCCTTTCCGCAGGCCAGATCTATGATTTTAGAATTCGGCGGCAGCTGCAGATCTGCAGTCAGTTTTGTAATGAAATTTTCAGCTTCCGTATAGTCTCTGTTACTATAAAGCAAATGATAATAAGGGGTATCAAACCAAGATTCAAACCATTCCATAGTGCAAAAATAGTGTTTTTTGGTCTACACTTCATCGTTGTTGGGCGATGGTTTTTATAAGTTGTAATGATTTCTATTGGCTATAAACTGACAACCAACAACTAAAATCATTATTTTTGCATCATGGATATAGAAAATCTACAGATTCAGATAAAAACCTTCTTCGGATTAGAGCAAATTTTAGCGGAAGAAATCAAAAAATTAGGAGGAAGAAAAGTTGAGGTAAAAAACCGTGCGGTAAATTGTGAAGGCGATTTGGGCTTTTTGTATAAAATTAATTATTCTGCAAGAACAGCTTTAAAAATTTTAGTTCCGATTCATGAGTTTAAGGCTTTTAATCAGCATCAGTTTTATGACAGACTTTTCAAATTCAATTGGGAAGAATTCATGGATGTCGATCAGTCTTTTGCTATTGATGCGACCGTGAATTCTGAAACTTTTAAACATTCACAGTTTGTAACATTGAAAATGAAGGATGCAATTGTGGATTATTTTCAAGAAAAATTCAAGAAACGTCCGAATGTTGAAACCAGAACGCCGGATATCAAATTTCATCTTCATATCGACAGGGAACTGATTACGATTTCTCTGGATTCTTCGGGAGATCCTTTGTTTAAAAGAGGATACAGAAAAGAGCAGGGAGAAGCGCCAATTAATGAAGTATTAGCCAGCGGAATGCTTCAACTGGCAGGCTGGGACGGAAAAGGAAACTTCCTCGATCCGATGTGCGGTTCGGGAACTTTACTGATCGAAGCTGCGATGATTGCGTTGGATCTTCCGGCACAGATTTTCAGAAAAAGATTCGCCTTTCAAAACTGGAAAAATTATGATGCTGAATTGTTTACGAAAATTAAAGAATTCAGAATTAACAGAATCAAAGAATTTAACGGAAAAATTGTTGGCTATGACATTGATGCAAGAATGCTGAACGCCGCAAGAATGAACATCGAAGCAGCTGAAATGGAAGACGTAATCGAGGTGAAAAAACAAAACTTTTTTGATTCCAAGAAAGAGCTTTTCCCTTTATTAATGGTATTCAATCCGCCTTACGATGAGAGAATTTCAATCAACGATGATGATTTTTACAAGAAAATAGGGGATACGTTCAAAACGAGCTATCCAAATACCTTAGCCTGGCTGATTTCTTCTGATCTTGAAGCGGTGAAGAAAATTGGTTTGCGCCCGTCAAGGAAAATCAAGCTTTTTAATGGAAAATTAGAGACGAGATTTTTACAGTATGAGATGTATGAAGGGACGAAGAAGGTACATAAATTGGAGGAAAAATAATATTAAATTATAAAAGACAAAGTCATATGAGGTTCTGAAAAATTTGAATAAGGCTTCGAGAACCTCAGCCTGACAATCTTAGTATTTTATTTCCTTTAATTAAAAAACCAGTAGTTATACTTTCTGTCACCCTGAGGCTCTCGAAGGGTTGTTGAACAGGAGACTTTGAGAACCTCAGCCTGACAAAGCGCATATTTTATTTTTTTAATTCGAATATAAAGTTTTCGAAGGATTGCAATATTTTCCAAATTAATTTTATTTTTGTGAAAACATAAATTATGAGTTGGGATTTTCTTGAAATTTTTGATGTAGTCACGGATGCTGTGGACTTATTTGTTAGTGGTTCATCATCTTCGAATACTGGCTACGATGAAAAGTCAAGAATTAAAAAAAAATCAAAATACTTTGTAGAAAAGATAAGTGCTGGCTTTCTTCTGGCGGCTTCGGTTTTATTTTTCTTTGTCTTTAAAGATCCCATACCTGCGGAAAATTATTTACAAACTTTAATTGTCGGTTCATTGATCGGCTTGGCAGTTTCTTTATTGTTCTTTTTCATTTTATATGCACTGGAAAAATATTATTTTAAAAGTGTTTTCCAATGGTTGTTTTTTAGTTGTTCGACTATTTTGCTTGCTATTTCTGTGGTTTTTTGTGTTTATTTTGAATCAGGTTTATTTGTGTAATATTTTCACTTCTTTTCTTATATTTCAAGGGTATATTTTTTTATCAACCAGATAAAAAAAACTTATTCTGTCCATCAACATTTATAATTTTTTTAACATAAATAAATGACCAGTTAGGGATTTATTTTTTTAATTTCGACTAAACGTTTAAACAAAAAGTATGAAAAAATTATTTACAATGTGTGTATTGCTATGTTCAGTTTTAGCAGTAAAAGCCCAATGGAATTCTAATACCGATGAAAATATGAAAGTAGTAGATCACTCGATATCTATTACACAATCACAAAGGATGAGTGATGGAAAAACATATGTGGTTTATTGGCAATCGGATCCGGCTATTCCTACAGGATATAAATTACGGATGCAGATTTTAGATCAAAACGGGAACAGACAGCTAGGACCTTATGGAGCTTTAATAACCGATCAAATCATGATGAATGGCTCTGTCGAGTTGATAAAAACGACAATAGATGCTTCCAACAATCTGTATGTAGCGGTAAATGGGACCGGAGGTAATCATGATTCTTATATCTTTAAAATCACTCCACAGGGGAATTCTGTGTGGCCCAACGGTATCAGTGTAGGGCAGGGAGATCAGTTAAGTATTCTTCATTTATCCAACGATGATATATTGGTAGCATATAAACCGACTAATGAAACCTATCTGAAAATTAAGAGGTTTAATTCCAACGGACAGGCGATGTGGAGCTCTCCTGTGGCTCTCATGTCCGATGATCCCACAAAACAGACGGTTGCTTCAAGCTTATTTGAACTTACGAATAATGAATTTGAAGTTGTTTTTCATAAAATTATAAATTCGGCGGGTGATACCTATTTATTTGCACAAAAACTTGACCTTAACGGGACGATAATGTGGAGTACACCTAAACAGATTTCAACTAAAACGACAGCCATGTTTACAAAATACGGAGGAGTTGCAGACGGAAATGTTGTGTATTATGGTATTACGGGAAGTTCTGGATCAGGATTTGCAGATTATTTGCAGAGAATAAATGCAGACGGCACTTTACCATGGGGTGCAGATGGAGCAGATTTTGATATCAACCAGACCAACCTTGAGATGGATATGAAAATTGCGCATACTCCGGGGTCACCTAATATTTGGGCTATTGCAAATTACAGTAACAGTTCACAAACGGCTTACGGAGAATATGTGCAGAAATTTGATAAGAATACGGGAGCAAGGCTTTTCACGGATAATGCAAAACAGGTATTCCCGATTAATGCAAGCTCCATGATGCACACAGGAAATCTCTATTTGGTAAATGATAAGCCGTATTTTGTAGTTCAGAAGAATATGCCTCCTTCTATGTTTAATATTTCTTTGCATGCTGTAATGCTGAATGATAATGGAGATTTTGCATGGCCTCAGCAATATTTGCCGTTGGCTACTTTTGCAGCCTTAAAATCGTATGTATCTTCTCTTCCGCCTGTTAATGGGCAAAGTGTAATTGTATTTAATGAGCAGAAAAATTTTGATTCCGATAAATTTGCCTATGCTCAAAATCTTGTATTGCCGACTTTAGGAACCAGTGAAGTGAATGGAAATCATCAGAATATAAATATATATCCAAATCCGGTTGCCGATGTGATTACTGTAAAAGGTGTTAAAGATCAGAAGTTTAATATCTATAATTTAGCAGGTCAGCTTGTAAAAAGAGGAGAAATGAAGGAGAATAAAATTAATGTACAGGATCTTTCAAAAGGAGCTTATATCCTTAAAATTGGTGATCAGAATGAAGGGTACAAGTTGATAAAGAAATAGCAGAGAAGGGGATTTTGCTGATAAAAAAAGCCTTCAAAATTTATCTGAAGGCTTTTACATTATTTTTCAAGTTCAGCAATTCTGGACTTTAGATTTTCTATTTCTTTTTTTAGAAGTTCAATATATTCCTGCTGGGTTTTTAAAAGATATTCTGGCACATTATAATACACATTATTACTGCCAATATTACTATTTGTAATGTCTGTTATATTTTCAAATTTATGATTAATATTATCTTCTTCTTTAATATCCTCTATTTCTACATCCAGTAATTTTGCAATACGTTCCCATTCTTCATCTTTAATCTCAATTTCCCCTTTTTCTTTACGCAAATACTGAGTCTGGCTTATGTTCAAATGTTCTGCTATATCTTGCTGGGAGAATTTTTTCTCTTTTCTCGCTCTGATTAATTTTTCCTTTACCATAGAAATATTTTTTACAAATATAAAACAAAATTATTCGAATTTATTCGCATAAATTTTATTTGTTTTTCATTAGGTAGGGATTTAGATTTGCATAAAAGTTATCCGGAAATACTTTTAAAAAATCAGGCATTAACATTTTAAAAAAACAAACAATGAAAAAATTTATTTTATTAAGCGCTTTAAGTTTTGCGGCTTTTACAAGTGCAAAAGAAAATGTAAACAACAGTTTTGAAATTAAAAATGAAGTTTATAAGTCTTCTCAAGAGGGAAAAGTTTTTAGACTTCCTTATCAATGGGTTGAATGCCATTCACCATGTGGAGCAGTATATTGGCTACAGGCATCAAATTATGAAAGCCCAGCAGATTTGCTGGATGCTCAGCAGGATTTGAACGATATTAAATGTGGTAATTAATTTTTAATGTAAATTCATTCCGTACAAGTAACATTGTACGGATTTAGTTTTTTTATAATATGAAACAATTTATTAGCGCTCTAACATGTTTGCTTTTTATTTTTACAAAAGCTCAAATGTCAGGAAATTTCTCTTTACCTCCTGATAAATATAAGGCAGAAGTATTGGATAAAAGTATTCAAAATATTTACTATCAATTAAATTTTATATCGAATCCGAAATCAGACAGTAAAAAAGATGCAGTCTGTGTTTTGCAATTAGGTGAAAAGTTTACAAAATTTTTTGAACTTAATACTATGAAATATGATTCTCTTGTTGAAAAGTATAGCCATGAAGATAAAATTGGAGCAAAGGAAATGAATCTAATGTTTGCCTTCTACAGTAAATGGAAGCCAATTCTTCTCCGTGATCTCAATAAAAATCTTATAACAATTCAGGATAAAGCAAAAGATAATTATCAATACTCAGAAGAACAGCCTATAATTAATTGGAAACTTGAAAATGAATCAAAAAATATTTTGGGATATACATGTCAGAAGGCTACGACAGAATTTCGGGGCAGGAAATTTACGGCATGGTATTCTAAAGATCTTCCGATAAATAACGGACCATATATTTTTAATGGTTTGCCAGGATTAATTATGGAACTTGAAGATAAAAAAAATCAATATCATTTTATTGCAATTGCAATGGATAAAAAACCAATGCAAATTTATTTAAGAAATGAAGATGAGATTTTTAAAGTCACCAGAAAAAAATACAGAGAAGTACAGAAGGCATATCATGATAATCCTGCATTTTTTCGCGGTCCAATTTATGATTCTGAAGGTAATGAAGTGAAACAACAGACGAAATCTAAACCATATAATCCTATTGAGCTAGAATAAAAAGAAATCCTACTGGATTTCTTTTTATTACTTCACCATCGAAGGCGCAAAACCATACTGTTTTTTAAAAGCATAAGAAAAATGTGACAGATCTTCAAAACCGACTTCCATAAAAACATCCGATGGTTTTTTATTCTTTTCAGATAAATGATAAAAAGCCAGTTCCAGACGTTTCTGGGTAAGCCACCGTTGTGGTGTGGTCTGAAAAATTTTCCTGAAATCACGATTAAAAGTGGATAAACTTCGCCCCGTCAAATACCCGTATCTTTCCAACGGCATATTAAACATATAATTCTTTTCCATAAAATTCACCAGATCAATTTTTCCGGGTTCTTCAAAATCAGCAAGAACCGAATCTATCCCGGGATCAATTTCCCTTAAAATACTGATCGCTTCTATGATTTTTAACGATGCAATATGTTCCGGAAAAGAATCTTTTATATCAAAATAAGGAACGAGTGAAGCGAGACAGCTTTCCAAAAGCGGGTGTTTTTCAAAACTGTAAATTTTAGCTTCTTCGCGAATATTTTTCTCCTTAATCTCTAAGGTTGTATAAAAATCTTTTAACCTTTCTTTCGTTAAATGCATCACCACAGCTTTGTGCGGAAGCCCGTCTTTAGGGTAATTAATAATCGTTGCGAGATGATTTCTCGGAATCAGGAAAATATCTCCTGCTTTGAAAAGGTAGGATGTATCAGCCTGAATAATTTTCGTTTCGCCCGAAATAAACCAGACCAGCATATGAAATTCAAAAACCGTTTCCGTCTTGAAAAGCTTATCATCATAGGTGGAAAGTTTAATGTCCGGGGTGATATATTTGATATGAAAATCCATTGTAGTATTAATTTTCAAGGATAAATGTAGTTAAAATTTTGTTTTTGGCTGGAAGCTTGAAGCTGGAGGCTGGAGGAGGGAGTAATAGGTAGAAGAAAACATATCTTTTTTAAACCTCCAGCATCCCACTTCCCGCATCCAGCTAAATTACATAACCTCAAACTTATATCCGATCATTTCCTCACTCATTTTCCAAAGTCGCTCAGCATTGTCCAGATCAATAGAATAGGGCTGAACTCCCCTGATCGTCGATGGTTCGTCGTATCTGTGCTCGATCTGTCCGTTGTCAACCTCTGCAATATCGCAGTTTTCACAGTAAACACCACCAATATTTTCAAGAAGCGGACTTGTAGCGCACCAGATCGTTGTAGCAGCTCCCTGCGGAATGGTTTTTAATTTGGCTTCCACTTCAGGTTTTATTTTTCCGTTTTTGTCATGGGTTCCCATTTGGATGTACAGATCTATCGGTTCTTCCCGTCCCAGATCGGTTCCATATACAGAGCCGGGATGCAGGGAATAGGCTCTGACATTGAATTTTTTCGCTTTTTCATCCAATGCAGCCGCAAATAAATTACTCGCCGTTTTCGACTGCCCATATCCCGTTAATGTATGATACTCTCTGTTCTCAAAATTCGGATCTTCAAAATCAAAAGGAGACATTTGATGTCCATAAGAAGAAACATTGATCACTCTTGCTGCATCGGCTTTTTTTAAGGCTTCCCAAAGTTTTGCAGTGAGTTGGAATTGTCCCAAATAATTGGTCGCCAACTGCGATTCAATCCCCCGGCTGTCCCTTCTCAAAGGAACCCACATGATTCCTGCATTGTTGATCAATAAGTCTAATTTTCGACCGGAAGAAATGAATTTTTCAGCAAATGAATCGATAGATTCCGGATCGATTAAATCCAGTTTTTCAATTTCTGCATTTTCAATTCCCTGTAGATTTTTTTTCGCTTTTTCAAGATCTCTCGCCGGAACGATAATCGTAGCTCCCGCAGCGGCTAAAACTTTTGTCGTTTCCAGACCGATTCCTGCATAACCGCCGGTTATGATGGCTATTTTTCCCGAAAGATCAATTCCGTTGATAACTTCTTGTGCTGTAGATTGTGCATTAAAACCTGAGTTGATAGGCTGCTGTAAATTATTAAGTTTCATTTTTAAATTGTTTTAAAATTTTCTTGAGACAAAGTTAGGTGGAGTGGACCTTGTAGATTTTGTTTAAAATGTCAATTTATTTTGTTTAAAATTTCATCTTCAAAATTTTTAAAAGGAATGAAATATTATTTTGTTGTGCTTTCCGTTTAATTAATGCAAAACTTTTTTGCGCATTCTTTCCTGAATAAGTAATTTTGAAAAATTTTCAATTTGAAACCTACCATCTCCATCGTCGTTGCTATTTTTAATCGAAAAGATGAACTTTTTGAGTTATTAAATTCTCTTACCCAGCAAACTGATAAAGAGTTTGAAATCATTATTGTAGACGATGGTTCCATGATCGATTTGAAGCCTACCATCCAAAATTTTGAACAGTTTTTGGATATAAAATATTTCAGGAAAGACAATTCAGGGCCGGGTTTGAGCCGAAACTACGGAGCCAGAAGAGCGCAAAACGAATGGCTGGTTTTCGTGGACAGTGATGTGATCGTAGAAAAAGATTATATCGAAAATATTAAAAAAGATATCCTCGAAATTGCCTGCGATGCGTTTGGTGGAGCGGATAAAGCCCATAAAGGTTTCAACCTGATGCAAAAAGCGATTTCCTATTCCATGACTTCAGTTTTTACAACCGGAGGAATAAGGGGAAGCAAAAAATCGGTTTCAAAATTCCAGCCGAGAAGCTTCAATATGGGCGTAAAGAAAGAGGTTTTCGAGAAAGTAGGAGGCTTTTCAGAAATGAGAATAGGTGAGGATCCGGATCTTTCGATGACGCTTTGGGAAAATGGTTTTAAGACTGCTTTTTTTGATAATATTGCAGTGTATCATAAACGCAGGGTAGATTTTGGGAAGTTTTCAAAGCAGGTGTATCAGTTTGGCTGTGCAAGACCAATTCTTAACCAAAGACATCCGAACTATGTGAAAATTTCATTTGCATTTCCAAGTTTGTTTCTGTTGGGATATATTATAGGTTTTTTAGAGTATTTTATTCTGGGAAGAGGGATTATCCTTGCATTTTACGGTTTGTATACTTTTATGGTATTATTTCATGCTTTGTTTGTTACTAAAAATATCAGTATTGCCGGAATGGCGGTGATTTCTACCTATATTCAAATGTTTTCTTACGGATATGGTTTCTTAAAATCCTGGATTTTGTTAAATATTTTCAGAATGAAACCGGAAGATGCTTTCCCGAAGCATTTTCATAGGAATTAATTTTATTTTAGCAATAAATAAACACTCTATTTATACTCTTTCAGAATGAGAAACAAGACGTTACAAACTTCCAAAATAAAAAATAAAGACTGTCGAATTTTCAACAGCCTTTATACAATAAACTAGAATATGGATATGGTTTCATGGTTGAGAACGCCTGTTTTTAGCATGCATTCTTTCATCTTTTCGTAGGTTCGCTCGATGTCGTGATCCAGACCGATTGAGAATCTGATAAGTCCATCGGAAATTCCCATGGTTGCGCGTTCTTCTTCCGGGATTTCAGAGGAAGTCGAGCTTCCGGAGCATGAGAATAAGGTTTTATAAAAGCCTAAACTTACCGCCAGATAACCCAGGTTTTCCTGCTGCATCAGTTCCATCAGTTCGTTAGCCTTTTCCGTGGTTCCGGCATCTAAGGTTAATAATCCGCCAAAGCCATACTCTTCATGCATCATACTTTTCATTAATTCGTGGTTTTTGTGGGATTTTAATCCGGGATAAGAAACTTTTAACCCATCTTTTTCAAATCTTTCAGCCAGATACATAGCATTGTGGCTGTGCTGCTTCATTCTGATGTGCAACGTTCTCAGGTTCTTTAGA
Organism: Chryseobacterium wanjuense; assembly: GCF_900111495.1. Classification (NCBI taxonomy): domain Bacteria; kingdom Pseudomonadati; phylum Bacteroidota; class Flavobacteriia; order Flavobacteriales; family Weeksellaceae; genus Chryseobacterium; species Chryseobacterium wanjuense. The sequence continues at coordinate 2,482,925 of NZ_FOIU01000001.1, read as the reverse complement.
ATACTTGAAGAACGAAGGCTGTCCATTGTTGGTCCCAACAACATGCAGGCTCCGGTGTTCACATTTTTGGTATCATTAATGAATTCCTGAGTTCCGCAGTAGACTCCGCCCACAGTATCGCTGCTTCCGTTAATAAATTTCGTTAAAGAATGAATAACGATGTCTGCTCCCAATACAATCGGCGAAATGGAAAGTGGTGAGAAAGTATTGTCAACAATCAATTTCAAGTTGTGTTTTTTACAGATTGCTGATAACTTTCTCAGATCCGCAACCTCTAAAAGTGGGTTGCTTACACTTTCACAATATATAATCTTAGTGTTTTTTTGGATGGCATTTTCAATAGATTCAACATTATTGATATCCACAAAAGTGGTGTCAATTTGAAAGGATGGTAGAAAATTTTTCAGGAAAGCATAGGTTCCGCCGTAAATTGTTCTGCTGGAAATGATATGATCTCCACTTTTGCAAACCTGTAGTAAGACAGAGGTAATTGCGCCCATTCCTGAAGCGGTAACATTCGCGGCTTCCGTGTTTTCCATCTTAGCCAATGCCTGCGAAAGATACAGGTTCATCGGGGAAGAGTGCCTTGAGTACAAATAACAGCCATCTGCATTGCCTTCAAATGTATCAAACATCGTTTTAGCAGAAAGGAATGTGTAGGTCGAACTATCTGAAATTGATGGGTTTACTCCACCAAACTCTCCAAAATATTGTAAATCCTGGATTTCATTAGCAGCATTAAAGTCTTTCATATCTTACTTAGATTTTAAGTGATAAATTTGAAAGAATTCCAGAATTATTACAACATAAATTTAGATTATTAGATTATAAATCTAGTTAATTTTAATTTGATAGAATAAAAGTTTATTATATTTGAATATCGTAAACATTTAACAAAAATTTATCTATGGCATTGGATGAAATTGACAAAAAACTGCTTCTTTTTTTGCAGGAAGATTCGAAACAAACGACGAAAGAGTTGTCTTATAAGCTGGGGTTGTCGGTAACGGCTGTTTATGAACGCATCAGAAAACTGGAAAATATGGGAGTTATTTCCAAGTATGTTGCTCTTCTCGACCGGCATAAGGTTAATCGGGATTTTATTGTGCTTTGTCACATCAAATTAACACAGCATAAAAAAGAATATGTCCTTCAGTTTGAAAGGGAAGTGATGAATTTACAGGAAGTTACCGAATGTTTCCATGTGAGTGGAGATTATGATTATATTTTAAAAATCGGCGTTAAAGACATGGAAGATTACAGGAATTTTATGTTGTCAAAACTCACAACTTTACAGCATATAGCCAGTACTCACAGTTCGTTTATGATCTCTGAAGTGAAAAATACGACGGCGATTGTGTTGTAAATTTTAAACCAAAACTCCATTTTTAGAGGAAATCGGATCGGGCAGATCGGTTTCTCCGGTCATTTGTAAAAGATCAATTTCAATCGTTCTGCAGATGGAAAGTATCGGAACATCGAACATCAGTCCTGCAAATGGATTTTCTGAATAATCACCAACCAATTCCATGATGATGTAGACCCAGCCGATGATAATACAAAACGGAATGGAAGTCCAGATTCCCCAGTCGCCGAGTTTTGCAAATTCGTTCACCAAACCTAAGGGAAGCAGCATGATAAAAAGTACATTGAAAACAAATGCGGTACTCGCAAACTGCCTTGGAGAAGGAAATTTCTTGATTCTCTCCGCCTGTCCCTGAAAACCATAAAATTCATTTAAAGAATTTTGAAGCTGCATCTGATGGAAATCCGAAATAGCCCCCAAATTTTTTAAAGCATTAATATCTTTTGCCTGCTGGGAAACAAGATAAGTCGCAAAATTTTTATAAGTCGACTGAAGCTCTGCCTCCTGTTCCGAAAGATATTTATTAAGGAAAATCGGAGTTCGCCCATAATCCGGAAATCCAGCTTTGATGATCCTGTTTCTTTTTTGATTGATGTGATGATGTGAATGTTCTTCCTCTGCACTGATATGCTCCCATTCGGTGGGGATCAAAAGCTGCTCACGAAAGGCATAGAGCCATGCAATGTGACGGTATACGATTTTTTTTCTACGATCTTCCAGGTCAAAAGTTCCTACTTCTTCATTTTCAGTATTAAAAGCATAAACCATCGAAGCAAATGACCGACTCGAATTCACAATTCCACCCCAAATTTTTCTGGCTTCCCAAAGCCTGTCGTATGCCTGATTATTTTTAAAACCAACCAAAAAAGCTTCCGCAGTACCGATCAACGCTACCGGAACCCAGGGAATAATCATCCATTGCCAGTTGAAAAAATAGAAAAGAACCGCAATCAGCGTACACCAGACCGAAATCCAGATAAGATGAATGCCCGATAAATTGAGAACCTGTCTGTAATTGACATATTTTGTGGTGATCATAGGTGCTTGAAGTTTGCAATATGTTGATTAAAAATAATAAAAAAAGTGCGAAAAAAAACCTCTAAAAAATATTTAGAGGTTTGATTTTTTATCTGATTGTTAATTTTTCAGCATTTCTTCAATTTTTGCGGCTAATTTCTCAGCATTCGGAAGCATTTCTTTTTCCAGAACCAGGTTGATCGGAACGGCCGGAGTATCCAGCGATCCCATCGTTTCAACCGGGGCATCAAGATACTTGAAACAGTTTTTGGAAATTCTGTGTGCAAAAGCTTCTGCAAACGAATTGTTCAATTGTTCTTCTGTTAACACGATACATTTTCCATGAGCTTTTACTCTTTCGAAAACCAGTTCTTCATCAAGTGGAATTAACGTTCTTAAGTCGATCACTTCAACTCTTCCGTTAAAGCTTTTCGCCGCTTCTTTTGCCCAATAAACACCCATTCCGTAGGTTACTACTAATACAGTTCTTCCTTTTTCGGTTTCCTCTTTATCTGCTTCAATGATCACTTTTCCTTTTCCGAAAGGCAACACATAATCTTCTGCCGGTTCTATGGTTTTTGCATCCTCCGTTCCCGGAACTTTGCTCCAGTAAAGACCTTTGTGTTCCAGCATTATCACGGGATTCGGGTCGTAATAAGCTGCTTTTAATAAACCTTTAAAATCTGCAGCATTGCTCGGATAAGCTATTTTAATACCTTTAATATTGGCTAAAATACTTTCAACACTTCCACTGTGGTAAGGACCTCCACCGCCGTAAGCTCCGATCGGAACACGGATGATATTGCTTACCGGGAATTTTCCGTTGCTTAAATAATTTGATTTTGAAATCTCCGTAATCAATTGGTTGATTCCCGGATAAATATAATCTGCAAACTGTACTTCAACGATCGGTTTTAATCCAACCGCACTCATACCTGTCGTAGAACCGATAATATAAGCTTCCTGAATGGCCGTGTTGAAAACCCTTTTGCTGCCGAATTTTTTCCCTAAAGTCACCGTTTCACGGAAAACCCCACCGATTCTTTCTCCAACATCCTGTCCGTACAGTAAAGCTTCCGGGTGTTTCCACATCAATTCCTGGATAGCGTGAATGGCAGCGTCTACCATCACGATTTTTTCTCCACCTTCAGGCTCACGAGTTCCTACTTCTTCTGTAATAGGAGTCGGTGCAAAAATATGCTGCATTACCGTTTCAGGAGAAGGATCCGGTGCATTTTGCGCTTTTTCGAATGCTTCTTCTGCCTCAAGACGGGCTTTTTTGGTAATTTGCTTTAATAATTCTTCGTCAACACCAGTTTCAAGCAATTGATTTCTAAGGATTTCTCCCGGATCTTTTGCTCTGTGTTTTGCTAAATCTTCTTCATCTCTATAGAATTCTCTTCTTACTCCTGAAGTATGGTGACCAATTAAAACTGTTTTAGCACAAACAACTAAAGGTTTTCTTTCGTTTCGTACAAAATCAACAGCTTTTTTCATGACTTCGAAACTTTCTACGAAATCTGTTCCGTCCACTCTCATTCTGCTTAAGCCGGTGAATCCAGCCACAAAATCGTAGGCATCACAAGTTCTGGCTTCTTCTTTCGTTACCGAAATTCCCCATTCATTATCCTGAACGAGGAAAATGATCGGAAGCTGATGCAAAGCCGCAAACTGAAGCGCTTCACTCACTTCACCTTCCGTTACCGAATTGTCTCCAAGGCTGCAGACAACAACCGGATTATTTTCAAATTGTTGAAGATTAAAATCCTGAATATATTTTATCCCTTGCGCAACACCTGTTGTCGGAATGGTCTGCATTCCGGTCGCAGAACTTTGATGAATGATTTTTGGCTTGTTTTCATCTCTGCTCGAAGGGTGGGAGTAATAAGATCTTCCTCCTGAAAAAGGATCGTCAGCTTTTGCCAATAACTGCAGCATCAGTTGATAAGGTTCGAAACCGATACCCAACAAAATACTTTCATCTCTGTAATAAGGAGAAACCCAGTCCTCCTTTTTTAATTGATAAGCTGTAGCAAGCTGAATGGCTTCGTGACCTCTTGAAGTACTATGAACGTATTTAGTAACATTTCTGTTTTCTTCGTAAATGTCTGCCATCGCTTTTGCAAGCATCATATGATTGTAAGCTTTAAGCAAAATATCCTGAGAAACTTTCTCGTGAAGTGTATTTTCCATAGAAAGCAAAGATAAACAAAAAACAAAACACTAACAACTGTTAGTGTTTTGCTATGATAATTCAAATGAAAATAATATTATTCTTTTATAATTTTTTTAGAAATAATATCCTTATCTGTCTTTATTTCAATGATATAAATTCCTTTAGTGTAAGAAGATAAATCCAAAGTTTCACGATCTGAATTGATAGTTCCACTGTTTAATTTTTTACCAGACAGATCATAGATGTTAAATGTAGCTTTTTTAGGAGCTTTAAGAACATTCACAACGTCTTTTGTAATGGTAGGAACAATGGTCAGATTATTTAACGCACTTGTTTCATTCGTTGCTAAAACCTGTTGTGTATAACCCGTTACCATGATTGAATAATTCTGAGGCGCGCTTGTACCGCTGTTATTTACAAGGTTTCCTTTGTTGGTAATTTCTACCCTGTAATTTCTACCCGGAACAGGAGCATCAATAACAACTTGCTCTACGTTATCCACTGTGTTATCTGCTTTCGTAGCAGGAGTCATCGGTGAATTTGCATTTAATTTCCATGGATAATATACAGTATTGTCTGTAGTATCGATAATTCTTAGATCCAGATCATTAATAAGTCTTGAAATTCTGTTGTTGTAGGCATCAGCCCAGGTTAAATTTGCAGGAATAACATATTCTGGGTCAATCCATGAGATGGTTACTTTTAAAGGTTCGGTTCCTGAAGCTGTTACAACTTTTTGATTAGGAGTTCCGCTATTTAAAACTTCATCATTAAAAATGATTGTATTATTTGATTTTCCTACAAGTAATTCTGCTCCTTTTTTAGAGTTGATATATCCCCATCCGTTCCATGGATCTGGTCCCACAGTTCCGGCTTCGGATGCAGAGTGCACCATGAGTGTTTTTGCCGAAGCGGCATTAAGTTCAAGATTCGGGAATAATTGCTTGTATATCTGCATCCAAAGACCAATAATTCCGCTTACAATAGGCGCTGAATATGAAGTACCGCTACCTACAGAAATTAGGTTACTACCTGTCGTATTTTCTGCTGTAGAGGCGCTTGCCACATCCGTTCCTGTAGTAATAATATCCGGTTTTATAGCACCGTCATCTCTTGGTCCTGCACTGCTGTAGCTGGATTTTATGACATCCGAAGGCGCAGAATATCTTTTGTCAGTTGCTGTAAGGATATCCGAAGCACCAACGACGATGATATTTTTAGCTAAAGAACCAAATCCTATACAGTCGTAGCCCAAGCTGCAATTGTTGGAGGGAACAGTATCCGTGGCAGTAAATTCTACCGTATTACCGTTGCTTACATAATATTTTGGTACCGTATTTCCGGTAGGACCCATCCCGAATGAGTTTCCAGCAGATTTTACAATGACATAAGAAGGATTGTTATATACGATATTATCATAGTTCTGGTCATTGGTAAAGTACGTTCCCTGCAGGTCATACGTTGTACTAGGACTTGTATAATATCCGCTCCATACCCATGCCGGAGAGCCGTTAACGGTCTTCTGATCCCAACCCGGGTTAGTACCATATGAATGATTGGAAATTTTTGGCTGTGCTAAAAGTATTTTCTGAAATATATTACTAGTCGTTGAATTTCCCGGAAGAGTTGTTGTTGCGAAAGCGTAATTATCAAAAGTAGCATTCTGCGCAATTCCTCTGAAATTGGTAACACGAGTAGTACCATTAGTAAATGTAATGGTATATGGATAATCTTTGGCTCCCATAAAGCTGGTCACAGCAGTCGCATGAGCGCTGTAATTCATCGTGGAAGCCTCTTTGTTATTGACTCTGTTCGGCGCATTGTTGAAAAAAATGTGTGAACCAAACGCCCTTCCGCCGTCAAATACGGTATATTTAATATTTTCTCCGTTAAAAGAACCTGTTAGTCCCGAAATAGTTCCGTTCTGAAGATAATCTGCATTAGAATTTTTTATCTGATCCAGATCGGTTGCTTCATAGAAATACGGTTTTCCGCTTGGGTCAAAACCTGCAAGATTGCTTCTCTGTGCTTCAATTTCTGCAGTTGTGGAGGTTTTGTTGTATTTGGAAATATAAGAATCAAACTTTTGTTCGTTTTCATTCTTTTGTTTCTCAAATTTTCTCATTAATTCATCATTGCTTTGGGCACTTACTAAGCTTATCGCCAAAGTGCTTACCAGGAGTATGTGTTTTTTCATAAAATAAAATATTGAAATCCTGACAAATGTATATTGGAAGAGAAAGAGTTACAGTTAATAATTGTTAAAGTTTTATTCCAGTCATCAATTGGTTAAAATTTAATGTTTTTTGGTAAAAAATATTTATTTTAATAATTAATTTGCTTAATAATTTTTATCTTTTTTAATAGTAGCCATAGACAGAATTGTTTAGTTGAAGTAAGATTGATTTGGAAAAATTGAGCTAACTTTACATTCTCTTTTAATTAAAAGCTAGAAAAAATTAGATGTATTTAGTTTTTGACACAGAAACAACAGGATTACCAAAGAATTTCAATGCTCCGCTTTCAGATTCAGACAACTGGCCAAGAATGGTTCAGATCGCTTGGCAGCTGCATGATGACGACGGAACATTAATTGAAAATCAGGATTATATTATAAAACCTGAGGGATACGACATTCCCTTCAACGCCGCGAGGATTCACGGGATTACTACAAAAATTGCGAATGAAGAAGGTCGCGATCTGCAGGAAGTTTTAGAAGAATTTTCAAAAGTTTTAGACAAAGTACGGGTCGTTTCCGGGCACAATGTAGAGTTCGATTACAATATTGTAGGAGCCGAGTTTTTCAGAAAAAACATCAAAGACAACCTTCAGGAAAAGCCGAAAGCCGATACCATGATTTTAGGAACGAATTTTTGCCAGCTTGGAGGCGGAAAAGGCGGAAGATTCAAATCTCCTAAGTTGGAAGAGCTTTACGAAAAGCTTTACAATCATAAATTCGATGAAGCCCACAACGCTGCTGCCGACGTGAATGCAACGGCTCAGGTGTTCTTTGAAATGATGAGAATAGGGGTGATTCCTGCCGAGGTATTGAAAATTTCGGAAGATCAGCTTGCTTATTTTAAAACCCTGTATCCGGATCCGATCAAGCCGTTCAGCATCGTTATCAGAAGGCAGGTTGCAGATTTTCACAATAAGAAAAAACAACAGGATTTCGGAAGTATTGACGAGATTGATCTTGGAAAATATTTCAACTTCGACAATCACAGTGTTTTCTCAACACTGTCTGCTACGTCCAGCATTAATGATTTGATAAATAAAGCTATAGAAGATAATTTCCCAGCCGTCGGAATGGTGGATCTCGGAAATATGATGGGGGCTTTCAAATTCGTTTCTGCAGTGGAAGGGGCAAATGGTGACAGGGCAAAAAAACATAAAGAATATTTAGCAAAAAAACAGGAAGCCGAAGAAAAAGGAGAAGAATTTAATGAAGCAGAGCCGGTTTCAGAGCCATTGATTCCTGTAGTGGGCTGTGAATTCTATATCTCAGACCGTTACGAGCAGAAACAGTTTACCAAAGACGATCCCGACAGAAGAACGCAAGTTGTTTTGTTGGCGAAAGATTTTAATGGATATAAAAATTTAGCAAAACTTTCAAGTATAGGTTTTTTAAAAGGATTTTACTTTGGAGTTCCAAGAATAAGCCGCGACCTGATTGCTCAATATAAAGAAGGTGTAATTGCTTTAACATCGGGGATTAACGGGGATATTCCGGATGCGATTCTTAATACCGGTGAACAAAAAGGGGAGGAGCTTTTCAAATGGTGGAAAGAAACTTTTCAGGATGATTTCTATGTTCAGATTCAGAATCACAAATTGCCTGAAGAAGAGCATTTAAATGATGTTTTATTGCATTTTGCAGATAAATATAATGTTAAAATTTTAGCCCAGAACGAAACATATTATACTGATAAAGGCGATTCTAATATTCAGGATATTGTAAGCTGTATTAAAGACGGTGAAAAACTGTCAACACCCGTTGGAAAAGGGTTTGGAAAAAGAAGAGGTCTGGCAACGGGAGAATATTATATTAAAAACGCCGATGAAATAAAGGAAACTTTTTTAGCGTATCCTGATGCTTTTGAGGCGTACGAAGAGTTTTTTGCGAAGTTTAAGCCTTATACTTTAAAAAGGGATGTACTTCTACCGAAATTCGATATTCCGGCAGAGTTTATTCACGCTGAAGATGAGGTTGATGGCGGAAAGCGTGGTGAGATGGCTTATCTTACTTATTTAACATACGAAGGAGCCAAAAAAAGATATGTAGACACCGGAATAACCGATGAAATCAAGGAACGTCTGGATTTCGAATTGGAAGTAATTGCCAATACGGGATATCCGGGATACTTCCTTATTGTGCAGGATTTCTGTAACGAAGCTCGCAAAATGGGAGTTTGGGTAGGTCCGGGAAGGGGATCTGCGGCAGGTTCTGCAGTTGCTTACTGTATCGGAATTACCAATGTAGACCCAATTAAGTATGATCTCCTTTTCGAGAGATTCCTGAATCCGGAAAGGGTTTCCATGCCGGATATTGATATCGACTTTGATGATGAAGGAAGGGATAAGATTATCAAATGGGTAATCGATAAATACGGACAAAATCAGGTGGCACAGATTATTACCTATTCAGTTTTGGGTGGGAAATCTGCAATTAAAGATGCCGGAAGGGTTTTGGATGTCCCGATTCCCGATACCAATAATATTGCAAAGCTTGTTCCGTCTACACCGGGGATGAACATTGCGAAAGCTTTAGCAAAATATGATAAATTAAAACCGGAAGAACAGCAGCTTGTTGATGAAATGAGGTTCGTTCTCGACAGTCCCACAGATCCTCGACATGACGTTTTGGCGAGTGCCAGAAAGATGGAAGGCTGTATCAGGAATACCGGAATCCACGCCTGTGGGGTGATCATTACGCCGGAAGATGTAAGTAATCTTGTTCCCGTGACGATTGCTGCAAAAGATGCTGATATTTTGGTGTCTCAGTTTGATAACTCGGTGGCGGAAAGTGCAGGTCTTCTGAAAATGGACTTCCTGGGTCTGAGAACATTAACGATCATTAAAGATGCTTTAAAACTCGTTAAGGAAAGACATGGAGTGGATATCGATCCGGATTTGATTCCTTTGGATGATACGAAAACATATCAGTTGTTTAAAGAAGGAAGAACGGTAGGGATTTTCCAATACGAAAGTCCCGGGATGCAAAAATACATGAGGGAGCTGAAACCAACGGTTTTTGCCGACCTTATTGCCATGAACGCCCTTTACCGTCCGGGTCCGATTAAATATATCCCAAACTTTATCAACAGGAAGCACGGAATTGAGGAAATTGTTTACGATTTACCGGAAACAGAAGAATATTTAAAGGAAACTTACGGAATTACCGTTTATCAGGAGCAGGTAATGCTTTTATCTCAGAAATTGTCCAACTTTACAAAGGGTGAAGCCGATACATTGAGAAAGGCAATGGGTAAGAAACAGATTGATGTTCTTAATAAAATGTATCCGAAATTCATCGAAGGCGGACGCAAAAATAACCTTGATGAAGGAAGATTGGAAAAAATCTGGAACGACTGGAAAGCCTTTGCAGAATATGCCTTCAACAAATCCCACTCGACCTGCTATGCTTTTATCGCGTATCAGACGGCATTTTTAAAGGCCAATTATCCCGCAGAATATATGGCGAGTGTGATGAGTAATAACATTAACAATACCGATTCGATCACCATGTTCATGGAAGATTGTAAGAGTATGGGTGTGGATGTTCTGGGACCTGACGTTAATGAATCTCAATACAAATTCTCGGTAAACGAAAAAGGCCAGATCCGTTTTGGTCTGGGTGCGATCAAGGGAATTGGGGAAGGTCCGAGTGAGGCGATCACAAGGGAAAGGGAGAATGGAAGATTTAAAAATATTTATGACTTCTTCGAAAGAATTCAGCCTTCGCAGATGAATAAAAGGGTTGCGGAAAGTTTGGTATTGGCAGGTGCTTTTGACGAATTGGATAACTTCCACAGAGGTCAGTATTTTGATATTGATATGGCGGGAAGAACCAATCTGGAGCGATTAATCCGATACGGACAAAGCTTCCAGGAAAGTAAAAACGAGATGGAAAATTCTCTTTTTGCGGATTTTGCGGAAGAAGTTCAGATCGAGCAGCCGAAATTACCGCCTTGTCCGGAATGGCCGAATATGCATAAGCTTAATAAAGAAAAGGAAATCATCGGTTTCTATCTTTCTGCGCATCCGTTGGATGAGTTTAAATATCAATACCAGTTTATGCAGGGGCAGCTTTCTAAAAAAGCGGTTTTGGAAAAAGAAGAAGAGGTAAAACTAGTGGTAGATGAGGTTCCGATTCTGGAAAAAGATTCTATTGATGAAACAGCTGATTTGATAGAAATTGTATCCGATGAATTGCTGACAGGCGAAGAGGAAATTGTAGAAGAAATAACGAAAAAAGCAGAGCCGAAAGGGGTATTCCATTTCCTGAATCTTGATGAGGTGGATGCCTACAAAGAACAGGCTTTTGCGAATAAGCAGGAAGAATTGTTTGAAGAAAAGAAAAAAGACTGGAAAACCATTCAGAAAGAAAGAGAAAACGGCGGTGGCGGAAAAGAATATACCGTAGCTGGGCTGATTACTGAATATCGCGTACAAGACGGTTTCAGAAGCGGCGAAAAAGTGGCTTTTGTGACGCTGGAGGATTATTCCGGGTCGTATTCTTTCAGGCTGGGAGACAGGGATTATATGAAATTGAAGGAAAAGCTTGAGGTTCAGAGGTTTGTTATTCTTAAAATTAAATTTGCCCAGGTGAAAGACGGACGTGTTTTCGTGAATGTAAACGATGTTATTGAGCTTCAGGAAGCGTTTGAAAGGTTTGCAAAAAGCATTTCGCTTGTCATGGACGTGATGGATTTCAGACCGGAAGATCTTACATTTTTCAGAACGGTGCTGGAAAGAAACCAGGGCAATCAGAAGCTGAAATTTTATATTAAAAATATTGATGATGATTCCCGTGTTGAGCATCTGGAAGTACAGTCGATGAAACATTCGGTGAATCTGAATGGTGATCTGATCAAAGAAATCCAATTGTTGAATAAATATGATTTTTATCTGAATTAAAGGGAATATTTTCGCATAAAACGACAATAAAAGTGGCTTTTTTAAAGTCACTTTTTTATTTTGAATTAATTTAAATTATAGAAAATTTTAACTTAAAAATATTTCTGGATTTGTTGAATTATGAGGATTTAAATTGTGGTATGTAAAAGTAGAGTTATTTGTTTAAAGTATTGATTTTAAATATTTTAAAAATTATCATTTATTTGTGAATTAATTAATTTATTTTGCATAAATATTTTTATTTGTTAATTAAATTGATATTTTGTTGTTTAATTCTTAAGTGATTTTAACTTTTAATGAATTTAGTTTAATATTTTTTTTAAATTTACCCAATAATTCAATATTCCTTCATATGAAAAAACTAAATCTACTCTTTTTACTCTTGACAAGTATCATGGCATGTCAGCTGTATTGGGGGCAAAGCTTTTCGGTGGCAACGTGTTCATCGAATGTAGACAACATCACCTATTCGGTAATGAGAAGTAATACAACGGCAAATGAGAAACAAAGGATGGCTTTTATTATCCCGGCTTCTCAATTGGTTGATATTGCAAATGGTACCATCACTTCTACGTATTTCAGACGGGCTACGGCTTCCGGAAGTTTGAATGCGGGAACTACCTTTAAAATTTATCTAAAAAACACAACGGCTACAGATTTTGGTTCCGCTGCTCCGGATTGGGCTACGGAAACGGGTGCTGCGACTTTGGTGTATGATTCTAATCCACAGACTGCAGTGGGAAGTACATCCGGTTATAAACAATTTCAGCATTCTACGAATTTTGTGTATACGGCAGGAAGTAATCTGGCAGTGTATACAGAATATGTTCAGACGACGGCTCAGGCTTCTACCATTTATTGGCAGTATGAATACAGCGGGCCTTGTATCAATACTTCAAACAGTAACACAACGAAATATCTAGGTACAACAGGTACTTTCGGGGCAACGCTTACTTCTACCAACTACAGAAGACCTATTATTGCATTTGATGCAACGGTACCTCCGCCAACGACACCACCTTCTTGTACTACGGTTTCTGCTCCGGCAAATGCGGCTACGGGAGTTTCTGTAACGCCTACTATTACATGGGCTGCAACACCGATTACATCAAGCTATGTAATCAACATGGGAACAACACCGGGCGGAACAAATATTATGAATGGAGTAGATGTAGGAAACGTAACTTCTTACGCAATTCCTTCTGCAACACCGCTAAGTTATTCTACACAATATTACGTAACTGTTTTCCCGAAAAATGTTATCGGGCAAGCTACAGGCTGTACCGAAAGTACTTTCACAACATTGGCAATGCCTTGTCCGACGGTAAGTTCACCGGCAGCAGCAGCTACGGGAGTTTCTACGCTTCCTACTATTGCTTGGGGAGCCGTTACCGGTGCAACGGGCTACAGACTGACAGTAGGAACTACTTCTGGAGGTACGGATATTATTAATAATGTAGATTTAGGAAATGTGACTTCTTATACATTTTCTGCACCGTTAAACCCGACAACTACTTATTATTATACAGTTACTGCTTACAATGCAACGACCAACTCAGGAACAGCATGTACGGTAAGATCATTCACAACTACGGCAACGCCACCGCCTGCTAATGATAATTGTTCTGCGGCAGTTGACTTGACAGTAAATCCTGACCTTACCTGTGGAGCTACAACTCCGGGGAATACTTTAGGAGCATCTTTATCTATGGCTGCTGCACCTTGTAATGGAAATCCGGATGATGATGTTTGGTTTAAATTTGTAGCAACAAGCACAGTGCATGTAGTAACTTTATCAAATATTGTTTCTACAGGAACAACCACTGCTTCAGATATGTACTTCCAGGTATTGGGCGGAACATGTGGTTCTCAGACGAGTTTATTATGTTCAGATCCGAATACGGGAACTGTAAGTGGTTTAACGCCGGGACAGACGTATTATGTAAGAGTTTACACATATTCAGGGGCTGGATATAATGCAAGTTTCAATATCTGTATCGGAACTCCGCCGCCGCCGCCTGCAAACGACGAGTGTGCTAATGCTGTAGCGTTAACGGTGAATCCTGATTTAGCTTGCGGGGCTACAACTGCAGGTACTACTTTAAGTGCTACCAATTCTAATATCGCTGTTACTCCATGTACTGGTACTGCGGATGATGATGTTTGGTATACTTTTGTGGCAACTTCTACGGCACATACGATTTCGTTGTCGAATGTGGTTTCTACAGGTAGTTCATCGTCTACAAGTTTATATACACAACTATTCAGCGGAACATGCGGTACTTTAACAAGTGTTGCCTGCGGTACTACAAATACGACTACTGTAGGAGGATTGACACCTGGGCAGACCTATTATGTAAGAGCTTATAACAGCAACGGTTCTGGATACAGCAACAGCTTTAATATCTGTATCGGAACTCCGCCGCCGCCGCCTGCAAATGATGCTTGTTCAGGAGCAGTAGCTTTAACGGTTGGAGGAAACTTTGCAGCCAATGCCATTACTTCTACAAATGCAGGAGCTATCACAGATGGTACTACATCTTGTCAGACAAACAGAGGAGACAATGTTTGGTTCAGCGTAGTGGTACCGGCAAGTGGAAGTGTCACTTTCGAAACACAGGGTGTTACCGGTTCAGGATTTACAGATACGGTGCTTTCTGTTCATTCAGGAACTTGTGGTTCTTTAACAAGTATTGCTTGTGATGATGACAGTGGAGTAGATAATTTTTCTTTAGTTACGGTAACAGGCCAGACTCCTGGAGCTACATTATACGTAAGTGTATGGAGATATACAGGAACAGCCGGAGGAGGAAGTACAACAGGAGAGTTTATGCTGTCTGCTTACGATGCTTCTCTATTGGCGACAAACGAAGTTGCGGGTAATAAAAATATGATTAAAGCATATCCGAATCCGTTCTCTGAAGTATTGAATATCTCTGATGCAGCTAAAGTGAAAAACGTTTTGGTGAACGATATTTCAGGAAGATTAGTAAAAACTATTGCTAATCCTGGAGCTGAGCTTCATTTAGGGGAATTAAAACAAGGATTGTATTTAATCTCATTAGAAATGAAAGACGGATCTAAACAAACGATAAAAGCTATCAAGAAATAACTTCTGAAACATTTTTAAAGTAAATAGCGGCTGGTTTTAGCCGCTATTTTTTTTTGAATTATTTTATGCTATGAATATTAATTTATTTAATTATTTTATTATGTTAAGTCATGAAGAGTGGTTATTTCATGATTTTGTGACTAAAATATAATCAATTGACAATCAATGTTTTATTTGAAAAATTAATTTTATAAATTTTATAATTAATTTAAATGTTTGTTTAAAAATGTTTAATAAATAGATTTATTTTAATTTTTAATATTAATATTTTATGAATTTTTAACATTCTTATTTGAATTTATTGTTAATTTTAAAAACCTAATATTATTTTTTTACTAAGTATGAAAAAACTTTTACTCGCGTGCATGATCGCTCTGGGGATAGGAGCATCGGCGCAAATTTCGCTAGGAAGCGGAACATCTACAGGTGTAATGCCTGTGTTGACAAACTGGGGATACACATATTCTCAACAGATTTTTGCAAAAAGTGAACTCAACGCTGCAAGCTCAGGAAATATTACCGGCATAAAGTTTTATCTGGGAGCAAGCTCAGTCATTACCAATTCTACGACATGGAAGGTGTATATCGGTCATACGACCAAGACTTCATTCAGTTCTTCATCAGATTGGATTCCATTGGCATCGCTTACTCAGGTTTTCGATGGTGAAATTTCCAATACCGGCGGTGAAGTTACCGTTACATTCTCAACTCCTTTTGCGTACAACAATACAGACAATCTTGTGATTGCAGTGGATGAGAATAAAGCAGACTATGATGCAGATAATTATTTCTATACATTCAGCGGTGTTTCGAACAGCTCTATTTATTATAGAAGTGATACCAACAATCCGGATCCGACAGGGACGCTTCCGTCAGCATCGTCGAGAAGTGCAACCAAATCAAGAATTACTTTCCTAGGATTGTCACCAAATGCTCCTGCATGTCCTTCTGTAAGTGCACCTGTGGCGGCAGCAACTGGAGTTTCGGTTTTACCTACCATCAGCTGGGCGGCAGCTGCGACAGCAAGTTCATATAAAATCAACCTGGGAACTACTCCTGGAGGTACTGATATTATGAACATGGTGGATGTAGGAAATGTTACAAGTTATACCTTAACCACTCCGCTTAATTATAGCACTCAATATTACCTTACGGTTTATGCTACGAATGTTGCCGGTACTTCTGCAGGATGTACGGAAAGAAGCTTTACGACAGGAGGAATTACTTGCCCTACTGTAAATTCACCGGCAAACAATGCTACCGGTCTTTCACTTCAGCCTACAATTTCATGGTCGGCTTCTGCTGGTGCATCAGGATATAGATTATCAGTGGGAACAACAGCCGGAGGTACAAATATTGTAAATAACGTAGATTTAGGAAATGTTACGTCATATACTTTCTCCTCACCACTAAGCATTAATACAGATTATTATTATACTGTTAATGCTTATGCAGGAGGTGCTACCAGTGCTTCTTGTACGGAAAGAAAATTCACCACGATTGCTACAACACCTGTTGCAAACGACGAATGTACGGGAGCGATTTCATTAAATCCGGGAGGAAACTTTGACCAGAATGCGATTGTAGCAACAAACGTAAATTCAACAAATAATACGATTGCTACTTGCCAGACTTCTTCAAACAATAATGTTTGGTATTCTGTAGTAGTTCCTGCAAGCGGAAATATTACATTGGAAACTAAAGGCGTGACGGGATCAACCTTTACAGATACAGTAATGTCGGTATATTCCGGAACTTGCGGAGCTCTTACTTTAATCGAGTGTGACGATGATGATTCTACAGACGGATTATTCTCATTGATCTCTCTTACAGGTCAGACACCGGGTGCTACATTGTACGTCAGTGTTTGGAAATATACCGGAAATTCAAGTGTTACAGACGGAGAATTTAAGATTTCAGCATATGACGCTTCATTAGCTCTTGCTACAAATGAAGTGAAAGGAGATGCTAAAAATGCTGTCAAATTATATCCGAATCCGTTCTCTGAAGTATTAAATATTTCTGATGCTGCTAATGTGAAAAATGTTTTAGTAACAGACGTCTCAGGAAGATTGGTGAAAACCGTTGCCAATCCTGGTTCAGTTCTTCAGTTGGGGGAATTAAAACAAGGAATGTATATCGTAACATTAGAGATGAAAGACGGTTCCAAGCAAACGATAAAAACAATTAAAAAATAATTTTCGATTATTATTATAAATAACCATAGCGGCTAATTTTTTAGTCGCTATTTTTTTTGGAAAAAAATCCTATTATTAATGCTCATATACGAAGTTTATTATTAAATTAGCAGTTAAATCAGCAAAATATATTAGTTTATGACAAAATTTCTACTCTCATGCTTATTGTTCTTAAGTATGACCCTCTCGGCCCAAATAGATTTGGGCGCCGGAAGCACCGATGTTGGAGTCGCTCCAATAAGTACCTATTATGGTTATTCGTATGTGCAGCAAATTTATACCAAGCAGGAAATCAATGCCAATGCTGCGGGAAACATCACAGGACTGAAGTTCTATATGGACCCGGCAATGTCTATTGCAAGTTCTTCGCAATGGGTAGTATATCTGGGACATACTACTAAAAGTTCATTTACTTCGGATACCGACTGGGTTCCTTTGGCACAGCTTACGCAGGTATATTCCGGTACTGTGACCAACGCAAACGGAGTAATTGAAGTTACTTTTGCCACACCTTTCCCGTACAACAACACGGATAATCTGGTGTTGGCAGCGGAAGAAAACTCTTCTGGATATGATAGTAATGATTACGATGAGGTAATCTATGTCTACCCGGGAGCTTCCAATTCTCTTCTTTATTACAAAAATGATTACACAGATCCGGATCCGGCATCTCCACCTACGATGGACGCGCAATTGCAAGGATATAAATCTGTTGTAACTATTTTAGGATTAACGGCTAGCCCGATTCCGGCTTGTCCATTGATTACTTATCCGGGCAACAATGCTACTTTTGTACCTTTGACACCTACCATTACATGGAACAATTCTTCAGGTGCAACAAGTTACAAAGTTTCGATCGGAACTACTCCGGGAGGAACAGATGTGGCCAACCAGGTAACTTCGGCTACAAACAGCTTTACACCTGCAACACCATTAGCACCAAACACAGTACATTATGTAAAAGTAACAGCAGTAGGTCCTGGAGGAGAATCTGCGGGATGTAGCCAATTGTCATTCACAAGTGCGCCACCGCCACCAACGAATGATGAGTGTGCAACAGCAGTTACTTTAACGGTAAACCCTGATCTGAATTGCGGAACCGTAACACCAGGATATACTATCGGAGCTACAGATTCCGGAACTATTCCTGATCCTTGTTATGGAACTCCGGACGATGATGTTTGGTTTAAATTTGTAGCAACAGCTGCTACACATAAAATTTCTCTTCTGAATATTCAGTCGGTAGGAACCAATGCGGATGATACAGATACTTACTTCCAGGTTTTCAGTGGAGGATGTGGAGCATTATCAAGCATTTTATGTTCAGATCCGGCTTCGGGAGTTGTTACAGGCCTTACAGTAGGGGAAACTTATCTTGTAAGAGTGTATAGCTATTATGACAATGGAAGCAACCAAAGTTTTGACATCTGTGTAGGAACATTCCCTCCGCCACCGGCAAATGACGAATGTTTTGGAGCATTAACAGCTTCTACGTTCCCATACACTTACGTACAAAATGACGGTGCGGGTGCTACCAATAACGCAGGAATGATCACAGCTTGTTCAAGCAATGATATGAATGACGGTACATGGTTTACTTTCGTAGGAGATGGTGATACATTCAATATTACCGTTACAATGCCTGCAGGAAGTGATTTTGACCCTCAGATTGGTGTTTTCAGCGGAAGCTGCTCAGCTTTATCTTGCGAAAATACAGTAGATGACGGAGGTCAGGGAGGTACGGAAACAGTATCTATTCCTACACTTTCAGGAAACACGTATTATATCAATGTTGGACAGTACAGTGGATGGTCTGATGAACCGGAAGGAGCATTTACCATCAATATCACCAAAGGAGTGTTAGCAACTTCTGATGTGAAGGCAAACAAAAACACGATTAAGCTTTATCCGAATCCATTCTCAGATGTGTTGAATATCTCAGATGCGGCGAATGTAAAATCGGTTTATATTTCTGATGTTGCCGGAAGATTGGTAAGACAGATCGAAAATCCTGGTTCAGTGCTTCAATTGGGAGAATTGAAACAAGGAATGTATTTGGTAACTCTTAATATGAAAGATGGTTCTAAGCAGACTATTAAAACAATTAAGAAATAATCAAACTTTATAGAAAAAAATAAAGGCGGCTCTTAGAGTCGTCTTTTTTTATGGTTAAAATATTTTTCCGTGAAATATAATTTTGTTTGAAAAAGTGTTTTGGTTTTTATTAAAAATATTAAAATGATTAATTTAAATTCAATTATAAAGTAAAATTGTAAGTATTCTCACTCTGTAATGAAGAATTTAAAATAAACTTTTTCAACATATTTTTTTTGAAAGAATATTTTAAGTTCTTAAAATTGCTTCAGGATTAATGCAAAAATGGATTTCTATTTCTGATATTTTAAAGTTTTTTAAAATTGTGTGTGAAGATCGGGATAGGAGTGTATTGATTAATTTATTTATAACCAAGGTGGTTGAACAGCTGACCATAATAGCTGTTAAAGTAATATTTAGTTTATAGTACAATGAGGAAAGGTGGCAATTTGCCACCTTTTTGTATGTTTGTTAAAAGAGTTTATTTGTTGGGTACGGGCTGCAGATCACCAGTGTTCAGACTTGAGAAAACAGCCGGGAAAAATGTTACAAGGATAAAATAGACGATGACCATCAGTACAACTAAAGCAAAAAGTATAATTACTAAACTGTTGGGTTTGTTTTTCTTTTTCGGTTCCATGATTTTTGCGGTATTTAGTTAATATTTTAAAGTGATACTTAATACTAAGCTAATTTCTTGCCACACTGCTTACAATATCTTGCATCATCATCAATATCTTCATTTCCGCATTGTTCACATGTTTTTTCCAGGTTTTGCCTTTTGTTGCGCATTTCTGCGGTTACAATTCCCGTGGGAACAGCAATAATGGAATAACCCGCCAACATTAAAATAACAGCAAAAAACTTCCCCATCGGAGTAATGGGAGAAACATCTCCGTATCCAACAGTAGTTACCGTAACAACCGCCCAATAGATCGATTGCGGAATGGTTTCAAAGCCCGGTCTTCCTCCTTCCACCATAAACATCAGCGAGCCGACAATCACCGAAAAGATAATCAGAAACAGCAGAAAAATGTAGATTTTTCGTGAACTGTTCTTTAACGCTCTTACGATGAGGTAACCATCATTCATGAAATCCAGCAAATTGAAAATCCTGAAAATCCTCAGCATTCTCAACATTCTGAAAATCAGGAAATACTTGGTAACCGGAATGAAAAGGCTCAGGTAAAAAGGTATCAATGCCAGAAAATCGATAATTCCGAAAAAGCTGAAAATATAATGTTTTTTATTCTTTACAATGGCAATTCTGGACATGTATTCTACCGTGAAAATCAAAGAAATGATCCATTCTAAAATAATAAAAGTATAATGGAACTTTTCGTCCAGTTTTGGGACACTTTCCATCATGATGATGGTGGTGCTGATAAGGATTAAAGAGAGTAAAATGATATCAAACAGTTTTCCAAGCTTCGTATCGGAACGGTAAATTATTCGATAAAGATGTCTTTTCCAGAGTTTGTCTTCGGGAACAAGGTTATGTTCTCTTTCCATCAGGTTTTTATTTATTTCACAACGAAGTTAATAATTTTAAAGTTCAGATCAAGGAATATTTGATTGTTAAAATGTTTTCTGAAATGTTAAAAGTTTTTTCATCATTTAATTGTGAATTATTACAGTTTAAAGTAATGGTTTTCAGTGACTTAATTAATGTAAATTTACGAATAAAATATGACATATAAAAGTTATTTTTTTAACATAAATTAAAGCAAAGAATGTATTTTTATTCTATAAAACTAACATCATGATAAGAATTTTTACACTAATGATCCCAATTTTTCTGTATGGTTTATCCTATGCTCAAGTTGGGATCAACACGACTACTCCAAATGGAGCAGCAGTTTTAGACATTTTTTCAAATCAGAAAGGAATTTTAATTCCGCGTCTTTCAGATGCAGACAGAAACGCAAATTTAGCAGACAACGACCCACTTACAGTCCCTCCTGCAGGTGTTGCCAATGCAAGTCTCACTAATGGCACTCTTATTTTCAATACAACCTCCAATACTTTTCAATATTGGGATGGTGCAGTTTGGAGACAGCTTTTTGTTACCACATCTTCTCAGGCTGGCAACGACGGTGTTGTCAAAGTAAATTCTGGAAACGCAAATGTAAAACCGTCTATTAATCTATCGGCTTCAGGAAGCGGCTATGGCCCCAGACAACAGGTTCTGTATGCTACACCGTTGGTTTTTGCGGCGAGTCCTACAACGAGCTGGCCCGAAACTACGGTTCCTTTTCCCGGCGTAACTTCCAATATTTATCTTTCTGCAACAGGAAAATGGAGAGAAAATGAAATAAACGGACAGGTGCATATCTGGAGGCTTATTGCCAATGTAACTCCCGGTAACAACTCGTCGGGGTCGGTAAAAGCGACTTTCAGAAACCCGGATTCTGGTTTCGAGGTAACTTCTATTCAGTTTTTACCAAGTGGTTCCAGCGGAGTCGGAAATTTACTTACATTTTATTTCTACACCATTGCAGATGCGGCAAGTCTTGATCCCGGAAGAGGTTATCAGCTTTTCGTGGAGTCAGATTCCAATTGTAATGTTCTGGTAGATTCATTCACACGAGTTTCTCTGTTTAAAGATTAGTAATAGTTTATTTTAGCTTCAAATCTGAGCCGGCTTTATGGTAAGTCGGTTCTTTTTTTGTTTAAATAAGAATAAGATTAAATTTTTCTTTTTTTCAGCCTCAATAAAAATTAATATCTTCGTTGAAAGACAAATTGTAAGCAATGAAACTAAGATCTGTCATATCAAAGATTGAAGAAAGAATACAGATACACCAGGCGGAAGATTTTGATAACGTAGGATTGCTGTGCGGATCTTGGGACCGTGACGTGAGCGGAATTTTGGTATGCCACGATGCTTTGGAAAATGTGGTGGAGGAAGCTATTCATAAAAATTGCAACCTGATCGTATGTTTTCACCCGATTATTTTTTCAGGATTAAAATCTTTAACCGGGAAAAATTACGTTGAAAGAGCAGTGATAAAAGCCATTGAAAATAAAATTGCCATTTATGCAGTTCATACCGCTTTTGACAATGATTTTTTTGGGGTCAACCAGGGAATCTGCAATCAGTTGGGATTAAAAAACTTGAAAATTCTTCAGCCTAAAAAGGATAATTTAAAGCAGTTAACGGTTTTCGTGCCTAAAGATTATTCCGAAAAAGTAAAGGAAGCGCTTTTTACAGCCGGAGCAGGAAACATCGGTTTCTATGACGAATGCAGCTTTACCATCAACGGAAACGGAACTTTCAGACCCATTGAAGGCTCAAATCCTTTTTCCGGACAGCAAAATGTGAGAGAAAATGCCGATGAAGACATGATTTCGGTGATTTTTGAAGATTATAAACAAGGTCAAATCGTTGCAGCCATGAAATCTGCACATCCTTATGAAGAGGTTGCCCATCAGATCTACAGTTTAGACAACACCAATCACCACAGCGGATTGGGAATGTACGGCGATTTTGAAGAAGCGATGGACGAAAAAGATTTCCTGAAAATGGTGAAAGATAAATTCGGTCTGGAGGTAATAAGACACTCGGATTTTAACAATAAAAAGATTAAAAGAGTAGGGGTTTTGGGTGGTTCCGGAGCTAGCGGAATAAGGTCTGCCATTTCTAAAAAATGTGATGCATATCTTACAGGAGACGTCAAATATCACGATTTTTTCCTTGCCGAATCCAAAATGCTGATCTGTGATATAGGACATTTTGAGTCAGAACAATTTGTGACTCAACAATTATTTGAAATTTTATCACAAAAATTTAGTACATTTGCAATCTCAAAATCTATTGAGAAAACAAACCCGGTAAATTATTTCATTTAAAATATGGCAAAAACCAACGATATTTCAGTTGAAGAGAAGTTAAGAGCTTTATACGATTTGCAGATCATTGATTCTAGATTGGACGAAATCCGAAATACAAGAGGAGAATTGCCAATCGAAGTAGAGGATCTTGAGATTGAAATCGAAGGTCTTGAAAAAAGAGCTGAAAAATTTCATGCAGATATCAAAGATCAAGACGATCAGATCAAAACAAAACATGAGGTTATCAACCATGCAAAAACTTTAATTGAAAAGTACAAGTCTCAACAGGATAATGTAAGAAACAATAAAGAGTTTGAAGCATTAGGTAAAGAAATTGAATATCAGGAACTTGAAATTCAACTTGCTGAAAAAAGAATCAAAGAATTCGGTGCTAAAATCGGTCACAAGAATGAAACATTAAGCGAATTGAATACAAAAATCGATGAGCTTAAAAATCACTTGAAATTCAAAAAAGAAGAATTAGACGGATTGATCTCTGAAACTCAAAAAGAAGAAGAATACCTGATCGAGCAGTCTAAAGAATATGCTGCAAAAATCGACGAAAGATTATTGGCTTCTTATAACAGAATCAGAACAAACTCTCCAAACGGTCTTGCTGTAGTAGGATTGGAAAGAGGTGCTCCGAAAGGATCTTTCTTCACAATTCCACCTCAAAAGCAAATGGAAATCGCTCAGAGAAAGAAGATCATTATCGATGAACATTCAGGGAAAATCCTTGTAGATGACGAATTGGTAATGGAAGAAAACGAAAGAATGAAAACTGTAATTAAATTCTAATTTTTTAATTACATTTTTAAAATATAAGCTGTTTCAATGTTTGGAACAGCTTTTTTTTGTTCTTTTTTAAAACACTAATTGCACTAATTTTTGCACGAATGACACGAATGTTTTTTCTAAAACGAAAACGAGCTAAAGCCCGTTCCTATTGATCCTATTGAAATGGAATATTATTTATTTTATCTTCTTGGATAGATTCTTCACTACGCTCCTGAACTACGTTCGCAGATCTTCAGTCTGTGTTCTGAAAGACAAATAGACTGGCCTAATTTGTATAATTCATTTTTACAAAATATTAGTGTCATTCGTGCAAAAATTAGTGCAATTAGTGTTTTTAAAAAAAACAAAAAAACCGCTCCAAAGAAGCGGTTTCAATATTATTCATGATGTTCATACATCTTATTGTACAGATCAATAAATTTCTCTTTAATGGCTTTCCTTTTCAGCTTTAAAGTAGGCGTTAAAAGTCCCGCATCAATACTCCAGACTTCCGGTGTCAGCTCAATTTTCTTGATTTTTTCCCAATTTCCAAGATGTTCATTGATACCTTCCATTTCTTTTTCGATTCTTTCTTTTAATTCAGGACTTTTTGCAATTTCCTGTGGAGTGGAGCCGATGTTTAAATTGTTTCTCATGGCCCAGCTTTTAGCAAATTCAAAATCAGGTTGTATCAATGCTGTCGGCATTTTTTCGCCGTCACCTACGACCATGATTTGCTCTATGAATTTAGACGCTTTGGCCAGATTTTCAATGGTTTGAGGGGCAATGTATTTTCCGCCGGAAGTCTTGAACATTTCTTTTTTACGATCTGTGATTTGTAAAAATCCGTCACTGTCGACATGTCCGATGTCTCCGGTTTTGAAATATCCGTCTTCTGTAAATACCTCTTTGGTCATTTCATCATTTTTAAAATAACCTTTGAAAATAGAAGGACCTTTCACTGTGATTTCACCATCTTCCTGAATTTTTACATCAAGATTATCCAATGGCAGACCAACGGTTCCGATCTTCATTTTCTCAAAGCTGTTTACTGAGATTACGGGTGAAGTTTCCGTAAGGCCATAACCTTCCAGAATCGGAATTCCCGCGTTTTGGAACATTAAATTTAACCTTGTAGATAAAGCTGCAGAACCTGAAACTAAAGTAATGATTTCGCCGCCTAAACCTTCTCTCCATTTTTTGAAAACCAATTTGTCTGCAATGATTTCCTGTAATCCGGATGGTTTCGATACAGTTTTCTTTTTGCTGATTAAATTTAAGGCCCAGAAGAATATTTTTTGTTTCAGACCTCCTGCAGAAGAGCCTGTAGCATAGATTTTATCATACACTTTTTCTACCAGTCTAGGAACGACGCTCATGTAATGTGGCTTTACTTCTTTCACGTTTTCACCCATTTTTTCAATGCTTTCTGCGAAATAAATTGAAAAACCGTTGTATTGGAAAAGATAGAAAAGCATTCTTTCAAAAATATGACAGATCGGAAGGAAGCTCAGTACTCTTGTGTCCTTGTAATCAAGGCTTTTTCTCTTCGGAATTCTCGGCATTGACCCTAAAATATTGGAGACAATATTGTGATGGGTCAGCATTACGCCTTTAGGTTTTCCGGTTGTTCCGGAGGTATAAATGATGGTTGCCAAATCCTCAGAATTAATGGTATTGGCAAGATCTTCCACTTCGATTTGCGTAGAATCGTCTTCACCAAGGTCAAGGATTTCTTTCCAGTTGGCAGCGCCGCTGATATTGTCAAAAGTGAAAATTCCCTGTAAAGAAGGGATGTTGTGCTTCACTTTCATTACTTTATTCAAAAGATCTTTATCGGAAACAAAACAGTATTTTATTTCGGCATTGGTGAAAATAAATTCATAATCTTCCGGAGAAATACTCGGGTAAACAGGTACGGAAACCACACCGATCTGGGAAAGTCCAAGATCCATAATGGCCCATTCTGTACGGGAATTTGTAGTGATAAGAGCAATTTTGTCCCCAGGTTTTATCCCTAGCTTTAACAGTCCTCTTGATATTTTATTTCCTTCATTTATAAACTCTTGCGTAGATGTTTTTTTCCATTCGCCCTGATATTTGGTAACAAACATGTCCGGCTTAGGATACTTTTCTAAAGCATATTGAGGTATATCGAATAATCTTTTGATTGTCATGATTTTTTAAGTAATAATTAAAGAATTTTAAATATAAGCATTTTTTTTAATTATTAAAATGAGAAGTTAATAATTAGAGATTACTGCAATGTTTTCCATAATATTTTAATAAAAAGGAGGATACTTTAAGGATAATTTAAAAATTAGCATAATCCTTTGAACACCCTTTATTTAGGTGTTTTTTTGCTTCCGAATACTTACTTTTAATTCTATTTTCAGATTTGCTCAAAAAGTGTAAATTAGCGACCATCTAATTATTCAATTTTTATGGACTTTAATTTATCAGAAGAACAGCTGATGATTCAGCAGGCTGCAAGAGATTTTGCACAAAACGAATTATTACCGGAAGTAATCGAAAGAGACCGCGATCAGAAGTTTCCTACAGAACAGGTGAAGAAAATGGGAGAAATGGGACTTTTGGGAATGATGGTAGATCCTAAGTATGGTGGTGCGGGAATGGACAGCGTTTCTTACGTTTTGGCAATGGAGGAGATTGCAAAAATTGATGCTTCTGCGGCTGTTGTAATGTCTGTAAACAATTCATTGGTATGTGCCGGACTTGAAAAATTCGCTTCTGAAGAGCAAAAAGTGAAATATCTTACGCCTCTTGCAAGCGGACGGGTAATCGGAGCGTTCGCTTTGTCTGAGCCTGAAGCTGGTTCTGATGCGACTTCTCAGAAAACGACTGCAGAAGACAAGGGAGATTACTATTTACTAAATGGTATCAAAAACTGGATCACCAACGGTGGAACGGCTTCTTACTATATCGTAATTGCACAGACGGATCCTGAGAAAAAACATAAAGGAATCAACGCATTCATCGTTGAAAGAGGTTGGGAAGGTTTTGAAATCGGGCCGAAAGAAGACAAATTGGGAATCAGAGGAAGTGATACGCACTCTTTGATGTTCAACAACGTAAAAGTACCGAAAGAAAACAGAATCGGTGAAGACGGTTTCGGATTCAATTTTGCGATGGCTGTATTGAACGGCGGTAGAATCGGTATTGCTTCTCAGGCTTTAGGTATTGCTTCGGGAGCTTACGAATTGGCGTTGAAATATGCTAAAACAAGAAAAGCTTTCAAAACAGAAATTATCCACCACCAGGCTATTGCTTTCAAATTGGCAGATATGGCGACTCAGATCACGGCGGCAAGAATGCTTTGCTTAAAGGCTGCTGTAGAAAAAGATGCCGGAAAAGATATCTCTGAAAGTGGAGCAATGGCAAAATTATACGCTTCTCAGGTGGCGATGGATACTACGATTGAAGCAGTACAAATCCACGGTGGATACGGATATGTGAAAGAATATCACGTAGAAAGAATGATGAGAGATGCAAAAATCACTCAGATCTATGAAGGAACTTCTGAAATCCAGAAGATTGTTATTTCAAGAAGCATTGCAAAGTAATTTTGCTTTAAAAATAAAAACTATACTATGAAATACTTGTGGGTCACTTTAGGGGTAGTTCTCCTGTTTTTAGGAGTATTTATCTGGTATAAATATTTCTTCGTTTTCGGAGAAGGAGTAAAATCCGGCTATCTGAATTATGCCATCAAAAAAGGTTATGTCTTCAAAACCTATGAAGGGAAATTGATTCAGGAAGGCTTCGGAAGAGGAAAAACGGGAACCGTTACAAGCTACGAGTTTGAATTTTCTGTAAAAGATCCTGAAATTTTCAAGCAATTGGAAATGAACAGTGGGAAAACTTTCGATCTTCATTACAAAGAATACAACGGAGCTCTGCCCTGGAGAGGAAATACAAAGTATGTTGTAGATAAAATAGTCAATATGAAATAGTAGTAAAAGGCTCTCGATTGAGAGCCTTTTTACATACACACGAACCACAAAATATTAATAATATATTTTTTTCTATTTAATAATTTTCTTTTGTCTCCCTCTTCCTATATCAATATATATTTATCCTTTAATCTAGATGTTGATTTCATTGTTCTTTATCTATTAGACTAAATTTTTAATTATAAGTTAAAAATATGACAATGTTTTATTCAAAAAACGAAATATTGATTAAAATATTATTAAAATAAAAAATCCATCACGGGGATGGATCTTTTAATCTAGTGAGAATCGTTATTAGGAATGTTTTTGTTTCTTTTTTTATAAAAATAATATCCAATACCAAGAATTAAAAATAAGGGCCACAATGGAAGAATAAACAGGAAAATAGAAGTAATCACATTCCACCCGGAGGAAATAGCTGCGAAAGATTTTTCACCAAAAGTTTTGGGTTCTTCATTTTCTGCCAAACCATTTGATTTTCCATACAGGGTAATATCAACTTCACACATGGTATTCTGTACATAATCCTGTCCGGAAACTTCTACGCCTTTGTTCTCGATCTTTCCGATATTGTAGCTCAAATCTTCCATCAGATAATCAAATTTCTGAATCGGAACTTTTACTTTTAAATAAGCTATTTTCTTCTCGTCGTTGTTTAGCGAAATATTTTCACTTCTGATGAATCCGTCATATTTTGAAACTTCTGCTTTTACGATTTCTTTTGCGGTTTCGGCATCATCAACGGTCAGTTCCAGAACTCCGGTTTTTAATAGTTTGTTTTTCGGGACATTCAGTTCATAATTTTCATTTTTTGGTTTGTCTTTGTAAACAATTTTCGTTTCCTTGATGACTTTCGGAGCCGGAACATTCACAACAATTTTTTCATTTTTCTTGGTTGAATCTTTCTTTTCTGTTTTGGTTTCAAGCTTTACCGATGAAATTTTTTCAGATAAAGAATCGACAATTTTTGAAGTGTTTTCAATTTTGTCCTTTACATCATTTTTGGTATTTTCAAATTCTTTGATTTTTACATTGGCAGAATCTAGGGCTGCGTTGGCTTTATCATTGATATTGTTAATTTTTTCAGAGGCCACAGAAACAGCACTGTCTGCGGAATTTACGGCATTTTCCAATTGAGATGTTGTCGCTTCTCCCTTTTTACACATAATGAAGGTGCTTGATACAGCAGCGAGTAGGATGAATTTTTTCATAGCGTTAAATTTTTCGATGAAGTAAAATTAGGAGGGAAGTTTTTGTAAAGATTGTAAATGAAGTGTATTCCAGTCGTAAAAATTATAATCAATTTAAAACCAAATTATTATAATTATTTTACAAAAGTTTTACAAAGAGTTTTTCGAAAGAAAATGCCTTAAAAACAAGAAAATCAAAAAAAATATTAACCACAAAAGAAACAAAAGATATTTGAATATTTTACTTTTAAAATTATCAGAAAACAAAAAATTCTCAAAAAGATAAAAATCAAAGATTTTTAAAAACTTATGTGTTCTTATTTACGGTTTAATAAAAACTTAAAATAGTGCATTAATCTTTTATGTCTTTGTGGTTAAAAAAACTAAACAAGTTTGATATTTCACGATCACCAACAAGAATTAAAACAAAAAAATCCGCCGAAAAACTTCAACGGATTTTAATAGTAAGGCTAATTAAATATTAGCTTATATGTTTATTAATTTAATTAAGCATTCTGAAATTCACTGATAAAATGCAGCTTCACATTCGGGAATTTTTCCTGCGTCATATGAATCGTGAAAGAAGAATCAGCAAGGAAAACCAATTGATTATACTTATCTCTTGCTAAAAATCTCTGCTTCAATCTTGCAAATTCTTTGAATTCTTCTGACTTTTCATCAGCCTCTACCCAACAAGCTTTGTGCATAGAAAGTGGTTCGTACGTACATTTTGCACCATATTCATGCTCCAGACGGTATTGGATCACCTCATACTGAAGTGCACCCACCGTTCCAATGATTTTTCGGCCATTCATTTCCAGCGTAAACAACTGGGCAACACCCTCATCCATCAGCTGATCGATACCTTTTGCCAGCTGTTTTGCCTTCAATGGATCGTTATTATTAATATATCTGAAATGTTCCGGCGAGAAGCTCGGAATTCCTTTGAAACTCAGCTTTTCACCACCCGTCAATGTATCTCCGATTCTGAAACTTCCCGTATCATGAAGACCTACGATATCTCCCGGGAAACTTTCGTCTACCACCTCTTTTTTGTCTGCAAAGAATGCGTTGGGTGAAGAGAATTTCATTTTCTTACCTTCTCTTACCAATAAATAATTTTCGTTTCTTTTGAATGTTCCCGAAACAATTTTCACAAAGGCCAAGCGGTCTCTGTGCTTCGGATCCATATTCGCATGGATTTTAAATACAAATCCCGTAAAGTTATTTTCTTCAGGCTTTACCAGACGCGTATCACTTTCTTTCGGTTGAGGCATTGGAGCGATGTCGATAAAGGCATCCAGTAATTCACGAACTCCAAAATTATTCAAAGCCGAACCAAAGAAGACCGGTTGCAGATCACCTTTCATATAATCTTCACGGTTAAATTCAGGGTAAACGGATTGTACCAGATCAAGCTCTTCTCTTAATGTTTGGGCAGCTTTTTCGCCGATCACCTCGTCGATGGAAGGATCATTAATATCATCAAACTTAATAGCTTCACCTACTTTGTGCTTTTTCTCTTCCAGGAATAGCTGAATATTGTTTTCCCAGATATTATAAATTCCCTGGAAATCTGCTCCCATACCGATCGGCAAAGAAAGTGGAACAACCGTTAAGCCTAATTTCTGCTCAACTTCATCTAGCAAATCGAAGGCATCTTTACCCTCACGGTCAAGCTTATTAATGAAAACCAGCATCGGAATATTTCTCATTCTACACACCTGAACCAGTTTTTCGGTCTGTTCCTCAACCCCTTTTGCAACGTCTATTACAACGATTACGGAATCCACGGCAGTCAAAGTTCTGTACGTATCTTCTGCAAAATCCTTGTGACCAGGAGTATCCAGGATATTGATTTTGTGGTCTCTGTATTCAAAAGCCAGCACGGAAGTAGCCACCGAGATCCCTCTTTGGCGCTCGATTTCCATGAAGTCGGAGGTAGCTCCTTTTTTTATTTTGTTGGATTTTACCGCACCCGCTTCCTGAATTGCACCCCCGAAAAGAAGTAATTTCTCCGTAAGAGTGGTTTTTCCGGCATCGGGGTGAGAAATAATCCCGAAAGTTTTTCTTTTTTGTATTTCTTTGATTAAGTCTGACATATCGTATTTTGAAGTTGCAAAAATCGGGAATTTTAATGGAAATTAAAAATGAAATTGTCGGGTTGAAGATTTTAGGTTTAAAGTTTAGATTTAATGATGAATTATTTTAAAGATTCTTCGACTGCTTCGCGCTCAGGATGACACAGGCATATCACACTGCATATTTTTAGCAGCTGGTATTAGCGCTGTCATCCTGAGCGCGAAGCAGTCAAAGGATCTAGTAACCGCCTGTCATAGATTTCACAAAATTTCAAATTCACAATTCAAAAACCACTTATCCGCCTTTTTTAATTCAAAAAAATTATCTTTGTCTTATTAAATTTTAACTAAGAAAACATGGAAAACAGCAGATATCCAAAGTTTACATTTACATGGATCGGAGGTCTTGTTTTATTGGCAGGATTATTTGTAGGAACAATGTTCGTCTCTTTTTTTAATGTTTTCTGGATGTTCATTTTTAAAGAAAATCTGCAGTACAGAGATTGGTTTTTCATGCTTTCGAATGCGGCGGGATTCCTTACTGCTATTGCTTTTTTTGATTTTTTCATTGTAAGAAGAACGACCGGGAAAAAACTTAATTTTAATTTTTCTCCCACCAATTTTTATACCTATCTGTTGATTTTTCCTTTGATGATTGGGATGATGTTTATTGCAGAATTTATCACCGCTCAGATTCCTACGACAGGACCTTTCTTTGGAAGATATTATGAATTTTTTAATGAATTAATGAATCAGCTGACGGATGACCCTGTAGTGATGGTCATTACAGCGGTAATCTGTGCCCCGATTTTTGAAGAAATTATTTTCAGGGGAATCATTCAAAAAGGATTGATGAATAAAGGGGTGGAACCGTGGAAAGCTATTATTTTTGCATCTATTATTTTTGGAATTGTTCATGCAAATCCTTGGCAGTTTGTCGGAGCCATTTTATTAGGCTGCGTGTTAGGATTGGTGTATTATAAAACGAAATCTTTGCTTTTGCCAATGCTTCTTCATGCTTTTAATAATTTGTGTTCATCTTTATTAATGATTTATACAAAAAATGAAAGTTTTGCAGATTATTTTAAAGTTTCAGAATGGATATTACTTGCAGTGGGAATTGTAATTTTTTCCTTGTTTTATTATCTTTTTGTGAAAAAATATAAGGTGCATTACGCCGAAATTTAAGTCTAAATACTATAGAACAACTGTTTCCATAAATAGCGTTATTCGTGAAAATATTTGTGCTATTTGTGTTTTAAAAAAAAAAAGAATTAAAATGAAATTGAATATGGAATTACTGGTAGCCACCCACAACGTACATAAAAAAGAAGAAATTCAGCAGATTTTAAGCGATGAATTTGTTGTAAAAAGTCTTACGGATTACGATATTCATGAGGAAATTGTAGAAGATGGTGACTCTTTCAATGCCAATGCCTTGATTAAGGCTAAATATTGCTACGAAAAAACCGGAATTCCAAGTTTGGGTGACGACAGTGGTTTGGTTGTTGAATCATTGGACGGTAGACCGGGAATTTTCTCTGCACGCTATGCGGGAGATCATGATTTCGCCAAAAATATTGAAAAAGTGGTGGGTGAAATGGAAGGTATTGACAACAGAAAAGCTTATTTTATCACGGTTTTATGTTATTATGATGAAAACGGACCGAGATATTTTGATGGAAGAGTTCACGGAAATTTACTGACAGAAAATAAAGGTTTCAAAGGTTTCGGATACGACCCGATTTTTGTTCCGGAGGGGTATGACATGACATTTGCGCAAATGGAACCGGAGGATAAAAATAAAATCAGCCATAGAAAACAGGCGTTGGATTTGTTTTTGGATTTTTTAAAAGTTAAAGAATAAGTTTAAGGTCAAGTTGATATTAAACAATTTTCAAGTCTTGAATTTTTGTTTCTTTTGTTTCAAGACAAAAGAAAAATTAGATT
The DNA here is from genome assembly GCF_900111495.1 of Chryseobacterium wanjuense. NCBI lineage: Bacteria > Pseudomonadati > Bacteroidota > Flavobacteriia > Flavobacteriales > Weeksellaceae > Chryseobacterium > Chryseobacterium wanjuense. The sequence continues at coordinate 2,450,016 of NZ_FOIU01000001.1, read as the reverse complement.
TTCTGTCGTACATTTGTCGCCATAATAAACTATCGATTTGAGTACTTATTTAACGATATTAGGCTTTAATTCAGCGATTCCGACCATCAATTCTTCTCCTACGGCACAATTGCTGGAAATGGAGGAAAGATCTTTTCTGATCGATTGCGGAGAGGGAACTCAGGTACAGCTGAGAAAAGCAAAAGCAAAATTTTCAAGGATAAATCATATTTTTATTTCGCATCTTCATGGCGACCATTGCTTTGGCTTGCCGGGCTTGATTGCGTCTTTCAGGTTGTTGGGGAGAGAGACTCCGCTTCATGTTTATGGTCCCAAAGGCATTAAAAATATGCTGGAAACTATTTTCACCATTACGGAAACCCATCGTGGTTTTGAGGTGGTGTATCATGAGCTGGATAAAGATTATTCCGAAAAAATTTACGAAGACAATAGAGTAGAAGTATATACGATTCCTTTGGATCACAGAATTTACTGTAACGGTTATTTATTTAAAGAAAAGCCGAAAGAAAGGCATCTGAACATGAAGGAAATTGCAAAATACGATGAAATTGAAACCTGCGATTATCATCATCTGAAAGCAGGAAAAGATTTTGTATTAAGTGATGGGTATGTTCTTAAAAATGAATTGCTTACTCTTGATCCTACGCCGTCTGTTTCGTATGCATTCTGCAGCGATACAAGATATCTGGAAAGTGTAATTCCGATTATTAAAAATGTGACGGTTCTGTACCACGAGTCAACATTTCTGCATGATTTGAAAGAAATGGCAGATTATACGGGACATTCGACAGCTTTGGAAGCGGCAACAATTGCGCAGAAAGCCCAGGTCGGGAAATTGATTTTGGGACATTTTTCCAACAGATATGGAGATCTGACGGTGTTTACAGATGAAGCAAGAAATATTTTTCCGAATACTTTTTTACCAAAGGCTTTAGAAGCTGTAAAAATTGAAAAAAATGTATGTTGAAGTTTGAAGAACTAAAAAGTTTCTTAGATGAAAAGGCAGATCAGTACAATCATCCTGAGTTTATAGAAAATGATCCGATCCAGATTCCGCATCGTTTTTCTTTGAAGCAGGATGTGGAAATTGTGGGATTTTTGGCGGCGACGATTTCTTGGGGAAACAGAAAAGCCATCATCAAATCGGCGGAAAAAATGCTCGATATCATGGGCAACTCACCGTACGATTTTGTATTGAATCATTCTGAAAAAGAATTAAGAAGCCTGGAAGGAAAAAGCATTCACAGAACCTTTAATGGGGAAGATTTTACTTATTTTATCAAACAGTTTCAGCGGATTTATAAGGAAAATGAAAGTCTTGAAAATTTATTTAAAGTAAATGATCAGGAAACCAATTTTCTTCACTCGATTGAAAGATTCAGGTCGCAGTTTTTGGGGACTGAAAAGCACAGGAGCCACAAGCATGTAAGTTCGCCTTACAAAAATTCCTCCACAAAAAGAATCATTATGTTTCTTCGCTGGATGGTGCGTAAGGATAAACGTGGCGTGGATTTTGGTATCTGGGAAAGCATAGATCAGAAATATCTTTCGATTCCGTTGGATGTGCATACGGGAAATATTTCGAGGAAACTGAGACTGATTTCAAGAACGCAGAACGACTGGAAAACAGTTGAGGAACTCGATCTTATCATTAGAAAATTTGATGAAAAAGATCCTGCAAAATACGATTTTGCATTGTTTGGATTGGGAGTAACTAAGGAATTATTATAAAAAGGAAACACAATGAAAAAATACGACGAAAAAGCAGAAATTTTAGAAAAAATAGCAAACGGAATTACCTGGTGGATTGGTTCTATCCCTTCATTAATGGTGCATACTTTATTTTTTTTAATTTCCTTCCTCCTTCCTTTGCTAAAGATTGTGGAGTTTGACAAAATGCTTCTTATTCTTACCACAGTGGTTTCTTTGGAAGCGATTTATCTTGCAATTTTCATCCAGATGTCGGTGAATAAAAGCCACGAAAAAATTGAGGATATCCAGGAAGATATTGAGGACATCCAGGAAGATATCGAGGAGATCAGCGAAGACCTCGAAGAAATCAGTGAAGATATTGAAGAGATTACCGAAGATATTGAAGATATTCAGGAGGATATCGAAGAAATCAATGATGATGAGGATGAAGAAATCCACAGCGAACGTGCTAAAAATGTGATATTAAAAAGCAATGTGAACTCCAATAAAAATGAGATTAAGGCTTTAAAAGATAAAATTGATGAGCTTCAAAATAAAATTAATGAGCTTAAAAAAGAATAATTTTCTGAATTTTTGTTCAAAAACAGAATAATACTCGGAAGTGAAAAAAGAGAGACTAATAATTTTATTGGTCTTTTTTTTATTATTCCAGATATATTATCTACGATTTATTAAGATTTAAAATAAAATAAATTATCGGTGCGAATTCGTTTGATTATATACAGTTTTAATCCAAAAAAATAGTATTTTTGAACAAACAACAACAAAATGTTAAATTATAGACTAAAAAACTACTTTTTCTTTCTAGTATTGCTTTTGGTTTCAGGTATGGTATTTGCCCAAAAGGCAAAGGCACCAAGAAAGCCTATACCTGAAAAGTCTACTAGCGAAAATTTCAAGGCGGGTTTATTCATCGATGTGAATACTCCTACCTACACGCCATCCAGCTATAATATAGAACAGCTTGTGAAAAATGTTCTGATCTCAGGCGGTTCCAGCTGCGCAGTGGCAAACGTAACAAACGTAACGGTTTCTCCAAATCAACTGGCTACGGATACTGAAAGAGCTTGGGGGTATTTTCATAAAGGGACTACCAATTTTCCATTTACAGACGGTGTTGTCCTGGTAACAGGGAAGGCCAGAAGAGCCGGAAATGTTTTTGAAGGCGGTCTGAGTGACGGCGTTCCGGGATCTACGGTAAGTGATCCGGATCTGGTGACGGCGATCAACCCTTTGGCTCCACTTAAAGATGCTGTTTTTATCGAGTTTGATTTCGTTCCAAACAGTACTCAGGTAAAGTTTAATTATATTTTTGCTTCTGAAGAATATACATCCAATTTCCCTTGCGGGGTATATTCTGATGGTTTTGCCTTATTACTGAAAAAAGTAGGTGATCCTACCTATACCAACCTTGCGGTTTTACCGGGAACGGCAGGACCTGTAAGTGTAACGAATATCGTACCTGCAGGAAATGGTTTTTCTTGCGGACCTATCAACGAAGCTTACTTTGGAGGGATGAATCCTGATCCGAATATTGAAACGAATTTTAATGGAAGAACGATTCCTTTAACGGCAATTGCAACCGTAATTCCGGGGCAGACTTATCATTTTAAAATGGTTTTGGCGGATGCTTCCGACCCAAGTTACGACTCTGCAGTTTTCCTGGAGGGGGGATCTTTCGATATCGGAATGACAATTGTTGACGGCAATGGAAACCCGATCACCAATGTAAATATGTGTGACAATACACCTCAGATTCTAAAAGCGCAAATCGCTTCTGTACCGGGAATGACTTTCCAGTGGTACAAAGATGATGTGGCAATTCCGGGAGCTACAAGTGCTACGTATACAGCGACTCAGCCAGGTGTGTATACGGTAAGAACTTTTGTAGGCGGTACCCAGTGTCAGAATGCGAGTGTTACCATCGTTGGTGGTACAACTCCTCCGGCACAAAATGCTACTTTAAAGCTTTGTACAACGCCTTCTGTTTCAACATTTAATTTAAATGATGCAACACCGATGATTACGAGTTCAACGTCGGCTATCGTTCGTTACTATATCAATCAGGCAGATGCCATTGCTCAAAATAACAGTTTTATCAATCCGAGCCTTTTAGCCAGCTATAACGGAACGGACGGACAGATTTTATATGTGGTCGTTTCAAACGGAGCTTTCTGTAGTAAAATGGTTACTTTAACATTGAAAAAAGAAGCTACACCTATCGCACAGTTACAGGCTACAAAAGTGAGAATCTGTGCGGGTGAATCTACAACTTTAACGGCTTCAAACGGAGCTACATACCAATGGTCGAATATAACAGGAACGGGAGCTACACAAACAGTCTCTCCGACTCAGACGACTACTTATTCAGTATATGCAATCGGACCACAGGGATGTAAATCCTTACAGCCGGCTTCTATTACGATAGAAGTTGTTCCTGCCATCGTATCAACGCTTAAAGGAGGAATGATCTGTGAAGGCGACGTGATCACTTTAGACGCAGGAACAGGACCAAACTATCATTATACTTGGAATACAGGAGACTTAACACAGACCATCAGTGTTGGAACGCCTGGAACTTATTCTGTAACCATCAACAACGGAGTTTGTACCAAAGTGTTTACTACTCAGGTTATTCAGGCGATTATTCCTGAAATCATCAATGTGAATTACAATGAAAACGGGACAATGATTCTTACAGCAAGCAATCCAAGTAACGGACCTTTAGAATATTCTATCGATAACGGAGTAACTTGGCAGAATTCAAATGTATTCTCTAATGTTCCTAGAAATATTGTAGTTTCTATCAGAGTGAGAGTGAAAAATACAAGCTGTGTAGGATTCCTTGAATATTTCACATTTGTAATGCAGAACGTGATCACTCCGAATGGAGATAACATAAACGATATGATCGATTTAAGAGGTGTTCTTAAATACAAAGATTTCAAAGCTTCTATCTTCGATCGTTACGGAAAAGAAGTATACAAAGCAAGCACCTTGCAGCCTTACTGGGACGGATATTTCCAAGGAAAACGTCTTCCTACGGCATCGTACTGGTATCAGGTGAGCTTTGAAGATCCTGCCAGCAAAAAGCCTGCGGTAAAAACAGGGTGGATTTTGCTGAAAAATCTTGAATAAGATATTTAATTAATAATAAAGAAAGACCGACAATTTGTTGGTCTTTTTTTCGTTTAAAGGACGAATTGAAATTGACATTTTAAAATAAATCATATTGTATTAGTGATAATGTAATTTAACTTGAATTGAATTTCAATCAAAAAAAATAGTATTTTTGTTTAAAATAATATAAAATGTTAAATAGGAGGACAAGAAGTTTACTTTTGACTTTATTTTTAGTTCTTGCGGGAAGCTTCGTTTTTGCTCAGAATAGACAGAGTAAAGCCGTTGCCAGAAAGCCTGCGCCTGAAAGTATGAAAGCAGGAGCTTTTATTGATGTGAATGCTGCCGGCTATCCGGAAACCAATTTCAGCATCACGCAATTGGTAAAAGATGTACTTATCAGTGGCGGGTCTACCTGTTCTGCAGCCAATGTAAGCAACGTTGTGGTTTCTCCTAATTTACCAGCGACAGATCAGAACAGAAGTTGGGGATATTTCAATAAAGCAACGACCAATTTTCCTTTTGCTAAAGGAATTGTTTTAACGACGGGCTATGCAAGAAAGACCGGAAATACATTTCAATCCACTCTAAGTGACGGACTCGGAACCGGTGGAGATATCGATCTGGCAACGGCATTAAGTGTGCCTAATTCAGAATTGCATGACGCAACGTATATAGAATTCGACTTTGTGCCGGCTTCTACTAAAGTTACCTTCAGATATTTATTTGCCTCTAAAGAATATTTCAGCAACTTTACGTGCAGTATCTCAGACGGATTTGCATTATTGCTGAAAAAAGTAGGAGATCCTACGTATACAAACCTTGCAGTACTTCCAAGTGGGGAGCCTGTAAGTGTTACCAATATTATTCCTGCCAACTTACCTTGTGGGCCTAAAAATGCACAATATTTTGCAGGAATGAACAACCCTCAGATTGAAACGAATTTTGACGGTCGTACGATTCCTTTAACTGCTACTGCAACGGTAATCCCTGGTCAGACCTATCATTTCAAGATGGTTTTGGCAGATTATCAGGATTCCAATTTTGATTCTGCGGTTTTCCTTGAAGCCGGATCTTTTGATATCGGTGTTCAGATTCTGAATCCTGCAGGTGTTGCGTTACCTCCATCAATTAATGTTTGTGATAATGCACCACAGACATTTACAGCTTCAGTTCAGGGAGGTGGAGCTACGTATCAATGGTTGTTTAATAATAATCCTATTCCGGGAGCTATCAATGCTTCTTATACGGCAACACAGCCGGGAATTTATACCGTTCAGGTATTTTTACCCGGAAATACCTGTCCGGGAACAGCATCGGTCACCATTGTCGGGGGAACGTCTCCTACAGTGCAGAATGCCACGCTCACGGCTTGTTATACTCAGGGAAATGCTACATTTAATTTAACATCGGCACAAACTTCTATCAGTACGACTCCGGGAGCGACATTTGCCTATTATCTATTACAGTCAGATGCTTTGGCAGGAAATGCCAATACAATTGCCAATACAACAGCTTTTCCAAGTGCAGGGCAGACCATTTATGTTTTGGTTAAAAACGGGTTCTGTTCAAAAGTAGCCGAATTACAATTGGTGAAAGCGCCTCAAATGACGGCTACAATTGCACCTCCGAGTATTTTAACCTGTATAAATTCACAAATTACATTAGACGCAACAACATCGGTGTATCCGGCAGGAGCGACATTCAGCTGGACGACAGCAAACGGAAATATTGTTTCGGGAGCCAATACATTAAACCCGGTAGTGAATTTAGCAGGAACCTATACTTTAACAATTTCAAATACCTATCAGCCAGGAAATTTAACCTGTACCGCTACGGCAAACGTAACGGTGACGGGAGACAGTGCTCCGCCAACAACAGGGTTAACGGCTTCTAAAGTTTTGATTTGCTCCGGCGAATCTGTAACATTAACGGCTTCCGGCGGTACTACATACAACTGGGTAGGTTTACCAGGAACAGGAAATACACAGACAGTTTCTCCTACGACGACCACGACCTATACCGTAACGGCAGTGGGAGCGAATGGTTGTGTTTCTCAAAATCCGGCGACAATCACAATACAGGTTTCTCAGCCGATCACTGTGCAGAACGCTACTTTATTGGAGTGTTATCAGACTGGTGGGATTAATTATGATTTAACGGAAGCTCAGCCTCAGATTACTTCTGCGGGAGGTGTTACTTTTACTTATTATTTAACTCTTGCAGATGCCAATGCAGGAAATACGAATAATATTACCAATCCGGCTTCTTTTAACAGTCCGGGAGGGCAGACCATTTATGTTTTGGTGGTAAGCGGCGGATGTAGATATGTTGTTACATTGCAACTGTTGGCTACACCGGAAACTACTTTAACGATCGCTCCTCCACAGCAGATTACCTGTACAACGACACAGACTACATTGAATGCTTCTGCTTCTGTAATTCCTGCCGGTTCTACCATTGCATGGACGACAACAGGAGGTGGAAATATTGTTTCAGGAGCTAATACTTTAACTCCTGTGGTAAATGCAGGCGGAGTATATACTTTAACGGTAACGAACGTTAACCAACCCGGAAATTTAACCTGTACTTATACAGCAAACGTTACGGTGACTCAAAATACAACACTTCCGGTGGCTACGGTGACGTCTACTTTTCCGCAGATCTGTCCTGGTGAATCGGTGACTCTTACTGCTTCCGGCGGTGCTACCTACAATTGGACGGGGCTTCCAGGAAATGGAAATACTCAGGTAGTTTCTCCAACGGTGACTACTACTTATACGGTTTTTGCGGTAGGAGCAAACGGATGCGTTTCTGCAAATCCTGCAACAATTACAATAGTTGTTGGTCCTCCTGTGGCAGTTTTAGCAGCTTCAAAATCTAAAATTTGTGCGGGAGAATCTGTTACCTTAACGGCTACTGGCGGGGTTACTTACGAATGGGTTACTTTACCAGGAAACGGAGGTACTCAGGTTGTTTCACCTACTACTACGACAACATACTGTGTTTTTGCTCTAGGTGGAAATGGCTGTAAGGTAGCTACACCGACTTGTATTACCATTGAAGTTGTACCGGCGATTGAGTCTACATTGCATGATGTATATGTATGTGCGGGAGATTTCGGAACTCTGGATGCTGGTGCAGGACCAAATTATACCTATGTTTGGAATACCGGGGCAACCACACAGACAATATCTGTGAACACGCCGGGAACATATACGGTGACGATCAGTAATGGTGTTTGCTCTAAAGTTTTCAGTGCACAATTGATAAACCCTACATTACCACAGTTTACGAATGTTGTTTATAATAATCATGTCCTGACTTTATCAACAACAAATCCTACAGGCGGAACATTGGAATATTCTATTGACGGCGGTCTTACATGGCAGGCTTCAAACATCTTCTATAATGTTCTTGATAATACAAGCTATAACCTGATGGTAAGAGTGAAAGATGCAAAGTGTAATACTTCATTAGAATATTTCACCTTTGTTATCAGCAATGCCATTACACCGAACTCTGATGGTAAAAATGATTTCATAGACTTTACAGGAATCAGTAAATACAATAATTTTGCGGCTTCTGTATTCGACAGATATGGTCAGGAAGTATTTAAAGCTACCAAAACAGAAACCGTTTGGGACGGAAGGATAAAAAGCAGTATCAACATTCCGACAGCGACATATTGGTATCGTGTACAATGGGAAAATCCGGCAAGTAAAAAACTTGAATTGCGAAACGGATGGATTTTGTTAAAAAACAGAGATTAAAAAAATATTTATATAAAATTAAAGCCTCTCAATCTGAGAGGCTTTTTGTTTTTTTTGATAAAAAAGTTAAATATATGTGTGGTATATTTAAAAAAAAATTAAATTTGTTAAAACAAAATTATTATGAAGAGATATCTACTATTGTTTTCTTTTTTTATAGTCTCCTCGTCGAGTCTCTTTTATTCGCAAAATATTACACCCAGGAAGCCTCAGAAAGAAAAAGCTTCTGCTTTAACAATGAAAGCGGGTGCTTTTATTGATGTAAATGCACCAAGTTATGCACCTACGGCGTATACTCCTTTGCAACTGGTAAAAGATGTGTTGATCTCGTCAGGAACGAATTCATGCGTGACACCAAACGTATCAAATGTTCAGGTAAGTCCGAACTTACCAGCCAGTGATGCCAACAGATCTTGGGGGTATTTCCACAAAGGAACTACCAATTTCCCTTTTACGGATGGTATCGTATTAACGACAGGATATGCTAATAAAGCGGGAAATAGCTACATCAGCTCTACTCTTGGAGACGATTTGTCAACAGGAAGTGATCCTGATTTGGTAGCGGCTACCAATCCTACGGCAACACTTAATGATGCTGTAATTCTGGAATTTGACTTCGTACCTACTTCAAGCCAGGTGAAGTTTAATTACCTTTTTGCTTCTGAAGAATATACAGGATCTTTCCCATGCAGCTTCTCAGATGCATTTGCTTTATTATTAAAACCTACCGCAGGTGGACCTTACGTAAACATGGCCGTTTTACCTGCTCCGGGTACGGGACCTGTAAGTGTTACCAATATTCACCCTCAAAATAGCTTTACAGGATTTGATATGGGGTGTGGTGCTCCTAACGTAAGCTTTTTTGGAGGATACAATACATCAAATATCGAAACCAACTTTAATGGTAGAACAGTTCCTTTACAGGCGACTGCAACTGTAATTCCGGGACAGTCTTATCACTTTAAAATGGTTTTGGCTGATGCGATTGACAGCAGCTATGATTCTGCAGTATTCCTGGAAGGGGGATCTTTCAACATCGGTGTTGAATTATTAGATCCTACAGGAGCTACTTTGCCGGAAGAAATCAACGTTTGTGATAATGTACCTCAGGTAATCACTGCTTCTGTAAGTGACCCGAATATGACGTACCAGTGGTTCTTCAATGGTGTTGCCATTCAGGGAGCTACTACGCCAACGATTACGGCAACTCAACCGGGTAATTATGAAATTCAGGTGTCTTTCCCAGGAAATCCTTGTCCGGGTAAAGCCAATATAAAAATTAATGGAGGCACAACGCCTGCTGCTGTTGATGCAACATTGCTGCTCTGTACAACGACCGACGTCACGTGGTTTGACCTTACAGATGCCATGCCATCGATTAGTACAACATCAGGTGCGGTATTCCATTTTTATGAAGATCAGGCAGATGCGATAGCTCAAAATGGAGATTATATTCAGGATATTTTACATTATAATGGAAATGACGGTCAGATTTTATACGTAGTCGTATCAAATGGCGGTTTCTGTAGTAAAATGATTGAATTAAAATTACTAAAAGAAGCTACACCAACAGCTCATGTAGTAGCATCAAAATTAAAAGTTTGTCCTGGAGAAGTTGTAGATTTTACAGCAACGGGAGGTACAACTTATCAGTGGGGTAACTTCCCTGGAACAGGAAACACGCAGTCTGCTGCAGTTTACAATACAACAACTTTCACAGTATATGCTTTAGGTCCGAAAGGATGTAAGTCTTTACAGCCTGCTACAATTACGGTAGAAGTGGTTCCTGAGCTTACTTCTCCATTGGCAGACGTAGAAATGTGTGTGGGAGACAGAGTAACTCTTGATGCAGGTGCAGGACCAAACTACTCTTATCAGTGGAGTACAGGTGAGGTTACACAGACCATTAATGTAGATGAGTTAGGAATTTACACGGTAACGATCAAAAACGGATATTGTGAAAAAACATTTACGGCTCACGTTTTAGCGGCAGCTTCTCCGTTTGTTACGAATGTTGATTACAGCAACAATACCTTAACGATCACTGCAGAGGTACCGATGATCAATAATATTCCTCAAACGGTAGAATATTCTGTTGATGGAGGTATTTCTTGGCAGCCGTCTAATGTATTTACAAACCTTCAGAATAATACAACGTATCATATTCAGGTAAGAACGGTAGGAACTCATTGTGTTGGCGCACTTGAATTCTTTACACTTCATATCTCAAATATTATCACTCCGAACCAGGATGGTGTTAATGATACTTTAGATCTTACAGCATTAGGAGACTTCCAAAACTTTACGGGATCTATCTACGACAGATACGGTTCTGAAATGTTCAGATTCTCAAAACAAAATCCTATCTGGAACGGAACAGTAGGCGGTAAAAAATTACCAACTGCAACGTACTGGTATAAGTTCAACTTCCAGTATCCGAAATCAAAAGTTAATATGAGCCAATCAGGTTGGATCATGCTTAAAAACAGAGAATAAATAAAATCGATAATGCAAACAAAAAAAGCCTTTCAAGAAATTGAAAGGCTTTTTTAATGATGAAATTTCCGAAGAATTTTAATGATTCGATAAGAGCGGGCTTTAGCCCGTTTAAAAAGATATTAAATATTCAAATCGGCTTTAGCCAAAACTTAAAATAATACATTATCATTTGTAAAATTTGTGCCAAAAATCTGCGTCATTCGTGTCTAAAGATTCTGCTTCCACAGCTGAGTAAAAGAAATAAAATCTGCAACACTCAATTCCTCCGCTCTTTTATCCATGAATTCATGCGTTTTTAAAGCTTCAGGAATATTCAGAATTTTCAGGGCATTGGACAGTTTTTTTCTTCTCTGGTTAAAACCTGCTTTTACGATTTGTTTAAATAAAACCTCATTTCCAGCCAAACCCTCTTTGGGATTCCGCGTCAGTCTGATAACGCCGGATTTCACCTTCGGAGGCGGATTAAACACATTTTCATGCACCGTAAACAGATATGAAGTGTCATAATATGCCTGAACCAAAACAGACAGAATTCCGTAGTCTTTCGTCCTTGGAACCGCCGCTGTTCTTTCCGCAACTTCCTTTTGAAACATTCCCACCATTTCAGGAACCAGCCCGTAATGATCAATGATTTTAAACAAAATCTGTGAGGAAATATTATAAGGAAAGTTTCCGATAATAGCGATCTGCTCTCCTTTGGTGAACTGAAAATCCTGTTTCAGAAAATCTCCTACGAAAGTCTCTTCCGTTACTTTAGCGTAGTTTTTTTTCAGATATTCAATCGATTCTTTATCAATTTCTGCAAGGTAGATGTTCTGATCTTTTTCAAGTAGGTATTTGGTAAGAACCCCCATTCCGGGGCCTACTTCCATGACATTCTGATAGCCCTCAAAACTAAGACCTTCTACAATTTTTCTTGCGATGTTTTCATCCGTCAAAAAGTGTTGACCAAGATGCTTTTTTGCTTTTACACTCAATGTTTTTTATGATTTTATTAACAGTGATTTTCTCTTTTTCGTTCCCAAATTTCGGAAGTTTTTTTCTATTTTAGCCAAAAATTTTAATATTAATGGCTAAATCTGTAGATGAGTTTAATAAGAAAAGGCTTAGGTCTAGCAATATTACAGTAGTAATAAGTATTGCCTTAGTGTTATTTTTGTTAGGATTAATGGGACTTATTTTAATTAATGCCCAGAAATATTCCGACTATATCAAAGAACAGCTTGTTGTAAATGCTTACTTTGACGAAAATTATAATGTTAAGGATTCTGCCAAAATTGCAAAAATGGAAGCTGAGGTTTTCAAAGAAATACAGACGTTGGCTCCTGTAAAAAAGGCGACTTACATTTCCAGGGAAATGGCCGCACAAGAAGCTAAAAAAAGCATGGGGATCGATACAGATGCGCTTTTCGAAGAAAATATTTTCCCATCATCTATAGAAGTTGCTTTAAAACCTGAATACGTAGATCCTGCAAAGATTGATGGTGCGATCAAGGTGATCAAAGCTGTTCCGGGGATTATTGATGTGAAGAACGACAGCACATTAATGGTGGATGTTTACAACAACCTGAGCAGAATTCTTAAATGGATTTTAGGTTTTTCTATATTATTTTTAATCTTAGCGGTTGTTTTAATTAATAATTCAATTCGTCTGAAAATATTCTCAAAAAGATTTATCATTAAAACCATGCAGCTGGTAGGAGCGAAGAGAAGATTTATCTTGAAACCTTTCATCATAGAAGCAGTGATCTTGGGCGCTATTGGCTCTGTCATCGGGCTTCTTGCCTTGTTTGGAGTTTGGTATTACTTCACAAGCCAGATCGGGTCTGCATTTGTACAGGACAATAATCAGTATTTCTGGTTGGTAATTCTGGTACTTGGAGTGGGAATTTTTATTACGGTTTTAAGTACGGTTATTGCAACCTGGAGATTCTTAAGATCAAACGTTGACGACTTATATTACTCTTAAAAATGAGCAAAAAAACAAATAAATTTTCCGCAGACAGTTTTGGGAAAGACATCCCTGAAGTTCCACAGGAAAACACATTTTATTTCGGACAGCAAAACTTTAAATGGATGCTTATCGGTTTGGCATTTATTGTAGTGGGTTTCCTTCTCATGATGGGTTCGGATGCCAATACAGTTGATGGAAAATTTGATCCCAATTCCTGGAATGACGGAATTTTTTCCATTCGCAGAATCAGAATTGCACCACTGTTTGTAGTGATCGGTTTCGCAATCGAAGTGTATGCGATTTTGAAAAGAAAATAAATGCATTGTAAAGCAAATGATATATTAGCTTTGTCAGGGTTCTAAACTTTGACAAAGTTTTTTTTGATAAAACGATAAATTATGGATTTAATCAAGGCAATTATTATTGCTATTATTGAAGGATTAACAGAATATCTTCCGATATCTTCTACGGCGCATATGGGCTTTACAGCAAATTTGTTGGGCTTACAGGAAGACGAATTTTTAAAAATGTTTCAGGTTTCCATTCAGTTTGGGGCGATTCTTTCTGTAGTAGTGGCTTACTGGAAAAAATTCTTTGATTTGAAAAATTTACAGTTTTATTTTAAGCTAGGCTTTGCTGTAGTTCCGGCTTTGGTTTTGGGATATTTGTTTGATGATAAAATTGAAGCGGTTCTGGGGAATCAGATTGCCATTTCATCAGTATTGGTGCTGGGTGGAGTTATTTTATTATTTGCAGACAAATGGTTTAAAAATCCTAAAATCGACGACGAAAAAGGAATTACAGTAAGAAATGCCATCACAATCGGCTTCTGGCAATGTCTGGCTATGATGCCCGGAACGAGTAGGAGTGCGGCTTCCATAATCGGTGGAATGGCTCAGGGGCTGACAAGAAAGGCAGCAGCAGAGTTTTCATTCTTTTTGGCGGTTCCTACGATGTTGGCGGTGACGGTGTATTCTGTTTTCCTGAAAACATGGGGGAAAGAAACACCGAATCCTCAAAAAGGTTACGAAATGATACTTTCCTCTCAGGATCATATCACGATTTTTATTGTAGGAAATATTGTGGCGTTTATCGTTGCATTGATCGCAATAAAAGCATTCATCGGCGTTTTGAATAAATATGGTTTCAAACCTTGGGGATGGTACCGTATTTTTGTCGGAGTAGCGTTGTTAATTTATTTCTATTTCTTTCAATAAAATTCAGTTAGAAGGTATAATTACTAATTACCCATTACTCATAATTAATGACCGCAGAAGACTTACAATCAGGACATATATTTTTATTGGACAAACCGCTGGATTGGACCTCTTTTCAGGCAGTCAATAAAATGAAATATAAACTCAAAAGAGAATTTAATCTTCCTAAGAAATTTAAAATCGGGCACGCCGGAACTTTGGATCCGAGAGCGACAGGACTTTTAATTGTCTGCTGCGGGAAATTTACAAAGAAAATCCCTGAAATTCAGGATGCTCCGAAAGAATACTGGACAGAAATAAAGATCGGGGTTCAGACAGAATCTTACGACACCGAGAAGCCGGAAATCCTTCAACAGGACATTTCGAGTGTTACGGAAGAACAAATTAAAACGGCTTTGGAAAAATTCGTAGGTGAAATTGATCAGACGCCACCGGTTTTTTCAGCAATAAAAATTGATGGAAAAAGAGCTTACGATTTGGCTAGAGCAGGAGAAGAGGTTGAAATGAAATCCAGAAAAACAACTATTTTTTACATTCAGGATATTAAAATCGATCTTCCATTGGTAAGTTTTACGGTGGGATGTTCAAAAGGCACTTACATTCGAAGTCTGGCTCATGATATTGGTCAGGAATTGGGAGTCGGCGCTTATTTAACACAATTAAGAAGAACGAAAATCGGAGAGTATAAAATTGAAGATGCAACGTCTGATTTTTTGGAAAATGATTTTAGATTTGAAAGTTTATGACGAAAAAATTACTTATTATTCTTGGTTTAATTGTATGTTTTAAAGCTTTTTCTCAGGAAACAGAATCGAAAAAACAGAAAATGGATTTTTATTTTAATCCATCGTTAAACATTGGTCTTAATTTAAATAAAGAAAAAGAGATCCCAAACAATACTCAATATATTCAAACTCAACCACCTAATAAAATCACTTATGGAATTACGGCAATCGGTGGTTATAATTTTCTTCCTAACTTTGCCATTGGAAGTGGTTTGCGATATAGTTTTATAGAGGATAATTATCATCTGATATATTTTGTAATCCAGCCGAAGTTTATTTTTGCTCCTGGTGACCGTCCTTTTTACATCGATATTAATTATGGAAAGCAAATCAACAACTCAGTTGTTTCTGATGCTGAATTTTGGGGTGCAAGATTGGGAATGCAGGTTTCGTATTCAAAACGGTTGAGTCAGGAAGGAGGAATTACTTTTGAAAGACATGCAATAGGAGGAGCCAATCCTTTTTTCATTGGATTGAGCTATGGAATTACCATTTTCAGTAATAAAAATTATACAGGTTACGGAGAAGATTAATGGAAAAAACACGTATCAATAAATACTTATCGGAAGTCGGCTACTGTTCAAGGCGAGCTGCAGATAAGCTTTTGGAGGAAGGCAGAATAAAAATCAACGGTGAAATTCCGGAAATGGGAACGAAAGTTTCCGATGAAGATGTGATAGAAGTTGACGGAAAGCCTATCCGCGAACCACAGGAAAATCATGTGTACATCGCTTTCAACAAACCGGTAGGAATTGTCTGCACGACCGATACCAAACGTGAGAAAAATAATATCATCGACTATATCAACCATCCAAAAAGGATTTTCCCGATCGGAAGATTGGATAAGCCAAGTGAAGGGTTGATACTTTTAACCAGTGATGGTGATATTGTGAATAAAATTTTAAGATCAAGAAATAATCACGGAAAAGAATATATTGTAAGGGTAGATAAACCCATCACTCCTAAATTCCTCGATAAAATGAGAAACGGAGTTCCTATTTTAGATACTGTCACAAAAAAATGTGAAGTTGAAAAAATCGACGAAATGAATTTCCGGATTGTTCTGACACAAGGTCTAAACCGACAAATCCGCAGAATGTGCGAATATCTTGGCTACGAAGTAAAAAAACTGAAACGAATCCGTGTCTTAAATATCAAACTGGATCTTCCTATCGGAAAATGGAGGGATTTAACGGATGAAGAACTTTCAACATTGAATGCATTGGTGGAAGGGTCTAGTAAGACTTTTGATTAATATTGGTTGCTGGTTGCTAGTTGCTTGTTTTTGGTTGTTAGTTTTTGATTTTAAGTTACAAGATGCTCCGACTCGGCTCAGTATCTCAACACAAACTAAGCAATTCACTTAGAAACCAGCAACTAGCAACTCGCATCCCGAACCTCGCACCTCGCATCTCACTTCAGATACAGCTTCATCCTCGCCTCATATTCCGGTTTTGTTCTCAAAAGTTTCCAAATTTTCTTCTCATCTTTTTCGCTTAACCTGTAAAAAATAATTTTATCTGCAGAATATTTGAAATAAGGATGATTTTTCAGCCATTCTTCCGGAGCATCAATTAAGGTATATTTTTGAACGTTTGAAGTATTTAAAGGTGCGATGGAAAGGAGTTTTTGTACAAGTTCTTTATCAATATTGTAAGTCGTTAAAATTTGTTCTTTATTGACGAATCCTCCTAATTTTTTTCTAAAACCTATGATCATTCCAGCACTTTTTTCATCCAAGCCAAATTCTAAAAGCTGCTTAAAAGTTATGACATTCAAATCTGTTTTTGAGAAATCTGTTTTTTCCTGAATGACCTTAGTTTTCGGAGCATCGGTGTTCTGGGCAATTGTCGATGGATTCAGTTTAATATAAGGTTTCAGCTCACTAAATTTCTCAGAAGAAATCACAAAACATTTTTGAATATCTTCTAAATTTTTAAAACTACCTTTTAGAATTCTGTCGCGATAATTGAGAATCGTTTGCGACTGTTTGTCAGAAAAACCAAAAGATTTCCAGCCGTTAAAATCTAAAGTATTGGGATCAAAATTGTGATAAATGATTTTAGCTTTTTCAGAATTAAAACTATTTGGAAAGCTTTTGTAATCGTTATTTTTAGTGTCTTTATTAGTTTCCGGAAGTAAAATATACGATTCCAGTTCACTGAATTTTTCACCAGAAACAGCATAACACTTTCTAAACTGTTCCTTCGAAATAAATTTTCCGCCGACTATTTTTTTGTAATTAAGAATGGTTGAAATTTGCTTTTCGGTGAAACCAAGATCTTGCCACTGTTTTTCGTCCAGATCATTGGGATCAAAAGCAGTGAGATGCATTGGAGTGGCGTTTTCCGCAATGAATTTTACATTGGAAAAATCTTCCTTATTTTTACTTGTATATTTTTGGAAAGCAAATAAAATAATGAGCAGCATTCCCATGAATGCTACTTTTTGGTAGTATATTTTTTTCATCGCTGTAAACTTAACAATAATTGTAAGTCATCGCAATGGACAGATTGAAATTGAATTATTTTAGAATAGAAATAGTGATTTATCCTTTCAAAAAATACACTGGAACCAACGCAGGACGTGAAATTTTCAACTTATTCACTGTCTTTTTCAACCAAAGATTCCTTTAGTTTTAATAATTCAGCTTTTACAAATTCAAGACGATCGATTATTGTAACAGTTTCGGAAATTTTACTGTTCGTTGTTAATGCAACACGCGCTCCATCAAGGGTATAGCCTTTTTCTTTGACCAGATGATAGATCATTTGCAGGTTTTTGATGTCTTCGGGAGTGAAGTAGCGATTACCTTTTTTATTTTTTTTAGGTTTAATGATAGGGAATTCCTGCTCCCAATACCGTATCAATGAGGTGTTTACATCAAATGCTTTAGCCACTTCTCCTATAGAATAATACAGTTTATCGGGTAAATTTATCTTCATTTTTCGAATCCTAATGTTCAAAGATAAAATTTTTTAAATTTTAGTACAAATAGAACACATAAAAAGTTCATTCTATGATGAAATTGAAATTTGAAAAACTTACTTCTTTTAAACTACTTTGATTTCTCAAAATGAGAAAATAATATTTGAATCTGAGCTTACAAATCGTAAATTGTACACACTTAAAATAAGGTGGTATGAAAAATATCTTTAAAATCGGCTGGGTTGGTTTGGTTTTAGTATTAGTTAACTGTAAATCAGTAAATACGAATAGTATGTTTTATGATGGTGTAAGTCCGGAAAAAGTTTCGGATCAGTTCAGTTTTACGGAAGGGCCTTCTTCGGATAAGGAAGGCAATGTTTATTTTACGGATCAGCCTAATGATAAAATCTATTATTGGGACTGGAAAACCAATAAAATCATTGAATTTCTGAGTAAAACAGGTAGAGCAAACGGAACACATTTCGATAAGGATGATAATCTGATTACCTGTTCGGACGACAATGGCGAGATCTGGAAAATTTCGAAAGATAAAAAAATACAGGTTTTGCTTAAAGATTTTGAAGGAAAAAGACTCAACGGACCTAATGATGTTTGGAACGACGAATTTGGAGGAATGTACTTCACCGATCCTTTGTATGAAAGAGAATACTGGAAAAATTTCAAACAGGAAATTCCCCATAAAAGTTTGTATTACAGAAATAAAGACGGTAAAATTTCAAAACTTGACACATTTACCCAACCCAACGGAATTGTTGGAAGTGAGAAGTTCAAAAAATTATATGTTTCGGATATTGATGCCGGAAAAACGTATGTTTATGATATTCTGGGAGAAGGAAAATTATCCGAAAAAAGGCTTTTCTGCGAAATGGGTTCGGATGGAATGACGCTGGATAAAAACGGAAATTTATACCTAACCGGAAAAGGTGTCCACATTTTCAGCCGTGAAGGAAAAAAAATCTACCATATCCCAATTGAAGAAGATTGGACTTCAAACGTAACCTTCGGAGGAAAGAATAACGAAATTTTATTCATTACCGCATCAAAATCAGTGTATATTTTACCGACAAAGGTGAAGGGTGTGAAATAGTTTTTAAACACGAATTGCACTAATTTTACACGAATATCACAAATTCAAAAAGAAGTTCTAAGTTTTGGCTAAAGCCAAATTGATTGATTTTACTTATAAAAAAACGGGCTAAAGCCCGTTCCTATTGATAAATAATCGTGTTATTCGTGTAAAATTAGTGGAATTCGTGTTTAAGGTTAATAAGCAACCTCCATTTTCACTTTTTTCCCCTTCAGCTTTTCATTGCTCAGTTTTTTCAGCAAGGCATTTACCTTATTTCTGGATACGGCAACATAAGAAGTCGTGTCTTTAACCTCGATTAAGCCCACATCTTCTTTCTGAAGTTCACCTTTTTTCAGCAGATATCCTACGATGTCTACTTTATTCACTTTATCTTTTTTTCCAGCACTGATGTAAATCGTCTGAAAAGGTGTTTTCTCAGGAACTTTATTGAAGCCAGCAACACTTTCCTCGGGCGTATTACTTTTGATGAAAGGAAAATTTTCTTCCTCCGTCATGATCAGATAGGCAAAACCTTTGGCATTCATCCTTGCGGTACGGCCGTTTCTGTGGATGAAAGCATCTTCTTTCGGAGGCAATTGATAATGAACAATCGACTCAACTTCCGGAACGTCCAGACCTCTTGCCGCCAAATCGGTGGTGATCAGAATTCTCGCAGAATCATTTCTGAATTTCAATAAAGCGCGTTCTCTTTCGTCCTGTTCCATTCCGCCGTGGAAGGTTTCACGGTCGATTCCTTTTTCACGCAGAAGCTCGGAAATACGGTCGACGGCGTCGCGGTGATTACAGAAAATCAGCGTTCTTTTATTCCCGATTTTACAGATTAGATTAAATAAAGTATCTAATTTTTCCTCAGAAATAGTCATTACTTTTCGCAACTGAATATCCGGTTTTACTTCACTTAATTTTAAAAAATCTATGATTTTCTCATCTTTTAACCCAGTGAATTGCGGAATTTCATCCATCGCTGTAGCGGAAGTCAAAATCCTTTGTGAAGTGTTTTTTAAAGCGTTTAAAATAAATTCCATATCATCATGAAATCCAAGTTCCAAAGCTTTATCAAACTCATCCAGCACTAATGTCTGAATTGTTTTCGGATCAAAATTGTTATTTCTTAGGTGGTAAACAACCCTTCCGGGAGTTCCGATCAATACCGCCGGAGCTTCAATCAGATTATTCACTTCAATTTTTTTATCATGGCCTCCGTAACAAACGGAAACTTTAAAATCTGTACCCATCGCCTTAAAAACCTGTTCGATCTGTAGTGCCAATTCCCTCGCCGGAACCAAAATTAAAGTCTGAATCCCGGAACCATTTTTCTTAAGATTTCGAAGGACAGGAAATAAAAAAGCCAACGTTTTTCCCGAACCGGTAGGAGAGAGCAAAACCACATCCTGCTTGTTTTCAGTGGCTTTATATGTAGATTTCTGCATCTGATTCATATCCTGAATCTGCAGTTTTTTGTAGATAGATTCTAATTCCATGCTGCAAAGGTAATGAATTTGGGGTTGGTTGTTGATGGTTGCCTGTTGCTGGTTTATAGTTTAAGGTTCGATGTTTAAAGTTGAATGTTTTGAGTTTTTTTGCGTTGTGTCATTCAGAACGAAGTGAAGAATCTCTTTTTTCAACCCTGTAAAACTTCCATCACCCATCCTCCCGCTTCCTTCTTTTATTAGAAGCTATTCCCGCTTTCCATTGCAATTCCTCATTACGCGGCTCCGCTTCGCTCCGCCGCTCCATTGCGGGATTTTCACTTCAATCGGGGCTAGGGTTTTTGGCTGTTATTCAATATTTCGACTGATTCAACATGTTTAGGTCATTGCGAGGAGCGTAGCGACGAAGCAATCTCGTTACAATAACACCAAAAGTCAGACTCAAAGGTCTTTGATAATTATACTCAAAATTTGTCAGGCTGGAAGTATCCAGAGTAACGCTAGGCTTAATTAGAAAGTGAGATTGCTTCGTCGCTACGCTCTTCGCAATGACATACGATACAACATTATAATTATATCATTGTTGAGATCCTTTCAGTATGACAAACTTGATGCAATAAAAGTTTACACTTATTGAGGTTGTTTCGTTGTTTCTGAACTACTTTCGCAAACCTTCAGTCTGTTCGTAATGACAGATATTGAAACAGACCCCGCGACCCTAGCCTCGATAGTAACGGTTACCCCGCAGTAAGGAATGGAAAGGGGAGGGTTTGGTGTTGGACAGCGCCGGAACGAGGAGTAAAAGTGGATAGCGAGATCAAGCTCCTGAAAATATTGTAGGTTGATTATGAATGTGTTAAGTGTTATTTTAAGACTTTTGAAATTGTTGTTTTTCTTAAATAATTTTCATATCTTTGCACCCACTTTTGTGGCGAGAAGGTTTGAAGAGTAAATTACTAAAAATTAATTACTTCCGTATTTTTTAATCCGCATTTATTCAAACCGTTAAAAAAGAAGGAATACAAATTTTATTAGAAAATGTCAAAAGAGACAAATTCAGCAGAGGTTATTTTAAACCAAAACGTAGCACCAGAACAATTTGATTGGGATTCTTTCGAATCAGGTCTTGATGCAGATGCGAGAAAAGAAAAAAGCGATCTAGAAGAAATCTACAACGGATCTTTAAACAACTTAGACGATAACGACGTTCTAATTGGGAAAGTTGTAAGATTAACTGACAAGGAAGCTATCGTAGACATCAACTTCAAATCTGAAGGTGTAATCTCTCTAAACGAATTCCGTTACAACCAAGGTCTTAAGGTAGGTGATGAAGTAGAAGTAATGGTTGACAAGAGAGAAGACAAAACTGGTCAGTTACAATTATCTCACAGAAAAGCTAGAACGCTTAAAGCTTGGGATAAAGTAAACGAACTTCACGAAACTGGAGAAATCGTAAACGGTTTTGTAAAATCAAGAACAAAAGGGGGTATGATCGTAGACGTACACGGAATCGAAGCATTCTTACCTGGTTCTCAAATTGATGTTAAGCCAATTAAAGATTACGATCAGTTCGTAGGAAAAACTATGGAGTTCAAAGTTGTGAAAATCAACCCTGAGTTCAAAAACGTAGTAGTTTCTCACAAAGCATTGATCGAAGCAGATATCGAAGGTCAGAAAAAAGAAATCATCTCTCAATTAGAGAAAGGTCAGGTTCTTGAAGGTACTGTTAAGAATATCACTTCTTACGGTGTGTTCATCGACTTAGGTGGTGTAGATGGATTGATCCACATTACAGATCTTTCTTGGTCTAGAGTAAATCACCCATCTGAAATCCTTGAGGACGGACAAACTGTAAAAGTAGTTATCCTTGATTTCGATGATGAGAAAACAAGAATCCAATTGGGTATGAAGCAATTAGAAGCTCACCCTTGGGATGCTCTTTCTGCTGACTTGAAAGTAGGTGACAAAGTAAAAGGAAAAGTAGTAGTTCTTGCTGACTATGGTGCATTCGTAGAAATCGCTCCAGGTGTAGAAGGATTGATCCACGTTTCTGAAATGTCTTGGTCTACTCACTTGAGATCTGCAGGTGATTTCGTAAAAGTAGGTGACGAGGTGGAAGCTGAAGTACTTACTTTAGATAGAGACGAAAGAAAGATTTCTCTTGGTATCAAACAATTATCTAAAGATCCATGGGAAAATATCGAAACTAAGTATCCTGTAGGATCTAAGCATGTAGGAACTGTAAGAAACTTCACAAACTTTGGTGTATTCGTAGAGTTGGAAGAAGGTATCGACGGGTTGATCTACATCTCTGATCTTTCTTGGACTAAGAAAATCAAGCATCCATCTGAGTTCTGCGCAGTAGGTGATAAATTAGATGTTGTAGTTCTAGAATTAGACATCCAGGCGAGAAGATTATCTCTAGGTCACAAACAATTGACTGAAAACCCATGGGATGCATTCGAAACTAAATATGCTGAAGGAACTGTACACACAGGAACTGCTGTAGAAGTTCACGATAAAGGAGCTTCTGTACAATTCGAAGATGCTGAAGTTGAAGCGTTCTGCCCTTCAAGATTATTAGAGAAAGAAGATGGATCTAAAATCAAGAAAGGTGAAACTGCTGAATTCAAAGTTATCGAATTCAACAAAGAATTCAAGAGAGTTGTTGTTTCTCACACAGGTATCTTCAGAGATGAAGAGAAGAAAAATGCAAGAGAAGCTTCTAACAACAGATCTAACAATGTATCTTCTTCAAACAATGAAGAAAGATCTACTTTAGGAGATATCGATGCATTAGCAGAATTGAAAAGAAAAATGGAAGAAGGTAAATAATCCTGACCTCTATTTAAATAATTAAGCCACTCATTTGAGTGGCTTTTTTTTGTTTATCAAATTATGCTTTTTTAATAATTTGATTTATTTTTTTAAAAATATATCACCAAATAAAGAAAAATTATTACTTTTACCTGAATCAAAAAACAAAATATTAACTATGAAAAAAGCATTTTTATTTTTGCTTATGGCATTTTTTATGTCATTAAACTTCTCAAAAGCCCAGACACCGGGCGCCGGAACCGATTTTATCATCTGTATCGACAACAGTGCCTCCATTGGCAGTCAGGCTTATGAGGAAATGAGAATCAGTGCTAAAAAACTTATCGAGAAAATATTAGCCTGTAATCCAAAAAACAGGGTAAGTGTGGTTCACTACGGAACAGCCCTGTTGGGAAGCTCACCAAGCCACCCGATCATTTATATCGAGTCAGATTTTACGAATAATATAGTTACGGCTCAAAGTTTTGTAAGAAGATTAGACGTCGGAGATCATTTTCATGAAGCTTTAGGGCTGGTAGGAAATGCTTTGGATGGTACTCCCAACCCGGATATTGTGAGCCCTCAAACTACTTTACACAGAGATCCTTCAAATTCTTTTGTCTTTATTTTGTTCACGGATGCAGGAAGAGCAGGAGGAGATCTCGTAAGTGGTTCTTATCTTGTAAATTACTATGACACGACCTATGCTGATCCGGCTGCATTTAAAAATGTAACAGTATTCAAAAGAGACAGAAAAACAAAATTTGCTGTCGTGCACGTGAGCTATGACAGCTATTCAACTCAGGCTGCAGCATCTATTGCAAGTGCGGGAGGTTCTTATTTCGGGACAGTTGAAAACAATACAGATGATCCTGATTTCGGAATTTCTCCAAGATTATATTTCGGGAAGCCTAGTTTTTTATTAACGCCGGACGAAATCACAGAAATCACGAAAGGTGTTTGTGAAAATTCAGGTGGTGGAAATATAGAAATGTATTATGAACCAAATGATTGTGGCGGATTCAATACCGTACAGTCTGTTTTCGGAACTTATGATTTACCTGCCGGAGCAACATTTATAGGTTTAAATTTATCAATAGTAAGTCTTACAACTGGTGATGAATATCCGGTTTCATATAACCCTACATTGACTCCTCCAAACGGATTCTGGCAATGGATGACAGCTGCCGATTTCAGCAGTGTTCCTCCAAGTGCTTTAACGGGGCAGTTTAAATTCTTACTGACATTAGCTTATGAAGTGGGCGGTCAGACCTATTATACATCCAGCTGGAATACGTATCCTTTCTTTAGTTATGATATCAATTTCGATTGTATGAAAGGCGTTCCAAGTACTCCGCTTTTAAAACAAAAAAATAATAATAATGATTTTAAACTGGACAGAAATGCCGATCCGAATCATTACAAAAAGAATTTGGTAACAGTTGAACAAAAATTGCAGCTTACGCCGAATCCTACCAATGGAATGTTTAAAGTTGTTTTAAATAAAGGAATTGAAACAGGAAAGTTACAGGTTCTTGACCTGAACGGAAATACCGTTTACAACACATCATTTAATAATGAAAAAGAAGTAAACGTTGATTTGCATTCTCAAAAAGAAGGGATTTATCTTGTGAAAATAGTTTCTGATAAGAATATAACTTACACAGAAAAAATAATTAAGAGATAAGATCAATAAACAATAAAAATTTAATTAAAGGCTGTCAGTTGACAGCCTTTTTTTATTTTAAAATTATAAATAATATAATGATTGCTGTTTTTAATGATAATCCCTTAAATAAAATATTATTTTATTGTTAATTATTTGTAAATTAACAACTTTATTAGTGTATATGAAAAAGTTAGCTTTACCCCTTTTATTTGCCGTATCGGCAATTTTTCCGTCTGTTTTATACGGACAAGATAATGAGAAGTTGATTAAGGATTACATTTCTCAAAACAAGATTAGAGAATATAAGAAATCTGATCTTACCAATTTTATTATAGAAAATGTAGATCCTTCAAAATCATTGAATGGGAATGTTGTTAAATTTCAACAGACTTATAATGGATTGCCTGTCTACAATGCAGCAGGGACAGCCATCGTGAGAGATAATAAAATTACGTATTATATTGATAATTTTTTAAAGGATTACAGCTCGGCTACCCCAAATAATGCTTTAATCAGTAAAACTGCGGCACTTCAAAAAATATCACAGAACCTGCAAAAGCAAAAAATTGAAAATTATCCTATTCTTGGCTTTTCTGATGCAGATCCGGTAAATCAGCAGGCAGCTAAACAGCGATTGGTATATGTTGAAAACGGAGGTGTTTTAAAACTTGTCTATGAGTTTTCCCTTCCGGAACCGGATTCCCCGAATTACTGGGATATTTTGGTCGATGCAACTAATGGAAATATCATCAGCAAACTGGATTTGAATTTATCCTGTAATTTCAATGATGATGCATTTTCACATGATCACACAGAAATTCAGAACAATTTCATTGGGCCCGTGAATGGAACTCAGCAAAGTTTTTCACTCCTTGCACCGGATAATGCTTCGTATAATATTTTTGCATTACCGTTGGAGGCTCCTACTTTTGGCTCAAGATCAATTGTGAATAATCCATGGATAATTACGGCATCTCCGGAAGGCTGGCATTATGACGGAACAACCCGATATACCTACACAAGAGGAAATAATGTCTATGCATATGAGGATACTGCAGGAACGAATATAATCGGTTTTTCACCTGATGGAGGTGCTGCAAGAAATTTTGATTATCCGTTCAGTATTAATGCAGATCCTTCCAGCAATTTAAGTGCATCTGTTACCAATTTATTCTACATGAATAATAAGATACACGATATATTTTATATGTTTGGCTTTACACCAGCGGCAAGAAATTTCCAGCAGACCAACTTCGGACTTGGCGGTTTGGGAAGTGATTATGTAAATGCAGAAGCACAAGATGGAGGAGGTATAAACAATGCCAACTTTGCAACCCCTGCCGATGGAACTAAGCCGAGAATGCAAATGTATCTTTGGTCTACCAGAAATAGAAATTTCTTTTATAATGCGCCAAGTGCGGCAGTTCCGAGACAACCGAGTGTAGGAACGGCATTATTTGGAAATCCTTTAGATGCAACGGGAGTTACAGGAGATGTGCAGCTTTCATCTGTTCTGGATGGATGTACAGCATTGCCGGCGGCTTCACTTGCAGGAAAAATAGGATTAGTAGAAAGAGGAACATGTGCATTTACAGTTAAGGTTAAAAATGTACAGAATGCCGGTGCTACTGCAGCGATCATTTATAATAATACGGCAAATGGTTCTACGTTGTCGAATATGTCGGGAACTGATGCTACGATTACCATTCCTTCTGTTTTAATTACTAATTCGGAGGGAGAATATATTAAAAGCCAGCTTTCAGCAAGTACAATAGTAAACGTAACGTTGAAAAACGATCCTGCAACAAGCATCACTCCGGATGGAAGTTTTGATAACGGAATCGTTACTCATGAATACGGACATGGAATTTCTAATAGATTAACAGGTACAGGTTCAGGATGTTTAAGTTCAAGTGCTGATAAGGAACAAATGGGAGAAGGCTGGTCTGATTTCTTTGCGCTAATGTTAACAAATAAACCAGGAGACAATGCCTCTGTTCCAAGAGGAACCGGGACTTATGTCATGGGACAGCCAATTACAGGTGGTGGAATCAGACCTGCAAAATATTCACCTGATTTTACAATTAATGGCTTTACTTACGGAGATACAAACGGAATGGAATATACCAATACAAGTGGTCAACTCGTTCCTGATTCACACTCTATCGGTTTTATTTGGGCAACGATGCTGTGGGATCTTCACTGGCAATATGTTGCTCAATACGGTTATTCTTCAGACGTGATGGCGAATACGACTAACGGTAGCTCAAGAGTACTACAATTAGTAACGGATGGTTTGAAGCTTCAGATTTGTAACCCTACTTTTATTGATGGAAGAAATGCAATTTTAAATGCAGATCTTGCAACGACGGGTGGTGTTGACAAATGTATGATCTGGAGAACCTTTGCAAAAAGAGGATTAGGAGTGAATGCTTCTGCAGGATCTAAAACCAACATCAATGACCAGGTTCAGGATTTTACGGTACCGGCAGAATGTGTGCTAGCAACGGATGAGGTAAATACAGTTAAAAATAATATTTCAATCTATCCAAATCCGGCTAAAAATGAGTTCTTTATCAAATTCCCAAGCAATACTTTAGGAAAAGTAAGTGTTGAGATTTATGATATGTCTGGAAAGTTGGTGTCTTCTGAAGACAAGATTTCTCCCGATGCTAAAAAATCAATTTCTACAGACAAGCTGATCAACGGAACGTATATGGTTAAAGTAAAAGGTTTAGGTTTCGATGCAACTTCAAAAGTAATTGTAAGAAAATAATATTAACTTAAATACTAATAAAAATGACTGTTCAATATTGAATGGTCATTTTTGTTTTAAAATATATTATTAAAAAACTTTTCAATTGAATAATATTTGTAAATTAGCACCTTTATTAATCAATATGAAAAAGAGAACTCTACCCCTTATGTTTGCTGCCTTAGCAGTTTTCTCATCTTCAAGCTTATTTTCTCAAAATAATGAGACATTAATTAAAAATTATATCTCTAAAAATAAAATCAGGGAATATAAGAAATCTGACCTTACTAATTTTAGTATTGATGTGAATGACCATTCTGAAAGTATGAATGGAGATGTTGTGAAAATACAACAAATGTATAAAGGTCTACCTGTTTATAGATCATTAGGATCTGTTTTGATTAAAAATAATCAGGTTGTACTTTATAATGATAGTTTTGAAAAAGATTACCAGAATGTTGATTCTAATATTCCTGCAATTTCAAAAGAAACTGCTTTTGGGTTTGCTTCGAAAG
Organism: Chryseobacterium wanjuense; assembly: GCF_900111495.1. NCBI lineage: Bacteria > Pseudomonadati > Bacteroidota > Flavobacteriia > Flavobacteriales > Weeksellaceae > Chryseobacterium > Chryseobacterium wanjuense. Next base: position 2,421,730 of record NZ_FOIU01000001.1, on the reverse strand, counting down.
GAACCAATATTGAAGATCCAAGCAAGGTAAAGATTCTTAATTTTCATGATGCTGACACTAAAGATGCTTTCGCGAAGCATCAATTGGTATATGTAAAGAAAGGTGAAGATTTGGTTTTATGCTACGAATTCACTTTTCCTGAGAGAAAGACTTCGAATTACTGGGATATTTTAGTAAATGCCAATACAGGAGAAATTATTGAAAAAAATAATTTAAATCTTAGCTGTAATTTCGTTGATCATCCATATGGACATTCACATGAAAACAGTTTGGCTGTTTTCCCTTTAGGAAAAGAAAACTATGAATCTGCAATTCCGAAAACAAGTGTATTATTATCTCCGGACAATGCCTCTTATAATGTATTTCCTTTTCCAATAGAAGCTCCGACTTTCGGATCAAGATCAGTGGTAACAAATCCATGGAATCTTACGGCTTCACCGGAAGGATGGCATTCTGACGGAACAATTCATTATACAACCGCTCAGGGAAATAACGTTTTTGCTTATCAGGATTTATATGATGATGATTTTTTTACAGGTACAACAGTTGATGGTGGAGCAACAAGAAATTTTAATTTTCCCTATACTGCAGGAGCACTTGCTTTAACGAATCAGGATGCAGCAATTACCAACTTATTTTATGCAAACAATATGATGCATGATATATTTTATAAGTTTGGCTTTACTCCAGCTTCGAAAAATTTTCAAAAAAATAATTTTAATTTAGGTGGTACTGGAAATGATTTTGTAAACGCAGAAGCACAAGATGGTGCGGGTACTGTGGTGACAGCCAATGTTCAAAATTATAATAATGCAAATTTTGCAACTCCTCAAGATGGAGGAAGTGGAAGAATGCAGATGTATGTGTGGGTAAATAGTTCACAAAAACTATTCTATAATGCACCTGCCTCTGCTACATCAAGAACTCCTGTCTCTTATATCGCTCAATTTGGTCAGCAAATTACAGGGCTTCCAGTTTCTGGTGATGTGAAATTATCACCTGTTTTAGATGCTTGTACCGCACTTCCTGCAAACTCTTTAAGTGGATTTATTGGATTGGCTGAGAGAGGAAACTGTGATTTCAGCATAAAAGTGGAAAATATGCAAAATGCCGGAGCTATTGGTGCTATACTTTATAATTCACCGACATCTGCTGCTCCGGGAAATATGTCAGGAACAAATGCTAACGTTTACATAATGTCAGAGCTTATTGATAATGTTGAAGGAGAATATATTAAGTCTCAATTGGCTAACAATGTTCCGGTAAATGTTTCAATGAGTTATAGCACAAAACAAGATGGAAGTTTTGATAACGGAATTATGATCCATGAATATGGTCATGGAATTTCTAATAGATTAACTGGAAATGGTTATACTTGCCTACAATATACTCAGAGTAAAGAGCAAATGGGAGAGGGTTGGTCTGATTTCTTTGCTTTAATGTTAACTAACAAATCAGGAGATAATGCATCTGTTCCAAGAGGAATGGCTACTTATGCTTTAGGAGAAGGAATTTCAGGAGATGGTCTCAGACCCGCGAAATATTCACCAGATTTTTTAATCAACGACTATACTTATGTTGATACAAACGGAATGGAGTTCTTAAATGGATCAACAATGGTTCCTGATGTTCATTCTATCGGTTTTGTTTGGGCAACAATGCTTTGGGATCTTAACTGGCAATATGTTGCTAAGTATGGATATGCTTCTGATGTGACTTCTAACACAACTAATGGTAGCTCAAGAGTATTACAATTAGTAACAGATGCTTTAAAGCTTCAGGCTTGTAGTCCTACATTTATTGATGGTAGAAACGCAATTTTGCAAGCAGAATTGGCAACTACAGGAGGTGTTGACAAATGTATGATCTGGAGAACCTTTGCAAAAAGAGGATTAGGAGTTAATGCTTCTGCGGGATCTAAAACAAACATCAATGACCAGGTTCAGGATTTCACAGTACCGGCAGAATGTGTATTGGCAACAGACGAAGTGAAAACAGTTAAAGACAATATTTCAATCTATCCGAACCCGGCTAAGAATGAATTCTTTATCAACTTCCCAAGCAATACTTTAGGAAAAGTAAGTGTTGAGATTTATGATATGTCAGGAAAATTGGTGTCTTCTGAAGACAAGATTTCTCCGGATGCTAAAAAATCAATTTCTACAGACAAGCTGATTAACGGGACTTATATGGTTAAAGTAAAAGGTTTAGGTTTCGATGCAACTTCAAAAGTTATTGTTAAGAAATAATTTTTAAATAATTTATAAACATATGAATCGGCGCAAGCAAAGCTTGCGCCGATTTTATTTATCTATCACTTTGAGGATTTTAATTATTTTAATTAATAAATTGTAACTTTGCGGGCTGTTCAAAAAATGAATCATGAAGAAGAAAAATATACTAAAAGGAGTTTTATTTGTAGGAATTGGTGCTAGTATATATGGTATGTTAGCGACTTTTGTAAAGCTGGCTTATCAGGAGGGGTATACCACTTCGGAGGTTACTACTTCTCAGTTTTTATTGGGCTTGATAGGACTTTTACTATTAAATTTTATTCAAACAATAACATCAAAAAAAGCGTTGCCATCACCTACTTCAAAAGAAATCAGAAACCTGATGATGGCGGGAACTTCTCTGGGATGTACAAGCTTATTCTATTACATTGCTGTTCAATATATTAATGTTTCAATTGCAATCGTCTTATTGATGCAGTCGGTTTGGTTTAGTGTAGTGGTTGAAAGTTTGATAACAAAAAAATTACCCAATATCAGAAAAGTGGTCTCTGTAATTATTGTTTTAATTGGAACTATTTTAGCGACAAATCTGATCAATACCGAAATAGAATTGGATGTCAAAGGTATCTTTTGGGGATTATTGGCAGCGGCATCCTACACGCTGACAATGTTTACATCCAATACTTTAGCGACAAATCTTCCGGTTCTGAGGAAAAGTATGATCATGCTTTCAGGAGGAGCTGTTGTGGTTTTTATTTTCTTATTTTTTGCTCAGATTGGACCTTCACATTTTGATGGATTAAAATCAATTTATTTAAATTTTACAGAAAACACAGAACATATTCACTCATTTCGCTATTCGATTTTATGGAGGTATGGTTTTGTGTTGGCTTTATTCGGAACCATTATTCCGCCGATTTTATTCAATATTGGTTTCCCGAAAGCCGGTCTGGGATTGGGAAGTATCGTTTCTTCACTGGAACTTCCGGTTTCTGTGGCGATGGCTTTTGTTTTATTGGGAGAAAAAGTGATTTTCATTCAGTGGTTGGGAATTGCATTGATTCTTTTTGCTATTGTTTTGATGAATTTACCTTCACAAAAGGAATATAAAATTGCAGAAGTTTCTTAAAACATCTTAATTATATTAAAAATAATAGTGTATACCGTTTCTTTTTGAAGCGGTTTTTTTAATTTTAATCATTAAAATAAATTTTCATGAAAAATTTTAATGTTGCTGTTGCTTTACTATTATCGATTGCATCCAATCTGGTGTTTTCGCAGGTAAAACCTTTGGATGCGGAACTTACCAATTATCAGTATCCTTACGAAGTCCATTTTCTCCAATTTAAATCTCAAAAAAACGATTTGAAAATGGCTTATATGGATGTGAAACCTAAGACCTCAAACGGAAAAACAATTATGCTTCTTCACGGGAAAAATTTCAATGGAGCGTATTGGAAAAAAACTGCCAAAGACCTTTCAGATAAAGGTTTCAGGGTGATTATTCCGGATCAGATCGGATTTGGAAAATCTTCAAAGCCTGAAAGTTATCAGTTCTCTTTTTCGCAATTGGCTGAAAATACGAAGGCTGTTTTAGATGAATTAAAAATTGATAAAACGATTGTTTTAGGACATTCTATGGGAGGCATGGTTGCCACAAGATTTACTTTGCTATATCCGGATAGAGTTCAGAAATTAATTTTAGAAAACCCGATCGGACTGGAAGATTACAAAACTTTCGCATCATATCAGACGATCGATCAGGCGTATCAGTCAGAGTTAAAAAACACTGCAGAAACATATAAAAACTATCAGTTGAAGTTCTATTATGACAACAAATGGAAACCCGAATATCAACCGTGGCTGGATTTAATCGCAGGCTGGACTTTACACCCCGATTATCCGAAAGTGGTATGGGATGCGGCTTTGACATCAGATATGATTTACAATCAGCCGGTTTGTTATGAATTTAAAAATATTAAAGTCCCGACTTTATTAATCATCGGAACCAGAGACAGAACCGCCATTGGGAAGGACAGAGCGCCTAAAGAATTACAACCGAAAATGGGACAGTATCAGGAATTGGGAAAGAAAACACAGCAACAGATTCCGGGATCAAAACTGGTGGAAATTGAAAATGTGGGGCATCTTCCGCATATCGAAGTTTATGATAAATTCTGGAATGCTTTGTATGATTTTATAAAATAGGATGGAGGTTGGAAGCTGGGGGAGGGAAGTTTACATGATTATGGATTATGAATTAGTCAATATTAAATTAAAAAGGCTTCGAGAACCTCAGCCTGACAACACGCAAATTTATCTGATCTTTTACGATTAATCTATGCATTGTCAGGCTGAGGTTCTCGAAGCCTTTAACTTTAACATCATAAAATTTAAATTAATATCAAAAAAAAGAGACTGTTTAATTGTAAACAGTCTCTTTTTATATTTATTGTTGTCTGAATTATTTCTTGAAAGCAGCGTCTTTGATTCTAGCTTTTTTACCTCTAAGGTCTCTGAAGTAATAAATTCTAGATCTTCTAACCTTACCTCTTCTATCAACTTCAATTTTTTGTAAAGCTGGCATGTTGATCGGGAATACTCTCTCAACACCTACATCTCCACTCATTTTTCTGATAGTAAAAGTTTTTGTAGAACCAGTACCTCTTAATTGGATTACTGTTCCTTTGAAGAACTGAGTTCTTGTCTTTTGTCCTTCTTTAATTTCGTAATACACAGTAATTGTATCACCTGCTTTGAATTCAGGGAATTCTTTTTTCGCAATGTACTTGTCTTGTACGTACTTTAATAAATCCATTATTAATAAAATAAAATGTTAAAGCTAAGCAACTTACACGCTTTTCGTCAGAGGTTGAATAACAGGTTGCAAATGTACGAAACATTTTTTAAATATTCCAAACAAATTAGATACTAAATATGATAATTTTTCGAACGTAATCGGGGCAAAAATTAACAGTTCTTTTAAATTCCCATCAGGCAGAGTTTACATAGGAAGTCTACTTTTGCACGAAAATAAAAACACAGAGTATTTTTTTTAAATCATTGATACACAAATTTAATTCATACACACCATTTAAAACTGAACTACAATGAAACATTACTTCTTCTTTTTTTGTTTCGCCGTCCAGATGGCATTTGGCCAGGCTCTGTTTCCTTATTTGCAGAACCCGACGCCAACTTCCATGATCGTCAACTGGAAAACGGCTTCCAACAACGAAACAACCGTGATCTACGGAACATCGCCAACCAATCTGAACGTGACTGTAACGGGAACAACAAATATTTTTTCCGATACGGGATACAACAACAATTATTATTACCATACGGCAAAAATCACGAGCTTACAGCCGAACACAAAATACTATTATAAGATAAAAACAGGAGCAAATGAATCTGCTGTTTATAATTTCAGGACGCTTCCTTTGCCGGGGCAGGCCGTGACGGCAGATGGTAAAATACGTTTCCTGATCATGGGTGACAACCAGATCAAAGCAGAACCGAGATATGATACCCTGACTTTAAATGCTTATAAAAAATTAAAGGAAAAATTCGGACCCAATTCAGACCCTTCTGATAATGTGGCGCTGACGTTTATGGTTGGAGATCAGGTAGATGTGGGAACATTGGATCACTACGAAAATGTTCACTTTAAAAAGAATACAAAGCTTTCACCTTACCTTCCGATCCAGACAACAGTGGGAAATCACGAAACATACGGAAGTTTGGGGATGAATTCATATTACGCGCATTTTTATATTGATGAAATTAAATATAAAAACATCTCTTCAGGAAATGAGAATTATTATGCTCAACAGGCTGGGAATGTTTTATTTATAAGTTTAAGTTCGGAACATACAGGTTCTGCGCAAATGACATGGCTTCAACAGATTCTAAATGAAGCAAATAACGATTCTACCGTAGATTGGATCATCTCTTTAAGCCACAGACCTTATCAGGCCGAGCAATATGTGGGAGATATTTCGACTTGGGTAAGAAACAATGCCGTTCCACTTTTGACGGCTTCAAGCAAATATTTAATGCACGTTGGAGCGCATCACCATTTGTATCACAGAGGTCAATTGAAAGATACACCGAATTACCAGATTATCTCGGGTGGAACGGCTTGGGATCAGTATTGGGGAATGTCGACGGAACAGGATTTTGATGATGTTCAGAAAACACTGACGGACTGGACGTATCAAATCGTCGAAGTTGATGTTAATACAGGAAAAGTTGACGTAGAATGTTATTCAATCGGAGGAGTTTATCATAAAAAATACAATGAGCTCGTAGATACTTTCCATCGGTATAAAAACCAGCCGAAGCCGGCCAAGCCTTCGATTACCAATACATTTACCGCACCTATTACTTTACCTTTAACATTAAATGGAAGCGCATTTTCCACCACAAACGGAGAATTGTTGAATACCACTCAGTTTTTAATTAGTAAAGCTGCCGATTTTTCTGTGATTGAAAAAGAATTTTACAGGGATTACGAAGACTGGTTCGGGAAAGAAGGTACGGGAACGCCCGATATTACTAAAAATCAGAATGCGAATGTAGACATTACCAAAGCTACAATTGCTTCAAATTCAATTACCAACGGAACCTATTATGTAAAAGTACGTTACAGAGACCGAAACTTGGAGTGGAGTGACTGGAGTGATGCAAAACAATTTGAAGTAACGGGAAGTGTAGTTTCAAACCCTACATTTATTTTAAATAAAACAGAATATACACAGAACGAACCGATTATAGCGACTTTCACAGACGGTCCAGGAAACAACCAGGATTGGGTGGGAATTTACAAAAAAGGTCAGAATCCTGCGGCGGTAACTTCTCAGGCATTTGTTTACACGAATGGACAAACAGCAGGAACAGCCAACTTCCCGAATGGTATTGCCAATAAAGGTCAATATTTCGCAGGTTTCTTCGCAAACAACGGCTATACGGAAATTACACCAAGAAAGAATTTCTATGTAGGTCCAAAGGTTGTATTAAGCACAACTTCCGATACTTATCCTGTAGGTGGAACGGTTACGGTTAACTTTAGCAATGGACCTAATTTAACGAAAGACTGGATCGGTATTTACAAAATGGGTCACACGCCGGGAACCGTAAATTCTACACAGTGGAGCTATGTGACGGCACCTTCAGGAACGCTTAATTTCACAGGGCTTGCGAAAGGATATTATTATGCCCAATATTTCCTGGAAGATGGTTATACAGCAATTGGCGAGAAGGTTTTCTTTAAAGTCGGGGATATTGTTACAGAGCTTTGGATCAATAAACCGGTGTATACTTTAGGTGAAAATATTACGGCTTCATGGACGGATTCTCCGGGAATCATCAAAGACTGGCTGGGAATTTATCCTCAAAGTGTAACCACTCCGGATGATAATTTTGTTTCTTATACGTATTTTGATGGTGTTACTCAGGGGACAAAAACCATCCAGGGAACGGCAGTTCCGGCAACTCCTGGGAATTATTATATGGTGATGTTTACCAACGATTCTTACACGGAGGTTTCAAACAGGGTTCAGTTCCAGGTGGCGGGACCGACATTGGGAACAGAGGAAACGAAAAGCACGGAAAAAAATGTAGTTTTATATCCGAATCCTACAAAACCGGGGGAACCGACTTTTATCAAGAGTGATTATCCGATCGAAAAAATCGAGCTTCTTTCAGCCAACGGGGATTTGTTATACGAATCAAAAAATATTCACAATCAACGTTTTTCTTTGGTGAATGAAAATCTTCCGAAAGGAGTCTACTTCGTGAAGGTTCATACAAGAAAACTGTTTACTTTAAAATTGATTATTCAATAATTTAATTACAAGATAAGATCAATAGAAACGGGCTTTAGCCCGTTTTTTTATTGAGCAGAATTCATATGGCTTTAGCCAAAACCTGGAATTTTAAATATGAAAATTGTTTAATTAATTAAAAATTTAACCACAAAAGAGTCAAAAGTTATTTTTTATTTTATTAAAGGTTAATTATTGAGAAACAACAGTTTACAAAAGAAGAAAAATCAAAGATTTTTTTAAACTTATATGTTCTTATTTGTTGCTTAATGTTAAACTTAAAATAACTAATGTGTTAATCTTTTGTGGTTAAATAAAAGTTTAAACAAGTCTATGATAAAAGCAAAAAACTATCTGTAAGGATTTACCTTTTTCTTTAAAAAACGATCGATTCCAAAAGCTTTATAGCCGTATAAAGAAAACAATCCGAGTATCATAATATATAAAACCTGCGGCAAATAAAAGAAATAAGTAAGCCATGTATAATTTTCAATTGGTCTGGTTCCGACTTTCGGATCAATAGGAACTAATTCCGTGGGAATCGAATGGATGTCTTTGGTAACTAGCGCAACCAGCATGATAACAATTAAAGCTAAAGAGCTAAATCTTGTGAAAAGTCCGATCAATAAAAGAAATCCCCAGAGCATTTCATTGGCGGCCACAAAATTTGCCATCAGTTGAGGATTTGAAAATCCAAGACTGGAAATGGTTTTCAGCATATATCCTTGAAAAACAGGGTGAAATAGCTTGTTGAAGCCAGTAATAAAGAAAAATAATCCAATGCTGAGCCGGCAGATTACATAAAAAATGTCTCCGGCTTTGTTAAAATTTTCTTGTTTCATTTGTATAATAATTATGAGGGTTAATCATTTTTTACATTTTATAAATTTTTCTTGTGTGAATTATTTAACATAATGTAAGATTGTCAAAAATAAGAAAAGTAAAATTAAAAACTCAAAAAATCCTGAACATCGGATATTATGAGAAAAATTATTAAATTTAAGCCAACAGAAAATCTAATATTTCATGATAGATAAAAGAGTAAAAAATGCAAAGGAAGCCATCGAAGGAATTAAAGATGGAATGACGTTGATGTTGGGCGGATTTGGTCTTTGCGGTATCCCTGAAAATTCAATAAATGCTTTGGTAGAAAGCGATGTGAAAGATCTTACATGTATTTCAAACAATGCCGGAGTCGATGATTTTGGGTTGGGATTGCTGCTTCATAAGAGACAGATCAAAAAAATGATCTCTTCGTATGTAGGAGAAAATGCCGAGTTCGAAAGACAGATGCTTTCCGGAGAATTGGAAGTTGAGCTTACTCCACAGGGAACTTTGGCAGAAAAATGCAGAGCTGCTCAGGCCGGAATTCCTGCTTTTTATACCCCTGCGGGATACGGAACGGAAGTCGCGGAAGGTAAAGAAGTGAAAGATTTCGACGGAAAACCGCATATTTTAGAGCATGCTTACAAAGCAGATTATTCTATTGTAAAAGCCTGGAAAGGAGATCACGCCGGAAACCTGATCTTTAAAGGTTCTGCGAGAAATTTCAACCATCCGATGGCCGGAGCTGGGAAAATTACGATCGCTGAAGTGGAAGAATTGGTAGCACCGGGCGAATTGGATCCCAACCAGATTCACATTCCGGGAATCATGATTCAAAGGATCTTCCAGGGCGAAAAATTTGAAAAAAGAATCGAACAGAGAACCGTAAGAAAAAGAGATTAATCTTACAATTTTCTTAAAAAAAATATACCCCGAAGTCAATTTTCGGGGTAATTTTATTTTAAAAATTATAACAATTCAATGTCATTCGACGAAGGAAGAATCTTTGACAAACAGCAAGCTTCATAATAAATTGCCTAAGCTTTTTGATAGTTGACAAATCGCAAAGACGCAAATTACTATTCAATACTATTTTTAAGGCATAAGTATTTTTATCTACGATAAAATTTATGCCATTTTATATCTAATTTCTATTGAAAATCTTTGATTTTCTTGCGCCTTAAACGCTGCATATATAGTAAAACCTTTGCGTCTTTGCGATTCCCAACAAAAACATTTCATTTACTAATAGCCTAAGTTTCATAAAATAAAACCATACGCACAATCCTCCAGTCCCCAACTTCCATCTTCCTTTCTTAAATTACGCTTCTGCAGTCAGTTTACGTTCACCGATCTGCTGTCTCCACATCGCATAATACAATCCTTTTTCTTCAATAAGATGTAAATGTGAACCGGTTTCTACAATCTGTCCGCGTTCCAAAACAAAAATTCTGTCAGCATGCATAATGGTGCTTAATCGGTGTGCAATAAGAACGGTAATCTGTTCTTTTTCCTTAGAAATTTCCTTGATCGTGGTTGTAATTTCTTCTTCAGTGATGCTATCTAACGCAGAAGTTGCTTCATCAAAAATCAATAAATGCGGTTTTCTCAATAATGCCCTTGCAATGGCAATTCTTTGTTTTTCCCCGCCGCTTAATTTCAGTCCGCCTTCTCCGATTACGGTTTCTATTCCGTTTTCTGCACGTTCCAGAAGGGCGGTGCAACTGGCTTTTTTTAAGGCTAAATGCAGATCTTCATCAGTTGCAGAAGGGTTTACAAACAAAAGATTTTCCTTGATCGTACCCGCAAAAAGTTGGGTATCCTGGGTTACAAAACCAATTTGATTCCTCAGTTCATCAAAATCAAACTCTTTTCCGTTGATGTTATTGTAAAAAATATCTCCTTCCAGAGGTCTGTACAAGCCGACAAGCAATTTTACCAGCGTACTTTTTCCGGAGCCACTTGGTCCCACAAAAGCAATCGTTTCGCCATTTTTTACATTAAACGAGATGTCACTTAATGCTTTAAAATGAGCTGTCTGATGCTGAAAAGAAACATGTTGAAACTCCAGCTCTTCAATGGCACCGATTCGTTTCGGGTTTACAGGTTTAGGCTCTATTTCTTTCTTCATTACACGATCGAAATTGTTGAGCGATGCCTGTGCTTCACGATAGGAAATGATAATATTCCCGATTTCCTGCATCGGACCAAAAATAAAGAACCCATAAAACATCAGCGATAAATATTGTCCCGGAGTTACGATATTTTTAAAAATTAATAATAATAAAGTAAAAGTAATCGTCTGCTGTAAAAAATTAACCAACGTCCCCTGTACAAAGCTTAAAGAACGGATGCTTTTTACCTTTCTAAGTTCCAGATTCAGGATTTTGTAGGTGTTGTTATTCAAACGTTCCACCTCCTGGTTAGTAAGACCTAAACTTTTTACAATCTCAATATTTCTAAGACTTTCCGTAGTACTTCCTGCCAAATTGGTAGTCTCTTTTACAATATTTTTCTGGATAGATTTTATTCTTTTGCTTAATAAATTGGTAACTACGGCAATCAGGATAATTCCCACCACATAAACCGGCATAATCGACCAGTGCAAACGAATAGCATATACCGAAACGAAAATGATACTTACCAAAATTCCGAAGAATACATTAATGAAATTATTGATAAACTTCACGGTATCTTCACGTACTTTGGTTAAAATAGAAAGCGTTTCACCACTTCTTTGGTCTTCAAATTCCTGAAAAGGTAATCTCATCGAATGTTTTAGCCCGTCAGTGAAAATCTGGGCACCAAACTTCTGGATAATCACATTCACCACATAATCCTGGAATGCTTTTGCAATACGGCTGATCATCGCAGTACCGACAAGAAGTCCTAAGAAATAGAATACACCATGATAGATATCAGTTCCGTAGAGATATTCATTGAGATTTCTCGGAAGAAGTTTTTCTTTATCAAAGAAATTGGGATGGGTAACCAGTTTGTCCAGTATGTTTCCTGTGATGGCAGGTGCAAACAAAGAAAAAACCTGATTTATAGAAGCTAATAAAAGAGAGACTATGATTAGCCATTTATAAGGTTTTAAATAATATAATAGAATTTTCATTTGTAAAATTAAAAGTCCACAAATTTACAACAAATTGAGAAGCAAAATTTATCATATGATAAGAAAGAAACTATTTCGTAATTCTGAAAAAATGGCTAATTTGGCGGGATAAGATTAAGCTATGCTAACTAAAGAACAAATTGCACAAAGAATTTCCAGAGAAGTAAAAGATGGATATTATGTAAATTTAGGAATCGGAATTCCGACATTGGTCGCCAACTACGTTCCGGACAATCTTTCGGTAGAGTTCCAGAGTGAAAACGGAGTGTTGGGAATGGGGCCTTTCCCTTTCGAAGGTGAAGAAGATGCAGATATCATTAATGCCGGAAAACAGACGATCACTATTTTGCCGGGAGGTTCTTTTTTTGATTCGGCTTTCAGTTTTGGGATGATTCGTGGTCAGAAAGTTGACTTAACGATTCTCGGAGCCATGGAAGTTTCGGAAAATGGTGACATCGCCAACTGGAAAATTCCGGGAAAAATGGTAAAAGGAATGGGCGGAGCAATGGATCTGGTAGCTTCTGCAGAAAATATCATCGTTGCTATGATGCACGTAAATAAGGCTGGAGAAAGTAAAATCCTTAAAAAATGTACACTTCCTCTTACAGGAGTTAATTGTGTGAAGAGAGTCGTTACAGAACTAGCCGTTTTAGATGTTACCCCTGCAGGTTTCAAGCTTGTGGAAAGAGCACCGGGAGTTTCAGTGGAAGACATCATCAAAGCTACGGAAGCAGACCTGATCATTGACGGAGAAATTCCTGAAATGCAATTCTAATAAAACAAAAACCTTGTCATCGACAAGGTTTTTTTATTGAAAATATATAAGTTTCCAGGTCTTGAATTTTTGTTTCTTTTGTTTCAAAACAAAAGAAATTATTTAGCATCCTGCGCTCCAAAAACCTTCTGTAAAATACTTGTCGTTCTCATGGCAGGAGTATTTCGGATTCCATTTTCTTTTTGTGCCACCATTTTGAAAACACCGTTGATGGTTTCTGTCGTTACATATGCATTAAGATCTGTTGTTACAGCCTGTCCTGTAAGAGCATTGTATTTGGAAATTAAGCCAGACCAAACTTTATCTGCGCCCACTTTTCCCAGAGAAGCTTTCACTTTTGGCTCAAAAGCTGTGAATAACTGGCTTTGCGTTTTAGTTTGTAGATAATTGGTTGCAGCATTATCGCTACCCAACAAAATATTTTTGGCATCCGTAATCGTCATGGATGTAATCGCTTTGGTAAAAATAGGAGTAGCTTCCGTTACGGCATCTTCAGCGGCTCTGTTGAGTAGTTTCACGCCCTGATCGGCCAGACTTCCCAAACCGACAGCACGTAGGGTGGTATCAATTTTTCTTAATTTTTCCGGCATTAAGATTTTTACTGCTTCATTTTTGAAAAATCCGTCCGGAACAGCCAGTTTTTTCACTCCTTCTGTTACACCAAGACTTAAAGCTTCTTTTAATCCTGATGAAATTTGTGTTGAGGTAAGATTTCCAAGATTGATAGGAGAAGTTGTAGTTGTTGATGTTTTCGGAGTTGCTGTAGTTGCAGAACCTGTAGTGGTTTTAGGTTCACTGAGGTCGATACCTGTTTTGTCTTTTACAGCAGATTTTATGGCGTCTAAAATTTGTGCCTGTGTTGAAACTGAAAATAATAATCCGCCAGCTAATAAAATTGTTTTTCTCATTGTTGATTTTTTGCAAATTTAGATGTTTAAATTTTTAATAAGTTAAAAACATTGGAGAAGTTTTAGGAAAATATTTATATTAGCTAAAACCTTAATCAAATTCAATGATACGTGCTTTTTTATTAGTTTTTGTTTTACTTTCAAATTTGTTTTTTTCACAAAATAAACTGAATTTGATTCCTTATCCACAAAAAGTTAACATAAATGACGGATTTTTTACTATTCCGGAAGTTATTGTCTTAAATGATAAGCTGCCGAAAAATGAGACGGATTATTTTAAAAATAAAGTAAATTCAGGTTTAAAATTTCAGAATACTAATAAATCAGATGCTCATTTGGTATATTTTCAGCTTCCAAAATCGAGTAATTCAGCCCAGAATAATGAATTTTATTCCCTTGAAATTACTCCCAAACAGATTTCTATTAAATCTTATACTCCACAGGGCTATTTTCTGGCACTTCAAACTTTAATTCAAATTATCGATCAATATAAGGGTACCAAGAAAATTCCGACAATGAAAATCGAAGACCAGCCGAAGTTTGCTTGGAGAGGAATGCATTTGGATGTTTGCCGACATTTTTTCACAGTTGATGAGGTAAAACAGTACATCGATTATCTGGCCATGTACAAATTGAATACATTTCACTGGCATTTAACAGACGATCAGGGTTGGAGAATTGAAATTAAAAAATATCCGAAGCTTACACAGATTGGTTCAAAACGTAAAGAATCAATGATTGGGGCTTATGTTGACAACACATTCGACGGAAAACCTTATGGACCTTATTTTTATACACAGGATCAGATAAAAGATGTTGTGAAATACGCCCAGGATCGGCATATCACTGTGGTTCCGGAGATTGAAATGCCAGGTCACGCTTTGGCTGCGTTGGCTGCATATCCCGAACTGGCCTGTACAAAAGGACCTTTTGAGACGGCAACGAAATGGGGCGTTTTTGATGATGTTTTCTGCCCGAAAGAGGAAACTTTCAAATTTTTAGAAAATGTTTTGAATGAAGTGATAGCACTTTTTCCATCTCAATATATCCATATCGGAGGGGATGAATGTCCTAAAACAAGGTGGAAGGAATGTGCTCATTGTCAGGAATTAATCAAGAAAAATAATTTAAAAGATGAACATGGACTGCAAAGCTATTTTATCCAAAAAATTGAAAAATATGTAAATAGCAAAGGTCGAAAAATCATCGGTTGGGACGAGATTCTGGAAGGCGGACTGGCTCCAAATGCCGCAGTAATGAGCTGGACGGGCATTAAAGGAGGTGTAGAAGCTGCAAAATCCGGTCATTTCGCTGTAATGACTCCCGGTTCATATTGCTATTTCGATCATTATCAGGGAGATCCGGCAACAGAACCGAATGCTTTCGGAGGTTTTACGCCTTTAGATAAAGTGTATTCCTACAATCCGATTCCTGAAGAGTTGAATGCAGAGCAGGCGAAATATATTTTGGGTGTTCAGGCAAATTTATGGACAGAATACATCCTTGATTTTAAGCAGGTTCAATATATGATCTTCCCAAGATTGATGGCGCTTTCGGAGGTCGGTTGGGGAACTTCAGATCCGAAAAATTATAAAGAATTTGAGGGTCGTGTTATCAACCAGTTCAAGGTGTTGGATAAAATGGGGGTAAATTATGCGAAAAGTATTTACAATGTCATGGGAAAAGTAGTTCCGGGGAATAATGGAGTTGCTTATGAGCTTTCGACATCACAAAACCCAAACGGAATCCGCTATACCTTAGATGGAACAGATCCGACAGCCAATTCTCAGGCGTATCAGAATCCGATTCCAGTTTCAAAATCAATGATCATTAAATCTGCTTATTTTGAAAACGGACAACTAAAAAGTGCGATTTCTTCTCAACAATTTACCACTTCAAAAACAACAGGAAAAAATATTACACTGGAACAACAGCCTAGCGAAAATTATTCTTTCGGAGGTGCTTTTACTTTAATTGACGGAATTATCGGAAATCAGAAACAATTAGGAAAAACATGGCTCGGCTTTCAGGGAAAAGATGTTGTAGCGACGATTGACTTAGGACAGAAAACTCAGTTTTCAGAAATTGATTTTAACACACTGGAAAATAAAGGAAGCTGGATTCATCTGGCAAAATCTGCACAGGTTTTTGTTTCCGATGATAATAAAAGTTTTAAAATGATAAAGGAAATCGGGAAAGAAGAAATTCAGAAAGCTAAAGGAAAAATCCAGCTTAATGTAGGAAATCAGAATTCAAAATATATTAAAATTAAAATAGAAAACGCAGGAATTATCCCTGCAGGAAACCCCGGTGCAGATTCAAAAGCATGGCTTTTTGTCGATGAAATCGGAGCGAAATAAGTGTATTGTTCAAGGTTTAATGTTCAAAGTCAATTATTACATTAAACAAAAACAACGAACAACAAAGAACAAGCAACAATAAACTTTAAATTCAAAACTCAAAACCATCTTATGTCATCACGTAGAAAATTTATAAAAAATACGGCATTGGCCTCATCAGCATTATTATTGAATCCGTTGGATTTACTTGCGAAAGATTTGCCTGAAAATACTCATAAAGCTGTTAATAAACCGATCGTTCTTTCCACCTGGAATTTTGGATTAAAAGCTAATGAAGAAGCCTGGACGATTCTTGGAAAAGGTGGAAGAGCTTTGGATGCGGTAGAAAAAGGAGTACGCCTTGTCGAGCTTGACCCGAATGAAAGAAGTGTGGGCTATGGCGGTCGTCCTGACAGAGACGGAAGAGTGACGCTGGATGCCTGTATCATGGACGAAAATTACAATATTGGCTCAGTTGCCTGTCTGGAGCATATTAAAAACCCGATTTCCGTAGCAAGAGCAATAATGGAAAAAACACCACATGTGATGCTGGTTGCTGACGGAGCTTTGGAATTTGCTCTTTCTCAAGGTTTTAAAAAAGAAAATCTTCTCACTCCGGAATCCGAAAAAGAATGGAAAGAATGGTTGAAAACAAGTCAGTACAAACCTATTGTAAACATTGAAAATCACGATACGATCGGGATGATTGCTTTGGATGCCAACGGAAATCTTTCGGGAGCCTGTACAACCAGCGGAATGGCATTCAAAATGCATGGCAGAGTAGGCGATTCTCCTATCATTGGAGCGGGCTTATTTGTTGATAATGAGGTGGGTGCAGCGACGGCAACAGGTCATGGTGAGGAAGTGATCAGAATGGTGGGAACTCATTTGGTGGTGGAATTGATGAGACAAGGGAAAAATCCGCAACAGGCTTGTAAAGAAGCAGTTGAGAGGATCGTTCAGATTACCAAAAGAAGAAATAAAAATCTGAAAGATATTCAGGTTGGGTTTATTGCGCTCAATAAAAAAGGTGAATACGGTTCGTATTGTATTCAGGATGGATTTAATTTTGCCGTTTACGATCAGAAAGGAAGCCGTCTGGAAAAACCTGAATTTGCCTTAAAATAAGTAAAAAATTAGAAATTAATTTTGCAAAACTCAAAACCTAAAACAAATCAATGTCAAAAATAGAAATAGCATGTTTCAATCCGGAATCGGCAATCATCGCATTTGAAAATGGAGCCGACAGAATAGAATTGTGTGACGGATTAAGCGAAGGCGGAATAACGTCCAACTTTGAAACAGCAAAACAGCTTAGAGAAAAAATCAACATTCCGATTTTTGTGATGATTCGTCCTCGAGGCGGCGATTTTACCTATTCAGATGCAGAATTTGAGCAGATGAAAGAAGAATTAATTCAATTAAAATCATTAAATGTTGATGGTTTTGTTTTCGGAATTCTGGATGAAAATGATGAGGTAAATATGGAGCAGAATAAAGTGTTGGTAGAATTGGCAAAACCTTACCAGTGTACGTTTCACAGGGCTTTCGACAGGGCAAAAGATCTTGAAAATTCTTTGGAGAAAGTGATAGAATGCGGCTTTAAAACGATCCTTACTTCCGGTCAAAAACCCAATGTTTCTGAAGGGAAAGAAAACCTTAAAAAGCTGGTTGAATTATCGAATGGAAGAATCGAAATTCTCATCGGCGGCGGACTTCGCTCTACTAATATTGAAGAAATCAGAGAAGTAACGAAAGCCGGATATTTTCATTCTTCTGCGATCACGGATGGTGGGGCTTTTGCGAATGCAGATGAGGTGATTGCTTTGAAGAATAAATAATTTTAATTAAAAATATTAACAATGTTTGTCATCCTGAAAGGATCTAAACATAGTCTTAGAGTTCTATGTGAAAAATATTCTTTTTTATTGCAAGGATCCTTCGACTGCTTCGCGCTCAGGATGACAAACTGCACGTTTAAATCAAATAATTGATGAATAAAACTATCCTTTTTGCTTTCTTTTTCATTCAAAATATCTTTTTTGGACAATATTCAGAGCGAAATTTATCCTCTGAAAAATGGCAATTTAAAAATTCAAAAGATAAAAATTGGCTGATCGCCACGGTACCGGGGACAGTTCATTTGGATTTGATGAAGAATAATATTATTCCGGATCCTTTTAAAGATGAAAATGAGAAAAAAGTTCAGTGGATAGAAAATGAAGATTGGGATTATCAGACTTCATTTAAAATGTCATCAAAAGAATTAGAAAATCAAAATATTGAATTGGTTTTTAATGGGTTGGATACTTTTTCAAAAATTTATTTAAATGGAAAATTAATTCAGACTACGGATAATATGTTCAGGAAATGGACAATTCCCGTTAAGCAAAATGTGAAAAATGGCGAAAATATTTTACAAATTAAGTTTAAATCGGCTGTAAATGTAGGAAAAGAATTGGCGAAAAAAGTTCCGTTCACCGTGCCGGAATCGCCGAGAAGTTATGTAAGAAAAGCGCAATACCAGTTCGGCTGGGATTGGGGACCAAGATTGGTGACGGCTGGGATATGGAAAGATGTAAAACTCAATTTCTGGAATCAGGCCAAACTTGAAAATGTAAAAATCGAACAAAAAGTTTTAACAAAACAAAAAGCTGATTTAAATATTCATGCTGAAATTATAGCAAATAATAACGGAAACTATAGGATTTTAATAAACGGTCAATCTCAAAATATTTCGTTAAAACCTGGTTTAAATACTATTTCTGTACCTTATCAAATTAAAAATCCGAAACTTTGGCAGCCGAATGGTTGGGGCGATCCGAATGTATATGAATTAAAAATCTCTCTTCAAAAAGATTCAAAACGTATTGCTGAAAAATCTGAACGAATTGGTTTAAGAACGGTTGAATTAATTCAGGAAAAAGATGCAAAAGGAAAATCTTTTTATTTTAAAGTCAATGGAAATCCGATGTATGCAAAAGGCACCAACTGGATTCCGGCCGACAGTTTTTCACCGAGAATCAGCAAAGAAAAATATCAAAAACTCATCAAAGATTCCAAAGAAGCGCACATGAATATGATTCGTGTCTGGGGCGGCGGAATTTATGAAGATGATGAATTTTACAAAGCTTGCGACGAAAACGGAATTTTGGTTTGGCAGGATTTTATGTTTGCGGGAAGTTTTTATCCGGGAGATGAAAATTTTCAACAAAATGTAGAATTAGAAGTAAAAGATCAAATCAATCGACTTCAGAACCATCCATCCCTAGCTTTATGGTGCGGAAATAATGAAATTGATGAAGCAATTGTCAATTGGAAATTTCAAAATCAATTCAAATATTCTAATGAAGATTCTTTACAGGTTTGGAAAGATTACAATAAAATTTTTCATGAAATTATTCCAAATGCCATAAAAAAATACGCAACAAGAGACAAAACGATTTATTGGCCAAGTTCACCTTCTATCGGGTGGGGGCATAAAGAGAGCTTGACTGAAGGTGATTCTCATTATTGGGGTGTTTGGTGGGGAGAGCAGCCGTTTGAGATTTATAATGAAAAAGTTCCAAGGTTTGCATCAGAATATGGCTTTCAGGCAATGCCAACACTGGAAACCACAAAATCTATGTTCTCCGGAAAACCTGATTTAAGCCTGCAAAACGGAACCATTAAAGCTCACGAAAAACATTCCAGAGGTTGGGAAATCATTGATAATTACATGAAGCGCGATTATAAAAGCCCAACAGATTTTGTGAAATATAATTATATTTCCCAGCTGCTTCAGGCTCGTGGAATGCAGATTGCCATCGAAGCCCATCGTCGTGCAAAACCTTATAATATGGGAAGTTTATATTGGCAGCTGAACGACTGTTGGCCTGTTGTTTCGTGGTCTTCGATTGATTATTTGGGAAACTGGAAGGCGCTGCATTACCAGATCAAAAGAAGCTTTGAAAATCAGGTGATTTTGACAGAGGAAAAAGATGGAGTCTTGAATTTTTTTGCCATAAATGATGAACTGAAAAAGTTTGAAGATGTAAATTTGGAAATTCAGGTAATTAATTTCAAAGGTCAGATTTTAAAGAAAATATCTTCAACTCCGAATGGAAAAAATTTGATTGAAATAACAATATTAGACCCTGTTAAAATTAAAAATTTAATAGGAAATAACAATAAAAGCGAAGTTTTTTTACGACTCATTTTAAAAGATAAAAACGAAAAAATAATTGTTGAAAATACTCATTTCTTCGTAAAACCAAAAGAGTTAAAACTATCAAAGCCAACCATCAAAATCAAGAAAATTTCTCCAACAGAAATCGAAATTTCCACTGATGTTTTAGCGAAAGATGTATATTTAATCGGAGACACTCACTTTAGTGATAATTTTTTTGATTTATTACCGAAAACGTCAAAGAAAATCAAGCTTTCAAAGTCTTTGGAGAAGATGGAGGTGATGAGTCTTTGGGATGCGATGAATTAATATATAAAGTTATAAAAAACAAACATTGAAAAAACTTTATTCGATCCACATTAATAATAAAATTTTCAACCATCAAATAAAAAATCAACCGTAAATTTGTTTCATATTTTTCAATTATGGTAAATTTTGTTCTGATCGCAATATGCATTATCGCAGGAATGGCTCTCAAGGCAACAAAATCTATCCATCCTGACGCGCACAAAGGCATCAACACCTGGATTCTTTACCTAGCGCTTCCGGCAGTTTCATTCAAATATCTGCCTAAAGTTCATTGGACGATGGAAATGCTTTTTCCCGTTGCTGCAACGTTTTTAATTGCTGTTGTCTGCTTCGTTTTCATGGCGATTTATAGTAAAATCAAAGGATATTCGGGGAGATCGAGAAGCACATTAGAACTGGTAAGCGGTTACAGCAATACTTCATTCATCGGGTTCCCGCTGATTTCGGCTTTTTACGGCGAAAGTCTCCTCAGCATCGCCATTATCTGTGATCAGACCATGTTTTTTTCCCTTTCTACATTGGGAATTATTGCTGCGGTAAGAGGAGGAAGCAGATCCGGAAAAGTAAGTGCGGCATTTATAGTAAAAAGATTAATCACTTTTCCTCCTTTGATAGGATGTATTTCAGCTTTAGTCTTATCTCGGTTTATAGATTTCACTTTTGCGGAGCCGCTTTTCGACAAACTGGCGGCAACATTAAGTCCGCTCGCTTTATTTTCAGTTGGGTTACAGTTGAAATTCAACGGATGGAAAAAATTAATCCCTCAAATGTCGGTTTCATTACTGTATAAATTAATTATAGCACCGGCTATGATTTTAGGGCTTACTTTATTATTAGGAGTAAAGGGAAATGTCGCTAAAATAACGGTTTTCGAAACTGCAATGCCTACGGTTGTCACTTCAAGTATCATTGCAGAACAATTCAGGTTAAATACCAAATTAACGAATTTAATTATAGGATTCAGTATCATCGTAGGATTTTTTACTTCCGCAATTTGGTATGAAATTATAGAATATTTTTTCTAGTACAATCCCTGGAATCATATAAAAATTGAAACTCTCTTAGACATTCACACAAAACATTAAACTCGAAACCGAATCTCATTAGGAGCTTTTTCCAGCTTTCCACTATATCTTTTTTGTTGCGGCCGACGCTTCGCGCCGGCCGCAACAAAAAAGGATGCCGTTGCAATCTGGGCTAGTATCGTAGGATAGGTGGCTTCGAGAGCCTCAGCCACCAAAGAAATTTCAGCCGATATAGGTAACAATCACGATGACAGAAAGTTTGTTGTGTTATAAGCATCTAAATTATATAGTTAAATGTTGCCTGGATAATGATTAACGGAAAGAATATCATCATTACTATTCAAAAAAAATCTTAGTCTTCACAATGACCAAAACAAAATATTGCAGTTCTCTGAAGAAAAATCTAATTTTACATTTTAAATATTTCCCTTGCAGTACGCTCAGATAGTTTTACCATTAAACTTAAAAGGATCTTTCACTTACAAAGTTCCTGAAGAATTACAACCTGAAATTCAGATAGGAATGCGGGTTTTGGTTCCGTTTGGTGGGAAGAAAATTTATACCGGAATTGTGTTTGAGCTTCATGACCAGGCGCCGGAAAATTTTGTGGTAAAAGAAGTTATCAGCATTTTGGATGATCAGGCGATCGTTCCGCAGGAGCAAATTAACTTCTGGAACTGGCTTTCAGATTACTATTTGTGCGGGCTGGGCGAGATTTACCGTTTTGCATTTCCTTCTTCTTTAAAGCTTGAAAGTGAAACATATTTAAAATTAAAACCCAATATCACAGTCGATTTTGAAAATCTTGATGTGAATGAAATGTATCTCGTTCAGGCCTTGGAAGTTCGACAGCTGATTAATCTTACGGATATCGAAGCGTTTATTCCGAAAAAAGATATTATTAAAACCGTCAATTCACTTATTGATCTTCAATATATTGAAATCGACGAAAAAATTGCTGAAAAATATAAAGCAAAAGAGGTTGCTTACGTTAAAATTAATGATGAAGTTTTAAAAACTCAAAATCTTACGGAAATTCTTTTAACATTAAAAAGAGCTCAGAAACAGAAAGAACTTTTCCTGAATATTCTTGAAAAACAGACGGAAAATCCTGATTTACATATCAAAAAATCCGAACTTTTTGAAGACGGATATTTTGCCGGTTCGCATTTTAAAGCGTTGGCAGATAAAAATCTTGTTGAAGAATATTATATGCAAAAAGACAGGATTGAAAGCTATGAAGGCGAAATTGAAGAGATCGAAGAACTTTCCGAAACTCAGAAAATAGCAAAAACGGAAGTTGACGAAGCCTTTGAGGAAGGGAAAAATGTTCTGCTTCATGGGGTGACTTCATCAGGGAAAACACATATTTATTTAGAGAAAATTGAAGAATGCATCAATGAGGGAAAAAATGTTTTGTTTTTGCTTCCAGAAATTTCTTTGACCAAACAAATTACTCAACGATTAGAAAAAAAATACGGTCGTCAGTTGGGATTTTATCACCAAAAACTCACCGATTTTGAAAGGGTGGAAGTCTGGAGAAGAATCCGGCAGAATGATATTAAAATCCTTATCGGAACGCGAAATGCACTGTTTTTACCTTTCCAGAATTTAGGGCTGGTTGTTGTGGATGAAGAGCACGATTCCGCTTACAAACCGAGAGAGGTTTCTCCTTATTTTAATGCTAAAGATGCGGCATTGGTGTTCGGAAATTTTTATGGTGCAAAAGTGATTTTGGGATCTGCAACCCCTTCTGTTGAAAGCTATTACAATGCCAGAAAAGATAAAATGGCTTATGTTTTTCTTGAAGAGCGCTTCGGAAATGTAAAATTACCTGAATATGAATTAATTAACTTTAAAGAAGCTCAGGATTCCAAAAAAGTTTCCGGGAATTTTTCTTTGAGATTAATTGATGAGATCAAGAAAACCTTAGAAGAGAAAAATCAGGCTATTGTGCTTCACAACCGCCGTGGTTATGCGAATGTAGTGGAGTGTGAAACCTGCGGATATGTGAATTATTGCTCGAATTGTGACGTTGTCATGACTTATCATAAGGCTGCCAATGAAATGAAATGCCATTATTGCGGTCAAAGGGCTTCAAAACCGAAAGCATGCCCGAAATGTCATTCTGAAAATCTGAATGAAAGAGGAGTGGGCGTTGAGCAAATTCACGAAGAAGTTTCAAAATTATTTCCTGAAAATGAGGTAGATAGAATGGATGTTGATTCTATGCGGAAGAAATTTGCCTACGAAAAATTATACGAAAAAATTGAAGATCGGGAAACGGATATTGTGGTCGGAACGCAAATGATTTCTAAAGGATTAGACTTTAATCATATTGAGTTGGTGGCAATTCCCAAAGCGGATTCTTTATTGTATGTTCAGGATTTCCGAGCCGAAGAAAGGGCTTATCAGCTGATCACACAGGTTTCCGGCCGCGCCGGAAGAGTTTCCGGAAAAGGGAAAATTTTAATTCAGACTTTTAATCCGGATCATTCTGTTTTCCAATTGATTAAAATGAATAACCCGGCGAAAGTTTACAAATATATTTTAACGGAGCGTCAAAAATTTCATTATCCGCCTTTCACAAAATTAATCATGATTGAGCTTAAACACAGAAGGGAAGACAAGGCAAACCGCGCTTCTCAATTCTTAGGTTCGATTTTAAGAAAATATCTTCCTGAAGATTGCGTTTTGGGTCCGGAAAAGGCTCAAATTGCGAGACTTAATAATCTATATCAATTTCAAATTATGCTTAAACTTCCGCGTGGTAAAAAGTATGAGGAATACAAGAAGCTGGTTTTGATAAGTCTAAAAGAATTTGACGAAATTACTGCTTATCATAGCATTAAAAAGGACGTTTTTGTTGATTTTTAACAATTTTTAACAAACTTTAAAAGGTTTTATAAGGGTTCTTTGAAGCTACTTATAGCAATATTCTATACATTTGACCGTTGATTATATGTTTGGTATTTTGATTTTCAATTTAACCAATTGATTTTTAGTCTATCCAAACTATAGCAAAATGAAAAAATAGATGGTAAATTTCAGAAAGTATATTTCAAGTGTTGCGGTGCTGGCTTCAGGATTTTTCCTTGCTCAGTCTACCGTTTCTACAGTTCTATATTCTCAGACTTACGACAATCAGAAAAGTTTAAACTTACCTTCCCCCATTACTTCAGTAGTGGAGAAAGCTATTTTGTCGCCTAAAGAGCTTGTAGATATCAATGTAAACACAATGATGACCGACCCCGTTTTGAAAAACGCAAACTGGGGATTCGTAGTGTATGACCCTAAAACGAAGAAAGTAATCTCTTCGTACAACGAAAATACTCCTCTGGTTCCTGCTTCTACAACGAAATTATTAACAACGGAAACGGCAATGAGCCTGTTGGGAGAAAATTATCGTTGGATGACTCAGCTGGAATATTCAGGAAGTATCGATGAAAATGGAGTTCTGAACGGAAATCTTTATATCGTAGGAAGCGGCGACCCATCTTTGGGTACCAATAAAGCCGGAGCCTGGTCGTACAGAGATATCGTTTCAGATTTCGTAGGTGGACTCTCTCGTGAAGGAATCAAAAAGGTAAATGGTGATATTATTATTCAGACAGCGCTTTTCAAAGGTAACATTTCGAAGCTTCCGGAAAATGTTGTTTGGCTAGAGAACAATAATTATTATTTGCCGGTGGGTTCTACAAGAGAAATCAATCCTGCCAATGAAAAATTAATTGTAAAGAAAGGAAATAATTTCTCAGGAGATAAAAAATTCTTCTATATTTCTCCTTACAATCAACAGATGGTATATGCAGATAAATATGATGGAGACGGTATTTTAACAACAAAATTACCTGATGCGCCGGCTTATCTCGCCAATACATTCAGAACGACTCTTGTAAAAAGCGGAATCGCCGTAACAGGAAAAGTAACGCCTAAAATGACGGATGCAAATCCTGAAAACAGAAAGTTGGTTTCAGCTTACAAATCTCCTACGTTGAGCGATATTATTTATTATACCAATCAGCACAGTGATAATGGTTTGGCAGAAGCATTGCTGAAAACGGTTGGTTTCCAGAATTTAGGGGATCAGACTGCTGAATCGGGCAGAAGAGTGGTTACAGAACACTTGAAAAGTGAAGGTTTCGATATGATGGGCTTAAATTATATGGACGGAAGCGGACTTTCAAGAAGCAATAACGTAACTCCGATTGCTCAGGCTAAGTTTTTAACATCATTAATGGATGAAAAATATTATAAAACCTATTTTAATTCATTGCCGGTGGGAGGACAGTCGGGAACATTGAAAAGAATGTTTATTGGAACAGGAAACGGACAGGTTTTTGCTAAGACAGGTACTTTAAACAAAGTAAAAACATTAGCAGGATACATGAAAACGAACTCAGGAAAGACTTTAGTTTTTTCGTTAATGGTTAACAATTATGCAGGATCTGTAGATATGGTAAAGAAAAGAATGGAAAAAATTCTAGAACCAGCCTTAGATCTTTAAAAATATTTTTTATTTGAATATTGTAAAAACCTTTTAATCAATGATTAGAAGGTTTTTTTTATCTTTGATGTTATAATAACTTGAGTATGAGAAAATTTTACTTTTTAGTTTTGAGTGTTTTTGTTTTCCAGCAAATGTTTGCTCAGAATGATAATATTGATAAAAAAGGCCTGATTGACAAGGAAATGAAGTCTTTCACCCATAAAATGGCGGTTGGAAATGTCAATCCGAATACATTAAACTATGACCTTCAGTATCAGAGAATGGATGTAAGCTTAGATCCTTCTGTGTATAATATTTCGGGTTCGGTGACTTCTCATTTTAAGCCCAACCAGAGTATGAGCAGCATTTATTTTGATCTTACGAATACTTTGACGGTTTCTCAGGTTCAGTATCACGGAAATACACTTGCTTTTCAGCAGCTTCCTACTAAAGAGCTTAAGATCGATTTTCAGTCAGCACTCCCGGCTAATGTGCTGGATTCTTTGACGATAACATATTCCGGAGCTCCGGCTACAACGTACAATGCTTTTTCTACAGGATCACAAAATACAATACCGATTTTATCGACTTTAAGCGAACCTTACGGAGCACAGGACTGGTTTCCCACGAAACAAAGCATGAACGACAAGATCGACAGGTTTGATTTTAAAATAACAACACCTTCCCAATACAGCGTTGCCGCCAATGGAAAACTGATGTCTGAAACGGCACTTCCGGGAAGCCAGAAATTAACATTCTGGAGAACGATGTATCCGATGGCTTCTTATCTGGTGGCACTTTCTATTACCAATTTTGTTAAGCTTAATGACACCATAGGAAACCCGCCTTTTCCTTTTGTGAATTATATTTATCCGGCAAGTCAGGGAAATTCGACTATTATGTCCAATATCGACTGGACAAAACAGGTGATGAACACTTTTGAAACCTATTTCGGACTTTATCCTTTCAGAAATGAAAAATACGGACATATGGAATTCCAGTACAACGGCACTTGTATGGAGCATCAGACAATGTCTTCCATGAGTTCTTGGGGAAGAAGTGTAATTGCGCATGAGCTGGCTCATCAATGGTTTGGCGACAAGGTAACCTGCGGAGTCTGGAATGATATCTGGCTGAACGAAGGTTTTGCGACATTCGGGGAACATCTGGCCAATGAAAAATTATTGATGACGAACCCTCAGTTTATGAGTTATTTATTGGATCAGAAAAACTATATCACAAGCTCACCGGGAGGAAGTGTGTACGTAGCAGATTCGAATTTGGGAAATATCGGAAGTATTTTCAGTGGAAGATTATCGTACTCAAAAGGTGGATATGTTCTGAGAATGCTGAAATGGATTTTGGGTGATACAGCTTTTTATCAGGCAATTCAGGATTATCATTCAAGACCGAGTTTAGCTTATAATTATGTTAAAACTCAGGATTTAAATGCTTCTTTGCTGCAGTCAACAGGAATTAATTTTACAGAATTTTTCAATGACTGGATCTACGGCGAAGGATATCCGATCTATGACATCCGATGGAGACAATCCGGAGGTCAGATCATCATTAAAGCTGCTCAGACACAAAGCAGTCCGACAGTAAGCTTTTACGAAATGCCTTTGCCTATAAAAGTAAACGGAACAGGTGGTCAGGTTGCTTATTTTGCCTTAAATAATACGACGAACAATCAGTATTTTGTACAGTCGGTTGCCTTCCCTGTAGCAAGTGTGGAATTTAATTATGAATATCAGATCTTGGAAAAAAATTCAACAGTAACTCAGGATAATACTTTAAGTACTTCTGATGTTAATAAAGAGGAATTTGCACTGTATCCAAATCCAGCGAAGAACGAACTTTACGTGAAAGGAATTGATAAGCCTACCGATTTTACGATTTATTTTACTGATGGAAAACTGGTGAGAAAAGCAACGTATCAGTCTGCAAAACCAATCAATATTTCAGAACTGGTTCCCGGAACTTACCTGTTTAAGATGAAAGACAAAAATGTGAAATTCATTAAAAAGTAATAAACTTTACCTTATACAAAATAAGAAAGCTGTTTCATAAGATTGAAACGGCTTTTTTTATTAAATTAGCGCATCTTAAAAATTACTAGAAATGATCTCTAAAAAGTATCTTGAAAATTTACAGAACGAACTACAAAATATTGAGAATGACGGACTTTACAAAAGAGAAAGAATCATTACTTCTCAGCAAAGTGCGGAAATAGAAGCCAACGGGAAAAAGCTGTTGAACTTCTGTGCCAACAATTATCTGGGATTATCCAACAATCCGGAAGTGATGAAAGCTTCTCAGGATATGATTGAGTCTCATGGTTACGGGATGTCTTCTGTACGTTTTATCTGCGGAACTCAGGATATTCACAAGCAATTGGAACAAAAAATTGCCGAATTTTTAGGTCTTGAAGATACCATTCTTTACGCAGCTTGTTTCGACGCCAACGGAGGGGTTTTTGAACCCTTGTTTACAGAAGAAGATGCAATTATTTCAGATGAACTGAACCACGCTTCGATCATCGACGGAGTTCGTCTTTGTAAAGCGGCAAGATACCGTTACAAAAACAATAATATGGCAGATTTGGAAGCTCAGCTGATCGCGGCTTCTGAAAAAAATCACCGTTTCAAAATTATTGTAACAGACGGAGTTTTCTCAATGGACGGAATTGTTGCAGACTTGAAAGGAGTTTGTGATCTGGCCGATAAATACGATGCTTTGGTGATGGTTGACGACTCTCACGCAACAGGTTTCATCGGAAAAACAGGCCGTGGAACTCACGAAGCCAATGAAGTGATGGGTAGAGTAGACATCATTACTTCTACGCTAGGAAAGGCTCTTGGAGGTGCTTTGGGAGGATTTACTTCAGGTAAAAAAGAAATTATCGATATGCTGAGACAGCGTTCTCGTCCGTATTTATTTTCGAACTCATTGGCTCCGGGAATCGTGGGGGCAGCTTTGAAAGTATTGGAGATGATTTCTGATGACACTTCTCTTCGTGATAAAGTGATGGAAAACGCAGAATATTTTAGAACGGAAATGAAAGCCAGAGGTTTTGATATTCCAGATGGTGATGCTGCGATCGTTCCGGTAATGCTTTATGACGCGCCTCTTTCACAAAAAATGGCTGAAAAGTTGATGGATGAAGGAATTTACGTGATCGGATTCTTCTATCCTGTAGTACCGAAAGGAAAAGCGAGAATCAGGGTACAGCTTTCTGCAGCTCATACGAGAGAGCATTTGGATAAGGCGATTGCTGCTTTTGAAAAAGTAGGGAAGGAATTGGGAGTTATTTCTTAATTTGAAATTTTAAAAAAAAATATAGATGCTTCGACGGGCTCAACATGACATCGCTAATACTAGCTGTTTTAATAATGACTAAAATTATTTATTTTAAGTTTAGAACAATATCAGTTAACAGTGTCATGCTGAGCCTGTCGAAGCATCTTTCCAATAAATCTATATTTTCTTTATTAAATCATTTTTATTTTTAAAGAATATATAAAAACTTATCTTTGCACATAATTTTTTCTAAATGCTTTACACCATAATAAAAGCACTACACATTATCTTCATGGTAAGTTATTTTGCGGGAATTTTTTATCTCGTGAGAATTTTCGTTTACTATAAAGATACCGATGAATTTGCCGAGGATAAAAAGAAGATTTTAAGGGAACAGTATACGTTCATGGCGCGAAGGCTTTGGAACATCATTACCGTTCCGGCCGGAGTTATCATGACGGTTTGTGGATTGGTCATGATTTTCCTGAATTTGGGATTAATGAAAACACCTTGGTTTCATTTAAAATTAACTTTCCTTATCGGACTGGCAATTTATCATTACTGGTGCTGGAAAAAAGTTTTAAAACTCAAAGAACTTAACGGAAATACCCTGGAAACTGCCAATATCAAATTAAGACAAGCCAACGAAATCGCAACCTTTATTTTATTTCTGGTCGTTTTCACAGTAATTTTAAAATCAATGGTGATTGAATATTGGTGGCAATTAATTACAGGATTTCTCGTTTTGGTATTTTTGATTATGATGACGGTGAAATTGGTTAATAAAAAAAGAAAATAATAAAGTTATTAGTTATGAATGATGAGTTATGAGTTGATTAAATTACACTCAACAAGTAACTGGGAACTCATAACTAAAAACTTATAACTCATAACTAAAAAACATGTTTGCAATTTTTAAAAAAGAACTTTGGAGCTATTTTGGGAACTGGAGTGCGTGGATTATTATCGCGGCTTTCAGTTTGATAGCGACATTGTTTCTGTTTTTTTTCGAGAACGATTCCAATATTTTTGACATCGGGATGGCTTCTCTACAGAGCTATTTCGTTTTGGTGCCTTGGTTATTAATGTTCATCATTCCTGCCCTTTCTATGAAAACTTTTGCGGAAGAACAACAAACGGGAACCTTAAACTGGCTGTTTTCTCAACCGTTGAAAGTCTCGGATTTGGTTCTAGGTAAATTCTTATCAGTTTGGGTGGTTGGTATTTTATGCCTGATTCCTTCACTTATTTATCTTTACACCGTGTATGTTTTAGGTGTTCCGGAAGGAAATATTGACCTTGGAATGACCTTTGGAAGTTATTTCGGATTAATCATTTTAATTGCAGCATTTTCAGGAGTCGGAATTCTGGCTTCTTCGCTTTCTCAAAACCAGATCATGGCTTATCTGCTGGGCGTTTTCATGTGTTTCATCATGTATTTCGGGATCGAACAATTGGCTAGCTATAAGCTATTGGGAGGAGCAGATTTTATTTTGCAGAATATTGGTTTTTATCAGCATTTCTTAGGCTTTACGAGAGGTCTTATTGATTTTAAGGATGTTGCTTATTTTGTTTTAATCATTGGTGTTACGCTAGTTTTGTCCAACCATTTTATCAATAAAAAGAAGTAGAATTATGAAGAAGATACCATTCAAATCGCCATTCGGAATTTTACTGTTTGTTATTTTGCCGTTGGTCGTTATTCTTGCCTTTTCAGGAATCAGATTAGATTTAACAAAAGAAAAAAGATATACGCTTTCCGATAACACGATTAAGGTTTTAGAATCGGTCAAAAAACCTGTGACAGTGGATGTTTACCTGGAAGGAGATTTCCCTGCAAGCTTTAAACAATTGCAGAGTGAAACAAAATTCATGCTGGAGGAATTCAGAAAAATTAATCCAAAAATTGATTTTAAATTCATCGATCCGATTAAGAGTAAGATTTCTCAGGATACATTGATGGCCATGGGAATGCAGCCTTCTGTGCTTCCTGATGTGAAAGACGGGAAGGTTTCTCAGATTTATCTGTTTCCTTATGCGGTCGTAAAATATGGTGACAGAGGGGTTTCTATTCCGTTGGTGGTTCAGCAGACGGGAATAGATGCAGATCAGCAGCTGACAAAATCTATTGAAAATTTAGAATATAATCTGGTTTCAAATATCAAAAATATTGCGGTTGATAAAAGAAAGAAAATTGGGGTTTTGGTAAATCAGGATGAGTTGAGTCCGGATGAATTTCAGGGATTCATGCATCTTGCGTTGGAAAATTATGATGCAGGACCGATTATTCCTAAAAATCAGACAGAACTGTCTTTGGCGGATGTTCCTTTATTAAAACAAATGAATGCTCTGGTCATTGCAAAACCAAGAAAAGCCTTTACAGACGGAGAAAAAGTGATTCTGGACCAATACATCATGAACGGCGGAAAAACCCTTTGGATGATCGATGCCGTAAATGCCGAAATGGATACACTGACAAGGTCTAAAAAAGTAATGCCTTTCCCTGTAGACATCAATATGACAGACTTTTTCTTCAACTACGGAATCAGAATCAACCCTGCATTGGTGAAAGACGTGAAGAAATTTGCATTGTTGAGGCTGGTAACGGGAGAAGTGGGCGGAAACCCGCAGTACACAAGCCTTCCGTGGCCGTATTTCCCGTTGGGAATTGCTGAGAAAAACGATCCGATCACGAAAAATATCAATCCGGTAAAATTTGAATTCCCGACTTCCATCGATACATTGGGAGGAAGAAAAAATATTAAGACAAAAGTTCTTTTCGAATCGAGTGAAAGAACCTTATTGAAGCAGGTTCCGAATTATGTTGAATTAAAAGAAGTGGCCAGCGTCGACAGCCTCGGACAAATGGAAAAACCAAGCACTCCGAAAATCTACGCTGTAGCTTTGGAAGGGAAGTTTAATTCTGCCTATGCTTCAAGAATCGAAAGAAAATCGTACCCGAATTTCAAAAGCACAAGCCCTGAAAATAAAATGATCGTGATTGCAGACGGAGATGTGGGAAGAAATAAAGTGATCAAAGGGGAGCCGCTTCCTTTAGGCGTCGATCTTTTGACCAACGAACAATTCGGAAACGAACAGTTTTTAAGAAATGCTCTAGACTATCTTCTGGACGACAGCAATCTGATGGAACTGCGAAACAGAAACATCGAAGAACGTCTTCTCGACCGACAAAGAATCACAGAAGAAAAAAACAACTGGCAATGGTTTAATTTGCTGCTTCCTTTAGCAATTATCGGTATTTTGGGAGGGTTGTTCTTCTGGTTGAGGAAGAGGAAGTTTGGATAGGATATAGAAAAAGAGAGGCTTTTGGCTTCTCTTTTTTGTATACAATTATTGTCTTTCTTGAATTTTAGTAGGATTTTGTCTTACATCAAAAACATCACTTATTTCGATTCGGTTCTTTGTCTCATTAAACCAATAAATGATTTTGTAATTTTTATAAATCAAGTATCTGAAGTTTTCTTTTCTTGATAAAAGCAGTTCTTCTTTTTGTCCGATTTCTTTTTGGAAATCAAGTGTGTTTGCTTTTTCAACAATTCCAGTTACTAAATTTTTTGCAACTCGGGGACTGGCTTTTAATTTATAATAATCAAAAATATTCCTTAATTGTTCTTTTGCAAAATCTGTCCAGAATATTTTTACTACCATTGTTCGATTTCAGAAAGTAAATCATTAGAATCTATAATTCTATCATTTTTTGAATCGTCTAATGATTGATCAATTCGTTTATTTAACTCTTCAACTGAAAATGGTTTCGTGTGATCTTCTTTTTCTAATTTTGATAAAATATATTCTTCGATTTTATCAAAAAAACTTTCATCCTGCAGTTGGGCAAGATATGTGATTAAATTTAATTTTCTGGTTTGAATGTCCACGACTGATATATTTGAATCAAAATTACAAATTAATTTTTAAAGGAGAATTTATCATTTTTTATTTCTATTGATGATTATAGGTATTTTGGGAGGGTTATTCTTCTGGTTGAGGAAGAGGAAGTTTGGATAGGATATAGAAAAAGAGAGGCCAAAAGCTTCTCTTTTTTGTAATTAATCTGCACTAGGTGACAGTTTATTGAATATATCATCTATGGTATCTGGTTGTAGTGCCCATCTGTATGCAGGATGTATTTCCCAGTCATATCCAAAGTTAACAGTGGAATTCGAAAGATATCTATTTTCTTCGAAATATTTGCGATCAATTTCACCGTCTGCTAAAATTTTTCTTGCTGTTAGAAAATTTATTTTATATAGAAAATGTGCTAAATCTTGTGCAGTTGCAATCTTTGAATTCGCAAAAGTAAAACGATTTTGTTGGAGAAGATTATTTAATTTTAAATGTAATTCTGGAGTAGTAAATACAAAACTGTCAACATAAGCGATTTTTGATTTTTTTGATGGCTTCATTCCAAATATTAATTTTTCAATTAAAGGAAGTTCTGTTCTATATTCGTTAATTGTATCCTGAATTCTACCTTGTGAATATTCCTCAAATATATTTTGAAAATGTTCAGTTTTAATTAAATTAGATTTTGCTTTATGTGCTTCACGTCCTGCAAGAGTACAGAGTTTCACCAAATCTCTTGGCCTTTTTCTTATTAATGACATAAGAATTTTATACATAGCTTTATTTTCCCATTTCCCATGCCCTTGAAATTTACTTTCCATAACATTATCTAGATAAAAAGCCAGATGATATTGTTGAGTATTTAATAAGATATTTTCATCAAAATCTTTCTCAAAATATGTAAGAATTCTTTTTATGAGCATTATGAGAATTTCATGATTTGACCAACTATACCATACTACTGATCCCTCAATTTTATCTGTTGACTCATCTGATGTTCTAACCAAGAAATATACGTCAGACCTTAATGAAACTTTAAAACATAATCCGGGATTCTCGCTCGCTAAATCTCTAATTGAGTTCAAAAGTGCAGAAAGACGATTAATATCTTTTTTTTTACCTTCCCAACCACGATCTAAGTCATCAATATAAACTATAATTTTTTTAGTTTTTAAAAAATTATCTACAATCAATTTTTTTGAAGTAGATAGATCAACATTTTCTGTAGCAATTGTAATAGATTCGACAATAAAGTTTATTAGTTTTAAGCTATAGTTTGATAATTTATTAAGTGTAGATTTATCAGTTATTCCAAATTCATTGAAAACTTTAGATCCAATAATTTGATTAAGACCACTTTTCCACTTTCGTATTGATAATAGAAAATTATCTTCATCATTCCCAAGTTCGGCTATATCATCCGGTTTTATTAAAATAGGTAAATTCCCTTTATCAATATCTTCTGATATTGAAACTTTAAATAAAGCGGATTTTCCTATTCCTTTGTGGCCGACCAAAAGTCTAATTGGTAAATCAGCTGACACTCTTGCGAATGTTTCATTTTTAAAATAATATTCACGTAGTCTGTCGATTGGTTCACTTTCAGCATCTTCATATCCAAACAATCGTTGGATATTTTCATCTGAAAATTCCAGTCCTTTTACTTGTTTCATAAATAAGTTTTTAAGGTTATTAGAAGTTTTGATAAATATATAATTTTTTTATAATATTAACTCAATTAAACAACCTCCTAAACTCCCCCGGCGACTGCTGCACCTTCTGCTTAAACAACTTACTAAAAGACTGCGGATGCTCAAATCCCAGTTCATAAGCAATCTCGCTGACAGAAAGATTCGTTGTACTCAAACGTTCTTTTGCGGTGTCGATGATCTTATTTTGAATATGCTGCTGCGTATTTTGTTGAGTGTGAATGCGGAGTAAAGTTCCCAAATAATTGGGTGAAATATTCATCTGTTCGGCAATGGTTTTTACGGAAGGAATACCGTTTTCGATGAGGTTTCCGTTTTCAAAATACTGGGAAAGCACTTCCTCAAACCTTTCCAGCAATTCGTGACTGGATTTTTTCCGCGTAAAAAACTGACGCTCATAAAAACGCTCGGCATAAATCATGAACAGTTCCAGTTGGGCAACAATCAGTTCCTGTGTGAATTTATCGATATTCGTCTGATATTCTTTTTCGATATTTTTAAATAAATCAACAATAATTTTCTCTTCCTTATCCGAAAGAAAAAGCGCTTCATTGATCTGATAGCTGAAAAATTCATACGACTTAATTTTCTTCGCGAGAGAAGTTCCCCAAAGAAAATCAGGATGAATCAGCAGTAAATATCCTGTCGGTTCCACTTCAATACCGGGTTTCATTTCAAGGCTTAGAAACTGAAGCGGCGAAACAAAGCATAACACCCCGGAATCAAAATCATATTCCTGCTGTCCGTAATTGAACTTAGCATTCACATTCCGTTTCAGGCCGATCGAGTAGAAATTCTGTATCCATTTCAGTTCCGTATCATCCACAGGATAGCGTACTTTGCTGTAATCGATCAAACTGATCAGCGGATGCTCAGGATTCGGAAGATTGCAGAAAGCATGAAAATCAGAAAGCGAATTAAAACGAAATGTATTTTTCATAATGACTAAGTTATTTAATTATTTTGAATGTTGGATTGAATTTAAACCAGTAAGAGTTTATTTAAGAAGTTAAGTTTAATGAAGAAAAATCAGTTTGATTTTAAAATTTATTTTAAGGTGAAGCTTATCTTAATATTCTAAACTCCTTAAATAAATTCTTAATGATTAAAAAAATTATTATAAGATCCTTCGACAGGCTCAGGATGACAGCGCTAATACTAGCCGTCAAAATATACAGCATAACTTGCCAGTGTCATCCTGAGCGCGAAGCAGTCGAAGAATCTGTAAAGTTTCATTCTTCATTATTTTGAAAACTGAATTTGATTTATAGTTGAGATCCTTCGACAGGCTCAGGATGACAGCGCTAATACTAGCCGTCAAAATATACAGCGTAACTTGCCGGTGTCATCCTGAGCGCGAAGCAGTCGAAGGATCTCAATAAAGATTTAGATTTAAAAAAAATTAGATCACAGTAGAAAACGTCAAATCACTCCATTTCTCGGCATCCCCCGTAATAATCTGAATTTTATTATTCAGATATTCATCCGTTCCGCTTCCCAATAAGAAATGCACCGGTGGATTTTCCACTTCACTGATTGCGATGATGGCTTCTGCGCCTTTATCGGGATCATTAGGCTGGTTTCCATTAATTTCATCAAGGTGAGCCTGTTCAGAATTTCTCGCTGCTTCATACTCCGGAATTGAATTTTCGGGAGTTCTCACAGATTCTTTTGATAAGAAATCGGTTCTGAAATATCCTGGATAAACCACGGTTGCTTTTACTCCGAAATCTTTAATTTCCTCTGCCAAAGCTTCTGTTAAGCCTGCCACAGCAAATTTTGTCGAACAGTAAATTCCCCATCCCGGAAAATTCCCCGAATATCCTCCGATCGAAGAAATATTGAAAATATGTCCGGATCCTTGATTGCGAAGATGAGGCATTGCATTTCTGATGACGTTCAGTGTTCCGAAAACGTTTACGTCAAAATTGGCTCTTGCTTCCTTATCGGAAAGTTCTTCCAGTGTTCCCAATTGTCCGTAGCCTGCATTGTTCACCACAACATCCAATTGTCCGAAATGTTCAACTGTTTTTTCGATGGCAGATTTTACATTTTCATCATCAGTTAAACTTACTTCAAGCGGTAAAAATGTTTCAGATGCATTTCCGATTTCATCGATCAAGGTCTGCACATTTCTTGTGGTAGCCGCTACGCGATAATTCTGTTCTAATAATTTTTTGATTAAAGCTAATCCTAAACCTTTTGAAGCTCCTGTCACGAACCATACTTTTGTTGTTTCCATTTTTTAAATATTTTATTGTTGTTAAATGATGGTACAAAGTTGGCAAGATGAGAGGTTTTAAAAGTAGCCCAATCAACGAATGATGTAATCGAATCGTGAATTTGGATAAAAAGTTTATTTCATAGCGTCAGAAGCCAGATAAAAAATGGCTTTATTGATGATGTCGCTTTCTTTGTCTTTAAAAATAGTAATAAAATAAATGGGGGAATTTTTATTTTCGAAAAAATAAATAAGATTGTATTCGTGTTTTTTTAGGTCACAAATTCCCAGTTTATAAAGATAAAGATTTTTTGTAGTTCCGATATTCTTTGAGGCTTTTGGATTTAGCGAAATTTTTTCAATAATGGTATCAATAAATTCCGGAGTATATTTACCCTTAATCTTTTCAGAAAAGAAAGTGCTTAATATGACAGTCTGCATTTTGGTTAAAAAGTCTTTTTTCAAATATATAAAATTGAAACGAAAAAGAGAAACCCGAAAGTCTCTCTTATAAACTTAAAAACGGTTATTAATTTTAAAAAAAAACTTTGTTTGCTCTGCGTTAAAAAACAGTTAGAATTTTAATTATTATAAGTATCAAACATCCTTTATAAAATCCTCATACTCATAATAAAACCTCTCAAATCCATCCATTTTTTCGACAAAAAATTCAAAAATTTCCTGCCATGTATTTTTATTAAAGATAGAAACTCCGTGTTTTTCGACCCAGATCTTTGCAATCACTTTTCCGTTTTCGAGTGTAAAATATTCTTCTTTTGTAAAATCTCCGATAAAATCTTTCAGAATATCTTCCAGCGACCAGATCTTTTCATAATATGCATTTCGGAAAACTTCATCTTTCATTTCGATATCCAAAGAAACTTCCACTTTTTTATTGTCTGCATAAAACTTGAATGACAAATCCTTCACTTTTGTGTCATACAAAATCCATTTTCTTGGAAAAGACTTTCCAAAAGCCGTCCAAAATTCTTTTTTTAATTGCTGTGCTTCCTGTTTACTGAACATAGAGCAAAAATAGGTATTTTGTTTGGAAGCCGGAAGCCGGAAGAGGGAAGTAATAACATCGTTATAATCACTTCTAGCACCCATCTCCCAGCCTCCAAGCCAAAATATGTGCATTTCAAACTATTTTCTTATTTTTGTTGTAATGCTGTCTAAAAAATCTCAATATGCTTTTAAGGCGTTGTCATACCTTGTAGAAAAGAGGAATGACGGCCCGATTCTTATTTCCGAAATTGCGGAACACAAGAAAATTCCTTTAAAGTTTTTAGAAAATATTTTGCTTGAACTTAAAAAAGCGGACATTCTCGATAGTAAAAAGGGGAAAGGAGGGGGATATTTTTTTAAAGAAAATCCTGAAAACGTAAAATTGGCGAAAATCATCCGCCTTGTAAACGGGCCGATCGCACTTCTTCCTTGCGTAAGCTTAAATTTTTACGAAAAATGTGATGACTGCAGTGAAGATCATTGCGGCTTACATGATGTATTGATCGAGGTTCGCGACGCTTCATTGAATATTTTAGAAAAAAGAACTTTAATGGATTTGGTGGATTAACCGAGTCCTTTTTTTTGAATTATTAGTCTACTTATTTGGTGGGATAATAATTTTATTAGATATTTGCAGTACTTCAAATGAATAAATTATGATTTCAAAAGAAGATGCAGATACACTGAAACAGCTTTCAGCAGAGGAGGGATTGAAATTGATCTCATCAAAATTCCCGGAAGGAGTTGTTTTCTCAACATCGCTTGGTCAGGAAGATCAGGTCATTACGGATATAATCTTCAGAAACGGTTTACCAATAAAGGTTTTCACGCTAGATACGGGAAGACTTTTTTATGAGCATTACGAGCTGCTTTCACAGAACAATTCAAGGTACAAAATCCAAACGGAAGTCTATTTTCCGGAAGCTTCTGATGTAGAAAAATATGTGAATGAAAAAGGGATCAATGCTTTCTATCATTCCATTGAAAACAGGAAAGAATGTTGCTATATCCGCAAGGTAAAGCCTTTAAACCGCGCTTTGAATGGTGCTAAAATATGGATCACCGGTTTGCGTTCCGAGCAGTCGGAAAACCGTGAAAATATGCCTGTTATTGAATGGGATGAAGATCGCAAATTATTCAAATACAATCCATTAATTCACTGGAGTTATCAAAATGTTTTAGATTATTTAGATCAAAATAAAGTTCAGGAATTGTCTCTGCACAAAAAAGGCTTCATCAGTATCGGTTGTCAACCCTGCACAAGAGCGATCGTGGAAGGAGAAAATCCCCGTGCCGGCCGTTGGTGGTGGGAAAATTCACACAAAGAGTGTGGTCTGCATTCGCATTAATTCAAAAATTTTTCAAATAATAATGAGTACCTATACACTAGACTATCTGGAACAATTGGAGGCCGAAAGTATCTATATTATGAGAGAAATTGCGGCTCAGTTTGAAAAACCCGCTTTGCTTTTCAGTGGCGGAAAAGATTCCATCACGTTGGTTCATCTGGCAAAAAAGGCTTTTACTCCGATGAAAATTCCGTTTCCGTTGGTTCATATTGACACGGGACACAACTTCCCGGAAGCCTTGCAATTCAGAGATTATCTGGCGGAAAATATCGGTGCCGAACTGATTGTAAGAAAGGTGGAAGATACCATTAAAGCTAAAAATTTAACCGAACCCAAAGGAAAATTTGCATCAAGAAACTGGTTGCAGACGCACACTTTATTGGATACGATTGAAGAATTTCAGTTTGATGCCTGTATCGGCGGAGCAAGACGGGATGAGGAAAAAGCCAGAGCCAAAGAACGTTTTTTCTCTGTTCGTGACGAGTTCGGGCAATGGGATCCGAAGTTACAACGTCCGGAATTGTGGAATATTTACAACGGAAGGATCAACAAAGGTGAAAATGTACGGGTTTTCCCTATTTCCAACTGGACAGAACTGGATGTCTGGAATTATATTAAAAAAGAAAATATCCAGCTACCCTCGATTTATTTTGCGCATAACCGCGATGTGATCGAATATGACGGACAATTAATCGCCGTTTCAGATTTTATTCAAATTGATGAAAATGATACGATTGTGAATAAAAAAGTCCGTTACAGAACGGTTGGGGACATGACTTGTACCGCAGCCGTTGAAAGCTCTGCTGAAACTTTGGATGAGGTGGTGAACGAAATTACAGCATCAAGAATTTCCGAGCGTGGCGAAACGAGAATCGATGATAAAGTGACGGAAGCGGCGATGGAAGACAGAAAGAAAGGAGGATATTTTTAGGCTGGAAGATGGAAGCTGGAGGCTTTTAAAAACTCATTTATCACTCATAACTTATAACTAAATTAC
This sequence comes from Chryseobacterium wanjuense, assembly GCF_900111495.1. Taxonomy (NCBI): domain Bacteria; kingdom Pseudomonadati; phylum Bacteroidota; class Flavobacteriia; order Flavobacteriales; family Weeksellaceae; genus Chryseobacterium; species Chryseobacterium wanjuense. The sequence goes on along the minus strand of NZ_FOIU01000001.1, from coordinate 2,381,261 downwards.
ACGTGGACATATTAAGATTTATCACTGCAGGAAGCGTAGACGACGGGAAAAGTACCCTGATCGGAAGGCTTCTCTACGACAGCAAAAACATATTGATCGACCAGCTGGAAGTACTGGAAAAGCAATCGAAAAACAAAAACGAAAACGGAGTAGATCTGGCAATTTTAACAGACGGATTGAGAGCCGAAAGAGAGCAGGGAATTACGATTGATGTAGCGTATCGCTATTTTTCAACACCGAAAAGGAAGTTCATTATTGCAGATGCGCCGGGACATATCCAGTATACCCGGAATATGATTACGGGAGCTTCAAATTCACAACTGATTGTCATTCTGATTGATGCGCGGCAAGGCGTGATCGAACAAACGAGAAGACATTCGATCATTACGTCTTTATTAAAGATGAAAAATGTTGTAGTTGCCATTAATAAAATGGATTTGGTGGAATATTCTGAAGAAATTTTTAATGATATTAAAGCTCAATATCAATTGGTTGCGGAGAAATTAGGTTTAGAAAATGTCAATTATTTCCCGATTTCAGCATTTCATGGCGACAATATTGTTGCAAAATCCGAAAATATGGCTTGGTATGAAGGTTCGACCCTTCTGGATTTTCTGGAAGATGTTGAGATTAATTCAGCCAAAAACTTTGACAGTCCTCGATTTCAGGTGCAGTATGTCATTCGTCCGCAAACCGATGATCTCCATGATTATAGGGGATACGCGGGAGAAGTGATCTCTGGAATTTACACAAAAGGTGACGAAATTACCGTTCTTCCTCAGAATATTCAGACGAAAATTTCAAAAATAGAAACCGGCGGAAAAGAAGTGGATTCTGTTTTCACCAATCAGCCTGCCGTTCTGCATATTGAGGATGATATAGACATCAGCCGCGGCGATTTTCTGGTAAAAAATGAAAGCCTTCCGAAGGTTGAAAATGAAATTGAAGCCGTTGTCTGCTGGCTTGATAAGAAAGAATTAAATGAAGGAAATAAATATTTTATCCAGCATAAAAGCAAGATTTTAAAAGCGATTGTCAAAGAAATTGAATATAAAATTGATGTCAACACCTTAGAAAAAATGCCGACTTCCGAAAGTATTAAACTGAACGAAGTGGTAAAAGTCCGTTTGAAAACCGCTTCACCATTGGTTTTTGATAGTTTTGAAGAGAGCAATGCAACAGGAAACGCTGTTTTAATTGATGAGACGAGTAATTCGACGGTTGGTGCTGTGATGATTTTATAATTTGAATTAAATGTAATTTGAACCATTAAGAAAAGATGTAATAAGTTAAGTTTATTTAAGATAAATATTGAAGGTATTTTAAAAGTTTAAGTTATTTTTTTCGCTTGCAAAATCTTAATTTTCCTAAACTCCTTACATCTTTTCTTAATGGTTTAAAAATTTTAGAAAACATAAAAAAAAATGGTAATTTCCAGAAAAGTTCAGATCAGGCTCAATGTATTTTTTGTGACATTGGCAGTATTGTTTATCGCAGTTTTTTCGATGTATGAAATGGGCTATCTTGATGAACTTTTAACCATTTTAGCAAAAGACAATTATATTTTTTACTGGATGATGCTGGTTGGTTTTTTGGCGGAAATCGTCGCCGGATCAATGGGAATGGGCTATGGCGTGATTTGTACCACTACACTTTTATTTTTGAATATCCCACCGCATATTGTCAGTGCGAGTATTCATTCTGCGGAAAGTTTTACTACAGCAGCGGGAAGCATCAGTCATATCAAACTTAAAAATGTAAGTAAAAGTCTGGTAAAAAGACTGGCAATTCCTGCTGTGATCGGGGCGATTATGGGTGCCGTTTCCTTGACGTATCTTGGCGAATATTACGCGAAAATCACCAAAACAATCATCGCTTTTTATACCCTGTATCTTGGAATTCAGATCTTGTCGAATGCTTTTAAGAAAAAACAGGATAAAAAATTAAAAAGAAAAACCAATCTTACGAGATTAGGAGTGATCGGAGGTTTCATCGATTCCTTTGCCGGAGGCGGGTGGGGACCTTTGGTGACCGGAACTTTAATTAAAAATTCTTTTACCCCCAGATTTGCAGTGGGAAGTTCTACGGTGGCGAAATTTATTCTCACCCTTACGGCGGCCATTACTTTTATTTTCACTTTAGGAATCCAGCATTGGAACATTATTTTAGGACTTTTGATAGGAGGTATCGTTACCGCACCGTTTTCTGCCATGCTCACTGCAAAATTACCTGTGAAAAGTATGTTTATAGTCATTGGTCTGCTGGTAATTGTGATGAGTTCCATAACGATTTATAAATCTGTTTTTTAATGATTTTTCTCTTCTTTGTGGAAAAATAAAAGGCCGAAAAATATCTTCTACCCTGAAAATATTTTACTTTTACATCATTAAAAAAATAATATGAACATATATGTAATTGCGCTTTTCAAGTTTAATGAAAATTACCTGATGGAAGCGGTAGAGCTTTTTCAGACTTTGGTAAGAGAAACCAGAAAGGAAGAGGGATGTATTCAGTATGACCTTATCGAAGATAAAGATAATAAAGGAACATTTTTTATGGTCGAATTATGGGAAAGTGAAGAACACTTGAACCGTCACAGCGGGCAGGATCACTTGTTGGATTTCAGAAGAGATGCTTCCAAAATGCTGGAAAGCTCGACTTTAGTTTATAAAGGATTTAAAACATTGTAAGTTTTAGGCTGGATGTCTGAAGCAGGAAGCCGGAAGTTTATCATATTGAAAAAACTTGCATCCTCCATCTCCCATCTTCCAAACTTAAGCATAAAATCTAAAAGGCTGCTCACAATCGTGGACAGCCTTTTATTAGAAAAAATAGAAAGTATTTCTTTTGATATGAATAGTGAACGGTGAAATCTCTTTGTTGTCAATTTTTAAACTTCACGATTGACAATTGACCATTTACTTTTTCAACTATTTCACGATCAGTTTCTTCGTTTCCGTGCTTCCGCCGAAAGTAATTTTTACTAAATAATTTCCTGACGAAAGATGAGATAAGTTCAAATCTTGCTTATAAAAACCAGCCTGGTTCGTCAACTCCGCCGAATATACTTTTTTACCGGACAGATCATAAACCTCCACAGAACCCTTGTTGTTTGCTTTTTCTTTAACATCAAATAAAACAGTTACGTGTTTGTCGGCTGTCGTAGGATTTGGGTAAATTCCGAAAGATGCTTTTTTACCTGCAACGTCAGTAACTCCCAGTGTCGAAGTGATATTTTTATATTTAAAATACATATTTCCCGTAGCTGTTCCTTCATTGGAAATGAAATACAATCTGTAATATTCCGAACCTTGTTTGATATAATATACCACATCAGAAGTCGGGGCTCCGGAAGTCGGTTTCCATGAATGTCCGATGGTCGTGATATTGCTTGAAAATGTTGCAGAAGGAGGTAAAGTACTTGTAGCAACGGCTTGTGTTTCAGGCTGAACTCTTGCTACAGTAATATTCGAATTTTGAATGACGCCCGCCATTCTGTACATCATAATGTTGGCATAAAACGTCCAATATCTGGTGAACATTAGATCCCAGTTTGCCTTTGAAGGTTCCTGGTTGCTAACTTTTTCTCCTGTTGCGAAAGAGAAATAATTAAAATACGCATCATCAGATCCGTTGGCGATGGTTTTAGAAACCGTTGCATCCCATGAAGACGATAAGGCATTCCATTTTGCATATTTGAATGTGTAACCCCCGAAATAATCATCAATCATGAATTTTATATATTCTCCGGAACTCAGATATTTTAAAATAAAAATTACTTTTCCTTCTACATGGTGGTTTCCGGGATTATATTCTCCCCATCCGTAAGTAGCGGTTCCCTGCTCAAATGCCCCTTCCTGAAGAGCCGTTGTATTGTCAAGATTAAAAAGAGGATTTCCGTAAGTAGAAACATTATTGGTGGTAATGGTATTCCAGTCGTTTGGATTGTTGGATGCCTGGTAAACCTCAATATTCTGCGCATCATTAATTCTTGTCCCAAAACTCATCGCAGAATTTCTGTAGAACGCAATATCCCAGGAATTTGCGGGTTGTGAAACGATACTGTTTGCACTTAAGTCAAAAAAAACTCGATTCTGGTAGCCTGCACCCATTGTCATATTCACGGCTGTATATCCGTTGGCATCCACTTGGGCAAGGGCAGTCTGCTGTACTCCCAAAGCAAGCATTGAAGCAAAAAGTAGTTTTGTTTTCATAATATCTTTAATATTTATAGTTTTATTATTTAGAATTATTCTACAAAACTATTTAAATTATTTTTAATGATTCTAAATAAAAACATGATTTTTATCTTGTTTGAATATTAATATATCGCAATATGGAGTTTTAGAAAAATAAAAAAACCGATTAATACGGGATTAATCGGCCTTCTGTGCAAATTATAGTCTAATAAATCTTTTACTTTTTAATGAATTTTGATTTCACCGCATTTCCTTCTGCAGTTTCGATCAGCATATAATAAACGCCTGTCTGAAGAGTGCTGATGTCAAATAGTTGTCCGGTTAATTTACCTTCTGCCACTTTTTGTCCGCCGGCAGAATACACCTGGATGTTTTTAGGGTCTTTTCTGGTCACAAATTGTAAAGCAGTATTGTCAGAATTTACAGCAAACCTGATTTCTTCTTTTGATTTTAACTGATCAGAAACTCCCAACGTTGTAGAGGTGTTGTACACCACATTGTCAATCTGAACAGCAACGTGCGTCGCTGATGGAGTGAATCTGAACACCAGATATTGTGAAGCAGAAGCAGGAATATTTACACTGATATTCTGTACAGTTCCGATGGTTGCAACAGTGATTGGGTTTCCTACCGGTACGAAAGTCGACATATCTGTCGGGTTTGAAGCCAATCCGATCTGAATGGTTCCCGGACCCGGAGACGGGGAAACTAATGTTGTATCAAAAGTTAATGTTTTGTCTCCTGCAGGAGCTACAATCTGAGGTGAAATTAAATATGATGGTGCGGCACCATTGTTTCCGGCATAAGATTGCACCATTTTATTGTTGGCATCATTGGCATCAGCTGCTACAATCATTCTTGGTGATACAGGTGGAGGTGTGGCTGTAGGAGCTGCAACCACTGCAGACCATCCTCCTTGTGGGAAAGTGGTGTTTCCGGGGGTAAAGTTGTTGAAATTTTCATTAAGAGTAGCTACTTGTGCATGAGCTGTAACAGCAGCAAACATCAAAGTTCCTAAAAGTAGTTTTAATTTCATAACGTTATTTTTATTTAGAATTATTCCACAAAAGTAATTATTTATTTTTAACTGTTCTAAATAAAATCATATATTTGTCAAAAATTTTTGTGTCTATGAAGAAGAAAGTGCTTTCCGTTCTATCGTTATCCACAGTCTTATGGGTGAATGCACAGGAAAAAGATACTCTTAGCCAGAAGAAAATAGAAGAAGTTGTAGTAACGGGTCAGTACATGCAGCAGTCTATCAACAAATCCATTTATAAAGTTGAGGTTATTGATGCACAACAGATTAAAAACATGGCCGTTACAAATGTTGCAGAAGTTCTGAACCAAAATCTGAACATATTGATAGAACCCAATAAAGGCTCAGGAAATTCCAGCGCCAATATCATGGGACTGAGCGGAGAATACACAAAAATTCTTATTGATAATATCCCGGTAGTAAGCGATGAAGGAATGGGAAACCTGGTGGATCTTACCAAAATCAATGTGAATAATATTGAAAGAATAGAGGTGGTAAAGGGTTCCATGGGAGTTGAATACGGAAATAATGCAGTGGCGGGAGTCATTAATATTATCACTAAAAAAAATTACGGTAAAAAATTCACAGCACTGGCTTCTGTACAGGAAGAAACGGTGGGAAAAGATTACGACTGGTTTAAAAAAGGAAACGGAAGACATATTCAGTCTTTAAATCTTGGATATAAAATTAATGATAACTGGTCGGTAGCAGCAGACATCAATCATAATGATTTTCAAGGCTATAAAGGTGTGCTGAACGGCTACAAATATTTTAGCGAAAATAATGACGGACTGCGCGGTTACGACTGGCAGCCGAAAGATCAGATCACCACCAACGGAACGATCCGGTACAGCAAAAACAACACAAGCTTTTATTATAAACTGAATTTTCTTTCGGAAAAAATCAATTATTATAATCCATTAGTCAATGAGTTGTATCTCGGAGCTGGCAACAGAACTTACACTTCAGATGATATCGATTACAATACAAAAAGATGGATTCATCAGTTTAATATTCAGACAAAACTGGGCAGAATAAACTACAACGGAGATTTTTCTTACCAAAGCCAGGAGAGAAAATCACAAAAATATACTTATGATGTTCCCAACAGACAGGAATTATCAAGAGATCCTGAAGTTACTTTTTATAAATCAGATGTTCTCTATTCGCGAGGAATGTTCAGTAATTTTCTGGACAGTGAGAAGATCAATTTTCAAGTAGGATACGAACTAGACCGTACAAAAGGTTTTGCCGATGCTACTACTTTTGAAAGCAATAATAACGGTAAAAATATTCAACGTTCGATATTTAATTATGCCAATTTTGTTTCTGCCGAATGGAAGATAAACGATTGGGTATCATTACGTCCGGGAGTGAGATTGGCATTGAGTGATCAATTTGATTCACAATATAATTATTCTGCAACGGTAAGGCTTAAAACTACTGAAAAATCAGACATTCGTGCAGTATTCGGCTCTGCCAACAGGTTTCCGACATATGATGAATTGTATACTTTTGTAGTCGACAACAACCATGATATCAGAGGAAATGAAAACCTGAAGCCCGAAACCGGATATTCTGCAGCTTTATTCTGGGATTACTCGACAACCAATTCTTCTGACTGGAAGTTCAACTACAGCCTTTCGGGAATGTACCTTGATGTAAAGAACAGAATTGAGGATGTCATTATTAATAACAGTCCTCTGCAAATCACTTTTTTAAATGTTGACAATTATAAATCCATCTTATTCGGAGGCGGATTGAACATAAGAAAAGGAGATTTAACCTTCAATGCAGGGGTTTCCGTGATGGGAATTTCCCAGGTTCTGAATACCGGAAATATCACTTCGCCGGATGATTTTAATTATTACGCTGAAGCTAATCTGGCAGCCAATTACACCTTACCGTATACCAAAACTTTATTTGCCCTTTATTATAAATATACCGGAACCCAAAAACGCTACACTCACCAGGGAAATGCACAGGATCCGACAGATCCGGGGCAGTATGTTTTAGGGGAAATCGGTGATTTTAATATGATGAATTTCACCGTAAGCCAGCCTTTTTTTAAAAATCATTTCGAAATAAGTGCCGGAATCAAAAATATTTTTGATGTAACGAATGTAAGAAATACCATTCAGTCGGGTGACGGTCATAATGCCGCAGCCAATCAGCAGAATCTATTCTACGGCAGAAGTTATTTTGCCAGATTAAATTATAATTTTTAAATCATTAAAAATGAAAAAAATACTATTTTGTTTATTAATAGGAACTTCTTTTATATCTCAATCGTGTATTAATGATAATGAAGATCCCGTTGCTGTAGCACCTTCAGACGGAGCAAGAGTAGATCCTGATGTAGGTGGTGCCACCCAGCCGAACCAGGTTTGGTTTGATTTGTCTGCCAATGCCGAGATTCTTACGAAGAGAACAGACTGGGATCTTGCTTTTTATTCCGGAAGCGCTTTTAAAGTAGTTTTAAATTCATCCATCATGATGGCTGCAGGAAAAATTCCTGATGCCACCAACATAGATATGGTAACAGAATCGAATCTTACTTCTCTAAAAAATCAGGTACAGGTTGCCAATTTCAATCCGGCAAATGAAATTTATATTGATGATGTGAATGGTAATTTCCCCGCAGGATACACGGCAATTGGCGAAATTAAAGCCAATGATGCTGAAAATGCGGTTTACTTAGTGAATATGGGCAAGGAAATTTATACAGGTTCGGTTCCCACAGGTTCAGTAGCGACGGGCGGTGACAGCAGAGGATGGATGAAAGTTCAGATTGTAAGAACTACCGATGGCGGTTACAAAGTGAAATATGCAGAGCTTGGTGCAACGACACACAAAGAACTGACCATCGCAAAAAACACAGCTTACAACTACAGTTTTGTAAGTTTAAAAAACAATAAAGAAGTGTTTATCCAGCCCGAAAAAAAGAAATGGGATATCTGTTTCACGGTATTTACCAATATCATTGCGGGAGCGGGAAGCTATATCTATGCTGATTTTGTTACGACAAATAATGTAGCCGGAGTCGGGGCTTATGAGGTTCTGGTAACTTCAGGATCGGGTGTGGAAGCTTATAATAATTTTAAAACTTCAGATATCGATCAGTCGAAATTCGTTTATAATGATCAGCGTGTAATCGGTGCCAACTGGAGAAATCCTGTAGGTACAAACGGACTGGAAGTCTACGGCGACCGTTTCTACATCATCAAAGATCCGGAAGGGTTTTATTTCAAATTAAGATTCACCAGACTTACCAATACGGCAGGCGAAAGAGGCAGACCTCAATTCGAATATAAACCTCTGTAAATAATGCGGACTTGGCTGAGTGAAACGCCTTTGCTTTAAAATCAAGTATTAAAAATCAAAAAATAAATCAAATAATAGTATATCATGAAAAAATTCATCCTTGCAGCTTCTGTGCTTGTCGCAGTGTATTCTTGCAAAAAAGCGGAAGAAGCGAAAAAAGAAAATACTACGGAAGTAAGTTCTGAAACACCAAAATCTACCCATAAAATTGTAACGTTAAACGGTGGGATTACAGAAATCGTAGCAGCTTTAGGCCACGAAAAAGAAATCGTAGGAACCGATGTTACAAGCACATATCCAGAATCTTTGAAAGCTACGGCTAAAGATTTAGGTCACGTAAGATCAATGACGATCGAGCCGATCATGGCGGTTTCTCCGACATTAATTTTAGCGTCTGATAAAGACATCAACCCAGAATTAATGAAAAAAATCGAAGAGTCAAAGATTCAGACCGAAATTTTTAAACAGGAATTTACGGTTGACGGAACTAAAAAATTAATTGCAGACGTAGCAAAAGCGATCGGAAATACAGATTATCAGAAATTGAACGATAAAATCGATGCAGATTTAAAACAAATCCAGCCCATCGCTAAAAAACCAAAAGTATTGTTCATCTACGCAAGAGGAAATATGCTGATGGTTTCAGGTAAAAATACGCCAATGGCTGCATTGATCGGACTTGCAGGTGGTGAAAACGCCGTGAATGATTTCGAAGATTTCAAGCCGTTAACTCCTGAAGCAGTTGTAAAAGCAAATCCTGATATTCTGTTCTTTTTCACAAGCGGATTACAAGGTGCCGGAGGAAATGAGGGGGCTTTAAAAATGCCGGGTGTTTCACAGACAAACGCGGGTAAAAACAAGAAAATCATCGCAATGGACGGTGGCTTGGTTTCAGGTTTCGGACCGAGATTAGGAGAGGCTGCAGTAGGATTAAACAAACTTTTAGTTGAAAACACAAAGTAAATTATACGTTTACATCACCATAAGTGCCATACTGCTTATCATGATAGCGGTATGGTCACTTAACACAGGGGTTTACGACTTCGGTGGTAAGTCCGCGTTTGAAATTTTAGGAAAAGTAATTAAAGGAGATCCAACAATATCATTGAGTGATACATATGTCGTTTGGGACGTAAGAGCAGCCAGAATTATCATGGCTATTCTCATCGGAAGCATGCTTGCGGTTTCGGGAACGGGATTGCAGGGACTGTTTAAAAATCCTTTAGCGACAGGAGATTTAATCGGACTCACATCGGGAGCGACGTTACTTGCCGCCATTGCGATTGTTTTAGGAGGGCATTTCAAAGAATATCTTCCTGAAGCCGTACAATTTTCATTGGTAGGTATTGCAGCTTTCATCGGTTCTTTTTTATCAATGTTGCTGGTGTACAGGATTTCTACGAGCGGAGGAAAGACGAATGTTGTCATGATGTTGTTAAGCGGAGTTGCGATTACAGCCATCGGTTTTTCGATCACTGGTTTTTTGATTTATATTTCAAAAGACGACCAGTTGAGAGATTTAACATTTTGGAATTTAGGAAGTTTGGCCGCTGCAACATGGACGAAGAATATTATTTTAACCGTTGTTTTAATCATTTCTTATTTCATTTTATTGCCGAAAGGTAAAGCATTGAACGCAATGATGTTAGGTGAAAAAGATGCCCAGCATTTAGGAATCAATGTAGAAAGATTAAAAAAACAGATCATCATCATTACGGCATTAATGGTCGGAAGTTGTGTCGCATTTTCGGGAACGATCGGCTTCGTGGGGCTTATTGTCCCTTATATTTTAAGGCTTTCGTTTAAATCAAATTATGCGTTCATTTTGCCATTATCGGCGATTTGCGGAAGTATTTTATTGTTAACGGCAGACACGTTCAGCAGAAGCATTGTAGAACCTTCGGAATTACCGATCGGGATTCTGACGGCATTAATGGGTGGTCCGATTTTCATCGCGATTTTAGTTAAATTCAAAAAATCTTTATAATGATAAAGGCACATCAAATCAATTATAAACACAGGGAATTTCATATTCTGAACGGTGTTGATGTTTCTTTGGAATATGGCGAATTTTTAGCCATTGTCGGTCCGAATGGTGCCGGAAAATCCAGTCTTTTGAGTGTTTTGGCGAATGAAGTGAAATCGAATCAGAAGATTGTATTTAAGAATAAAAATATCAACGATTGGGAAGTTCAGGAATTGTCGAAGCACAAGGCGAAATTTTCCCAGCACAACAGCAATGATATTCCGCTCGAGGTGCAGGATGTCGTGATGATGGGGCGTTACCCGTATTTCGATGCCCAGCCGAGACAGGAAGATCATGATGCGATGAACAGTATGATGCAGGAAACAGATGTTTTCCACCTGAAAGAAAGGGAATACAATACGTTGTCCGGTGGAGAAAAACAACGCGTGCATTTGTCGAGAGTATTGGCTCAGCTGCAGAATAAAATTGCACATAAACTGGTTTTTCTCGATGAACCTTTGAATAATTTAGATGTTAAACATCAATATAAAGCTTTAGAAACGATTAAAAATTTCACCAAAAAAGCCAATTCGGCAATCGTTGTTCTCCATGATCTGAATCTTGCAGCACAATATGCAGACAAAATATTATTAATGAAATCCGGAAGGGTAGCTGCTTATGGAAGCCCGGAAGAGGTCTTTACTGCCGAAAATATCAGTGAAGCGTACAATTTTCCATGCACGATTTGCGGACACCCGATTACGAATAACCCAATGATTATTTTTGGATAAGATGGACAACGAAAACTTAAAAATATTAGCTCAAAATCTGGCCAATCCTCAGGGAGAAAAAGGAATCGAAATCGGCGAGATGATGAATGCCACCAACATCGGAATGACGCTGGAAAGCATTAAAACACTTTTAATTGAAGACAATGAGGCCGTTCTTGAAATCGGTCATGGGAATGCTGATCACGTTAAAAGTATTGTAAATAAAGCCCAAAATATACACTATACAGGGATTGATATTTCTGAAACAATGCATTACGAAGCCAAAAGATTAAATGAAGAATTTAAAAACCAGGCCGAATTTGTATTGTATGAAGGGAAAAAATTTCCTTTTGAAGATAAAACTTTCGATAAAATATTTACCGTAAACACCGTGTATTTCTGGGAAGAACCGGTTGATTTTTTAAATGAAATTCACAGGGTACTCAAAGATAACGGAACTTTTGTGCTGACTTTCGGACAAAGAAATTTCATGGAAAAATTACCTTTTACTCAGTTCGATTTTATCTTGTACAATACGGATGAAATGGAACAAACGGTTTCCAAAAGTCATTTTAAAAGAATGAAAATCTCTGAAAAGGAAGAAGAAGTGAAAAGTAAAACAGGAAACGAAACAATAACAAGAAATTATACAGTTTTAACCATAAAAAAATAAAATAATGAGCACATTAGTAAACGATTTGAAGGAAAAATGGGAAGCTCTGAAAGCTGAAAATCCACATTTGAGAATCAGAAATGCAGCTGCACAACTAGGAGTAAGCGAAGCAGAATTATTAGCAACGAATGTTGGAAACGGCGTAACGGTTTTTAAGCCGGAGTTTAAAGATATTTTGACTGATGCAGAACAATTGGGCAAAGTAATGGCACTTACACGCAACGACGAATGCGTTCACGAAAGAAAAGGAACTTACCTGAACGGAGATTTCAGCAGCCCACACGCACAGCTTTTTGTAGGGGAAGATATCGATCTTAGAATTTTCCTGAACCACTGGAAATTTGCGTTTGCTGTCATTGAAGGTGATAAAAAAAGTTTACAATTTTTCGGAAAAGACGGATTGGCGCTGCATAAGATTTACTTAACAAAAGACAGTAATGATGCTGCTTTCGATGCTATTGTTGAAAAATTTAAGGCAGAGGATCAGAACGAAACTCTCGAATTTGAAGCTGTAGCTCCGAAAGCTCCTGAAAAAGACGATGCTGAAATTGATGTGGAAGGTTTCCAAAAAGCTTGGACAGAACTGAAAGATACCCATGATTTCTTCATGATGACAAGAAAATTCGGGGTAAGCAGAACACAGGCATTGAGACTGGCTCCGGAAGGTTTTGCTAAAAAAATCGACAGTGCAAAAGTGGTTAACGTTCTTGAAGATGCTTCTGAAAAAGAGCTTCCGATCATGATTTTCGTTGGAAACAGAGGAATTATCCAGATTCACACAGGAAACGTGAAAAAAACACTTTGGCATCAGCAATGGTTTAATGTCATGGATCCTGATTTCAATTTACACCTTGATGTAACGAAAATCGCTGAAGCCTGGATTGTAAAGAAACCAACAGAAGACGGGGAAGTAACGGCTATCGAAGTATTTAATAATGAAGGCGATTTCATCGTTCAGTTCTTCGGGAAAAGAAAACCGGGAATTCCTGAACTGCAAGAGTGGAAAGACCTTGTAGCAGATCTTGAAAAATAAATAGTTAGATGATTTTATAAGGCCGTTTTGTTTTTGCAGGGCGGCTTTTTTTAATTTAGAAACACAAATTGCACAAATATTTTCACAAATGACACTAATTTTTCAAGTATATATTTAATAATAATTTGTGATATTTGTGAAAATCATCCGTGTCATTCGTGTTTAAAAAAAAAATTAAAATAAAAAATGAAAAATATTTTCCTAACGATATTGCTTGTAGTCTTCTGTTCGGTCAATGCTCAGAAATTCAAAGCCTATCAATTTTATAATCAGAAGGGAAAGGAAATTAAGCCTGAAAAATTAGTCAGAGAACTGGCTGAATACGATGTGGTTTTCTTTGGTGAAAATCATAACAGTTCTATCAATCACTGGCTTCAGCTGAAAATTACGGAAGCTTTGTTTGAAAAGAAAAAAGGACAGATCATTTTAGGGGCAGAAATGTTTGAAAGAGACAATCAGGTTCAGTTAAATCAATATTTGAATGGAAAATTTGATGCAAAAACATTGAAAGATTCAGCACGTTTATGGAATAATTATGCGACAGATTACAAACCGCTGGTAGATTTTGCCAAAGCTAAAAAACTGAATTTCATCGCTACGAATATTCCTAGAAAATATGCTTCCCAGACTGCAAAAGAAGGGCTGGAATCTTTAAATAATTTAAGTGAAAAAGAGAAAACATACATCGCTCAGCTGCCAATAAAAGTGACCCTGGACACACCCGGTTATCCTGAAATGAAAACCATGATGGGCGATCATGCAGACGGAACAAAGGTGATGAATTTTATTTCTGCGCAGGCAACGAAAGACGCTACCATGGCAGAATCTATTTTGAAAAACCTAGAGGCCGGAAAGACGTTTATTCATTACAACGGAAATTATCACAGCAAAGAATTCGGCGGAATTTATTGGTACATCAAACAGAAAAATCCCAACCTGAAAATGGCCGTAATTTCTGTTTTTGAATCCGAAAACCCGGAATTGAAAGTTCCTGAAAAAGATTATATTCCAACGGATTTTAACTTGATTATTCCGGCGGATATGACGAAAACTTTTTAGTTTTATATTTAATAGGCTTCGACTACGCTCAGCCTGACAACGCTAATACTATCTGCAATATTTTTCCACTGTCAGGCTGAGCGTAGTCGAGGCCTTAAATAATATAACGATCAATAGGAACGGGCTTTAGCCCGTTTTTTTATGCAAAAAAGTCAAATGGTTTTAACCAAAACATAACTACATTAATTATATTTGTAAAACACCCATCAAAAAAATGAAAAAATTATCTTTTGTATTTATATTTTTCGTCGTTTTAATCAACGCTCAGAAATTAACTTCGAGTGAAATATCAATCATCAACCAAGGCGATATCAACTCGGCATTACCGATTTACCAGACGACGGATGAAAATCAGCATAAAACTCTATTAAGCTTGTCTACGGAAATCGATCCGTTGGATAAAAACACGGCAACATTGGTCAAAAGAATGAAAGAATCTCTTTTATCAACTGATGGCGGAGTAGGAATTGCGGCGCCACAAGTCGGAATCAATAGAAAAATTATCTGGGTTCAGCGTTTTGATAAGGAAGAACAGTCGTTGGAATATTTCATCAATCCGGTGATTGTATGGAGATCAGAATTACAGAATCTCGGCCCGGAAGGGGATTTGTCGATTCCTGATTTCAGGGATCAGTTTTACAGAAGTAAAGTTATTCAGTTGGAATATGTTGATTTGAAAGGACAAAAATATTCAGAAATTGTAGAAGGTTTTACAGCGGTGATTTTCCAGCATGAAATCGACCATCTCTTCGGAATTTTAATTTCTGATAAAAAAGAAAAAGAGAAAAATGATTCTTATAAAAAGGTGGATGCTTTTAAGAAAAGTGACTCTGTGACGAGATAATTTTTAATGCTGATAATAAAAACACATAATCTTTGTCATTCTGAAAGAATTTCTACAATTATTTTAAAACTTAGTTTAGATTCTTTCAGAATGACAAAGATTGGTTTAAATCTTTTATCTGCTCACCAATTCCGCCTCAAAAACATCCGAAAAATGTTTTCTGATTTTAGCCTTAATATCTTCCATTTCTTCAGGAGTCAGATCTCTTTCCAGCTCTCTTTTAATAGAAGTTACCTGTTTATCTTTGATCCCGCAAGGAATGATGTATTCAAAATAACGCATATCGGTATTTACATTCAGGGCAAAACCGTGTAAAGTTACCCAACGGGAGGCTTTTACGCCCATTGCACAGATTTTTCTGGCGTAAGGTTTCCCAACATCCAGCCATACTCCCGTTTCGCCCGGAGAACGTTCACCTTTTAAACCATATTCGGCGATTGTTCTGATGATTACTTCTTCAAGATTTCTCATGTATTTATGGATATCTGTGAAGAAATTTTCAAGATCCAGGATAGGATAGCCAACGATTTGTCCGTACCCGTGATAGGTGATATCGCCGCCACGATTCACTTTTACGAAAGTAGCGTCGATTTCCTTCAGCTGATCCATTCCCGCCAGCATGTTTTCTTCATGACCGCTTTTTCCGAGGGTATAGACATGCGGATGTTCGACTAAAAGAAAGTGATTGGAGGTCGTAATATGTTGTTCAGCAGGCAGATCGCGATTTTTTATTTTGGTATCAATAATATCTTTCATCAGTTTTTCCTGATAATCCCAAGCGGGTTGATATTCTTTTGTTCCTAAATCTTCAAATTCTACTACTTTATTTTGATGTGTGTTCATACCATTTTTTGATACACAAATTTAGTGATTTTTATGCTTTTATGGAATGGACAAAATCTATCGCATTTTTCTTCCAATCTCTATTTTGTAGTAAAATTTTCACAAAAGCCGTGCCGATGATTCCTCCGTCTGCTTTTTCGGTGACATTTTCAAAATCTTCTTTTGATTTAATTCCAAAACCGATCATGACAGAATTTTTTAGAGGGAGAGAGGCTAATTTTGAAAGATAATCTTCGTTTTTTAATTCGGTGTTTTCGTTTCCTGTTGTGGATGAGGAACTTACGGCGTACAAAAATCCTGAACTCAGGGAATCCAGATATAAAATTCTTTCGTCAGAAGTTTCGGGAGTCACTAAAAATGTGAAATTTAAATTATATGTTTCCAACATTTTTCTGTAATTTTTTTCGAATTCAATAGGAGGTAAATCGGGGATAATTAATCCGGAAACGCCACTTTCAGAGCATTCTTTACAAAAGTTTTCAAAACCAAAGCTTAAAACGGGATTGATATATCCCATCAGAATAACCGGAATTTTTATTTCATTTCTAATGGATTTCAACTGAGAAAATAATGTTGAAATCGTCATTCCGTTTTTCAGAGCCAGTTCGTGGGCTTGGGAGATGACTGGTCCGTCGGCAACCGGATCAGAATATGGCATCCCGATTTCCATCATATCGGCACCGGAATCCTGGATGAGTTTGATGATTTCAGGAGTGTCTTCCAGTTGTGGGATTCCTGCTGTGAAGTATATGTTGAGTTTTTTAGGCTGGATGCCAGATGCGGGAAGCTCGAAGTTATTGTAGTTCATAAATTTACATTGAGTTTAAGTTGACAAATTTTCATTTTTATAACTGAATTAAACTTCCATTTTCAGACTTCCATCCTCCAACTTTTTCAAATACGTTTCCATATCCTTATCACCGCGGCCGCTCAGACAAATCACGACGACATCTTTTGGATCAAAGCTTTTTTTCTCCAAAACAGCCAACGCATGAGCACTTTCCAAAGCCGGGATAATTCCCTCCAGTTTTGTTAATTCAAACGCCGATTTTAAAGCTTCATCATCGTTAATACTGAAAAATTCTGCCCTTTTTTCTTTGAATAAATTCGCGTGAAAAGGTCCGATTCCCGGATAATCCAACCCAGCAGAGATGGAGTGGGGCTCGATAACCTGCCCGTCTTTGGTCTGCATAACCAAGCTTTTGCTGCCATGCAGAACGCCCAATGTGCCGAGAAAAGTGGTCGCGGCAGACATTCCCGAATCGATTCCGTGACCTCCGGCTTCGGCGGCCAGAAGCTTCACATTTTCTTCCTCTACAAAATGGTAAAAAGCTCCTGCAGCATTGCTTCCGCCACCAACGCAGGCAATGACATAGTCGGGATTTTGCCTTCCGGTTTGCTCGTGAAGCTGTTCCTTGATTTCCTTCGAAATGACACTTTGAAATCTTGCCACCAAATCTGGAAAAGGATGCGGACCCACGACGCTTCCAATGACATAATGGGTCGTTACGGGATTGTTGATCCAGTCCTTTAATGCTTCATTTACAGCATCTTTCAACGTTTTTGAGCCGGAAGTTGCGGCGATGACTTCTGCGCCCAGCATTTTCATCCGCGCCACATTGGGAGCCTGTCTTTGGATGTCGATTTCGCCCATATAAACGATACATTTCAGACCAAGAAGAGCACAAGCCGTCGCAGTCGCCACGCCGTGTTGTCCGGCGCCGGTTTCTGCCATAATTCTCCTTTTTCCCAGATGTCTGGCCAATAAAACCTGTCCCAGGGCATTATTGATTTTGTGGGCTCCGGTATGATTTAGGTCTTCTCTTTTTAGATAAATTTGAGTTTGATATTTATCGCTTAAATTTTCGGCATAATATAAAGGTGTTGATCGTCCGACGTAATTTTTTAATAAATCCTGATATTCTCGTTGAAAATCTTCAGATTCAATAATGTCGAGATATTTTTTTTGCAATTCTTCTACATTAGGATACAGCATTTCAGGGATAAAAGCACCTCCGAATTCTCCATAATATCCGTATTCATCAGGGTTTTTGTAATTCATTCTGCAATTTGTTTATAAATGAAAGGTTATAATCTAATTGTTGTTTTGTAATTTGCTTGTTTTGGAATAATAGATTGATTTTTGTAGCTAAATCAACCAACATGCTTAAATTTAATTTAGAATCATACATATTTACTGCAATTTCTAAACTGTCTACAAGATAATAGGAATCCAGTTTTTCATAAAGACAAAAAATCCTGCAGTAAACAAATCCAAAATCGTATTTTACACTTGCTTTTACGGTGGGATCAAGCAGTTTATCGGCAATTATTACCAGATGATAACTGTCCCAGAGATTAATCGTGTTAAAGAAAAAACGAACATCATCCTGATTGAAATTTTTAATGATATTGATAAATTCGCCTAACAAGCCATTGAGCTGCCAATATTCGGCATCGCGGTCATTCTGTGAGATGAAATCGTGTAATTTTTCAATTTTCTCGTTTTTAAATTTGACCGGAAAGAATGCATGATGCATTGATTTTCTGATCGATTGTAAATTCATCCGTTTGAGCTTCAGAATTTTAAGTTTTTTCGAATAATATTTTTTCATTTTGTTTTTTTGTTTTTAATAAAAATGTTTAGGGCATTTTCAAATTTTTAATTTTATTTAAATCTTTCACTCCAGCTTCAATTTCAAATTTTGAATTAATATCTACTGCAAAAGGTTTTTGATTTAAATTTTTAATATCAGTTATATTTTCTTCTGAAATTCCGCCACTTAAAAAATAGGGAAGCGGTATTTCAATTTGGTTTAAAATATTCCAATCAAATTGTTTTCCGGTGCCGCCAAAGGCTTTGGAATCGGTGTCAAAAAGGAAATAGTTGCTGGTTTTGTGCTGCTGGTTGACCGTTGTTTGAATTTCGCTTCTCACTTCCGGCCTCCAGCTTCCAACTCTAATCACTTTAATAATCCTCATTTCCGGATTCAATTTTTCTTTTAATTCTGAAATAAAATTTTCATTTTCATCGCCGTGAAGTTGAATAAAATTCAAATCTGCTTTTTGGCTTGTTTCTATAATTTTTTCAATCGTTTCATTTACAAAGACACCTACTTTTCCTTTGTGATTTATCTTTGAAATATTCTCAAAACTCAAATGGTTCAAAACATATCTGGGCGACTTTTCATAGAAAATAAATCCTATAAAATCTGCATTCATAGAAATTAATTCATGAATCTGCCCGATTCTCGTTAAACCACATACTTTCAATCTGGTTTTCAGAGCTTGATTTTCTATCAATGAGTTCATTATTAAACGATTATACTTTTATATTATTGGTAAAGTTCTTAAATTTTTCTGCAGGATTATCATTTTTCATGAAATATTCACCCATCAGAAAACCGTCAAATCCTTTTGTTTTTAAATAATTAAAATCTTCAATACTATAAATTCCACTTTCTGCAACGGATAAAACACCTTCCGGAAGCTGATTTTTCAATTGTACAGAGTGTTGCAGATCAACTTTAAAGTCTTTTAAATTTCTGTTATTAATTCCAACCAAATCAATTTTCTCATTAAAATGTTGGAGTTCTTCTTCAGTATGAATTTCCAATAAAACTTCCAGTCCGAGTTCGTGCGAAAGCTCTGTAAATTCCATGATCTGATCTGGTGAAAGGCAGGCTGCAATCAACAAAACCACATCGGCTCCAAGACTTTTTGCTTCATAAAACTGATATGCATCAATCATGAAATCTTTTCGTAAAATTGGAATATTAATATGATTTCTTACTTCTACAATATCATCAAAACTTCCGCCAAAAAAGTCTTTATCGGTAAGAATTGAAATTCCGCTTGCTCCAAAATTTTCGTAAGCTGTTGTTACTTCCAAAGGGGATACCTTATTATTAATTATTCCTTTTGAAGGAGACTGCCGTTTGAATTCTGCAATGATTCCTGTTTTACTTTTTAAACTTTCTTTTAATGAAAATTTTTCTCTTTCAAAAAACTCAGAATTCTTCAATTCTTCAACAGAAATTTTTGATTTTGACAGGGCAACTTCTTCTTTTTTTCTTTGTATGATGGTGTCTAAGATTGTCATTTTGTATTTTTTTATTACTCCAAAAGCCGTTCCAGGCATCTCAATGCTTTTCCTCCCAATAAACTATCCTGCACTGCCAGAAGACAGTCGTCATAACTCCCGTATTTACCCGTGTGATAAAGCGCAACGGCAGCATTGGCCAGAACCACAGAATTTTGTTGTTCCGTTCCTTTTCCATGCAGGATATCTCTGAAGATTTTTGCGGTTTCCCGGGTTTTTTTCCCTGCTTTTATGCTTTCCGGACTGATTGAATCAAAACCCAGATCTTCTGTTGAATAAATTTCCTCCCCGTTTTTCGTGATAATCTTGCTGTCATGGGTAAGGCTGATTTCATCGTAGCCATCCATTCCGTGAACGAGAACGAAGTCTTTTTCATCTTTTTGCAGCAAATACTGATAAATTCTGGCAATCTCCAAATTGTATACCCCAATCATCGAATATTGAGGTTTAGCCGGGTTTACCAAAGGTCCTAAAAGATTAAAAAATGTCCTCAAACCCAACGCTTTTCTCAATGTTCCTACCGATTGAAGGGCGGGATGAAAATAAGGAGCATGTAAAAAACAGATGTTTGCTTTCTCCAAATCCTGCTGTAATTGATCTGAATTGTTTTTGAACTGATAGCCAAGCTCTTCCAGAACATTCGATGAACCGGTGATGGTAGAAGCCCCGTAATTCCCATGTTTGGTAACTTTTTGCCCGGCTCCCGCAACCACAAAACTTGCCAGTGTTGAAATATTGATGGTATCTTTTCCGTCACCGCCGGTTCCGACAATATCCATCGCATTACCTGCATCCAAATTTACGAAGACGGCCATTTGCAAGAGGGCTTCCCGAAAGCCTTCAAGCTCTTTCAACGTGATATTGCGCATCAGAAATACACTGATAAAAGCCGTAACTTCTGTTGCATTGAATTTATTTTGAGCAATTTCAATCATCGTTGCCTTCGCCTCAGATTTGGACAAAGTATGATGATTAAATAAATATTGTAAAATTTCTTTCATTTGTGGAGATTGTATGTTTGAGGGATTTTGTGTTGCTGTTTTCATCTTAAACCGAGTTCAAAAGTTCCTCAACAGAGCTGAATTTCAGCTTTTCTGCGAGTTGTATTAAAAGTTCTTTTTCTGCAAGTTTCAGATCTATATTGGCGCTGTAGAAAATATCGTACAAATCGTAATCTGTTCTTGGTATTTCAAATAATTCGAGATAAAGTCTGATTCTTTCATTCACTTTATAATCTTTAAAATCATTTGAAAGCAATGTTTGTGCAAAAAGTTCAATTTGTTCGCCGCTCCAATTAAAAATATCTTCTTTTATCCTGTCGAAAATATCCTCATCAGATCTTTGAATTATTCTTATGATATCGTTTGTTCCATGATCTTCAATCCACCAGTCGCTGTCTTTATTTTCATGTTGTAGGATGTAGGCATAAATATTCAGAACTTGGTTGTCGGAGCTCTTTGTCCGACTGCTTTTCAAATAAATTTCTTTTTGATTCAAGAACTTTTCAAACGCTTCTTTTGTCATTGCTATCGGTTTAAAAAGTTTCTAATAATCGTTTCACCATCGGGTGTCAGAATACTTTCAGGATGAAACTGAACGCCGTGTACATCATATTTTTTATGCTGCAGCGCCATGATCATTCCGTCCTTATCCACTGCTGTGATTTCCAGTTCTTCCGGGAAATTTTCCGGATTTACGGCCCAGCTGTGATACCTTCCGACTTCTAATCCGCCCGACAAATTTTTGAAAAGTTTGGTGTCATTTTTCACCAGATCTGCTGTAGTGGCAACTCCGTGGAAGATTTCAGTAAGATTGATCAAACTTCCTCCGAAAGCCTCTGCAATAGCCTGCTGACCAAGACAAACGCCCAAAATACTTTTCGTAGAAGCATATTCTTTAATTAAGTCTAATAAAATTCCCGCTTCTTCAGGAATTCCCGGACCGGGTGAAAGGATGATTTTATCGTATTTTCCAATTTCCTCCAACGTTATTTCGTCGTTTCTCACGACATCAACTTTTGAGTTCAAAATTCTTTCTATAATCTGAACCAAATTGTATGTGAAACTGTCATAATTATCAAAAACTAAGACTTTAGTTGATATTTGTTGGTTGGTTGTTGGATTTATATCGTTGTTCATTTTCTTCTTTTTTTAAGGTTAATTAATTTTAATAGCTATCAACCAATTTCCCCGCTTTTTCAACGGCTTTCTTTAATGCATTCAGTTTATTATTTACTTCCTGCAACTCACTTTCAGGGTTGGATTTTGCTACTAATCCGGCTCCGGCCTGGTAATACAGCGTATTGTTTTTGCTTAAAAAAGTCCGGATCATGATGGCCTGATTGCAGGTTCCGTTGAGCCCAATCATTCCGATGCAGCCGCCGTAATATCCTCGGGAATCTTTTTCATAAGTATTGATTAATTGAAGGGCTTTATGTTTGGGTGCACCGCTTAAAGTCCCCTGTGGAAAGGTTGTCGCGACCATCTCAAACGGGTTGGTTTTCTCGGGAAGATCGGCGGTAACTTCACTCACCATGTGAATCACGTGCGAAAAAAGTTGAATTTCCTTCAATTTTGTAACCGTCACATTTTTCCCCAATTTGCCTAAATCATTTCTGGCCAGATCAACCAGCATGGTGTGTTCCGCATTTTCTTTCGGGTCGTTTTTCAATTCTTCAATCGATTGTAAATCGGTATCAAAATGTCCCGTTCTTTTGAAAGTTCCTGCAATGGGATGAATAATTGCTTTGTTATTTTTAATAATTAACTGGCTTTCAGGGCTTGAACCAAATAATTTGTAATTGCCGTAATCAAAGAAAAACAGGTAAGGGGAGGGATTGATATTCCTCAAGGCACGATAAACATTGAATTCGTCACCTTTAAATTTTTGTTCGAATCTTCTGCTTAAAACCAATTGGAAAACATCACCCCGCATACAATGTTTCTGCGCGGTTTTTACGAGTTCCAGATATTCTTCATCAGTAAGGTTGGAGGTTTCTTTTCCGTTTTTTTCGAAAGGATAGATAACGGAATTTTGATTTTTAATTAAGCTTTCTAATAAATAAAGTTCAGATTTTACGCCTTCGATCTGGTTTTCAATGATATACATTTCATCACTGTAATGATTGATGGCTATGACATATTGATAAAGTCTGTACCGTAGAATCGGGATTTCGACTTCCGGGCTTTGGGCTTTAAATGAAATATTTTCAAAAAACTGTACCGCTTCAAAACTGGTATATCCAAATAAGCTCTGCGCCGTTTCTTCTACCGGATCATTGGTTTTTTCACAGTGAAAAATATTGGAAAAATGCTGGAAAACATCTGCTATTTTATGCTCAATGATAAACTGTTTAATAGGCTCCTGTCTGGGAAGCTTTATTTCAAATTCATTTAAATTTTTAATTTCAATTCCGGCAACGGCATTTATGGCGATGAACGAAAAATTATTGTCAATATTTTTAGAATCCGAGCTTTCCAAAAGGATCGTATCCCTGAATTTGTCACGGATCTGTAGATAAATAGTCATCGGGGTCCGGAGATCTCCCAATGTTTTTTTGGATACGGTTTTTATTTTTATTTTTTTATTGAACATTTGTAGTTTATTTTTAATTTAATTAAACAAAAAAAAGACTTCAACGCAGCCGTCAAAGTCTTATGTATATTGTTTTTAATTATATCTCTGTTGTAGATTAGCAACATGACAATACTTCCAGACCCGACGAGTTTGAAAGCCACCACCAATTATTGTTGCTCATTGTTAACATATTGCAAATGTAAATATTTTTTTTAATATAAGAATAAAAATCGTGAAATTTAAAAAAACTTAAAGCTTTCAGGTTCCTGTTATTTCCTTTGAGATTGCAGTTCTTTAAGCCTTATTTTAAACGCTTCATCGTCATATACTTTCAGATAATTTTCTAAGGCCTCAATATATTCCTGAATGAATTCCTGATTGGTAGGATCTGCCTCATATTTGATTCTCGCGCTGTTGATGGGAGCCTGAAGCTGGTACTTTTCCAATATTTTCCCGTCTTCGGACTGATGGTACAGAATCACAATATTCTTTTCATAACCGGGGATGAATTTTACCGGAAACGGCTTTTCCACCTGCGGAATTCTGATGGTATTTTCAATAGGGTAGATCGATGCAGTAGTGGTTGAAAAAAAGGTATTGATGTATTTGCCGTCCAATTTCTTTACAATAGCTTCATAATCATGGATATACTGATCATTAAGGGTAGAATTCGTCTCCACATCAGAAGTAATGATTGCTGTGCTTTCTGTGCCATATTTGTTTAGAAACCATGCGTTTAAGAACTGTCCGCTAATTCCATTCAGAATAGCCAGAGGAAGAATCGGGATCAGAAACCATCCTTTTTTAGTCACAAAAGAAAGCAGTCCAAAGACCAAAACAAGGATGATCACAGTATAAAAACCATGATGACTTGTAAAAAACAGAATTTTTGAAACGAAAATCATAGTTTAAATTTAAAATTGTCTTTAAATATAATCATTATGAATTAATAATCTTTATTAAAAATATGTCTAAAAACGGATAGATATCATGAGCTGAAAAGTTTATTTTTTATATTTTTGTTGCCAAATTAGAAAACAATGAAAAAAGTATTAGCAATTGCATTTATCGGAGGTCTATTGGTAGTAAACTGCTCAAAAAAGCCTAATCATGACTTACAGGACAGCAACACGATGTTACCAGAGCCGGATGCACCTACAGTAGTAGACTCTACAGCTAAAAAAGCTGACACACCAGCAGCTGCAACACCTGAAGCTCCTAAAACTGATTCTGCAGCAACAAAATAATGAAAAAATTGTTTTTGACAGGATGTCTGAGCTTGCTTATTCTTTCCTGTTCCAAAAAAGAAAATACACCGATTGAAAGCACTTCTGAAACCCCTGCTGTTTCAGAGCCCGCAAAAAGCAATCTTTCCGGAGACCAGATCATCGAAACGCTGGATTGCTCGGGTTGTCACTCGGTAAATGAGAGAATGATAGGACCTTCTTATCAGGAAATCGCAGACAAATATTCTGATAAAGATATTGAACTGCTGGCTTCCAAAATTATAGAAGGCGGGAGCGGAGTTTGGGGAGGCGTTCCAATGGCTCCTCATCCTCAGGTATCTAAAGAAGATGCCAAAAAAATGGTGGAATATATTTTGACACAGAAGAAAAAATAGACAATGTCTACCGAAAAATCCAGTCTGCACACAAGAAATCTGCATCGTGATCCTTACGATTTTGATCAGCTTATTTCTTGTGTGCCAGAACTGAAACATTATGTTTTCACCAATTCTTATCAGACGGCAACGATTAATTTTAGCATTCCGAAAGCCGTAAAATTACTTAATAAAGCTTTATTACAGCATTTCTATAATGTTAAAGACTGGGATATTCCCGAGACCAATCTTTGTCCGCCCATTCCGGGAAGGGCAGATTATGTACATTATATTGCAGATGTTTTGGCCGAACAACAAAATGAGATTCCGGAAGGGATTTCTGTGAAAGGCCTGGATATCGGGACAGGAGCCAATCTTGTATATCCTTTAATTGCCCACCGTTCTTATGGCTGGAAAATGCTGGGAACGGATATTAATGAGAATTCTTTGAAAAATGCTCACAAAATTCTGCTTCATAATCCGGATTTATTGTCAACAATTCAATTGAAGCATCAGCCTGATCCTAATCATATATTCAAAAATATAATTAATTCTGAAGACCGGTTTATGTTTTCTATGTGCAATCCTCCTTTTCATGATTCTGAAGAAGCTGCTTTAAAAGGAAATATCAGGAAAACAAAAAATCTTAAAAAGTCTAAGGTTGATAAGCCCTTGCTTAATTTCGGCGGCCAGCAATCCGAATTATGGTGCGAAGGCGGCGAATTGGCTTTTATCACAAAAATGATCAGTGAAAGTACCTTGTATTCATCACAGGTTCTTTGGTTTACGTGTTTGGTTTCAAAAAAAGATAACTTATTTAAGCTTACAACACTTTTAAAGAAACTTAAAGCTATAGAAATCAAAACGATCGATATGGCGCAAGGTCAGAAGGTGAGCAGAATATTGGCATGGACTTTTATTCCTCAGCAAAATCGTAAAAGCTGGTTCCTGTAAATTCAATGTTAAACGATCTTCGAGTTCAATTTTATATGAAATAAATGAGATTTCTGAGAAAAGCCATTGACCATCAATTCAAAAATCACTAATTTTGCACGTTATTTTAAATAAAGACAATGCAATTATCAGAACAAGAAATCATTAGACGAGAAAAGCTGAACAAGCTTGTTGAAATGGGGATCAACGCGTTCCCGGCAGATGAATATGTAATTACAGATACTACAGAATCTATAAAACAGGATTTCGCTGATAATAAACAGGTTAAGATTGCAGGTAGATTAATGTCAAGAAGAATCCAGGGGAAAGCTTCTTTCGCTGAACTGCAGGATTCTAAGGGTAAAATTCAGGTATATTTTAATAGAGACGAAATTTGTACAGGTGAAGACAAGACTTTATATAATGAAGTTTACAAACACCTTTTAGATATAGGAGACATTATCGGGGTTGAAGGAGAATTGTTTACCACTCAGGTTGGCGAGCAAACTGTTTTGGTGAAAAACTTTACCCTTTTAACTAAAGCTTTACGCCCGCTTCCTCAGGCTAAAACTGATGAAAATGGAGTAGTACACGACGGATTCACAGATCCGGAACTGAGATACAGACAGCGCTATGTAGACTTAACGGTAAACCCTCAGGTGAAAGAAATTTTCGTAAAAAGAACAAAATTGTTCAACGCGATGAGAACTTTCTTCAATGATGCAGGATATTTTGAAGTGGAAACACCTATTTTACAGTCAATTCCGGGTGGTGCGGCTGCAAAACCGTTTATCACACATCATAATGCTTTGGATATTCCATTATATTTAAGAATTGCCAACGAATTATATCTGAAAAGATTGATCGTGGGTGGTTTTGACGGAGTTTATGAATTCTCAAAAAACTTCAGAAATGAAGGGATGGACAGAACGCACAACCCTGAGTTCACGGCAATGGAAATCTATGTAGCTTACAAAGACTACAACTGGATGATGGATTTCACGGAAAAACTATTGGAATTCTGTGCAGTACAAGTAAACGGAACGACAAAAGCAACTTTCGGAGAGCATGAAATTGATTTCAAAGCGCCTTATCCAAGAGTTTCCATGACGGAAGCGATCCAAAAATTTACAGGTTTTGATATTACCGGAAAAACTGAAGAGGAGTTATACGATTTCGCAAAATCTATCGGAATTGAGGTGAATGAAACCATGGGGAAAGGAAAATTAATCGATGAAATTTTCGGTGAAAAGTGTGAAGGTAACTTCATTCAGCCGACTTTCATTACAGATTATCCGATCGAAATGTCACCTTTAACGAAAAAACACAGAAGCAAAGAAGGGCTTACAGAGCGTTTTGAGCTAATGGTTTGCGGAAAAGAAATCGCGAATGCCTATTCTGAGTTGAATGATCCTATCGATCAGAGAGAACGTTTTGAAGCACAGATGGCTTTATCTGAAAGAGGAGATGATGAGGCGATGTTCATCGATCAGGATTTCCTGAGAGCCCTTGAATACGGTATGCCGCCAACTTCAGGGTTGGGAATCGGTATGGATAGATTGATCATGTTCTTAACGAATAACGCATCCATCCAGGAAGTGCTGTTCTTCCCGCAGATGAGACCGGAAAAAACGGTTCCGCAAATCGAATTGGGAGAAGATGAAAAGGTAATTCTTGAAATTCTTAATTCTCAGGAAGAGCCGTTCTCTTTGGCTGAAGTGAAAGAAAGAAGCCAGCTGTCCGGTAAAAAATGGGACAAAGCTTCAAAAAACTTAACGAAGAATAATCTTGTGAAAGTTGAAAAAATTGATGAAAATCTTTTGATGAAACTGGCTTAATAGCAAGATATAAAAATAGAAAAAGCAGACTGTAGAGGTCTGCTTTTTTATTTTAAATAATTATTTTGAACTGAAACACGGCACTACATCTTCCATGAAATAAGGTTTCTGATCTACCCAGAACATATAATTAACTTTCAAAAAGTCTTTCGCAAACGCACTGAGCATGGGAACCATATTATTGTGTTTTATATAAGCTTTGCTGTTGGTATCATCATTCGTATAATTTCCGTCCTGTACTGCAATTCCCAGCGGCACAGTGTATTTGGATTCGTGCATCATAGCCAGAGCATGATTCAGATGTCCGTCTTTTTTTACCATTAAATCCGGCGCTCCGAGACCAACACCAATTTCCTGACCATATTTATAAATGCTTCTCAGATAGCCTTTATCCGTCCACGGAAGCCATTCTTCAGGCATAAAATTAGCGTACTGCATGGTAACCGATTTTGAAAAAGCCTTTTTTAAAGCCAGCATATTTGCCTTGATACTTTTTACATAAATTTCAGGAGTGAAAGTAGGATCTTTTACAACGCCAATAGACGTTTCCTGAAGATTAATTCCTTCGATTTTTCCATCAAATTCCTTTCCTAAAGCTTCAAGCAGCAGAGCAAAACGCTTGCGTACATTTTCGTTCCATCTTTTGGCAGTCCATCCATCGGGTTCGCCGTTGTCCTTTAGCATAATTACAGCACCTCCGCCATATTCATCGGTCAGTAAATATTTTGGAACCGCTTTAGCGTTGGGGTCGAATGTTGTATCCTGCAATTGTATAAATAATTTTTTCCCTTTAGAAAGCAGATATTGATAATCTTCTTTTATAATTGAAAAGTCGTATTTGCCTTTTTCTGGTTCGAGCTGGCTCCACGCATACATGATCTGAGCTCCTTCAAATCTTGGTATTTTCAGAAACGGATGGTCTTTAATGGCTTCTCTGTCTCTGGAAAAATAGACAAAATTTTTAATAGTATTGGGAGGAACCGGGCAGGATGCATTTTCATATTTTTTATATTCGTTGCTGTACTTTTTTGCCGGATTTTCATACTTCTGGGAGTAGGCCTTCATCGAAAATAAAAACACAAGAAAGCTTACCGAATACTTTAAATATCTGAATGAAAAAGTATGTTTCATTATTTCTGTTTTTGATTAGTATTTAATTTTAATTTGTTACTTAATGATTTGTATGTTCAATTGAATCGTCATGATGTTTATTGTTTAAAATGAATTATTTGGCGGTAAAACAAGGCATTACATCCTCCATAAAATACGGTTCCTGATTTACCCAAAACATATAATTTACCTTGAGAAAATCATCTGCAAAAGCCACCAAAAGCGGGACAATATTTTTATGATCAGAGACAATTGCATTGTTGCTGGTATCGTTGATATAATTTCCATCCTGCACTGCAATTCCGAGAGGAACAGTATATTTTGCTTCGTGCATCATAGCCAGCGTGTTGTTGAGTTGAGGTTTTCTTTTTACCATCAGATCGGGACCGCCCAGGCCGACACCGATTTGTTGTCCATATTGGTAAAGCCCGCGAAGATATCCTTTGTCATTTTCCGGAAGGCTTTCTCCGGGCATAAAATTGGCGTACTGCATCGTCACAGATTTTTTAAATGCCTTTTTCATAGCCAGCATATTTGCCTTTATCCCTTTCGCATATGATTCTGGGGTAAAAGTAGGGTCTTTCACTTCTCCGATCGAAGATTCCTGAAGATTAACTCCTTCAATTTTTCCGTCAAATTCTTTTCCTAAAGCTTGAAGCAACAAGGCAAAACGTTTTTGTACGTTCGGGTTCCATCTTTTGGCAGTCCAGCCGTCGGGTTCACCGTTATCTTTTAGCATAATAACTGCGCCGCCATCATATTTATTGGCCAATAAATATTTCGGAACCGATTTCATCTCCGGGTCGAAAGTCGTGTCCTGAAGCTGTATAAAAAGTTTTTTGTGATGAGAAAGCAAGTATTGATAATCTTCTTTAATTTCCGAGAAATCATATTTACCCTCTTCCGGTTCCAGGCGATCCCATGAATACATGATTTGTGCCCCTTCAAACCGAGGATTTTTCAGGAAAGGATGATCTTTGATGGCATCCCTGTCTCTGGAGAAATACACGAAATTTTTAATATTATTTTTTTTAATCGGGCAGGTTGCATTTTCGTATTTTTTATAAGCATTAAGATACCTGTCCGCGGATTTTACCGTTTGTGCAAAAGTTTTAAAAGAAATAAACAGAATTAAAATAAGGCACAAGGAATATTTAAAAAATTTTGTCATTTGAATAATTAGAGATTGGTTCCGGAAAAGATATACAATCTTCTCTCCAATCTTAAAATTTTAACCAGACTTAACTTGATTTAAGATTTTTTTTGAATTCAATACAAAAGAAAAATCCTCCACTTCAAAGCAGAGGACTATTTATTTTAAATGATGTAAAACTATCTTCTTTGTTTACTGAATGACGCCATCAGATAAAACAAAAATGGCAGAATGAAAACAGAACCCAACATCAAAGCCCATCCCAATGCGGAAATGGTTTTGGGAGCTGCAACGTGTTCCAGTAAGGAAAGATGCTGTCCGTTTGCAAATAAAATAATATTCGGGTTATGCTGATATGTCGCCGCCACCAGGATCATAATAATCTGGAATCCCGCTAAAGCTCTTACCGGAAGCAGTTTCCGGGTCTGCATGGCTCGTAAAATCAAACCTAAACAAATGGTTGCAAAAACAGTTGCCATAATTCCCAAAGGTTTCGAGAAAACCCACATTAATAAAGGAATATCAGAGAAATGAGCCGTCAAAAAAACTAAAATTCCTGTAATGACAACGAAAATCATGGTTTGTTTGGATTTTTTTATCATTAAATTCAATTCCAATCGGTCTGTCGTTTCCCTTAAAGCAAATATGGAAGCCAGATAAGCGCAGATGGAAACGGTGAACAAGCCTACCGCTATTCCGAACCAATTCAGCCAGCTGAAAATATATAGGTCTAAAAAGCTTTTCGCATTAGGGTCGATCGAATGAGAAACTGTCGCAGCAGCAATTAATCCTAAGAAAAAAGGCGTCAATAAGCTCGAAAAATAAAATATCTGGGTATAAACCGTCTGCCAATCATCCTTTACCGCATCATAATGCCTGAAAGCGAAGGCGGTTCCTCTTGCAATAATCCCCACCAACATTAAAACTAATGGAATATGAAGATAGGTGGACAAAGTCGTATAAATCTCAGGAAAACCCACGAAAAGGATCACAATCGCAATGATTAGCCACATATGATTGGCTTCCCAAACCGGCGCAATAGATTCATACATAATGGTTTTTGTTTTGGAACGGTTTTTCTCTTTGGTGAAAAGCTCCACAATTCCCGCTCCGAAATCAGCGCCTCCTAAAATCACATACAGACAGATAGACAGCCAGAGAAAACCTATAACTACGTAAATCATGATTTCTTATTTTTAGCGTTAAACTGAGGATCGGTAGGATCGTATAATTTAGGAACCATACTTATCTGTCTTGTTAGAAGGAAAATTATAACAAGCGATAACGACACGAAAATCGCAGTGAAAAAATAAAAAGAATACTGTATTCCCGGCATCGGAGTTACGGCGTCTACGGTTTTCATGATTCCGTAGATTATCCATGGCTGCCGACCGACTTCAGTGACTGTCCAGCCCGCTTCCAGTGCAATATATCCGAAAGGTGTTGCCACTAAAAATGTTTTTAGCAGCCAGTTTTTATTCAGCCATTGTTTTCTGAAAAACACGGCATATAAATAGATCATTCCGATAATAATCATTACCACTCCAAAGAAGATCATCATCTGAAATGCGTAATGTACAACAGCAATCGGAGGCCATTCGTCTCTAGGAAAATCATTAAGTCCTTTTACTTCGTGGTTGAAATCATTACTCACTAAAAAGCTTAACACTTTCGGGATTTTTACCGCATATTTTATTTCACCTTTTTCTTCATCAGGAATTCCGCCTATTACAAATGCGGCACCTTTTTCTGTTTCAAAGTGGGCTTCCATGGCGGCGAGTTTTATAGGCTGCCTTTCGGCAACGGATTTTGCGGCAATATCACCGCTCAATGGTGCTCCGAATGCCCCGATTAAGGCAAATCCGGCAGCAATCCGAAAAGCTTTAGTATGAAATTCGACATTCTTTTTTTTCATTATTAAATAAGCATGAACTCCTGCAACCGCAAATCCTGTCGCACAAAATGCCGCAACCGTCATATGTAAAGCCTGTGGAAACCAAGCTTCATTAAACATCGCTTTTATAGGATCTATATTTAAATATTGTCCGTCCACATAATCAAATCCGGCAGGAGAATTCATCCAGGCATTGGCGGCAACCACCAATATTCCGGAGGCTAAACCGCTTAACCCTACCAGAAATCCGCAAAACCAATGAAACCATTTATTAAATTTATCCCATCCGTAAAGGAAAAATCCGATGGCGATCGCTTCAATGAAAAAAGCTGTTCCTTCCAATGAAAAAGGCATCCCGAAGATAGGACCAGCGTGTTTCATAAAAGTAGGCCAGAGAAGTCCGAGTTCAAAGGAAAGCATCGTTCCGGAAACGGCGCCGGTAGCAAAAAGAATGGCTACTCCTTTGCTCCAGGCTTTGGTAAGACCTTTGTAGATTTCATTGTTTGTTTTAAGGTATTTCCAGTGTGCAAACGCCATTAAGAAAGGCATCACCATTCCTACACAGGAAAATATGATATGAAAACCAAGCGACATTGCCATCTGTGCGCGGGCAGCTAGAAAATCATCCATAAATATCAACTTTTGAGTAAATAAATTTACGTATAAATTAGAGATGTTCAGTATGATTTACAACAGTTGTGGTTTAAATAATAGGTTTTAACTTTAATCTTTTTTTGAAATAAATTATTTGTGATTTTTGTGGAAAAATCCTTCATTTTTTGACATATTTTAACTTTCGTACCTCGAAAAAAATCACGATATTTGTAAGTCTTTGCATTTAGCAAAAATTTTAATATTTGATATGAGTCAGAAACAATATACAGCTAGTAGTATTCAGGCATTGGAAGGGATGGAGCACGTACGTATGCGTCCTTCAATGTACATTGGTGATGTAGGAGTAAGAGGTCTCCATCATTTGGTTTATGAAGTAGTAGATAACTCTATTGATGAGGCTTTGGCAGGATACTGCGACACAATCTTCGTCAGCATTAAAGAAGGAAACGGAATCGAGGTTATTGATAACGGTAGAGGGATCCCGGTTGACTTCCACGAAAAAGAACAAAAATCTGCTCTTGAGGTTGTAATGACAAAAATCGGGGCAGGAGGTAAGTTTGATAAAGATTCTTATAAAGTTTCCGGAGGTCTTCACGGAGTTGGGGTATCGTGTGTGAATGCACTTTCCAATGAAATGATAACGACTGTTTACAGAGACGGAAATATTTATCAGCAGATATATTCCAGAGGAAAAGCACAAACGGGAGTTGAAGAAATAGGAAACAGTGACAAGAGAGGAACTAAGCAGTTTTTCCAGCCGGATGATAGTATTTTCACAGAATTGGTGTACAACTATGATACGTTGGCAAGCCGTTTAAGAGAGCTTTCTTACCTTAATAAAGGAATCACGATTACCCTTACGGATGAAAGAGAAAAATTGGAAGATGGTTCTTTCAAATCAGAAATTTTCCATTCTGAAGGTGGTTTAAAAGAATTTGTTGCCTACATTGACGGAAACCGTGAGTCTATCATGGAGAATGTAATCTTCATGGAAGGCGAAAGAGATGATATTCCGGTTGAGGTAGCGATGCGTTACAACACGTCATTCAACGAAAATCTTCACTCTTACGTTAATAATATTAATACTCACGAAGGAGGTACTCACTTGGCAGGTTTCAGACGTGCTTTGACGAGAACTTTGAAAAAATATGCGGATGATTTAGGAATTCCACAAAAAGAAAAAGTGGAGATTACCGGAGATGACTTCCGTGAAGGTCTTACGGCAGTAGTTTCTGTAAAAGTAATGGAACCACAGTTTGAAGGGCAGACCAAAACGAAATTAGGAAACTCCGAAGTTTCGGGTGCTGTAGATAAAATTGTAGGGGAAATGCTGTCCAACTTCCTGGAAGAGAATCCTAATGAAGCAAAAATTATCGTTCAGAAAGTTGTTTTAGCGGCAAAAGCAAGACAGGCTGCGAAAAAAGCCCGTGAAATGGTTCAGAGAAAATCTCCGATGGGAGGTTCGGGACTTCCGGGTAAATTATCCGACTGTTCATCAAAAGATCCTGCAGAATCTGAAATTTTCCTTGTAGAGGGAGATTCGGCGGGTGGAACTGCAAAACAGGGGCGTGACAGATTTTTCCAGGCAATTCTTCCGTTAAGAGGTAAGATTTTGAATGTTGAGAAATCAATGCTTCATAAAGTATATGATAACGAGGAAATTAAAAATATTTATACTGCTTTAGGAGTTTCTGTAGGTACAGAGGAAGACAGTAAGGCGTTGAATATGGCGAAGTTAAGATATCACAAAATTGTAATCATGACCGATGCCGATATCGACGGATCTCACATTTCAACTTTGATCTTAACATTCTTCTTCAGATATATGAAAGAACTGATTGAGAACGGATATATTTATATCGCTCAGCCCCCTTTATATTTATTGAAAAAAGGAAACAAGAAAATTTATGCTTACAATGAAAAAGAGCGTGAAGAGTTTACTTTAGAGATGTCTCCGGATGGAAAAGGTGTTGAGGTTCAGCGTTATAAAGGTCTTGGAGAGATGAATCCTGAACAGCTTTGGGAAACAACTCTTAATCCTGAACACAGAATCCTGAAACAGGTAACAATCGATAATGCAGTGGAAGCAGACAGTGTTTTCTCAATGTTGATGGGAGATGAGGTACCGCCGAGAAGAGAATTCATCGAAAAGAATGCAAAATATGCGAAGATTGATGCATAATCATTCTTTTTAACATACATAAATAAAAGGCTTCAGAAATGAAGTCTTTTTTATTTAAAATACCCCAAACTAATTATTTATGTTAATTTTATATCTTTGTAGCATAAACACTAAAATGAAAAAAAATGAAAAATTTAAAATCTTTGATTCTAGTTGCAATGACCATATCTTTCGATTTGGTGCATGCTCAAGTAGGTATTAACACAGTCAATCCACAAGCAACATTGGATGTTGTAGGTAAGCCAACAACTCCCTCAAGTTTAGATGGTATAATTCCTCCCAGACTTACAGGCGATCAATTAAGAGCCAAAACATATACAACTGCACAGACGGGAGCTGTAGTATATGTAACAGCGGCAGATTCTGCTCCGGCAGGACAAACAGTAAATGTAACAGTACCAGGTTTTTATTATTTTAACGGAACTGTGTGGGGTACTATGACAATTAATAATATACCTAATGGCACGGGAAATATTCTTGCGATCAACGGGCAGCCGCAAATTGCACAGGAGGTTTCAGCTAGAATGGATGGGGATTTTACAGTTCCTACTAATCCAGCTAGTCCTACTCGAATTGGAAGAATGACTGAGAAATTAGTAGATAATTTTAATACATTTACCGGAACTGCTACGAATAATGCTTTTACAGTTAATTCAAATGGTACTTATCTTGTTAATATGAATTTTTCTTTACAAGGAGAAAGTCCTACCACTCCACTGAGTGGAAATTGTTATTATGGATTATACAATGTGACGGATAATAGATATGTAGCTTTCAATATTGACACAATTACTAGTTTAGCATTCGGACAAGTCACGAATCTTTCTTATCAGGTGGCTATGGAATTAGTAACCGGAAAAACATATGCTTTTACGATAGAACAGCAGCACAATGGTGGCGGATCTCCTTCCGTTGTTATGAGAGGAACAGGAACTACAGCGGGAGGGGGGATATTTCCAATGACTTTTTTCTCGGTAATTCGTATAAAATAAAAAAATATCAGAAATGGAGTTCTTTTTAATTTAAAGTACCCCAAACTAATGGTTTCAGTATGAAATCTTTTTAATACAATAAAATTTAATTTTAACAGTTATTAAGATTTCATTACTTTTGCTAAATTTTAATAACCATGATGAAAATACTTTGTTTTGGAGCACTTTCGATAGCTTCGTTGTATTATGCACAGAGTTTTCCGGTTTCTGCGATCCCTGAAAACTTGAAAAAAAATGCTGATGCGGTTCTCAGAAAAGATTTTACGACAATTCAGATCAATAAAATCGATGATATAAAATATCAGTTTTATACCGTAACTACGGTTTTAAATAAAGACGGAGATTCTGACGCGCTTATCTATATTCCTTACGAAAAAGGGAATAGCATTTCAGATATTAAGGTCAATATCTATGATGAATCAGGCAAAAAAATAAAATCATATTCGAAATCCGATTTCGGGGATTTTGCAAACAATAATCAGGGAACTTTTTATTCGGATAATAGGGTGATGGCTTTGTCTTATACTCCGACACAATATCCTTATACTGTCGAGTTTTCGTATGCAATGGGTGATGAAAATACGGTTTTCCTGCCGGATTTTGTGCCCTTTTCATCTACCAATGTTTCACTGGAAGAAGCGCAGATGAAAATCGTCAACAAATCAGGAATCGAACTTAAAACTAAAATCTATCCTTCAAAATACAATTATACTTCCGTTGCAGAAAGTGATAACGGAGCAGAAAAAACATACATATATAAGAATGTTCCTGCGATCGATGATGCTTTTTTATTGCCACAGCCTGTAAAAATTTTACCGAAAGCAAGTTTTGCCTTAACGAAATTCAATCTGGAAGGCAAGCAGGGAAGCATGACCAACTGGGGCGACTTTGGAAGCTGGTATTACAACAGTATTTTGCAGCCGGTTTCAGTGTCTACCCCCGCAATTAAAGCGGAGGTTGCAAGTCTCAATTTGCAGGGAACAACCGAGGAAAAGGTCAAAAAACTGTATCAGTATATGCAGGCGAAGACAAGATATATTTTTGTTGCATTGGGAATTGGCGGTTGGCAGCCGATGCTTCCGGATGAGGTTCAGAAAAAGGGGTATGGTGATTGTAAGGGATTGACCAATTACATGAAAACGCTATTGGATGAAGCGGGAATTCCTTCATATTATTCGGTGATCAATTCCGGGAATTCACCGGTTTCGTTTGACAAAGATTTTCCTAAAATGGGAGGAAATCACGTTATTTTGATGGTTCCGACCGAGAAAGGAAATATCTGGCTGGAAAATACTTCGCAACAGGTGGCTTTTAATCATTTAAGTTACAGTACGACAGACAGAAATGTACTTTCCATAAGAAAAAACGGGATTGAACTGATTGATACTCCGACATATCCTGCCGAACAAAACAAGGAAAAACAGATACTTAAAATTAAGCTTAACGAAGACAACAGTATTCTGGGCGAAGGCAATTTCTCGTATACAGGAAGCCAGTATGACAACAGCATGGCGCTCATCAATATGTCGCCAAAAGAAAGAAATGAAGCGATGAAAAGCTTTCTGGATGTGTTGCATTTTGAAAAAGTGGAAATGAAAAATTTCCTGAATGATAAGGACAATGCCATCACAAAATACGATCTTGATTTTAAAGCAAATAATTATTCTAAAAATGCAGGAAGTAGTATGATTTTCAGGGCAGTTCCGATTTATTCGGATAATGTTTATAAAACAGAGGAAAACAGAGAATTACCGTTTGAATTGAGACAGTCTTTTGAAGATGAATATGAGATTAATTTTACGATTCCTAAAAATTATAAAGTTGAAGAACTTCCGGAAAATGTTACCATTAATTCTGAATTTGGAACGTATAAATTAAGTTTTGCAAAAAATGGGGAAGAAGTAAAGGTAAACAGAGCTATCAGAATCAACAAAGGTCTTTATCCAAAAGAAAAATACAACGATTATATTAATTTCAGAAAGAAAACAATAAACATCGACAACTCAAAAATTTTAATTTCTAAAATCTAACATGAAAAAAGTCTTATTAATAGCCATCTGCTCGGTGAATTTTATTTTCATTAGTGCTCAAAAGCATGAATTTCTTGAGCCTCCAAAATTCAATGACGCAGATTTATCAAAGCAAAAATCGGCTTTAGATGAAAATGCACCTGCAGAAATTTTATATAAATCATTACATTTCAGTGTTGATTACAATACAGGAAATCTCATTAAAAAAGCTTTTTACAGAGTTAAAATTTATGATAAAGATAAAGCGGAAGATTGGTTGAATCTTGAAATTCCTCTTTACCAAAACGGTGGAAGCGACCAGGAAACCCTTTCTAAAATGAAGGCTTTCACCTATAATCTGGAAAATGGGGCAACAGTTGCGACAAAAGTGGATAAAAGTTCCAAATATAAAAGTAAGGAAAGCAAATACGTTTCCATTACAAAATTTGCCTTTCCGAATGTGAAAAACGGTTCTATTATCGAGTATCAGTACGAAGTGACTTCGCCGTTTTTATTTATTGTTCCCGAGATTTTAATCGAAACAGACACTCCGTCACTGTACACGGAATATGTACTGGACAGCCCGTCGAATATCGCTTATAATGTGAATTACACAGGTTCTTTAAATCCAAAATACCGTGAAGTAGAAGAGAAAATGATGTACGGAATGAGCTACAGAACCTACAGATTCGGTTATGATAATGTAAAAGGCTTTAAAACGGAAAAATTTGTTAATAATGATAGAAATTACAGAACAAAAATAAGCGCAGAGCTGCACTCTACGAATTTCAGGGAAGTTAAGTTGTACTCTTCTTCATGGGAACAGATCAAACAGAGATTGTATGAAAATGAAGATTTTGGAGGAGAATTAAAGAAAACAAAGCTGGCAAAAGAAAATATGCCTGCGAATATTTCCGAAATTAAAGACGAAAATGAAAAAGCAAATGCAATTTTCAACTACGTAAAAAATACTTTTACATGGAACAAAGACAGGGGAATTTATGTAGAAGACGGCATCAAAAAGATGCTTGAAACAAAAACCGGAAACGCTGCTGAAATGAATCTTTTCCTGGTAATGATGCTTCGTGAAGCCGGTATTAAGGCAGATCCGCTTGTGATTTCAACGGTGAGCAACGGGCTGATCAATATTGCTTCACCCAATATTTCCAATATGAATTTTGTGATTGCTGCTTTTCAGACAAAAGATGGTTTCCACTTGTTTGATGCAACGGCAAAGCAATCTGCGATGGATCAGCTGCCTCCGAGAGACTGGAACCAGTTTGGAATTTTAATTTCAAAAGAAAAAGTTCAGCAATTGTCGATGGTGAACGCAAAAACGAGTTTCACGTATCTTACGGTAGACGCTAAAATCAATGACGATGGAAGTATTTCCGGAACCTATTCCGATAAAGATACCGGAACGTATGCGATGTTTGCAAAAGAAAATTATGACGACAATGCGGAGAAATATAAGAAACAGTACAAAGAAAATTTTGCTATAGATTTCACCAATATCGATTCAAAAGTGCTTGACAATGGCGATTTCGAAAGTACAATGAAATTCTCTTCAGACAATCTGATTGATAAAATCGGCAAGAAAATGATCATCAACCCGATGCTGTTTTTAAATAAAAATTCTAATGAATTTGACCAGACGGAAGAAAGAAAATATCTTATTGACTTTACTTCACCTTTCACAAGAGTGAAGAAAATTGTTCTTGAAATTCCTGCAGGATATGTGATCGAAGAGATGCCTAAAAACAAAAAGATCGTTACAGATGATAAAGAAATCGAATACAGCTATGTTGCAGAGCAGAAAGGCAACAAAATAGAGGTGATTTCTACCACAAAAGTAATGAGCCCAGATTATCCGAAGGAATATTATCCTGCCTTCAAACAGATTTGGGGGGTGGCTTCAAAACAGGAAAACCAGGTCATCAGCCTTGTGAAAAAACAATAAGTTACACAAAATTTTAAAAATAATTCTGAAACCATTCATTTTTGAATGGTTTTTGCATATAAGAAGGAAAATCAAATTTATGAAAAATACAATTGCTGTTTTAGCATTTTCCTCATTACTAGTATTTTCAGCCTGTAAAAAGACTGAAAACACCGCTTCAAATACCGATAAAACCGAAGCTTCAAAACCGGAAACATTTGCTGTAGATTCTGTCAAGGTAAGCGATTCAATCATGCTGAATGATTCTTTAAAACTAAAATTCAGCTCCCGAATGTTGGTTTTCCCGACTATTAAAGACAAAACATTGCTCGATAGTATCTATTTTGGAAACAAAAATATTCAGGATTTTTCGAAAAACGGAATTCAGGCTTTGGTTGATAAAAATAAAAATGAATATTTTAATAATGTTAAAAAAGATTCCAAAGACTGGCTTTCCGATGTAAAATATTCTCAGGAATGGTATTCGGATACAGGAATGAATATGAAATCTAACATCAGCGATTATTTGCATAT
This sequence comes from Chryseobacterium wanjuense, assembly GCF_900111495.1. Lineage (NCBI taxonomy): Bacteria > Pseudomonadati > Bacteroidota > Flavobacteriia > Flavobacteriales > Weeksellaceae > Chryseobacterium > Chryseobacterium wanjuense. The sequence goes on along the minus strand of NZ_FOIU01000001.1, from coordinate 2,341,034 downwards.
CGAATATGCATGGGGTTCGTATGAAGGTGGCGCACATGATAATTATGGTTCATCCGAAAGGGTTTTTGATTTAAAAAACAACAAAAAGCTGGTGTTGAAAGATATTACTACCATGCCGGAAAATAAATTACAAGCATTATTGATGAAAAATATCAATAAAATTAACGGCGGAGCGACGGATGATAAAGGAAAAATTAACAATTCGGATATGCTTTTGGTAGAGGTAATTCCGGCAACGGAAAATTTCTATTTTGATGAGAAAAATCTGTATTTCCATTACAGTCCTTACGAAATTACCGCTTTTGCAGCGGGAGATATTACCATTCCGGTTTCGTGGGAAGAACTGAAAGGAACTCTCAATCCGGAGTTTAAAGAAAGAATGAAAATTCAATGATAAAATAAGTTAAAAGCTTCCGGTTGGGAGCTTTTTTTATTTATTTGGAACATTTTTTGAGTTTTAAAACATAGCACAAAAAGTTAAAAGATGAAAAAGAGGGGTTTCATATGGATGTTTGCAATAGTTTTTATAAGTTTCGGTTGTAAGGAAACCGGATTTGAAAATAAGGATTCTTCTGCAGATATATCATCAAAGTTTTTGATCGATTATGTGATAGAAGAAGATTCTGCAAAGATTTTCGATTCAGTGATGATGAAGTATTCTTCTAAGCTTCTTATGTTTCCTAATTTAAAAGACGAACGGCTTCGCGACAGTATTTATTCAGGTAAAAAAATTACAGATTATTCTAAAAATGGATTAAAAAAATATTTGGAAAATAAAAAGTATAGTTTTTACAATAATTTAAAATGTGATAAAAAATATTCCAATCTTATCAGTAGACAGGAGTGGGAAAATATTTCTCAAATGAACTTAAGGATGAATAAAAATGATTATCTGTATATTCAGTATTATGAAAGCACTTTTCTAGGGAAAAGAGATAACTACCATTATAACGAGAAAGTTTTTGACCTGAGAAATAATAAAAAGATGCAGCTTTCAGACATCACCTCTATTCCGAGAGACAAGCTTTTGCAATACCTGAAAACCAATCTGGAAAAAACGACCATGATGCAGCAGATGAAGAAATATGATCAGGAAGGTTATAGATTGCTGGCGAATGCATCGATTCCTTTTACACATAATTTTTATTTTGACGATAATAATCTCTACTTTCATTACAATATGAACGAAATTACCCGCAATTATGATATCGGAGATCTCATCATTTTGATTCCTTTTGAAGATCTCAAAGGTACTTTGCAGCCGGAATTTATAGAAAGAATGAAAATTAAATAATATTAATGCTTCCAAATCAGGCAGCATTTTTTAATTTTGCGACAATGGAAAAAGTAGCCTTTATTATCAATCCTTTTTCGGCAAAGAAAAATTACCAGCCGTTTCTCAATGAACTGAAAACTAAGGTGAAAGAACCTTTGTATTATATTTCGGAGTCGATTTTGGGGACGGATGATTTTATACAGAAACATTTCAATGATGTAGATATTTTTGTCGCCATTGGCGGTGATGGTACGATTTCCACTGTTGCACGAAACCTTATTGATACAGAAAAAGTTCTCGCTATTTTTCCGGCAGGGTCGGGAAATGGTTTTTCTAACGAGACCCAGTTCAGTAAAAATCTGGATGAATTACTAGAAAAAATTAAAGCAAAAAAATCAAGGAAAATAGACACTTTTACGGTCAATGACAGGCTTTCTATTAATGTTTCAGGGACGGGGTTCGATGGGAAAGTGGTGAAAGAATTTGAAAAAACCAACCGTGGATTTAAAAATTATATTAAAGTATCACTTAAAACATTTTTCAAGTATAAGCCGATAAAAGTTAAATTTTTTGATGAACAGTATAAACAGTACAACGGAAAATATTTAATGCTGAATATTGCCAATACCCGCCAGTTCGGAAACAACGCCTATATTGCTCCCCAAGCAAGTAAAAGTGATGGTTTGGTAGATATGGTTTTGGTGAAAAAATTTCCGCTGACCTATTCTCCGCTTTTTGCGTTCAGAATGTTCACCAAAAAATTGAAGGACGACGATTACATCACTTATCTTCCTGTTTCAGAAATAGAATTTAAAGTCAATACCAAAAACTGGCATCTTGACGGGGAGTTCAACAAAATAAAATCCCCGATTCATATCAAAGTTCAGCCTTCAAGCTTGAATATTTTAATTTAAACTATTTTTAAACCTCCAGTTTCTTTTCAATCTCGTTCGGATGATTCAGGCAAAAATGCAGCTGCTCTTTGTCCAGTTGTTCTTCCCAATTTGCTACCACTACCGTTGCAACAGAGTTTCCGATCACATTGGTGAGAGCACGGCATTCACTCATAAATTTATCGATACCTAAAATTAAGGTCATTCCGGCAATCGGAATTTCGGGAACAACGGCCAATGTCGCGGCTAAGGTAACAAACCCAGCTCCGGTAACACCTGCAGCTCCTTTTGAACTCAACATTGCAACCAAAAGCAGGATAATTTGCTTCTCAATCGGAAGGTGAATATTCAAAGCCTGAGCAATAAATAAGGAAGCGAGTGTCATATAAATATTCGTTCCATCTAAATTGAAGGAATATCCGGTAGGAACCACCAAGCCGACAATAGTTCGTGAACAGCCCGCTTTTTCCAGTTTTTCCATAATTCCGGGAAGTGCAGATTCCGAAGAACTTGTGCCCAAAACCAGTAAAAGTTCTTCTTTCAGATAGTACATTAATTTAAAAATATTAAAACCATTATACCAGGCCACAGTTCCTAAAACCAATACCACAAACAGGGCAGAAGTAATATAAAATGTGCCGACTAAAAAGATGAGATTCAAGACAGAGTGCAGCCCGTACTTTCCGATCGTGAAAGCCATAGCTCCAAAAGCCCCGATAGGCGCCAGTTTCATCAGCATATGCACAATTTTGAAAACCGGAGTCGAAAGATCCTGAAGAAAATCTGTCACTTTATGGCTTTTTTCTTTGGTTAAAACCAGTGCAACCCCCATCAATATCGCCACCAAAAGCACCTGCAGAATATTTTCTCCCACCAGTGGACTAAACAGTGTTTCAGGAATTATGTTCATAATAAAACCTGTCAGTGTCGTTTCGTGGGCTTTTTGCTGATATTGTGAAACATCGCCCGAAAGGGTGGAAGGGTCAATGTTTAAGCCGTGTCCGGGCTGTAAAATATTTCCGACTATCAATCCTATGATCAGCGCTAAAGTAGAAAAAGTCAGGAAATATATCATTGATTTTATAGCAATTCTCCCCACTCTTTTCAGATCGGTCATGTGAGCGATTCCTAAGGTAAGAGTGATGAAAATTACCGGAGCAATGATCATTTTTACGAGTTTAATGAATCCGTCACCTAAAGGTTTCATTTTTTCGCCCAGTTCGGGATAAAATTTGCCTAAAAGTATACCCGCAACAATGGCTATAATAACCTGAAAATAAAGCTGATGATGGAATTTTTTTGACTTCAAAAGAGTTGTTTTTAATTTTTAAAGGGAGAAAAATAAGAAAATTAACTTGAAAATATGATAAAAGTCAGGGAAAGTTTCGGCGGGGCTGAAAGCCCCGCCGAAACTCCCGATATAATTAATTTGTGATTATTTAAACCTTCAAGGTTTTTAAAACCTTGAAGGTTTGTATGAATGTTCACGAAGCCTTTCAAAGTCTATATTCATTCCACCGCCACAGAATCATCACCCCTTCCATCTGCAACCGCATGAATATTTCCGTTATCATCAATCAGAATCATTTCCGTTCTTCCGATCTGGTTCCATTTTTCCGCTTTGTAGCCAAGTTTTTCTAACTCTTGAATGGTAGTTTCAGGGAAATTCTTTTCAAAAGCTACGGTTTCAGGAAGCCATTGATGATGAAACTTCGGGGCGTTTACGGAAATATTAGCATTCAATTTAAAATCAACAACATCTACGATGGATTGATAAACTGAAGTTGGAATCGTCGTTCCACCCGGAGTTCCTACTACCATATAAGGTTTTCCGTTTTTCAAGACAATGGTCGGCGTCATGGATGAAAGCATCCTTTTATTAGGCTGAATCGAATTGGCTTCTCCGCCCACAGCTCCATACATATTGGGTACACCCGGTTTTATCGAAAAATCATCCATTTCGTTATTTAAGAAAAATCCGGCACCGGAAACCATGACTTTGCTTCCGTATAGTCCGTTCAGGGTGGTGGTCACTGCTGCTGCATTTCCGTTTTTATCAATGACGGAGATATGGGTTGTTTCTGTAGATTCTTTCGGTTGTTTAATGATTTTTCCAACCTCAGAACTTGGTGTAGCTTTATTAAAACTGAAATTTTTCCATCTGTTTTTAATATATTCATCAGAAATTAAATAAGAAGTTTTATCTTCAATAAAATCAGGATCTCCCATGTGTTCAGCTCTGTCGGCATACGCTCTTCTTTCTGCTTCCACCATAATCTGAACCGCTTTTGTTGAATTTTGCTGATATTTTTCCAAATTTTCATAGCCTGCCATTTTCAACATCTGAGCTAGTAAAATTCCTCCACTTGAAGGCAGCGGCATCGAAACAACAGTATTTCCTTTGTATTCAAATTCTAATGCTTTTCTTTCTGCAACTTTATAATTTTTAAGATCTTCCAGCGTGATGATTCCGTTTCCTTTTTTCATTTCTGCTACAAGAAGTCCGGCTGTTTTTCCTTCATAAAAGCCTTTTAAACCCTGTTTTTGAATTAATTTTAAAGTTTCCGCTAATTCTTTCTGAACTAAAATATCTCCCGCTTTCCAGGGAACAGATTTTACGAAAACAATGGAAGAAGTATTATGTTTTTGAAAATATTCTTTACTTGCATTTAATAAGTTGGCTTCCTGCTCGGTAATGGCAAATCCTTTTTCTGCTAAATCAATCGCAGGTTGAATCAACTGATCCATAGAAAGTTTGCAATGTTTTAAAGTAGCAAAAAATCCCGCAACACTTCCCGGAACTCCTACAGCCAGCCTTCCGTTTTGGGAAAGATCGGTATTGGCTTTTCCGTTTTTGTCAATATACATACTGTGGGTTGCCTTTTGGGGAGCAGTTTCACGGTAATCTATGGAGAATTTTTCACCATTATTTTTTACACCTACTAAAAATCCACCGCCGCCGATATTTCCGGCTTGAGGATAAACCACCGCCAGAGCATATTGTGTTGCAACAATCGCATCATAAGCGTTACCTCCCATTTTTAGTATTTTTGAGCCTGCTTCACTGGCAAGAGGATGTGCCGAAACGACAACGCCTTTGTTCTTTACCTTCACTTCTTTTACGATGTTAATATCTGTGTATTGTGCTGAAAATGTGTGAGAAAATAGAATCAAAAAAATAATAATCTTTTTCATTTGCAAATTTTGTAATCGAATTTACAATTTTGTTTTAAGATAGGCTCTAAAATATTTACTTTTGCTTTTGTCAACTAATAAAAAGAAAAATGGAATCCCACACGGAAAAAATACTTATTACAGGTGCTTTAGGACAAATCGGCACCGAGCTTACAAACAGACTTGTTGAAATTCACGGAGCAGATAATGTAGTTGCTTCAGGGCTTGACAGATGGCAAAAGGGAATCACCGCTGCAGGACATTATGAAAGAATGGATGTTACCAATACCCAACTGGTGAGACAGGTAATTAAAGATTACGATATTACGACCGTTTATCACCTGGCTTCACTGTTATCAGGAACTTCTGAAAAGCAGCCGATTTTCGCATGGAAATTGAATCTTGAACCTCTTCTTCATTTTTGTGAAATGGCAAAAGAAGGTCTTATCCAAAAGATTTTCTGGCCAAGTTCAATTGCGGTTTTCGGGAAAGGAATTCCGAAGGAAAATGTTGAACAAGATGTAGTTTTGAATCCGACAACTGTATACGGTATTTCAAAAATGGCGGGTGAAAAATGGTGTGAATATTATTTCGACAAGCATGGGGTAGATGTAAGAAGTATCAGATATCCGGGACTTATTTCATGGAAAACTCCGGCAGGGGGAGGAACAACCGACTATGCCGTTGAGATTTTCTACGAAGCAATCGAAGAAGGAAAATATACAAGTTTCATTTCCGAAAATACAGGAATGCCGATGTTGTATATGGATGACGCGATCAACGCAACATTAAAATTAATGGAAGCTCCGAAGGAAAACTTGACGGTTCGTTCGTCTTACAATTTGGGTGGAATGTCTTTTACTCCAAAAGAATTGGCAGAAGAAATCAAGAAAGAAATTCCGGAATTTGAAATCGATTATAAGCCGGATTTCAGACAGGCTATTGCAGATTCTTGGCCGGCGTCGATTGATGATTCTGTTGCAAAAAAAGACTGGGGATTATCTTATGATTTTGGAATTTCTGAGATGACAAAAGATATGATCAAAAATTTAAAAGTGAAATTAGCTAAAAATTAATTTACTTAAAGTTAGTGTTTAAATAAAAATCTATTTAACACTTGATTATTAATTTAATACAAAATTTATCTAAAATTTAATTTAAATGGTTTTATTAACTTTTAACATTATAAATATTGAATCTGACGCTAAAAACGGCAGTCAAATTTCTGATGATGAGAGATTAAAAATTACCATTGACAATACGAAAGCTATTCTCAGAATTTTAGATATTCATGATATAAAAGCAAGTTTTTTTGTTGAGATTTCCATTGCAGAAAAACTTCAGAATTTGATAAAAGCAATTTCATCCAAAGGGCATGAAATTGCTTTTTATAATAAAAATTCAAACCTTCAGGAAATTGAAGAGGCTAAGAAATCTATTCAGAATCTTTTGGAAAAACAGATCAAAGGAATTCGCCAAAAAGATATAAAGCTGTCCCAGGAAAGTTTAAAATTGTTGGAGTTTAGTTATGTCTCCAATATCGACAATGCCAATATTCTTTTCCCGTTCAAACGCCTGAAAAGGGATACGGAAATCACCGAAGAAGAGGGATTGAGTATAGTTCCGGAAAGCATTTCTCCTTACAGTCAGCTTCCTTACAATGATTTTGTGTTTCAGATCCTGCCGATGAAATATTACCAGAATATGGTGTTCGAAACCTTGAAAAATGATGAGTTTGTTTTGATTTATCTTAATTCATGGCAATTCACGGATTTCAGTGTATATCCGTTTGATCTTCCGTTCTACAGAAAGATTTCTTCGGGCAAAAAAATGGAGGACAAATTAGATGCCCTCCTTACTTTTATCAACGAGAAAGAATTAGCAACTTCCCGTATGAAAGATTATATTTTTTAGAGTTTTTCAGTTTCCAGTTTCGAGATACGAGTTTCGAGATTTAAATACGATAACCGTTCCTCACAAACTCGCATCCCGCACCCCACAACGCCTCTAAGCCAACTCAAAAAGTGTAATTTCCGGCAAAACCCCGACTCTTCCGGGATAAGCCAATACTCCAAAACCTCTGTTTACATAGAGCATTTTTCCTTCACTTTCGTATAAATCTGCCCATTTCGGATATTTATACTGTACCGGTGACCACTTTATATTTTTCAAATCCAAACCAAACTGCATTCCGTGAGTGTGTCCTGAGAGTGTCAACTGAACATTTCCCGGGTGTTTTTTTACCACATAATCGAAATGGGTAGGGTCGTGGCTCATTAATATTTTTGCCGCAGATTCCGGGACATCTTTTATTGCTTCATCAAGTTTTCCGTATTGTGGAAAAGGCTTTAATCCCCAGTTTTCAACGCCAAGAATGTATAATTTTTCTCCGTTTTTCTCGATTACCCTGTTTTCATTTCTCAACATATCAAAACCGGCCTGTTTTTCATAATCGATCAGGGTTTCAAGATTTTGTTTTTTTGCATCCGGAGAAGGCCAGCTGATATAGTCGCCATAATCGTGATTTCCAAGCACGGCAAGCTTTCCGTCTTTAGATTTAATTGTAGAAAACAACGGAATAAAAGGTTTGAATTCCTCTGCAACATTGTTCACCATATCTCCTGTGAATAAAACGAGGTCAGGATTTTGTTCATTAATCAAATTAATCGCATGTTCCAGCTTGCTCGGATCGCCAAAACTTCCGCTGTGAACGTCCGAAATCTGGATGATTTTATACCCTTTGAAGCTTTTGGGCAGATTGGCTATTTTTACTTTAACTTTTCTCACTTTGTGACGGTATTTTCCAAACGTAATTCCATCAATGAACAAAGCAGAAAGCACGCCTCCGAGTCCTAATCCCACAAGGCTTAAGAATTTTCTTCTTTCCGGAAAAAAGCTTTCAGACGGTCTTGTTAATCCCACCAGATAACTTCCTGTCCTGAAAATATCATCAATTAATAAAAATAAAACGATGAAAACTTTAGGCAAAATAAAAACCAAAAACACGGAAATCATGATTTGCATTCGCACCGTACTTCTGTCTGACCTTTGAAAATGGGTGATCTCGTAGGCAAAGACTCCATAAACGGTCAATGTAACGATCCAATATCCCAGTCTTATCCAGAAATTATCCGTTAAGGTTCTTATTGCCTGATAGATATATACTTCCAGAAACAAGAAAATGGCTGCAATTATTAAAAAATTTCTTTGCATAATTAAGTTTAAAAAAAGCACAAAGAATAGTTTCCCTGTGCTTTTTATATCTATTTACATTAAATATTATTAAGGAAATCTGTAAACGATAGCATTGATGTTCATTCCGGCACCTACCGAAGTCATCACAATGTTACCTTTTTCTTTAAACGTTTGACCGTCCATTTTTCCTTTAATTATTAAATCATACATCGTAGGAATCGTTGCTACAGAAGAATTCCCGAAATCCTGAATCGTCATCGGAGAGATAGAATGGTCGTAATCTTTCACATCATAAAGCTTGTGAAGTCTTTCAATCATGGCGTAATCCATTTTAGCATTCGCTTGGTGGATCAGGATTTTATTGATATCTTCAATAGAAAGACCTGCGTCTTCAATAGTTTCTTTAATGGCGTTAGGAACATTTTTAAGAGCGTACTCATAAATTTTTCTTCCCTGCATTCTTACAAATAAACGAGTCTGGTCAGATTCTTTATTGATAGAAGGTCCGTTAGCCAGGTAATCCAGCTCAATACCGTTATCACAAATCGTATTGTGAGCGATGATCCCTACGTTTTCCTCGTCAGTAGCTTTTACCACTACAGCACCGGCTCCGTCTGCGAAGATCATTCTGTTTCTGTCATGCGGATCTGTTACCCTGCTCAATGTTTCTCCTCCGATCACAAGGATTGTTTTGGCAACGTTGGCTTTAATTAAATTATCCGCCAGAATCATTGCTTCCACCCATCCCGGACATCCGAAAAGCATATCGTATGTTACGCATTTTCTGTTTTTAATGCCTAATTTATTCTTTACTCTTGCAGCCATTGTCGGCATGAAGTCGGCATATCCGTGTTCGGTAACTTCCCCGAAATTACTTGCGTAAATAATATAATCTAATTCTTCCTGATCTATTTTTGCATCTGCAATGGCTAATTTTGCAGCTTCATAACCGATTTTTGAGTTTGATAGGTCCTCATCAATGAATCTCCTGTTTTCTATCTCTGTGATCTCTACAAATTTCGCAATCGTTTCTTCGACAGGCTTGTCTATCTTTTCCCCATCTTCTGAATAAAACTCTGAACCTAAGAAATAGTCTCTCCCGATAATTCTGTTGGGAAGGTAAGATCCAGAACCAATAATGATCGTATTCGGCATTCGTTTATATGATTTTTTTTTAAAGACGCAAAGTTAATAATTAATATTAATAACGGAGAATTAAAAATATTATTAAATTTGCAAAAATTGTACTTTACAATCTATGAAAAACAATCCGTCCTTAAAAGGCTTAGTTATTGCAGTTGTAGCGTTTGTCGTTGCCTTTGGGGTCTACTTCCTTTTTTTAGCCAAAAAGAACTATTACGTAGTAGATAATCCTACTCCCAATACCTATTACTATAAAATTAATAACAGCTCGGAAGGGACTATCGCCGCAGGGCAGACTGTTCCGGTAGATTTGAATAAAGGTAAAAATTCTATTAAAGTTTTCGACCAAAATAAAAAATTATTATACGATTCTGCTTTTGAAGTAAATAAAATTCGAGGGTTGATCAACATCGCTCATCAGGATTATTATATTAATGATCAATATTATGGATACAACCTTAAAAAAGATTCACTACTTTTGGCGCTTGATAAGGTTGTGATCGACGGGAAAACATATTATGGAGGTGCAAAACACTTCAATAAGCTGTTTACAGACGATTTTTACTATAATGTAGATGAAGATTATGACAAGATCATCAAGAATATCCAGCAGGTAGAATCCAGATCAAAGATCTTCAGAAAGCAGGATTATCTGAATTATTATAAAGAATATTACAAGTTTTAAGTTTTGACAAAAGATATAAACCAAGTTACGCCCTACAATTCGGAGGCTACAAAGAAAAGCCAGGTAGAGGACATGTTCGACAATATTGCACCAAAATATGATCTTCTGAATCATGTTTTGTCCATGAAAATTGATGTTTTGTGGAGAAATACTTTGGTGAAATGGATGAAAAATGACAATCCGCAGGAAGTGCTGGATGTGGCTACAGGAACGGGAGATTTAGCAATTACGATAGAAAAAGGAACCGGTGCAAAAGTAATTGGTTTAGATTTATCGCAACAAATGTTAAATGTTGGCGTTATTAAAATAAAAAAACTTAAATTAGACGGCAAAATTTCCATGCAAAAGGGAGATGCAGAAAATTTACCTTTCGAGGACAATAGATTCGATGCTGTTTCCGTTGCATTTGGAGTAAGGAATTTTGAAAATCTTACCAAAGGTTTAGCAGAGTTAAGAAGAGTAGTAAAGGATAACAAGAGTGTTTATATACTGGAGTTTTCAAAGGTTGAGGGATTTTTAGCACCATTTTATATGTTTTATTTCAAAAATATATTACCTGCCATCGGCAGACTGGTTTCTAAAGATAATAGGGCATACACATACCTTCCGGATTCTGTAAATGCTTTCCCTTTCGGGGAAAAAATGAGACAAATTCTTTTAGATACAGGATTTAAAAAAGTTGAATATAAAAAACTAAGTTTAGGTATAGCCACAATTTATAAAGCAACAAAGTAACCTATGAATAAATTTTTATTAAAAGCACTGGTTTTAGCCTCAGTAAATATTGCAGTTTTGGCAAACGCGCAATTTAGAACCCGAAACAGAATGGATAAGTTGGAAGACTTTGACGAGCAGAAATTCAGTTGGGGTTTTTATTTGAATGGCAACAGACTAGACTATCGTATCGTTTTGAATCCCAGATATGGTATGAATAATAATCAGAATCTTGTTACATCTAAAGAAAGCTACAGTTTCGGTGCCGGATTGATCGCAAAATGGAGACTGAACGATTATTTAGACTTAAGATTAGAACCAGGGTTACAATTTGGTCAGAGACAATTGACTTTCAATACACAATCAAACGACCAGTATGCTGCAGGAACTTTAACAAATCCTCCATTCACTCCGATTCCGCTTACTGAAAATGACAGAGTAAGAGAGGTTAAAACAACTTTGGTGGATGTTCCTGTGTTATTAGAATTCCACGGAAACAGATGGTACAACTCAAGGCCTTACGTTGCAGCGGGTGTGAATTATATCGTAAATCTACAGTCGAATTCAGATTCTACTGATGATAACCTTCAGCAGGTTTTCAGATCTACGACGCACAATTTTGCGTGGTCTGCAGAAATGGGAGTTCAGTTTTACTTTAACAAGTTTAAATTAACACCTGCCATCAGAGGGACTTTCATTATGAACAACGAGATCGTGGCAGATAATGCGACAACACCTCCGTACTGGACGGCAGCAATGTCTACTTTACAGACCAGAGCGGTGTTTTTTGTTCTTAAATTTGAATAAGAATTTAGCTTAAAAATAATAAAGGAGATGCTTTTGTATCTCCTTTTTTTGTTGCCATTACAAAATATAGGGAGTTTTATTTTTGTTAGTATTAATATTTTGTTATTTTTGCTATTAGTTAGAATATACAAACCTGAAATGCTTCAAGATTTAGAAAACAATTTTTCAGAATTAGAGAAAAAGATTTTATTATTACAAAAAAACTATAAAAATCTTACTGAAAAGTTCTCAGAATTGCATACGGAGCATGAAGAACTGAAGAAGAAATATGATGAGGAAAGAAAAAAAAGTCAGGTATTAGCAGAAGAACAAAAAAATATAAAACTTTATTCAGCAATATCAGGAAATCCTGAGCACAACAGATTGATGAAAAATCACATCAACAGATTGGTAAAGGAAATAGATTTCTGTATTGCTCAGCTTCAAAACAGTGGATTATAATGGAGGTAAGAAGAATAACCATCAACATTGCAGGAAGGGTATATCCGCTGAACGTACCGGCAGCAGAGGAAGAAACTTTGCGTAAGGTAGGGAAGCAAATTGAGAATATGATTAAAGATTTTGAACAAAACTTCGATGTGAGAGACAAACAGGATGCTTTGGCCATGTGTGCTCTGAAATTGGGTACAAATGCCGAAGTGGTGTCTGCGAACTACGAAAAAACAATACATTCTACCAACGAAAGATTAGCAATAATCAATCAATCGTTGAATGAAACAGGGAAATAGATTTTTTTCCCGACAAACTGCCTACAATAATTCTAACACATTAAAGGTAAACTCAACGCTAAACAATTACCGAACAAATGTCCATTGAATGGCGTGCCGGTTCCGTCCGGATTACAGACAGTGGAAATCAGTTCAAATCGTGTTGATTAGGAGTTTACTCTCAATCTCTGGATTATTGTGGGTTTTTTTATTTTATAATGTGAAGACAATTAAAACTCAATATAAATTATGATAGAAGTTATAATCGGCGTTGTTTGTTTAGTAATAGGTGCCGTGATAGGGATATTTTTCTCTAGAAGTTCGCTGAATACTAAAGCAAAATTTATTATAGATGATGCAAAGAAAAATGCCGAAAACCTTATAGAAAAAGCTAACGTACAAGCTGAATCCATAAAGAAAGAGAAAAATCTTCAGGCTAAAGAAAAATTCCTGGAGCTAAAATCTCAACATGATGCAGATATTCAGTCTCGTGAAAAGAAAATGCAGGAGATTGAAAAAAGAATAAAGGATAAGGAGCACAAGCTGAACGACGAGCTTAGCAAGACAGGAAAACTGGAAAAGGATTTGGATAAGCAGATTGCTGATTATGCCAAAAAAACTGAAATTTTAGAAAGAAAACAACAGGAACTAGACACAGCAATGGCTAAGAAAGTTGAAGTTCTTGAGAAGATTTCTAATTACACCGCAGAAGAAGCTAAAGTAGAATTGGTAGAAACCATGAAAGCTGAAGCAAAAACCAGAGCTCAGGCACACGTTCAGAGCATTATGGAAGAAGCGCAGATGAATGCGAAAAACGAAGCAAGAAAGATCGTTATTCAGACTATTCAGAGAATCGGGACAGAACAGGCCATCGAAAATTCGGTATCTGTTTTCAACATCGAATCTGATGAAGTAAAAGGTAGAATCATCGGTAGAGAAGGTAGAAATATCCGTGCTTTGGAAGCTGTAACAGGAGTAGAAATCATCGTTGATGATACACCGGAAGCGATTCTTCTTTCATGTTTTGATCCTGTAAGAAGAGAAATTGCAAGATTATCGCTTCACAGATTGGTAACAGACGGTAGAATTCACCCTGCGAGAATCGAAGAAGTTGTAGAAAAAACAAGAAAACAAATCGAAGAGGAGATCATTGAAGTTGGTAAAAGAACGATCATCGATTTAGGAATTCACGGATTACACCCGGAATTGATCAAAATCGTAGGTAGAATGAAATACCGTTCATCTTACGGACAAAACTTATTACAGCACTCGAGAGAAGTAGCGAATATTGCTGCAACAATGGCTGCTGAATTAGGCTTAAATGTAAAACTGGCAAAAAGAGCAGGTCTGCTTCACGATATCGGAAAAGTTCCTGAGCAGGAGTCTGAACTTCCTCACGCTTTGCTAGGTATGCAGTGGGCTGAAAAGTATGGTGAAAACGCAGAAGTTATCAATGCAATCGGAGCTCACCATGACGAGGTTGAAATGACTTCATTATTGTCTCCGATCATTCAGGTTGCCGATGCTATTTCAGGAGCCAGACCGGGCGCAAGAAGACAGGTGTTGGAATCCTATATCCAAAGATTAAAAGACCTTGAATCTGCTGCCTTAAGCTTCGACGGAGTATCTTCAGCATATGCAATTCAGGCGGGTAGAGAATTAAGAGTAATGGTAGAAAGCGGAAAAGTAAACGATGAAGTTGCTTCCCAGCTATCTTACGACATTTCGGAGAAAATTCAGAACGAATTGACATATCCGGGACAGGTAAAAGTAACAGTAATCAGAGAAACGAGAGCTGTGAACATTGCGAGATAATAATCGAAAAAGATATTATATAAAAACCTTTCAAGAAATTGAAAGGTTTTTGTTTTTTAAATTTAAATAGAACTAAATTTTAAATAAAACATGAGAAAATTAGCACTTTAATTACTAAGTTCTAGCGGATTTGCATATTTCTGATTTTCTTCTCGTTTTTTTTCTCTTTGTCTCAATATTTCCTGTCCTTTTATAATTGTAGTTCCTTGGCTTGCGAGGACGGCAGCAGCATTAGCTCTGACGTTTTTTATTGCTTCTTTCAGCTTCGGCTGTGTTGTTTCTATGGCATGGGTATATCTACTTTCTTTAATGTTAATTAATCTGCCTTTGAGCTTAGAATTAGAAACAGATTTTACAAGCTCAAAATCATAATCTCCTTTATCATCTGTTATTTTGATAATTAATCCGGGTAATCCGCTAAATTTCATCGGGCCATACGGAAAAGGAATTTCCGGAGAATACCATGCAATCCAGTTTCTTCCTTTGAAGGTAACTTCTGCTTTTTTGCAGGTAATGGTATTAATGACTTTTGTTTCATCTACAAGCTTCCAGTTCTTGATTACAGGCTCTCTGTAAGTAAGCAATGTCATGAAGGCCAAATCGAAATACTGTATATTTTCATTGGTTTGTATAATGGTAAAATCAAAATTTGTTTTTGGAATTACAGTGCCTTTTTTGTAACCAAGGGTGATGCTTCCATTGGGATTATGTGTTGTTGTTCCGGAATTTGTCATTACTGAGTCACCTTTTAATGATACAGTACTAGCAAAAAAAGCACGTTTATCACCTATCTGTAATGAGAAAAGTTCTTCATATCTACTATCAGTTCGTATATCAGATTTAGCTTTTAATTGATAAATGAACTCACCACGCAAAGAATCTTTTTTCTCAGATTGAGCATAAGATGAAGTGCAATAAAATATAATAAATAGTTGAAGTAATTTTTTATGGCAATACATAAGTGTTGTTTCTTTATAAATTGCACTTATAGTGGGATAAGTTTCACTATAAGTGCTTTAATTTAGATTAATTTCCCGCTAGATTTGTACTAGGACCACTATGAGTGGGTGGTGGACAATTAATTGTTTCAACTTTTTCAAACCATTCTTGGGCTTGTTGTGGCGTCCAATCCTGAGTAGTGGTAGCAATCACACCACATGAAGTTTCAGCAATCCAAACTCGTGGTAACCTTCCTCCCGTTACATCTTTAAGCTCATTTCTAGATAATTTTTTTAAATTTTTCATTTGTTTAAAATTATAAATTTTATTTTGAATCTCAAGTTTATACACATTGATTGCGCTTTGGTGTTCACTTGCAAGTTTTTATTTAATCATTTTTCTCTTGCATTGTACACTACAAAATACTTCGTGGTTAAATTTTATAAATTCCTAGCTGTTCATATTGAAAAATAAAAAAGCGTGGAACTATGTCTACTGTTAGAGAGGTACTGGTATACCCAAACGACAGAGAAACAATAGCCCACGCCGAAGCGCGAGCATTGCATATTCTTGTCGTTTTTGAAAATTACCAGTTTTACTCTAACAAGAAAAGCTAATGCTTTATATTTTAAAATGATACATTAAATATCCATTTTCTGTTGCAATGTTAAATATTTTTTTTCACAAATAAAAGAGTTTTAGAATGCTTTCAAAAATAATTTCTCTGTATCAATTGTTCTTTAAAAATCTCGATATAAAAAACTAAAATATCCGTTTATGTATTGATATTTTAATTATTAATTGTATTTCAAGAGAAAGTATCTTTAAAATTGATAGTGTACAATAAGATATGTTTAATAAAAATGGTATTTTGTTGAATTAATTTTTATTTTTAGCAAAATTTAAAACTCCAAAATGCAAGAACTTTCTTTGTCTGCAAAAGCAAGACTTATTTTCTCTATTCCCGTTATCATTGCCGCTTTAGGTTACTTTGTAGATATCTACGATCTACTTTTATTCGGAATTGTTAGGATTCCCAGTTTAAAGGCTTTAGGCTTAAATCCGGATGTAGACGGAACATTCATTCTCAATTGTCAGATGATCGGTTTGCTGATTGGCGGCGTTTTCTGGGGGATTTTTGGGGACAAAAAAGGAAGATTATCTGTATTATTCGGATCTATTTTGGTGTATTCTCTCGCGAATATCGCCTGTGGTTTTTTACCATATTTTCCAAAAGAGCATTTGGTGTATCAGTACGCCGGATTAAGGTTCATTGCGGGGATTGGTCTTGCCGGAGAGCTCGGAGCGGGAATTACACTGGTTTCTGAAAGCCTGCCAAAGAATCTGAGAGCGATCGGAACTTCTGTGGTGGCTGGTTTCGGATTAATGGGCGCAGTGGTGGCTCAATTAACCGTAGAATTAGCCGGAGGGTGGAATATTTCCTACATCATCGGCGGAATTCTGGGAATTTTACTTTTATTTTTGAGAATAAGTGTTTCAGAGTCAGGGATTTATAAAAATATTGAACATGAATCGGTTTCAAAAGGGAATTTCCTGTCATTTTTTACCAATAAAGACCGCTTGATTAGATATTTAAAATGCATTGCCGTCGGATTGCCAACATGGTACTGCATCGGGATTCTTGCGGTTTTGGCCAATCAGTTTGCGCCGGAATTAGGAATTACAGACCTGAACCCCGGAAAAGCAATTATGTGGGCATACGTAGGAATTTCCGTCGGCGATCTCATGAGCGGATTTATTTCCCATGCTTTAAAATCCCGTAAAATGGCGATTTTCTACATGCTGGCTTTCACAATTATCGGTGTTGCCTTCATGCTCTTCGGAAATACAAATACGGAAACAAAATACTATCTTTTCTGCGTCTGGCTGGGCTTGGGAACGGGCTATTGGGCGATGTTTGTGACTTTAGCGGCGGAACAGTTCGGCACCAATATCAGAAATACGGCTACGACCACCGTTCCGAATATGGTTCGCGGATTGGTTCCTGTCATGATCCTGGCTTTTGATTTTTTTAAGAAAGATTTTTCCGTGATTATGAGTGCTGCGATTGTAGGAATCATCGTGTTCGGACTGGCTTTTTATTCGTCATTAACGATCTCGGAGACTCACAACAAAGACCTGGAATTTACAGAATAATTAAGGACTGTTTAAGAAATATTTAAATATCAATTTCCGTTATACTAATAATAAGTTCAACAAAACAAATAATTTATAAAATTTAATATTAAATTATGCGTTGAATAATTAATATTTGTTTAACTTTGGAAGGTAACTAAAAACTATATTGTCAAATCAAAAACCAAATCACATGCAAAACAACATTTTAAAAAACGGTAAAAAATTAAGAAAAGAAGATCTTAAAAATATCGTAGGAGGTATAGGTGGAGGAGGATCATTGGGTACTCCGGATCTGTCTCTTTGCGGTTGCAGCTGTACAGGTGCCGTTACAGGTCCTAAATATTGCGTACAGTACATCGCATGTCCACAAGTAATTACTTGTTAATAAAGAATTATTTCAACTAGAAATAAACATTTCCACATTTAATACGCAAAAACCTTTTGTTTTCAAAAGGTTTTTGTTATTTAAGACGATCATAGATTTTTATAAATCAGAAAAGCTTTTATCATTAAAATTTTCAAATCTCCTGTTTTTCGCTTCTCCTATTTTTTGTTTGGTATAAATGCTGTTATTTCCTGAAAACAAATAAGATACAACACAGGCAATGGCCACATAAATTCCACATTCTGCACCGAATAATTCAATGCCCATGAGCATACACGCGAGAGGAGTATTAGTTGCCCCCGCAAAAACGGCCACAAATCCCATTCCCGCCAGCAATCCAAAAGGAAGCGGAATAAATAATGCCAATGCACTTCCCAATGTCGCCCCGATAAAGAACAACGGAGTCACTTCACCGCCTTTGAATCCTGCGGAAAGCGTCACAATAGTGAAAATCATTTTTAAAGCAAAATCATACAACGGAAGCTGTTTTTCAAAAGATTCCAAAATAACAGGAATTCCAAGGCCAATGTATCTTGTCGTTCCCATTGCAAAAACAGCGGCAGCGACCAAAACCCCGCCAATAACAGGACGAAGGGGAGGATAGTGTATTTTTGATTTAAAAAGAGAGCTCGCCCAGTGCATCGATTTACTGAAAACTGCTGCACAAATCCCGAAAACTATTCCTGCTAAAACACTGTATACTATCGGTAAAAGTTCAAGCTTTGGGATAAAATCAATATGATAATGTGTATGTTTTACATTCCAGAGATTGGTTGCCCAATCCGCCAAAATTGCAGAAGCAAAAGCTGGAAAAATAGCATTATAACGAATTCTACCGATCAGAAAAACTTCCAGACCGAAAACCGCTCCGGCCAAAGGTGTCCCGAAAACTGAACCAAATCCAGCTGCAATGGCAGAAATGATTAAAATTTTTCTTTCGCTTTTATCTAGTCTAAAAGGTTTTGTCAATTGATCTGAAATTGCTCCTGCCATCTGTAAAGCCGTACCTTCCCGACCTGCAGAACCTCCAAAAAAGTGTGTAATAATAGTTCCCAAATAAACAAAAGGTGCCATTTTAAAAGGAATAATGTCTTTCGGATCATGAATGTTTTCAATCAACAGATTATTTCCTGCCTCGACATCTTTCCCGAAATAATAATATAAAAGCCCGACCATAAAGCCGGCAACGGGCAAAAATGCAATCAGCCAGAGGTGATTTTCCCTGAAATTTGTAGCCCATTCCAGAGACTGTAGAAAGCCTGCAGAAGTGGTTCCGACCAATGCTCCGATAATAAGGCTTATGCAAAGCCATTTTAAAACATAAGGTAAAGCCGGATATTTTCTGAAAAAAATCCTGATCTGAATGATTGATGTATCGCTTAAAGTTCGTTGATGTTTAGACATAATTTACCTGATTAATTATTATTAATAATCTTACAATCAGGCGTCATCAGTTCCGTTTGAAACGGGACGGTTGGGTAAGGAAGAACACCATTTCCTTTTATCATTGCAAATATAACGAATATTTTGAAATATTTTAATTCTTATAATGAATAGCTTTGTCGATTTCAACGGGATTATTGTATTTTCTAATAATTTCCTGCATACTTTTGACCTGCGCGTTGAGCTCGTCAATGGAACGGATTTCTTTGCCGCCGATATTTATATTTAAATTACTGTTGTTCTTATTGAAATTTGTTCTCTCAAATGAGAAAGGATCATTATAAAATTCTAATAAAAGTTTTTGTTTTTGCTTTTCGTTAATTGGAATGGCCTTATTTGCAAAATTCGACTCCAGAAAATCTTCGGTAGGATAGATGTTCGCAAGTTCCTGACTTTTTACAAGGTTGTAAATAAAATTTCTTTTTGTGTCATAGATTTCAAAAACCAATCCCGGAAGTCCTGAAAATTTGAAAGGCCCTTCATTAAAGGGAATTTCTTTATTAAACCACGCTGTCCAATTTCGATCTCCAAATGTGGCGGTGGCTTTTTGTAATGTATAATTCTGCACTTTCTTCGTCTCATTAGAGATGTTCCAGGCGATTTTATCATGGGTTTTGAATGAGTAATATCCAAACTTAATATTGATAAAGTTCTCATTATCAAAGGTGTTGATTTTTCTTTTAACGATCTGCCCGGTCATGTCAACATGTTTGTTATTCATATTTCCGAATTTTTTATTCAGTGAATCGGCAATCAGAAGGTTGCGACCATAGAATTTAACATCTTTAGAATTGATGTCCAGAATCATGTTAAACTTTTGATAATCAGACTCTGTGGAATCCATTTTTAATTGAAGCTCATAAATAAATCTGTGAGTTTGCGCGCTTAACGAAACGATGATGAATAAACAAATAAGATTTAAAATTTTCATGATTGGCTTTGTGTTGGTTTTGTTTTATTGGAAATAAGACTGTTCAAGAATATATTTTTTGCTGATGGCGATACTTTCAAAAATATCTTTATCACTGGAATCCTGCTCCAGAAACCAATGCTTAAGTCCGGCTTTTTCTCGAGCTTCAAAAATTCTTTTAAAATCTATTGTTCCGTTTCCGATTTCTGCAAAATCTTTTGTTCCGGCTTTCATGTCTTTCACATGCCACAACGGAAATCTTTTCGGATATTTTTCAAAATAAGTTAATGGATCAATGCCCGCTTTTGAAATCCAGTATAAATCAAGTTCCATTTTCACCAAATCGGATGAAGAATTTTCTAAAATAAAATCATAAACATTCTGTGTTTCATCAAATTTTTCAAACTCAAAATCATGATTGTGATAGGCAAACTGAATTGAAGCATTTTTTGTAATTTCTCCTGATTTTTCTAATAATTCAGGAAGTTTTTTATAATTTTCTATAGTTCTTTCTTCCGGAAAAAGATAAGAGCAAACCATATATTTCGCGCCAATGAAGTGTAAATCTTCAACAGATTTTTCCCAATTGTTTAATAAAGTTCCTTTGTCATTGTGAAGAATTCCGGTTGTGTGATGCGAGCTGATCACTTTTAAACCAATATTTTTTAAAATCGATTGAAATTCATTTCTGTTTTTCCCGAAAAAACTGCCATTATAGCCATAAATTTCCAGTTCGGTAAATCCTAAATTCACCAACTTTTCCAGAGCTTTTTCAAGGTTTTCGGAAATAGCATCACGAATGGTGTATAACTGAATGGCCAATGTTTTTTTATTCGTTAATAGTTGAGAAGTACCACAGGAATATAAACCTAAAAGTCCTAATGAAGATAATTTTATGAATTCGTTTCGCTGCATTATAAAAAAGGTTTCATTTCGTCCTCAATCTGCGTTCTCAGTTCCATCAGGCGTTTTGCGTATTGTTCCTGTTGTTTTTCTTCCTCAGTTTCCGGGATCCATTTCGGAACCGGAAGTTTTTTTCCGTTTTCATCAACTGCCACAAAAACAATGATACAATGCGTTTTCTTATCGAAATTCGGTTGCTTTAAGTTTCGCGAAAAAACATTAATCGAAATATGCATACTTGAAGAACCTGTATAGATCACCTGTGCTTCTACCTTTACAATTTCCCCTATTTTAATGGGTTCGTAGAAACGGATTCCGCCAACATAGACGGTTACAGAATAATTTCCACTCCAGGTTGTTGCGCAGGCATACCCCGCCTGATCGATCCACTTCATCACACTTCCCCCATGTACATTTCCTCCGTAGTTGACGTCTGAAGGTTCTGAAATAAACTGAAAAGTGATAGGTTTGTTCTCCATTCTCATAAAAATTTGAATAAAGGTATTTAATAATTTTTAAAACTTTAGATTAAATCTTACTTTTGGAGAATGAAAAAAGTATTTTATCTTAATACGTGTGACACCTGTAGAAAAATTTTAGCTCAGTTCAATCTTAAAGACTGGGAACTTCGCGAAATAAAAAAACAACCGATTACAAAAGACGAGCTTGAAGAAATGTTCAAGCATACAAAATCTTACGAAGCATTGTTCAGTAAAAAATCTACTCAGATCAAATTAAGAGAACTGGACATAAAGTCTTTGGGAGAAAAGGATTTTAAAGAATTGCTGCTGGATCACTATACCTTTTTGAAGCGTCCTGTTTTCCTTACCGATGATAAAATTTTCATTGGAAACGACAAGGAAAATCTTGGAAATTTAAGAGCTTTTTTCAATAATTAATTAAAAAATATTGAACTCAAAAATAAAAAACCGTCTCGTAAAATTCACGAGACGGTTTTTCTGTATCTACTTTTCCTGTTATACAAAAGGAGCTTTCACCACTTTTGCCGGGATATTTTTATTTCTTACCTGAATGAAAATTTCAGAACCTAGTTTAAAATGAGGTTTATCAACATACGCCAAGCCCAATCCGATTTTTTTCATTGGAGACTGAGTTCCGGAAGTTACTTTCCCGATCACGTTTCCTTCTGCGTCTACAACAGGATAGTCGTGTCTTGGAACTCCCTTATCTGTAAGTTCGAAACCAACTAATTTTCTTGTAACACCTTCTTCTTTTTGTTTCGCGAAAATATCTTTAGACACAAAATCTTTATCGAATTTTGTGATCCATCC
The DNA here is from genome assembly GCF_900111495.1 of Chryseobacterium wanjuense. Lineage (NCBI taxonomy): Bacteria > Pseudomonadati > Bacteroidota > Flavobacteriia > Flavobacteriales > Weeksellaceae > Chryseobacterium > Chryseobacterium wanjuense. Next base: position 2,318,614 of record NZ_FOIU01000001.1, on the reverse strand, counting down.
TAATCCCGCTTCGATCGGAGAAGTAGTATCGTCGATATCGTTTCCGTAAAGGCAGAATCCTTTTTCCAGTCTTAAGGTATCTCTGGCAGCCAATCCGCAAGGGATAATTCCTTCTGATGCACCTGCTTCAATGATCGCGTCCCAAAGTTGTACGGCATTTTCATTTTTAAAATAAATCTCAAAACCGCCGCTTCCTGTGTAGCCTGTGTTGGAGATAATCACATCATTTACCCCGGCAACAGCGCCTAGTGTAAAGTGATAATAAGGAATTTCAGAAAGGTTGGTTTCTGTAAGTTTTTGAAGAATTTCAGTAGCCTTCGGACCCTGAACAGCCAATAACGACATATCATCAGAAGCATTGGTCATTTTTGCCCCGAAAGAATTGTATTTTGAAATATGATTCCAGTCTTTTTCGATATTTGAAGCATTGACAACCACGAAATATTTGTCATCTTCCATTTTGTAAACAATAAGGTCGTCTACGATTCCTCCGTTTTCGTTGGGAAGACAAGAATATTGAGCTTTTCCGTTTTCCAGAGCATCTACATTATTTGTTGTAACCAGTTGTAAAAGGTCTTTTGAACCGGGACCTTCGATGAAAAACTGTCCCATGTGGGAAACATCAAACAAACCTGCTTTTTCTCTTACTGCAAAGTGCTCTTCGGTAACTCCAGAATATTGTACAGGCATCTCAAAACCTGCGAAAGGTACGATTTTAGCTCCCAAAGAAACGTGTTTGTCGTACAATGCTGTTTTCTTCATATTTAATTTTTATTTCTATTTCTTTATTTTAAAACTGTCAAAAGCTTCGTTGAAAAGCTTCATATAATTTCCGTTCCAGTATTTTTGTCCACAATTGATGGAGATCAGGAACAGATCTTTATCTTTTTGAAAAACTTTGGTGATCCAAAACAATTTTTCGTTTTCATCAAAATATTCGTAAAAATATTCTGTATATCCTTTTTTACCGCTTTTGGTTTTTATTTTCTTCTCGTCGTCGGCAGATTTGTAAAGAGCCAGAATGAATTTTTTTGTTTCTGTTTTCGGAAGATTCAGATCGTGGTATTCTGAGATCGTGATGGCTCCGATTTCGGTGCCCGGGAAAATGTTGATAATGTCATTATCGTTGGTCAGTTTCCAGACTTCCGGAAAAGTGATGGAGTAGTTCTCACTGTCATAAACTTTCGTAGGAATAGATTGTGCAAATGAAAAAAATCCTACTAAAAAAGATAATACTAAAATTATTTTCTTCATCATTTTAAAAATGGTGTTTGTATTCTTCAAGGATAATTTTAAACCATTCTGTGAAATGTTCCGGATGTTCGATCATTTCCCTGTCAAGATCTTGCATGGAAATATATCGTACTTCTTCCACTTCATCTTTATTTAAATTAAAATCATCTTCAAAAACTCCTATAAAAACATGGTCTAATTCGTGCTCCCAAAGGCCGTTTCCAACATCTGCTTTATAGATAAAACTAAATTTTTCTGAGATCTCCGCTTCAATGCCGAGTTCTTCTTTTACCCTGCGTTTTGCACCTTCGAGGTAAGTTTCTCCATTTTTCGGGTGCGAACAAACCGCATTCGTCCATTTTAACGGAGAATGATATTTTCCGGAAGCTCTTTTCTGTAAAAGCATTTCACCTTTACTGTTGAATAAAAATACGGAAAAAGCACGGTGCAATAGGCCATTGACATGGGCCTGCTGCTTTTCCATCAAGCCGAGAACTTGATCTTCAGGGCTCACTAAAACTACGAATTCTTCCATTTCTACAAATGTAAGTTTAATAAATGTATTTTGGAAATTTTTGGTAAAACATCATGGTTTTTTGCGGTGGAGGATGGGCGAAGAAAGCTCTATTGATTATTTTTTCTCTCGCGGATTTTGCGGATTTAGCAGATATTTATGTGTATTTTTTAGACAATGTGCAAAGAATTTTTTTATAAATTAAAACGTAAATATCTGCTAAATCCGCAAAATCTACGAGAAAAATAATTTACTTATTAAACAATCTTCCAACACGAATAAAAAGCATCGACAATCCCACAAAGAAAACCAGAATCCAGAAAGCATTCATCAAAGTTTGTGCTAATCCCAATGCATTTACATCAATAAAAAAATAGGGATAAAAATTTGAAAAATGTCCTCTGATCAATACGAAAATAAGATACAGCAAAGGAAAAACAGTCCATTTCGGGATCATTTTATAGTGCAGATTTTTTTTATTTTCATATAAATACCAGTAGAATAGGGTAAGAACAGGAGTTACGGAATGTAATAATTCATCAACGATTTTCTGTAAACCCGTTGGCTGCCAAAGCTGGCGAAGAATAACCTGATAAATAACCCCGACAATAAGAATATAGATTGTAATGGCTGTCAAGTTCCCGGAGCTTCTGTTTGAATTATCTTTAAAAATTTCACTAGTTAAATAAATAGCAACAATTAAATTCGTAAGAATCGTAAAATAGCTGAAAAACCTGATGGTAGTTTCCGGAATGGGCAGAATCCTGTTTTCTATCATAAGATAAAATTGAGCAATAAGTGCAAACCAGCCGATACTGCTGAAAATCAATGCTAAAGTTCTTTTCATATGTTGTGAAGTGTTACTCAAATATAAGATAAAAATGCGATTCTGTGTTTGTGAAAATTTTCTTAAGTTGTTCAAAAACAAATATTTTAAAATTTAATTATTAAAAAAAGAAAATTTTTAACCAGAATTATAAAATCGATGAGTTAATTATTGATATTATTCGTTAAATAACTGTTTCTGTAGTATAAATTTAATATAAATCAACTTTAACAAACCTTTTTGATATAAAAATCATAACTTTGCAATTCAATTTTTAATGATGGAATTAGAGTACAAAGATCACATTAGTCCTATTCTAAAGGACGGAATAAAGAACTATTTAATTGATATTGACGGAACGATCACGGAAGATGTTCCCAACGAAGAACCCGAAAGAATGGTGACTTGTGAGCCTTTTCCGGATGCTTTGGAAACCATCAATAAATGGTATGATGAAGGACATCAAATCTGTTTTTTTACTTCAAGAACAGAAAATTTGAAGCAGATCACGATTGATTGGCTGGATAAGCACGGTTTCAAATACCACAGTGTGTTATGCGGAAAACCAAGAGGCGGAAATTACCACTGGATCGACAATCACCTGGTGAGAGCTACAAGATACAAAGGTAAATTCACAGACCTTGTCGAAAAGCAGGTAACCATTGAAGTATTTAAAGAAGAAGAATAAAAAATTTAATGTAAAGATTAAACGATTAAATTTTACTCAAGGGTAAATTGGTCATTTAATCTTTTAATTTTTAACTGATAAAAAGTTTTATGAAAGTTTTAGCAAACGATGGCTTGGATCAATCCGGGATTGATGCACTTACTGAGAAAGGTTTTGAGGTGATTACTGCAAAAGTTCCGCAGGAGTTTTTGATAGATTATATTAATGAGCACAAAATCCGTACGCTTTTGGTGCGCAGTGCTACGCAGGTAAGAAAAGATATTATCGACAGCTGTCCGTCTCTGGAAATCATCGGAAGAGGGGGTGTAGGCATGGATAATATCGATGTGGATTACGCAAGAGAAAAAGGAATTCATGTCATCAACACACCGTCTGCTTCTTCAGAGTCGGTGGCTGAATTGGTTTTTGCCCACTTATTTTCAGGGGCAAGATTTTTGCAGGATTCCAACAGAAAGATGCCTGTAGTAGGAGATACGGAATTTGCCAGTCTTAAAAAAGCCTATGCAGCTGGTATCGAGTTGAAAGGAAAAACCATCGGAATCGTTGGAATGGGAAGAATCGGGCAGGAAGTAGCAAAAATTGCCTTAGGTCTTGGGATGAGGGTGATTGCTGCTGATAATAATGTCGGAAAAGCAAGTATTAAAGTTACTTTTTATAACAACCAATTCATCAATGTAGATATTGAAACCGAGCCGCTTCAGGATGTTTTGAAGCATTCGGATTTTATTACGCTTCACGTTCCGGCGCAGAAAGACGGATACATGATCGGTAAAAACGAGTTTGACATGATGAAAGACGGAGTAGCGGTTGTAAACTGTTCAAGAGGCGGTGTCATTGACGAAACTGCCCTGATAGAAGCTCTTGATTCCGGGAAAGTGAAATTCGCGGGGCTTGATGTTTTCATTAATGAACCGACCCCATCGAAAGAGATTTTAAATCATTCAAAAATTTCTTTAACTCCGCACACTGGGGCATCTACTCTGGAAGCTCAGGACAGAATCGGACTTTCTTTGGCAGAGCAGATTTCCAGTATTTTACAGATTCAATAATTCAATTTATTGTCAATAATAAAAAGCACTTCAATTTGAAGTGCTTTGTTTTTTTATGAATTGTTTTTATTTTTCAGAATATCTCTGATTTCTATTAATAATTTTTGGTCTTCAGTAGGTTCTGCAGGAGCTGGTTCATGCTTTTTTGAAATTTTATTGGCTCCTTTAATGATCCAGAAAAGGACAAGCGCAATACAGAAAAAACTGATCAGTGAAGATAGAAAGTTTCCATAGGTAACTCCGTTCCAGCTTAATTTTGAAATATCTTCTGCGCCTGCAGCTTTCAGTGCCGGAGTCAATAATAATGGAGTAATCACGTCAGTCACCAATGAGGAGACGATTTTTCCAAAAGCACCACCAATAATAACACCGACCGCTAAATCAATAACATTACCCTTGAAGGCGAACTCCTTAAATTCTTTTAAAAATCCCATAATTTTTTTACATCTGTTTGCTGACAAATGTAGAAAAAAATAAAATTTTTCGGAATTCTCATGGATGTTTTATGAAAAAATTACTTTAAAATAAAGTATTTCGTTTTTAAATGTTTTTATTTTTCAGTAAATCTCTAATTTCCATTAATAATTTTTGGTCTGTGGTAGGAGCTGCAGGAGCCGCTTCTTCTTTTTTGACGATTTTATTGGCTCCTTTGATGATCCAGAAAAGAACCAGTGCAATACATAAAAAGCTGATCACCGCAGAAAGGAAATTCCCATACGTAACCCCGTTCCATGAAAGTTTTGAAATATTTTCTGCACCCGCAGCTTTCAAAGCAGGATTCAATAATAAAGGGGTGATAACATCTTCTACCAAAGACGAAACAATTTTTCCGAAGGCACCTCCAATGATCACACCGATGGCCAGATCAAGCACATTTCCTTTGAATGCAAATTCTTTAAATTCTTTAACTAATCCCATAATTTATATTTTTTTTATTACTTATCAACAAAAATAGGAATTTAAGATACAAAAAATTTTATATTTTTCACATTTTTATGATTAAATATTGGTGAATTATTTTAAAATGAGATTAATTTATTTCGTGTAAAATAGCTTCTCTCATTACATTCTGTATAAAATTCTTTTTGTAAATTGCTGAAAGGAGATTATACATAAAAAACAAACTAAACATGAAAATTTTCACAGCAGAACAGATCAGGGATTGTGATCAGTATACGATTGCCAATGAGCCGGTTGCTTCTATTCAATTAATGGAAAGAGCAGCAGAGTCTTGTGTAGACTGGATTTCTGAAAATTGTAAAAATCACAGGAACTTTGCTGTTTTCTGCGGTAACGGAAATAATGGAGGAGATGGTTTTGCCATTGCAAAAATGCTTTATTTAAAGGGTTTTGATGTAGATGTTTTTACGCATACCAAGGCTAAATTTTCTCCCGATGCCCATATTAATTTCAAAGAATTGAAGGAGATCTCAGGAATTTCCATTAAAGATTTTAAAGAATCGATGGGGTATCGTTTTGACAACAGAACGGTAATTGTTGATGCCCTTTTCGGAACGGGTTTATCGAGAAATCTTGAAGGCGATTATAAAGATTTGGTTAATTTTTTAAACTCAAAAAAAAGTATTAAAATTTCTATTGATGTTCCTTCCGGATTGTTTGCAGATACAATTTCTTCAGCCGATGCTACCATTTTAAAGGCAGATTATACATTGAGTTTTCAATTCTGGAAAAAGAGTTTTCTTCATCCAGAAACAGGAAAATATACCGGAAAAGTTGAGATTTTAGATATTAATTTAAGCGAAGATTATATTTCAGAAACTCTAACTAATAATTTTGTGATTGATGATGAAGTGGTTAAAAATATTTTTAAACCAAGGGAAGATTTCTCACATAAAGGAAGCTATGGAAAAGTAACGATCGTTGGTGGAAGCTATGGGAAAATCGGGGCTGCGGTTTTAGCTACAAAATCGGCATTGAAAACCGGGGCTGGACTTACCTTCACGCTGGCTCCCAAATGTGGATATGAAATTCTTCAGACTTCATGTCCTGAAGCGATGTTTATTGAAGGCGGAGCTGATTACGTTAATGATTTTATTATTGATGAAAATTCTTCGTGTGGAGTAGGTCCGGGACTAGGAACCGAAGCTGAAACTGTGAAAAACTTTCTGAAATTTTTAAAAAGCTATTCAAAATCGATGGTTATTGATGCGGATGCATTGAATATTATTTCGCAGGATAAAAAGAATCTGAATTTAATTCAAAAAAAATCGATCATTACACCACATCCGAAAGAATTTGAAAGGTTATTCGGAGAAACAGAAAATTCTTTTGAAAGACTCGAATTAGCAAAAGAAAAAGCCCATGAACTTGGGATTTTTATTGTTTTAAAAGATCATCATACACAGGTGATAACTCCTGAAGGAAACGTTTTTTACAATATTACAGGCAATTCCGGATTGGCAAAAGGCGGGAGTGGAGATATCCTGACAGGGATTTTAACATCATTTCTGGCGCAACATTACACAGAAGAAGAAGCTGCAATTTTAGGGGTTTGGTTTCACGGAAAAGCCGCCGAATTTGCTTCTGAAAAATATTCTAAGGAATCCATGCTTCCGACGGATGTTATTCATGAATTCGGAAATGTATTTACAGAGCTTAATGAAAAAGTACAGATAAGATTATAGGAATTTTATAGTTTTTATAATAATTAAATGCTTTGACTCCGCTCAGCAAGACATCGCTACAAATTAACCGTCAAAATAAAACTGTTAGTATTAGAGATGTCTTGCTGAGCGGAGTCGAAGCATTTATATTAAATTTTGTTTCTCAGTAACCTATTCCGGTTTTTCGTTTTCCGCCTGAGTAATTTTAAATTTCTTGGAAATAATCATAATAACCACTCCGGCTATCATGAATGGAATCGAAAGAACTTGTCCTGTGTTCAATCCTCCCAATTGAATGAACTCGTCACCCTGTGGTTCTTTCAGGAATTCTACAAAGAATCTGATTGCCCAAAGAATGATGAAAAATAATCCGAATAACCATCCTTGTTGATATTTTTTATTCGTTTTTCTGTATAAAATCCATAATAAAATAAACAAGCATACATATCCGAAAGCTTCGAACAGCTGAGACGGATAACGAGGAACTGTTACGCCATATTCGCTGCTTTGTTGCGGGAAAAGTAAGGCAAATGGAGAGTTTGGGTCAACCGGTTTTCCGATGATCTCAGAGTTGAAAAAGTTGCCCAGTCTTACGAAAGCTCCTCCCAACGAAACCACAATTCCTAATCTGTCATACACCCAGAACGGATTTTTCTTAATGATTTTAAATGAATAATACAGTGTTGTAAAGATCAAAGCGATCGTTGCACCGTGACTTGCCAAGCCTGAAAAACCTGTAAATTTTAAACCATTTTTAGTACTTATCGGTAAAAATACACTCCAGAAATCTTCTTTGAAAAGTTCGGGCTGATAAAAAATAACGTGTCCCATTCTTGCTCCGAGAATAGTTCCGATCAGTGTCCAAGTGAAAAGAGGCTCTAAATATTTTTGATTAATATTGTCGATTTTGAAAATTCTGTTCATTAAAATATAGCCGAATCCAAAAGCAAAAATGAACATCAGACTATAAAAATGCAGGGTAATCGGCCCCAATTGAATTCCTTTTGAAGGATCCCAGATCTTGAAAGGCGTTTCCAGGCTTACTTTGTCTGCGGCAGTGATCGGCTTATTCGATTTTACGGCATATTTGAAATTGTCAATATTTTCCTGTGTGGCAGGCGTTGTGATTGGCTTAAAGTTCTTATCTAAAAGCTGGTATTTTGCGTCTTTAAGTTTGGTTAAAGTCAGGGTGCCGAAATTGAAATAGGCAGGTTCGAAATTGGATTCATTCAGAATTATCAGCACATTTCCGTCTACTTTTCTGTCTGGGAAAACATTGAGATCTCCCAATTCTGTTGTGGCGTAGATCTTTACGGGAACGTCTGTGGTGTTTACTTTTAAAGTTCCGTCAGACATTCCGTCCGGATAATTTTGCGCAAAAAAACATTGTGTAATGAACGCAAATACTACGAGATAAATTCTGAAAAAAATATTACTCATTTCTATTTTTTTAGTAGTTTGTTTATTGGTTTTACTTTTTTGGTGGAACAGGATCATATCCGCTTCCTCCCCACGGATGACATCTTGAAATTCTTTTCATTCCCAGCCAAAATCCTTTGAAGATCCCATGAACCTGCAGTGCTTTCACCATATAATGCGAACATGTTGGTTCGTAGCGGCAGTTTTTGGGAAGTAGGGGCGAGATAAACCATTGGTAAAATCTTATGAATATTACCAAAGGAAAAGTAATGATTTTGTTGAATGTAAGTTTCAAAACGGTACAAAAATAGGGTAAAAAAATAAAACCCGTTCAAAGTAAACGGGTTTTATTTTTAATATTTTGATAGATTGCTATTGCTTAGTGAAAATTAAATCCTTCGTTTCCGGAAGATAAATAGTTGTATCTTGATTTCCTGGACAATTTTTTGTTGTTAAAACAGTATCGTTAGGATAATACGACCAAGATATTTGAGTATTATTCATCTTTTTCAAATTAATTGTACCCCATCCCACTCCGCAATTTGTTCCTATGTAATATAAATTCACAATTGAATTGTTAACATACATACTTACAATTGCATTTTTATCATATTCATGTTGAACATTATTATTGTTTTGTAACATTATACCATTTGAGTTTTGAATAGTATAATTTATAACTAATGCATCTTGATAATAAAAATATGATGACTGAGGTATTTTAAAAGCTTTGTGCTCTTCTTTTTTTATTGTTAATATAATTGTGTTCCCATTATAGTTTGTTTTCCAAATTCCTACAAAAGGTGTTAATTCATTATCTAAATCTTTCATATATGACTCCACAGGAACATCATCTGGAAAAGTGTTTAATGGATAAATCTGTGCATTATATAAATGAAAAACTGTAAGAAAACTAATTATTAATATATATTTCATGATAATTTATATTTATTAAGAACAAGGAATTTCAATTGTCATTCCATCATTATTTTTAATTACTGTTGATATATTGTTATTTGAATCTATTTTTTGCAAAACTATTTTATTCGATGATATCCCCATTTTATTAAGTGTATCGAAAAAAACTTTTTCTAGTCCTTTACTATTTAGCGTATTTGTTGTATTATTACAATATATTCCTGAAGTATCTTTATTTAATATATTCCACATATCTCTAAGTTGATATATTTTCCAAACGTCGATATCAATATCACTGTAACTTCCAGATGCTGGTAAATCAGCATGAGTGCCATTAAAGTAAATTAGATAATGTATGTCATCTGGTGCAATCAATCCATAAAATGCATTATCTGTATTTCCAATATCTTGATAACGTGCTATTTCTAAAAGAGTATTAATATCAGTAGCTGAAAATATATCCAAAGTGGTACCGGTATGATTATGATAGGCTCCATTTATAGAAGATGGATCTCCAATTACAACACTATGTGCACTGTTTTGTGTCGTTGGTGTAGGAGGTCCAACTTTATTAAATTTCCATCCTAATTCTCCTCCTGTGTTGCTGCTTATATGATTCTTTAAATTTTGTATAGCATTTTGTATACCAGGATTATTTGTCAAGGATTTTGTTTTTTCACAAGGATTTTGGTTTGTATCCGGATTGTTGGGATCAGTTCCACTTCCGCCACCACCATTGTAATCGAATCCACCACCACCTTGTTCCCAGCTTGGATCATAATAATCCTGATAGGAATAACAATTGGTATAGTAATTGGTTTCCCAATGTCCTGAACCATTCGGATTACTTTCATTATCAGGATACCACATAGATACACTTCGTGTTCCGCACATTACTCCTTTGTTTGTACTATCTTTTTCTTTATTACTTTGTGAATCAATTTTGTAATTAGTGTATTTCCCGAAGATGATGTCATTAAAGAATTTATTATTCCTCTCAGAATTTTCGTATCTGAAATATACCTTCTTATCAAAACGTGCACATACCAAAGTATTTATAACTCTGCCATTTTCCACAATAGGGACTGCCATAAAAGTTTCGTTATACTTTCCCATACTCATAGAATAATCCCATGCAGGACTACCTCCAATTTTTTTGATTTCAGATTCATGTTCGAAATATATCTTCATTACATTTTTAATGTACTTCTCATCTTCTTTCCAAAAGCTTTTGGAATGATATTCTTTAGAAGTAGGACCGGTTGAAGAATATATCTCATCTTGTACACAGGAGTGTAGCATAAAACAGAAGACTGTCATGAACGACAGCCATGAGACTAGTTTTTTCATCATAAGTTTTTTTGTTTTTACGTTGTAAATATATTAAAAATAATTTCCACAAAGTTTTAAAAATTATTTTATTTTGAAATGATGTTTTGAGAATAATTTATTATTTTTACGAATAAATTATTCTTATTATGAATGAATCAATAGGTAAAAATATTAGAAAATATAGAGAATTAAAAGGTTTTAGTCAGGAATATATGGCGAATCAGCTGGATATTAATCAGGCTTCTTATGCGAAAATAGAAAGTAATTCTACTAAACTTACGGTAGACAGATTATTTACTATTTCAAAATTATTAGAAACAGAGATTACAGATCTCCTGGATTTAAAGAATCAAATTGTTTATAATCAAGATATAAAAGATTACTCCGTCGGTCATCAAGAAGTGCAAAACTTGTATCAGACAAACCAAGAAGTATATGAAAAATTGATACAATCGAAAGACGAACAAATTGCTCTTTTGAAAGAAATGCTTAATAAAAAGAATAAATAAAAATCTTGAACCAAAATATTCCATTAGCTGAAAAATTAAGACCAAAAGCATTAGATGATGTTCTTGGCCAGGAGCACCTTACCGGAGAAAAAGGAACGATCAGGAAAATGTTGGAAAACAATTCCCTGAATTCCCTGATTTTCTGGGGACCACCGGGAACGGGGAAAACTACGCTGGCAGAAATTATTTCTGAAAAATCCGGCAGGAAATTTTATAAGCTTTCTGCAGTTTCTTCAGGAGTAAAAGACGTTCGTGATGTGATCGAAGATGCTAAAAAACAAAATCTTTTTTCAGGGAAATCACCAATCTTATTTATTGATGAAATTCACCGTTTTAATAAATCTCAGCAGGATTCACTGCTTCATGCGGTGGAAAAGGGGTGGATTGTTTTAATCGGAGCTACGACGGAAAATCCTAGTTTTGAAGTGGTTTCAGCTTTGCTTTCGAGAAGCCAGGTGTATATTTTAAAGGCTTTGAGCTATGAAAAACTGGAAGAATTAATAGATATTGCAGCACAAAGATACAATCAGGATGAGAAAACTGATTTTAAAGTAGTTGAAAAAGAGGCATTTATCCAATATTCTGGAGGTGATGCGAGAAAATTAATCAATTCTGTGGAACTTGTTTTTAATCAATTTAAAAATTCCAAAAAAACGGAAATTAAAAACGAGGATGTACTCGAAGTTTTGCAGGAAACCATGGCGCTTTATGACAAAAACGGAGAGCAGCATTATGATATTATTTCGGCTTTTATCAAATCGATGCGGGGAAGTGACCCGAATGGTGCGGTGTATTGGCTGGCCAGAATGATTGCGGGTGGTGAAGATATCAAATTCATTGCAAGAAGAATGCTGATTCTGGCGGCTGAAGACATCGGTTTGGCCAATCCGAATGCTTTGGTGATCGCCAATAACTGCTTTCAGGCGGTGAATGTAATCGGAAATCCGGAAGCAAGGATTATTTTGAGTGAAACGGCGGTTTATCTGGCAGTTTCCCCGAAAAGTAATTCGGCTTATATGGCTATTAATGAAGCTTTGGCTTTGGTGAAACAGACCGGGAATCTGCCTGTTCCGCTGCATTTGAGAAATGCCCCGACGAAATTGATGAAAGACCTGGATTATGGGAAAGAATACAAATACGCTCATTCTTTTCAGGGAAATTTTGTAGACCAGGATTTTCTTCCCCAGGAAATTAAGGATGTAAAGCTTTATGAGCCCGGAAACAATGCTACAGAAAAGAAAATCTATGAAGAGTTAAAGAAAAAATGGAACAATAAATACTAATCTTTTTTAGAGTTTTAACTACAAAAGATACAAAAGAGTAACGCATTAAATATTTTAAGTTCATTATTAAAACGCAAACAAGAACACATAAGTTAAAAAAAATCTTTGATTTTTATTCTATTGCAGACTTTTGTTTTCAAATTACTAGACTGTGAATAGTTCAATAGCTTTTTGTGCCTTTTGTGGTTAAAAATTTTCATAAAAAAGGATGCTCAAGCGAGCATCCTTTTCATTTAAATATGATCTAGGAAATTACTTTATTTTGTAGTAATGAACAACGTTCTTTTGCCGTCTTTATCTTTCGCTTCCATCTTTGTCAGGATCTCTCCGAATACTAAGGTTTTAGTGTTCGTAAATTCGTACCCGTCGATATAAACCGGAGTGTTTTCAGCAATTTGGTACTGAACATTCAGGTCGGAAAGCGGAAGTCTGTCGATGTTGTCCTGTCCGTTTTTTATTTTATACTCCACCAGTCCGTTTTCTGCAATAGAGCTGTATTTTTTAAGATTTTGCGGGAGGTTTGCCGGTGTTTTGTATACTTGTGAGCTTTGGATAGCACTTTTATGCGCATTAAACATATCTACTGTTCCGACAATATCATTGGCCACTGCAAATTTCGTTGCAGGATTCTTCTGTGCCAATAACGTAGCCGAAGACAAGAGTAAAAAAGAGTAGAGTATTTTTTTCATAATATATAGGAATAATTAAAAACTTGATAAATATAGTTAATTTTTATAAAATGTGAATAAAATTTTACAATAATTTAAATAATAATTATAAATAAAGCGTTTTATTATGATTTTGTATTCTCAGTTTCATTGTTTTCCTCTTTATTCTCAACCATATTTTTAATAATATTTTTTAATCGCTGGAACAGGAATGAGCTTAACAGTAATATGATTCCCAGGATAATGAAAGCAACGATTCTCGAAACATTATCCATCTCCCAAACATCATAGGTGTATAATTTTAATATCATAAAAGCAATTAAAACAAAACCTATTTTGGTATATTCGGTGGTGTTGGTTTTTAATCCTCTGTAAATAAGAATACTTGCCAGAACTGCCCAAATAATCGGCAGATATAGGATTCTGAAGTGTTTTCCCAGTTTTGCTACTTCTGAAATTCCATTGGCATTGATTATTAAATAAATATGATACAATTCGGCACTCACTGCTGTGATAAATGCCAGCGCAACCACCCAATAAGAAAGTACTATAGTAAAGAAATCTGATTTCGGTAAAATTTTCACCAGGATATAAATAAAAGGAATCCAGTACAATAAATGCATTCCATAGAAGCTGAGATGCAGTTTTCCCATTAAAAAGTTTGAAATAATTCCTGATCCGGAAATCAAAGTATTAAAAATAATTAATAATAAAAATAAATACAAAAGCCCGGTTTCAAGAATGGAGTGGATGTCGAGCTTTCTTCGGAACAGTAAAATGCAAAAGATATAATATAAGCTGTAAAGCATTGCAATGCTGAAAATTACGATCCACGTTTTATCCGAAATATGATACATGATTTCCAGTAAAAGAGCAACATAAATGATCCCATAACTTACTATGGTAAAGACATTTTCAAAAAAATCGGTATTTTTTTTATTCGTGTCGGGAAGTTTTCTGAGTAAAATTAAATTGGTGAAAGTCGTAATCACCGTTACAAAACTCGTAAGGAAAACAGGATTAAAAATAATGGCTAAATTCTTAGCATCCACATATTTCGCCCATGTCATGATCTGCGCAATGATCACCAGTGGAAACAAAATATAGAAGCATATTTTGAAAATATTGAGATTCGTTTTTTTCCAGATAAATAAAAGTAAAGTGGCTTCGATCGCCCAAACACTTGTAATCAAATGAGTTTTGAATTGTAAAGCAATGGCAACGGTGATTAAACTAATGCTGATTCCCGCAAAAACAGAATAATTTACCCCAAAATTCTTTTTAGAATATTCTTTGAAAAGTAAAAATAAATTAACCAAAGCAAAACCAATAGGAAATACAATAACAGGTTCGTACTGTAAAGTATTAAAAATATAAACCAATCCGATAATGCTTGTAAAATTGGTTAAGACCAGCATTAAAATATCGTAAGAAGGTAAAATTCCTTTTTTAATATAATTTTGAAGGGCAAATGCATAGAAAATGATGTACGTGATAATATAGAAATATATGCTCAGAAGCTCAGTTTTTTCGGCCGTCCAGTAAAAAAGATAAATATTGGTAAATAAAAAGGCAACCCAACCCACGCTTTTCCAATTTTTCAGAAAGACGATGATGAGCATTCCGATGTTCAGCACAGTAAGATAAGTGAACAAAAACGGATAATTGCTCTGTCCCGTACTGATCATCAACGGTGCGAGAAATCCTCCAAATAAGGAAAAAATAATAAGAACCTCACTTTTATAATAATAAGAAAGTGCTATAGAGATCAATGTAATTAAACAGGTAATCACAAAAGCAATATTCTGCGAAAACAACTGATATTCCCGAAAAGCAATGGTTGTAGTAAAGTATAAAACAGCAATTCCGCCGCCAGTAATAATGGACGAAAAAACCGTGTAATTTTTCCTGAGAAAATGCCCGGTTAACATGATGGCGCCTCCCACCAAAAGCCCGATTCCCACTCTTGCCGTTTCCCCGATCCAGTTTCTGTCGATGGCATATTTTACGAAATATCCGATTCCTAAAACCAACGTGAAAATACCAATGATCGTTAAAGCATTTTGTTTTAAAAAATCAAAAATAGGAGTGAGCCAGTCTTTTTCAGGGATTACAGGAGCTTCTTCCGTTACTTTTGATTCTTCGAAAGCAGTAATTTTTTGTTCTTCTTTTATTGAAGATACGACCGGCTGTACATGTTGTTCCTCTTTTATTTGTGTAAATCCGGGAGTTTGAATTTTTCGGTTGAGCTCAGAAATTTCCCTCTCCAATCTCTGAATTCTATTATTTAAATTATAAAAAATAATAATGAAGACTACGATAAGTATGACGATAAGAGGATAGGTCATTGTATGCTTTTTGTTTAATCAAATATAGTCAAATGTTTTATAAGGGTTCATAAACAATTAATCCATCATACAAATTGGTACGATGGATTAATGTTGTTGAGTGATTAAACTATATAAAAGTTTTTTTTAATTCGAAACTTTATAAACGTAGAAAGAACCTACACTGGATCCTAATAAACCTGCATCAAGCAGTGAAGATCCTGTAAGCCCGAAAGTAAGCTTGTCACCAGCTTGTAAAGTATAAAGATTGTTGATACTCGTTTCTGATATGGTTAAACTTAATAGAATAAGGTTGGCTCCACTAAAAGTACGGCTGTCGATCAAAGTGGCGGCTCCCGCTCTTGTTCTCAAAATCCCGATACCCGGAGAGTTGGACAATAAGGCTGCCTGAAGACCAGTTCCGTATCGGAAAGTAAATCCTACTGCATAAGTTCCGCTACTAGGAACCGTGTATGTATGGTCTGTTTCTGTGAATAAAGAAGTAGGACCTACCGTTCTTTCAGCTGCTGTAAAGTTTACGGCTCTAAATCCTGTTGGAAAAAGACCTAAACTCAATAAGCTGATACCTGCTGATTTTTTTGCA
This sequence comes from Chryseobacterium wanjuense, assembly GCF_900111495.1. Lineage (NCBI taxonomy): Bacteria > Pseudomonadati > Bacteroidota > Flavobacteriia > Flavobacteriales > Weeksellaceae > Chryseobacterium > Chryseobacterium wanjuense. Next base: position 2,302,620 of record NZ_FOIU01000001.1, on the reverse strand, counting down.
GCATAAACTGTTGTACTTACCCCGCTATTAACCTGGCTAATAACAAAATCTGCAATTAATTGAGGGCTTACTTGCGCAACCTGAAAGTCACCTCCTGTATTCTTGTTGACAGCCAGAATTTCATAACCCGGAAGTGCCGGAGCTACTGGCGTTTCTCTAATTTTAATCGTTCCGTTTACATCGAGGTTGGCTTGCGGGTTTGCTGTATTAATCCCAACCCATCCACTTTGTGCGAAAAATGGAATCGACAGGAGAGCCAAAAGTGCGCTACAAATCTTAGTTTTCATGTTTAAAAAATTTAATTAGTTAATGGTTTATTCTCAGTTAGTTTCCAGTAAAGATACATCAAATTTTGTGCAAAAAGAAGACCTAAGTTTAAATAATTTTTAACATTAATTTAAAATTTGTGTATATTTTTCAATTATAATTTAATTGTAAGTTAATAAAATACGTAGAAATGCTTTACACAACGGAAAGTGAAAAATAGAAACGGGAATTTTGATGAATTTAATTCATGTGAAAAAAATTATTATTCAGTGAATAATATTTTATTAAAAAAATAATACTGCCAATGTTGTATATGACAGTATTATCAGCAAAATATATAAATGATTAAAATAAATACGATAATGAATTGAAAGGGTGTTAATTAGAAATTTTATAAATATAAAATGAAGCATTGCTTGAACTTAATAAACTTGCTCCCAAAGCTCCCGTATTGTTAAGTCCGAAGTAGAGCTTTTCCCCTTCATTAAGTTGATAAATGGAAGTCATGCTATATTCGGTAAATGTCACTGAAGCCAATCCCAAATTGATACCGGTGAACTCTCTGGAATCCAATACAGAAATTACGCCGTCCAAAGCTTTTTTCAAAATTCCCATCCCGGGATTTCCTGAAAGCAGGGTAGTCTGCACTCCCGCTCCATATCGAAAATAGTAGCCTATAAGATAAATTCCCGTCGACGGAACATTGTATGAATTATCCGCATCTGAAAATAGCGAGACAGAGCCAATTGTTTTGTCGATTGTTAAGAAATTGATCTGTTTCCAAGAGGAAAAGAGATTTAAGCTCAATAATGATATTGAATTGTTTTTCCGGGCTGAATAAACAGTTTGGTTTAAAGAATTGGGTGCCGTTAGTAAACTCGGATCAAATTGTGACACTTCAGAACTGCCCTGATTGATAGCCATAATCTGAAAACCTGATAATGAGGTGATTTGAGGAGCCTGTCTGATACTGACATTTCCATTAACATCTAAAGTACTTTTCGGATCTTCTGTTTTAATTCCTACCTGTGCATTGTTAAACATCGGAAATAAGATCATTAGAAAAAAATAGATTTTGTTTTTCATGCAATTGTTGTTTGTAATTTTTTTTAATAATACAATAATTATTCCCTTTTTATTGAATTGTTTATGGTTTTTATAGGTTTTAAAAGTGAAAAATTTAAAGATCAAACGTGCTGATTTATTGGTAATTAAATTAATTAAATATTAAATAAAAATATTTTAAATCAATATAAAAATACAATAGCAAAATTTAATTAAAAATAAATCATCATATTTTGAATTATTTTCGTATAAAAGTGAAAAAACTCCCAACGAAGGGTGTAAAAAAGTAATGTTGAAATTAATATTTTTAACTTTCCAGAAGATATTCCTTGTAATTTCCCAGAAAATCGACGTCTGCGTCTAATGCTTTTAACTCTTCCAGGGCGTTTTCATGTAAAACCGGTTCCCATTTTCCCACAACATTGATGAAGAAAAAGTAATTTCCAAGTCCGGTTTTCAATGTCCGGGATTCTATTTTGCTGAGATTCATTTTTCGCCAAGCAAAAACCGATAAAACCTGATGCAAACCTCCCGCATGATCCTCAGGAAGGGTGATCAGCAAACCGGATTTTTCTCCGAGAATATTTAATTTTTCATGATGATAAGCCTGCTTTTTTTTCGAAATAACAATAAATCGGGTATGGTTTTGTTCAAAATCCTGAATATTTCTGTGGATGATTTTCAATCCGTACAAGTTAGCCGCAAACTGATTGGCAACAGCAGCTAAATTCCTGTCCACATTTTCTGAAACATGCTTTGCAGCCGCAGCTGTAGAAGAAAAATCCTGTTTTGTAACTTCTTTAAAATGATCATCCAAAAAGTGAAAACTTTGCGCTAAAGCCTGTGGATGAGAATAAATTTTTTCAATATCCTCAATTTTACAGTCAGGATGCACCATCAGATGATGAGCAATCGGCATGACGGCTTCGGCTTCGATTTTTATTTCCGGAGTTTTATATAAATAATCCAGTGTCATAGAAACCGTTCCTTCAATCGAATTTTCAAGAGGAACAACGGCTTTATCGACCTCTCCGTTTTCTACAGCATGGAAACAATCTAAAATATTAGCCTGTGGTAAAAGTTCTTCATCAGGGAAAAGCTGGGCAGTTGCCAATTGTGTAAAACTCGCCTGCGGACCCAAAAATGCAATCTTCATTGAAATTTTATTTTTTTAAATGTAGTAAAAAGTTTTCAAGGTTTAAAGTTTAATGTTCAGAGTTCAGAGTTCAGAGTTCAATGTTTAATGTTCAATGCCACGGAACTTTAAACTCAAAACCCGAAACTCAAAACTCAAAACCCGCATCTCGCAACTCGTTCCTCGCACCTCGCCTCACCCTTTCCAATTCTCTTCAATAAGCTTCAGCAGGTAATCCGGACACTTCACGACCTTATTGGTTTTGGCGTCTAAAAAGAAAAGAGTAGTGGCGGCTTCGGTGATTTTTACGTGTTCTTCATTGAAGATTTCATATTCGAATTCTATCCTTACTCCGGGAATTTTTTTTACATAAGTATGAATTTCTAACATTTCATCATAGAAAGCTGGTTTTAAATACTTAATTTTATACTCGGAGACAGGTAACCAAATTCCTTGATTTTCAATCTCATTGTAAGACATTCCAATGCTTCGAAAAAGTTCCACGCGACCAATTTCCAAATACTCGGCATAGTTGCCGTAGTACACGTATTTCATTGGGTCTGTCTCTCCGTAACGTACTCGTAATGAGTGGGTTGTATGTATCATTTTTTATTATAAATTATACATACAAATATATTTTTAAATAATCAATAGGTGCAATATTTTTTTTAAAAATAAAAAATTTAGACCTTTGTCTTCCTTCTAAAAAAATACTAACCAAGAATTAATCCGGGGCATAAATTATGGATGAAAATTTAATGATGATATGGCAGAAGTGCCTTCAGTTCATGCGCGATAATCTGAACGCAGCTGAAGATAATTCTGATCTGAAAAAACTTGAAAAATCGTTCGATTTACTATTTGACAAGGTACAGCCAATTTCTTTGGTTGATAATAACCTTACGCTGATGGTACCGAGTGATTTTTACAAGGAATATATTGAGGATAATTACCTGTCCTTGCTTTCTGCTGCCCTGAAGAAAAACATAGGAAAAGGAGTGAAATTGTGGTATTCTGTAATGGAAAATAAGCCAAACGGTTTAGAAAAACCCGTTACAATGAATATGAAAGGGAAAACAGTACCTACTCCAAAAGTGCAGGAAACGATGCCGCAAGGTTTTTCGTCTAATATTGTGAATCCTTTTGTGGTTCCGGGAATCAAAAAAGTAAATATTGATTCTAATTTGAAATCGGACTTCTCTTTTGACAATTATGTAGAAGGAGAAAGCAACAAATTTGCGGCAACAGTAGCGAGATCTATCGCAAAAAGACCGGGTGCAACGGCTTTTAACCCATTGTTTTTATATGGTGGTTACGGAGTAGGAAAAACTCACTTGGGACAGGCTGTTGGACTGGAAGTAAAAAGCCAGTTTCCGGATAAAGTAGTTTTGTATCTGTCTTCTGAAAAATTTATTCAGCAGTTTATTTCAGCGGCAAAAGCGCATAAACAGACAGAATTTGCCAACTTCTATCAGATGGTGGATGTGTTGATTATCGATGATATTCAGTTCCTATCAGGGAAATCGGCGACTCAGGATAGTTTCTTCCACATTTTTGATTATTTACATCAGAACGGAAAACAGATCATCCTAACGTCTGATAAAGCTCCGGCGGATATCATGGATATTCAGGACAGAATTGTTTCCCGTTTCAAATGGGGACTTTCTGCAGAGATCAAATCTCCTGATTATGAAACGCGTAAGCAGATTATTGTTGATAAATTAAGCCGTGACGGAATTGTTTTAACGGAAGATATGCTGGATTTCCTGGCTTCTGAAGCAAAAACAAATGTAAGAGAGCTTATCGGAGTGATTAATTCTGTGATTGCGTATTCTACAATTTATAAATCAGATTTAAGTCTGGAATTGTTAAAAGAAACAATCAACAAGATCGCTGCCAATCAAAAGAAAATCATCAATATTCCTTATATTCAGGAAGTTGTATGCGATTATTTCGGAATTAAAAGAGAACAGCTTTTATCTAAAACAAGAAAAAGAGAAATTGCTCTTCCGAGACAGTTAGCGATGTATTTTGCTAAAGAATTTACGAACTCGACATTCACTAAAATCGGTGAAGAAATGGGAGGTAAAGATCACTCAACGGTAATGTATGCCTGCGAAACAATTAAAGATGTTTCTAAGATCGATAAGGAGGTGAAAAAATACGTTAAAGAATTAACGGAGAGAATCAAACAATAAGAAATAATTTAACTTAAATAGAGAAATGGAGAATAATTTTTATTCTTCATTTTTTGTTTAGTTTTGCTGACAATAATTTTAATCATTAAAGCTTTTAATTTTTAAATCAAGAAACATGAAAATATTAATGGTTTGTCTGGGAAATATATGTAGAAGTCCTTTAGCAGAAGGAATTTTGAAGACCAAAGTTCCTGAAAACTTTTTTGTTGATTCTGCGGGAACAATTTCTATGCATGAAGGCGAACACCCCGATAAAAGAGCGATAAAAACAGCAGCCAATCATGATATTGATATTTCAAAACAAAGATCAAGACCCATTACAAAAGCAGATTTAGAAAAATTCGATAAGATTTACTGCATGGATATTGATGTTTTTGAGGATGTGATTTCAAAAGCGGAAAATGAAGAACAGAGACAGAAAATTTCTTTATTCATGGAGATTTTGGGAGATCATGAAAATGCAGAAGTTCCCGATCCGTACTGGGGCGGAATGGATGATTTTGAAAATGTTTTCCAGATTTTAGACAAAGGCTGCAGCAAGATTGCAACACAATTATTGACTCATAACTCATAATTTATAACTCATAACTCACTGAAAATGCTTTTTTTACTTCCAGCGTATCTTTCAGAAAATACCCCGATCACACATTTTTCACCCGTGATCAAGGATTACATCATGCAAACGGATTATTTTTTCGTAGAAAATGAAAAAACAGCAAGAAAAGTTGTAAAATTTTTCGCTCCGGAGAAAAAACAGTCGGATCTGAAGCTTTTTATTTTAGATAAATACACCGAAAATGCAGACATCAAAGAAGCTCAGGAATTATTGCTGAAAGGTCAGGATTTTGGGTTGCTTTCCGAAGCAGGTCTTCCTTGCATAGCAGATCCCGGAAACCTCATTGTAAAATGGTGTCACGAAAAAAACATTCGGGTTATCCCGGTTTCAGGGCCTTCTTCGATTATTTTAGCTTTGATTTCGAGTGGTTTTAATGGCCAGGAATTCACATTCAACGGGTATCTTCCGATCGATAAAGGAGAAAAGAAAAAACAGATTTTGCATCTGGAAAGTTTGGTTCAGAAAACAGGATATTCTCAGATTTTTATGGAAACACCTTACCGAAATAATCAGCTTTTTGAAGACCTTACCAAGTTTTTGTCTCCTAATACAAAGCTTTGTATCGCTGCAAATATCGACGACGCAGAACATGAATTCATCAAAACAAAAACAATAAAAGACTGGCAAAAACAAAAACCGGAACTTCATAAAATCCCGGCTGTATTTGTATTGGGGAAATAATTTAACATGTGTTAACGGTATCTTTGCATTATTCTTGTCTGTTAATAAACATAACCTTAAAAATTAAATTATGTCTGAAAAAAAATTAGCCGGAATATGGATTGACAGTGAAAAAGCTGTCGTTGTAAAAAATCATGATGCTCAGAATGCATTTAAGTTTTTCCTTTGTAGCCCTGTAAAAGCTGAAATTCAACACGGGAATTCGAGTGAAAATGCTGGGAACAACGCAGAAAGAACCAATAAGATAAAGTTCTTTAAAGAGGTAGAACATTTACTGACCAATTCTCAGGAAGTATACATTACAGGTCCGGGGAAAATTCAGGAAGAATTGAAACATTATCTCCATGATACGGCTCAATTCAAAAACCTGGCAATTACTTTGGATACTGCACAACAAATGTCTGACGAACAGTTTTTAGAAACAGTGAAAAATCATTTTAATGCGTAAGCTTGATCTTAAAATATAAATCCGAATATTATTAATGAATATTCGGATTTTCATTTATTTTTTTACTTCTTCTTTCTCCCGCGCCATTTTTTCCAGAGAAAAATCACTAGCGGAATCAGTAAAAAGAAGGGCCAAAGCGAAATTACACCTAGAAAGAACGCTACAAAACTATTCCAGCCTTCTGTCACTGAATCCCCGAAACGGCTGCCAAAACCAATTTTTGAAGTGGCTGAACTTCGCACTTTTTCTTTATATAAACCCAGATTTAAAGTGCTGTATTTCACGCGGTCATCAATGAAACGAAGTCTTCCTTCCGAAACATCGATTTCGTCTTCCAGCTCGCGAATGTTTTCCTGAATTTCCAGCATATCCTTTGTGGTGGCTGCATTTTTCAGCATGTCCCGGTATTTTTCCAGATAGATTTTTTTATTGGCTAATTTTATGGAAACATCCGTATATTCTTCCGTCACGTCGTCTGACGAAATATTTTTCGATAAAACGGAACCTATTCCATCTGAAAAAGAATTGATTAAAGCATCAAAATTCTGATGAGGAACTCTGATCGTTATATCCAGACTTTCATCAGTATCCGTATTGCGGAATTCTTCTTTCTGAATGTAGGCTTTATTTTTCTTTATAATTTCATTGACCTGTTTCTGGGCTTTACTAATATCTCCAACCTGAATTTGCATATTTCCATTTTTGATAATTTTTTTGGAGATGGTGTCAGTTTTCTGTTGTGAAGAGTTTGGTTTATTTTCATTGACAGTCTTCTCTGAAATAGAATTGGGGGGCGGTGGAGAAGCAACTGCAGAACTAGCAGGGATTAATTTATCTTCGGAAGAAGATGGTGGTGCCACCATTTCCATCAAATCAGCTTTTACTTCATGGTTAGCCAGTTTATCAGATTTACTGCAATTGATAAGAAGAAGGCAATACAAAGGGAGGAGTAACTTTTTCATTAGCAAGTTTTCATGAATCTTATCAAAAAGTATGCTCAAAGTTTGTATTTGTTTATTAATTTTTAATAAATATGAATATTTAATGTAAATTCTGTATTGAATGTTGTTTGAAGCTATTTATAATCTTCAAAATTGAAATTATTTTTTATTTTTATTGAATGAAAAAGAGTCTCTTTGCTATTATATTTTTTCCGTTTTTGATGTTTGCTCAGGAAGTTCCTAAACTGACGGACGAAATGGCCATTAAGTTATCCGAAAAACCGCTCCACTGCATCAATCAGGAATATCCGAACAAAACGGCACATATCATTAATAATGCGAATGAAGTTCCTTTAAGTCCGAAAGATCTGCATCCGAGTTTTTATGGCTGTTTCGATTGGCACAGCTCTGTTCATGGGCATTGGATGCTGGTTCGGTTATTAAAAACGAAACCCAATTTATCTAATGCTAAAGAGATTGAAAAAATTCTTGATGATTCATTTAAAAAAGAAAATCTTCAGACCGAAGCAGATTATTTTACAAAATATCAACTGACCGGAACGTTTGAAAGAACATACGGATGGGCTTGGCTGCTGAAACTGGATGAAGAATTAATCACCTGGAACAACCCGAAAGCGAAAATCTGGCATGAGAATCTGAAACCATTAACGGATAAAATCCTGAATTCTTGGAAGACTTTTTTACCCAAACAAACCTATCCCAACAGAACGGGAGTTCACCCGAATACAGCTTTTGCGATGGCGTTTGCGATCGATTGGGCAAGAGCAAACAAAGACAAAGATTTTGAAAATCAATTGATCGAAAAAGCGAAATATTTTTATTTAAAAGACGAAAAAACGCCGGCATATTTAGAACCCGATGGTTCGGATTTCTTTTCGCCAAGTCTGGAAATTGCAGATTTAATGCGAAGAGTTCTTCCTCAAAAAGAATTTGTACAATGGTTAAATAAATTCTACGAAAAGCGAAGTTTGGAAAATATTGAAAAGATTCCGGTGGTGAGTGATCTCAGCGATTATCAAACGGTGCATTTGGTAGGATTATCTTTCTCAAAAGCATGGTGTATGAAAGGCATCGCAAAATCTCTTCCGGACAATCATCCCCTGAAAAAAGATTTCCAGAAAACGGCAACTGTATTTTTAAATAACGGACTTCCATTATTATTTCAGGGAAATTATGGCGGTGACCATTGGCTGGCAAGTTTTGCAGTTTACGCTTTGGAAGATTAATAAGGCTTGAAGCTGGATGCGGGAAGAGGGAAGTTTGTTAAGCGCGAATAAACTTCCAGCTTCCATTTTCTAGCTTCCTTACCCAATGTCTAATATCTGATTCCCAGTTTTTTAAGTATAAAACTCAAGAGCCAGATGGGGCCGATTAAAAGAAATTGCAGGTCTTTCAGGAAAGAAGGTTTTTTGCCTTCAATTTTATGCCCTACAAATTGTAAAATCCAGGTGATAATAAAAACAGCCAGGTAAACAATCCATGAATTTTCTTTAAAACGAATGTTGATCCCATACGCAAAGCTTTCCATCAAAAGCATCACGAAAACCATGATCAGACCTATTAAAAATGAAAGTCTCATGTAAAATATTGTCACCAAAACCATTGCAGCAAGACTTATATAACTTATACAGCCAATGTATATGAAACAGATAGATTTTGACGGAATAAGGGAAATAAATCCTAAAATCGTCCAAAAAATCAATGGAACACAAATCCAGTGAATCAATTTGTTGGTTGCGTTTCTGTGGCTTTCGCCATATTCTGCAAATAATAAATCAATTTTTCTCATAATAGGAATTTGGAAGTTACTAAAATAATAAATTTTTGTAATCGCTGAAGAGATTGCTTACATTTGTGTTATGTCTGTCTTAGAAAAATTCGGCGTTGAAATTTTCACCCAACATAATATTTTCGAGAGAATTGCTGTCGATAAGCCTTTCCGTCCCGAAAATCCGGCATTTATTTTCATTAAAACAGGAAGCATTAAGCTTCGCCAGCATTTCAATGATCTGGAGCTTTCGGAGAATATGTTTATGGTAACAGATCCGCAGACGGTGTACGAAATGATTTCCGTAAGCGATGATTTTCAGTCGAGAATGGTTTCTTATAAAAGAGAATTTATTTCAGCTTTATCATTGAGGTTCAATCGATTAATTGGCTATCGTTATTTCAGGCAGCAGATGAATCGAGGTGTTCCTTTTGACCCTGAGGAAATGGAAATAGTCTGGAAAACCGTGAATTTTCTTAAATATATTTTAGATACAGAAACTGAAATTTTATATAAAAAAGAAGTGGTGGAGCATCTTTTTTCCGTTTTTTGCTATCAGATGGCAGGAATTATTTCCAAAGAAGACGCCAACTCGATGAGCCAGATGTCGAGACAGGAAGAAATTGTTTTCATTTTCTTAAACGACCTCGCTGCTAATCATCAAACAGAACGGACAGTAGAATTCTACGCCGAACGGCAATCAATTACAACCAGACATCTTTCTTCTGTGGTGAAGGCAATTACCGGAAAGTCTGCAAGCCAAATGATCGCATTAATTGTAATGAATGAAGCAAAAGTGCTTTTAAACTCTTCAAATAAGCCTGTTTCAGAGATTTCATCCATGCTGGGTTTCAGTGATCAATATTCTTTTTCTCACTTTTTTAAGAAACATTTGGAAGTGAGTCCGTCACAATATCGGAACCAGTTCGAAAATTAAAATCTTACATTTGAACATCTTTTTCCATTTCTTAAACATTTGTTTGATCTTGTGCGTGCCATAACTTTGCATCGTAAAACAAGGGACAATGATAAAAAATGTAAAAACAGCACTATCACTTATGATAATGATCTTTCCTGCGCTGTTTTTTTCTCAAGAAATAAAACAGATGACAGCCAATGATGTTGCCGAACTGGCGGTGCAAAATCATCAGCAGCTAAAAGTTTCGGCTCAGAATATCAACATTGCAAAACAGAATACAAATATTGCAAAGCTCCAGAAATTACCGACGATTACAGCTTCCATGAGCCAATTTTATTTGGGTGATATGGTAGCTATTGATAAAGATTTTTCAAACTCTACCACGATTTCGATGCCACATTATGGGAGTTCTTGTGGTGTTCAGGCGACTCAGTTGATCTTCAAAGGTGGTTTGGTGAATAAATCTATCGAATTGGCGGGGCTTCGTGAGCAGCTTTCCAAACTAGATCTGGAAAAGAACAAACAGGATGTGAAATTTCTTGTGATTTCAAATTATCTGGATGTTTATAAAATTTTAAACCAGCAGGAAGTTTTTCAAAACAACAAAAAACTGGCTCAGGAACGTCTTAAAAATATCCAGAAATTTTATCAGCAAGGAATGGTGACCCGAAATGAGGTCATTCGTGGTGAGTTGGCTATCAAAAACTTAGACCAGGGAATTTTAACTTTAGTAAATAATCGAAAAATCCTTAATTATAATTTAAATATAGCTTTGGGTTTACCTTCTGATACTGAGATTGTTCCGGTTGAAAGTTTAGAGAACAAAGAATCAGGAATCGGGATGGATTATTATCTTGATCTGGCTCATAACAGCAATCCTTTGATGAAATCTGCAAAGACAAACATCGACGCAGCAGATAAAAATATAGAAATCATAAAAACCGATAAAATGCCTACTCTGGCGGGGTTTGGAGGCTATACTTTACAAAGACCGATTACCAATAGAACACCTGTTTTGGATATGTACGCAGGCGGTTGGCAAACTGGGATTTCTCTTAGCTATAATATTGATAATCTGTATAAAACAAAAGAAAGAGTAAAGCTTGGCAAGTTTCAAAAAAACCAGGCGAGTGATGCAATGATTCTTATTCAACAGAATATTGATATGTCGGTAAATGCAGCTTACGTCAAATATCAGGAATCTATGCAACAGGCTGAAATTCTTAATGATGCTAAAAGACTGGCAGAAGAGAACTACAAGATTACAGAAGCTAAGTATTTGAATCAGTTGGCAGTACAAGCAGAAATGATCGACGCACAGAACCAGAAACTTCAATCTGAACTGGATTATGCCAACGCAGAAATCAATGTTCTGTATCAATATTATAATCTTCTGAAATCTACCGGAACACTTTAATTTTTAAAAAACTGAAAACAATGGAAAATAAGGAACAAAATACTCAAAATACATCTTCAGCACCTGCACAATCAAGTGTTGCTGAAAAAAAGAAACAAAATAAAAGAAACAAAATCAGAGCGATAATTTCGAATATCGTGGTATTTCTGGTGATTGGATTTGGCTTGTATTGGCTGGTGCGTGAATATTTTCATGTGGGAGACAAAACCTACACGGAAGCAGCTCAGGTTGAGGAGTTTATCAACCCGATCAACACAAGAGTTTCGGCTTATATTAAAGAAATAAAATTCATTGAACATCAGAAAGTTAAGAAAGGGGACACATTAGTTATCCTCGACGATCGTGAGATTTTAACACAATTGGGTCAGGCTGAAGCAGCGTATCAGAATGCATTGGCTCAACGTACTGCAACAAGTTCATCTGTAAATACCGTCTCCAACAACGTAAGCGTGATGGAAGCTAATATTGCAGGAGCAAAAGCCAGACTCTGGAATGCTGAACAGAATTTAAACAGATATAAAAATCTTTTGGCTTCGGAGGCGGTAACCAGACAGCAGTATGACCAGGTAAAAACTGAGTATGATGCACAAAAAGCGGCTTATGAAGCTTTGGCTAATCAAAAACAATCTGCCAATCTTTCTACAACGGAAGTGAAGAGCAGATTAGGAATTAACGATGCTGAAATTAAAAGAACAAAATCTGCATTGGATATGGCAAAAATCAATCTTTCATATACGGTTATTACAGCACCTTATGACGGTGTGATGGGAAGAAGAACGATCTCTGAAGGACAACTGATTCAACCTGGCCAACAGGTAGCGACCATTGTTTTAAACGGACAAAAATGGGTAACCGCCAACTTCCTGGAAAGCCAGATGCCGAACATCAAAATCGGAGAGAAAATGATGATGACAGCCGATGCGTTGGGCGGACAAAAATTTGAAGGGGTTGTAACGGCGATTTCTGCAGCGACTGGTTCCAGGTATTCCAATGTTCCGACGGATAATTCGACAGGTAATTTCATTAAGGTTCAGCAAAGAATTCCTGTAAGAATCGAGTTTACGGCTTCTAATAAAAAAGAAAATGTTGAAAAACTCAGCGCGGGAATGAACCTGAATGTGAAGATTAATTAAGAATGATTGGTTAAGGAGCTGGAAGCTGGAAGTTTTAGCAGTGGATAAACTACCCTCTTCCAGCTTCTGACCTCCTGCCTATAACATCAAATTTGTAAAAAATGTACAACAAAGGATTATTTAACGACTGGGTTCCGAAACCTGTTCAGCTGTTGATGATTGTATTGCTGGTGATTGTGGTCTTGCCTTTGGGAGGCGTGTATACCGGAAATATTAGTTTTATGGTTGGAGGTACGGGTGAGCTTTCAGAATATTTTATGTTTGCGAGCTATGCCACTACCATTGGGATGGGAGCTTGTATGCCTATCGTTCTCAGGATGAAAATGAGATTTAAAGTCCGAAATAAAATGGTGTTGCTACTGGTGCTTTTGGGATTGCTGAACTGTGTGAATGCTACGACGTTCAGTCCGGTGGTGATCATTGGTGTTTCATTGGTTATGGGTTTTCTGAAAATGATGGTCGCCATCGAACTGTTTTTGCCATTAATGATGATGATTGGGGATCGTGGTGTTTTTTACGGGGTGTTTTATACAGCAGTTTTAACATTGACTCAAATTTCAAGTTATTATGCCGTAAAGGTTTCTATTGTATACAATTGGCAGCAGTTTTTTATTGTAATTGCAATACTATGTCTGGTTATGGCACTTTTGTGCTGGGTTTTGATGCATAATAAATATTTTTCGCTCAAAGTTCCATTGTATCATATTGATTGGATGAGTATTATCTTGTTTATGTCTACTTTTATGTTTTCGGCTTATGTTCTTTCGTTTGGAAAACAACAGGACTGGTTGAATTCAACAAAAATTATTAATTCAAGTATTGCGGCTTTTGTAAGTTTTGCAGTGTTGATCGTGCGTCAGTTTACTTTAAAAAGGCCATATCTTTCCCTTTCAGTATTTACGAGAAGTAATGTTTTGAATGGCTTGTTCATGTTGTTTTGGCTGGGAATGTTTTTAGGAACAACTTCGATACAGAATATTTTTGCGGTAGGTGTTTTGGGGTATGATCAATTAACCAATGCAAAACTGAGCTTGCTGATGATTCCCGGGTTGGGTGCGGCTGGAATGACAGCGATTTTCTGGTTTAAAAGACAGAAACCTTTGAAAATGTTCATCTTCTCAGGATTTTCGGCCATGATTGGCTATGCTCTGATCATGTATTTCTCTATGGTTCTGGAATTTAACTATGAATATTGGTATTTACCCATGTTTTTAAAAGGGTATGGAATGGGGGCTTTGTTCATTTCGGTCTGGTTTTACACTTTAGATAAATTAGAATTAAATGATATGCTGGCTGCGATAGGACTGGTGCTGGTTTGGAGAACTTTTTTAGTTGTTGGTATTTTTTCGGCGTTAATGTCCTGGTTTCAATATCAGTTTCAGATTGTAAGCCTCGGAGATTTGGCTGTGTATATGGATGGGATGACCATTTCTCCGCAAAATGTGATGTCTAATATGAAGACGATCCAGCTCAACGCCATTCTTGCGGCCAATAAGAAAATATTCGGATACATCATTTTGGTTGGTTTTGGAGTGTTATTGTATGTTTTAACGCATCATTTTGGAGCCAAAAGATTTGAATATTTAAGGTTTATAAGGGTTTTGAACGGCAAATCTATCATTGCAAAAAGAAGAATAAGAGAAAGAGAAATTGTTGAGGAAATAAAAGATGCAGCCGGGTCTGCGATGTAAAGATACCTTGTTTTTCATTGGCAAAGCCTTGTTCTTACTGATAAGACAAGGCTTTGTTTTATTTCTATTGAGACTATGAGAAGGACGCTGTTGAAAACCACCCCGTCAAAAATTCTTTAGAATTTTCGCCACCCCTCCGGAGGAGGGGAATTCAGATGCTGTTTTAGATCCTCCTCAAACCTATAAAGTTTTATGAACAAAACTCAAAACTCAAAACTCGAAACTCGAAACTCGAAACTCGAAACTCGCACCCCGAAACCCGTATTCAATTCAAAAACTTTATCTTTACACTTTTAAAAATGACTATGAAAGACTTAATGGGTAAGGCCATCTGGGACTACTATCACAACGAAAATCCTGAAGATCTGCAGACTGAAACTTCAATTTCCGAACTGGATGAGCTTCCTGTCGATTATCTTTTCAGAGACTTCGAAGAGATGAACGGTATTGAGCAGAAGGCACTTCAATTAGCTCAGGGAAAAACGTTGGATATCGGAGCAGGAGCGGGCTCGCATGCCTTATATCTTCAAAATGAAAGAAATCTTGAGGTGACAGCATTGGATATTTCACCAAAAGCTATTGAGATCTGCAAATTGCGGGGAATCAAAAAAGCTGTAGCTGAAAATATGCTCCACTTTTCCGGGGAGAATTTCGACACAATCTTGTTATTGATGAACGGAACGGGGATTTTCCAAAGTCTTACCGTTATTGATATTTATCTTAAAAAATTATATTCTTTGTTGAATAAAAATGGTCAGGTTTTTATCGACAGCACCGATATTTTATATATGTTCGACCGTGATGAAGATGGGGGAGTTTATATTCCGGCAGAAGGATATTATGGTGAACTGGATTATATTGTCCATTACAAAGGCGAATCGGAAGACCCTATAAAATGGCTGTATCTTGATTTTAACACTTTAAAAAATGCCGCGGAAAATAATGGTTTTAAGATTGAAAAAGTCTTGCAGGATGAGGATTCTTATCTAGCAAAACTGACCAAGAAGTAGTACTGTATGTCATTGCTTCGTCGCTTCGCTCCTCGCAATGACAATAAAAAAAGACGCATTAATTATGCGTCTTTTCTATATCTAAAATATTGAAATTATCCGATCTCAATACCATTTTCAACCGTTTCATCAGGTGTTACAAAAGACAATTTTCCGTCAGCTTTTGTCGTTAATAACAACATTCCCTGAGATTCAATTCCTCTGATTTTTCTTGGAGCAAGGTTTAATAAGATCATCACCTGCTTTCCGATTACCTCTTCCGGAGTGAAGCTTTCTGCAATTCCGGAAACTACCGTTCTTATGTCTACGCCTGTATCTACTTTAAGTTTCAATAATTTATCTGCTTTTTCTACTTTTTCAGCTTCTAAAATAGTGGCAGTTCTCAAGTCGATTTTTGTAAAATCATCAAAAGTGATTTCGTCTTTCATAGGGTTGGCGTTAGGGTTTGTTTTTTTATTATTTTGTTTGGTGTCTTCCAGCTTTTGGATTTGGGCTTCAATAACATCGTCTTCAATTTTTGAGAAAAGAAGCGATGATTCATTGATTTTATGACCTGTTTCAATTAAAACCGATTGAGTTTCAATATCACTCCAGCTTTGTTTTTGAACATTAAACATATTCAATAATTTTTCAGAACTGAAAGGCATAAATGGTTCGCACAACTGCGCTAAAGCAACCGCAATCTGAGCGCCGACAAATAAAGACTGAGCCGCCTTTTCAGGATTGTCTTTAATCGTTTTCCAAGGCTCTTCAGTCTGAAGGTATTGGTTTCCGAAGCGTGCTAAATTCATTAATGCTGTCAAAGAATTTCTGAATTCATAATTTTCAAGGAATCCGGAAATTTCTTTTGCGGATTTATTAATTTCCTTTAATTCAGGAGAGTTTGCATCACCTTGAGGAACAATTCCGTCATAATATTTATGAATAAGAACCGCAACTCTATTAATAAAGTTTCCGAAAATTCCTACCAACTCAGAATTATTTTTCGTCTGAAAATCTTTCCATGTAAAATTATTATCCTTTGTTTCCGGAGCAGATGAAAGAAGAGCATATCTTAAAACATCCTGTTGTCCAGGGAAATCTTCAACATACTCATGAGCCCAGACTGCCCAGTTTCTTGAAGTCGAAATTTTATCATTTTCAAGGTTAAGGAATTCAAAAGCCGGAACATTCGCTGGCATGATAAAATCTCCGTGAGCCTTCATCATCGCAGGGAAAATAATACAGTGGAACACAATATTATCCTTACCAATAAAGTGCACCAAATCACTTCCTTCACTTTGCCAGTAATCTTTCCAGTTTTTTCCGTTTTTCTCCGCCCATTCTTTGGTGAAAGAAATATATCCGATCGGCGCATCAAACCATACATACAGCACTTTTCCTTCAGCATCCGGAAGCGGAACCGGAACTCCCCAGTTCAGATCTCTGGTCATGGCACGAGGTTTTAGGCCTTCGTTCAGCCAGGATTTAACCTGTCCGTAAACGTTTGGTTTCCAGTCGTCTTTGTGGCCTTCAATGATCCATTCGTTCAGAAAATTTTCATATTCATTTAATGGAAGATACCAGTTCTTTGTTGCTTTAAGGATAGGAACATTTCCGCTTAGCATTGATTTTGGATTAATCAATTCAGACGGAGAAAGGGTAGTACCGCATCTTTCACACTGATCACCGTAAGCGTTTTCATTTCCACAATTCGGGCAAGTCCCCACGATGTATCGGTCGGCTAAAAATTCATTAGCCTGCTCATCAAAATACTGTTCAGAAACCTCTTCCGTGAATTTCCCTTTTTCATAAAGAACTTTAAAGAAATCCTGACTGGTTTCATAATGTTTTTTAGAGGTCGTTCTAGAATATTCATCAAATGAAATCCCTAAATCTGCAAAAGATTTTTTAATGATTTCGTGGTATTTATCAACGATATCCTGAGGGGTAACTCCTTCTTTTTTAGCTCTTATGGTGATAGGAATTCCGTGCTCATCCGAACCACAGATAAACGCTACATCTTTTCCTAATCTTCTCTGAAATCTTGCGTAAACATCCGCAGGAATATATACACCTGCCAAATGTCCTATATGAACCGGGCCGTTTGCATAAGGCAAAGCTGCCGTAATCATCTTTCTGTTTGACATTTTATAGTAAAGTTTTAACTGCAAAGATAAGAATTATCCTTGAAAGTTATGGTAATTGCTGTTTTTATGAGGTTTTTCGGCTCTGCGATGCGATGAAATATTACATTTAGTTAAACAAATGTTTAACTTATATTAATTCTAATAAGTTATTATGTTTCGCATAATTTGATGTAATTAAATGAAAAACAGATATTTGATTTATAATCATCAAGAAATTTACATAAAATTATCTAAATTTTAAATAAATTTATGATAATTCTAATTTTTTTATAAATTGCATAGCTGGCTCATTGCCAAAAATTATTAAAAAAACGAAACTATATAAAAAACAATATTGTGAAAAATTTTACAACGGTATTAAAAATTGCGCCTGCATTTTTATTGGCAAGTACAATGATTCATGCGCAGACAGACTCTACACAAAAAGAGAAAAAAATAGAAGAGGTTGTGCTCATTGGATATGGGAAGCAGAAGAAAACGGATCTTACAGGATCAATTTCCTCTATTAGTGCGAAAGATTTCAATGGTGGTGCCACTTCGCCAGGGCAATTAATTCAAGGAAAAACCCCCGGAGTTGCTATTGTGGGAAATAGTGGAGCACCAGGATCAGGAACTTCTATTAGGATTCGTGGGATTGGATCTTTAAACGGGTCTCAATCTCCATTAATTGTTATTGATGGTGTTCCACAGGATTTTAGTGGGATAAGTGGAGCTGCTGACCCTCTTTCTTTAATCAATCCAAATGATATTCAATCATTCGATATTTTAAAGGACGCATCTGCAACTGCAATTTATGGAAACAGAGCATCCAATGGGGTAATTTTAATAACAACTAAGCAAGGGTCTGCGGGTAAATTAAAAGTTAATTTCTCTACATTGGCTTCTATATCTACTAAAATGGGAAATGTAGATGTTCTAAATGCTGATGAATTCAGAGCCTTTGTAAATCAGAATGCTACACCTTCTTATATAGCCAGGTTAGGAAATGCAAATACTAATTGGCAGAACCAGATTTATCAAAAAGCTTGGGGAACAGATAATAATGTGGCTGTATCTGGAGGAGTTAAAGGATTACCATATAGATTATCATTAGGATATAATGAACAAAACGGTATTGTAAGAACCAATTCGTTCCGTAGAACTTCTGCTGCATTAAATCTTAATCCTAAGTTTTTGGATAATCATTTAAGTGTAAATATTAATGCTAAAGGTACCTTTACGGATAATCGTTTTCCGGCAACGGGTGCAATTGCAAATGCAACTTATTTTGATCCTACTCAGCCTGTATATTCGGGAAATTCCAATTATGGTGGTTACTATGAATGGCTTGACCCAGCTTCAGCAACAGGGCTTAATGTAAATGCAACTGCCAATCCAGTGGCTCAATTAGAAGCTGTAAGAGATGTTTCATCTGTTTGGAGAGCATTAGGAAATATCCAATTGGATTATAAACTTCATTTTCTGCCTGACTTACACTTTAATGTAAATGCAGGATACGATTATTCAAAAGGAGAAGGTGCTACAACAATTAATCCGGCTTATAAATCTGGAATAGGTGTTTTAGGTTCCTACAGACCTTATTCTATGGAAAAGAAAAATAAGTTATTGGAAACATATTTCAATTATACTAAGAATATTACAAGCCTGAATACGAATGTAGACTTTACGGCAGGATATTCATATCAGGATTTTCATACTACGGCTCCACTTGTAGTTACTTATCAAGGTAATAACCAAACAGGGGGACAGGTAAATGCAATTGACAGAAAATTAGTTCTACTTTCATTTTATGGAAGAGCAATATTTACGATAGCTAATAAATATATCATTTCAGGATCAATAAGACGAGATGGTTCTTCACGATTCTTTAATGGCACAAGAGATAATCTTTGGGGTAACTTCCCTGGTATCTCTGTTGCTTGGAAAATTAATGAAGAAGAATTTCTTAAAGACTCAGGGCTTAATACTTTAAAATTAAGAGCAGGTTGGGGTAAAACAGGAAATAATGAATTAGGAGATAATTACTACCCTGCTTTTGCTTCTTACAGCCCAAGTGTTCCGGGTGCACAGTATCAATTCGGTTCACAATATTATTATATGCTAAGACCGGATATTTATAATCCTAATTTGACATGGGAAACAACAACCACTCAAAACTTAGGAATTGATTATGGTTTTTTAAATAACAGAATTTTTGGATCAATTGATATTTTTAAGAAAAAAGCTGAAAAATTATTAGTTGATTCTCCAATTGCGGCAGGTGACTTAAGTAACCATAATATTCTAAATGTTGGTACAATGGATACCAATGGAATTGAAGGTGCAATAACAGTTGTTCCCGTGAAAAATGAAAATACAACTTGGGAATTATCCTTCAATGCAACTCATTATAATTCTAAAATCACGAATCTTGTGAGTGCAGCAAATAATTCTTTCTTTATAGCAGTAGGAGATATTACAGGAGGTGTAGGAAACAAAATTCAGGCTCATGCTGTTGGATATCAGCCTTATTCATTTTTGGTTTATCAGCAGGTTTATGATACAAATGGAAAACCTCTTGACGGAGTTTATGTAGATAGAAATGGTGATGGTATTATCAACTCAAATGATATGTACTATTATAAATCAACTCAACCAGATGCTATTTTAGGGTTTAATACCAAATTAAATTATAAAAATTGGGATTTTGGATTTAGTGCGAGAGCTGTTTTAGGAAATTACGTTTATAATAATGCAGCTTCTAACAGTTCATTACAATCGGCTTCTACCAATAGCTATCTTCAAAATGTTTATTCTTCCACGCCTGAATATCAGTTTTCTTTACCAAGATACTTCTCAGATTTATTTGTAGAGAATGCTTCATTTTTCAGATTGGATAATGTGAATTTAGGATATAACTTTAAAGATATATTCAGCAAAGGAAGCAGCCTGAAAGTTTATGGAATGTTACAAAACGTATTTGTAATCACTAAATATTCAGGAGTAGATCCGGAGATTTTCGGAAATATAGATAATGGCTATTATCAAATGCCAAAAGTGTATTCTTTGGGACTTAATTTTCAATTTTAATTAGAAAAAACAAATGAAACCTAATAAAAATATTTTCAAAAAAATAACAATAGCGGCAGCATTTGGGTTATTGGTTATTTCAACTTCTTGCGTAAAAGATTTAGAGCAGGAACCAAGAACAGGAGTTACATCAACGAATGTTTTTAATGATTTTGCAAATTATCCCAATGCATTAGCAAAAGTGTATGGAGGATTTGCTAATGGCGGACAAGAAAGCAATGGTGGAAGTTCTGATATCAATGGTATTGATGGGAACTTTTCACAATATACCAGACTATTATATACATTACAGACCTTACCGACAGATGAAGCTGTCATCGCATGGAATGATGGTACTTTACAGACCATTCATAAGATGACATGGGACTCTTCAAGTGAATTTATTGCAGGGATGTATTATAGAATTTATACTGAAATTGCCTTCTGTAATGAATTTTTAAGAAATGTAACAGACGAAAAGCTTGCTTCAAACAATATTACGGGTGATAATCTTACAGAGGCAAAATACATGAGAGCAGAGGTTAGATATTTAAGAGCTCTGTCCTATTATTATGCTTTAGATTTATATGGAAATGTACCTTTTGTTGATGAAAGCTACTTGCCAGGATCTATTACACCTCCACAAAGGATTACCCGTGCAAATTTATTTAATTTTGTAGAGTCAGAATTATTAGCTGTGGCTAATGATATGAAAGATGCAAGAACCAATGTTTATGGTAGGGCAGATAAGGCTGCAGCCTGGTCATTACTTGCAAGGCTTTACTTAAATGCTCCTATCTATAACGGAAGTAATCGTAATAATGATGTAATTACTTATTGCGATAAAGTGATAGCAGCAGGATATTCTTTAAAGCCAAAATATGCTGACTTATTCCTTGCAGATAATGATAAGAATAATTCTGAAACGATCTTCCCTATTTTATTCGATGGAGTTCATATTCAGACTTCCGGAGGGTCTACTTATATGGTTCATGCACCTGTCGGAGGATCTATGCCTTCTGAAAGTATGTTCGGAATCAATGGCGGATGGGGTGGTATAAGAACTACTAAATCATACGTTGCACTTTTCACAAACTCTAGTGATCAGAGAGGGAACTTCTATACAAATGGACAAAACCTTGAGATTAATAATTTAGGAGAGTTTACTGACGGTTATGCATTTATTAAATATAAAAATTTAACAAGTACAGGTCAATTTGGCGCTGATAGTGCTAAAAATTTCTGTGATGCTGATATTCCTTTATTTAGACTAGCAGATATTTATTTGATGTATGCTGAAGCAACTTTGAGAGGAGGAAACGGTAATTCAGCAACAGCTTTACAATACATTAACAATATCAGAACAAGAGCAGGATATACTACGCCTCTTTCTTCTATCAATTTGGATTTTATTCTTGATGAAAGAGGAAGAGAGTTAGGCTGGGAAATGACAAGAAGAACAGACCTTATCCGTTATGGGAAGTTTACAACCGGAGCTTATCTGTGGCCTTGGAAAGGAGGAATTAAAGATGGTAAAAGTGTAGAAGATTTCAGAAACCTTTATCCAATTCCTGCGAAAGATATCGTTGCCAATCCAAACTTGGTTCAGAATCCTGGTTATTAATAAAAAAACACTATCAAAATGAAACAATTATTTAAAATATTAACAATAGCCTTTGTAAGTTTTCTTGTATTTTCCTGTGAGAAAGACGAGGATCAGGCAATATTAAACGAAGTAAGTGCAAGCAAGCTTTCATCTGATAAAACGGCTGTAGTTTTAAGTGAGATTATAGCGGGTAACCCGGCTATCAGTTTTACATGGCAAAAATCACAGTTTAATATAGCGATCGTTCCTACTCAGCAGGTAGAATTTGGGATCAAAGGACAAAACTTTAAGAAAAGTGTTACCTACGACTTTGCTAATGATGCTACATCAGGATCGATTACCCATGCGGGATTAAATGCATTGATGTTCAACTTGGGAGCAACTCCGGACATCGTTAATAATATTGAAGTAAGATTAAAAACTTCTGCAGGCCCCGCGGCCTTCTACTCAAACGTAATCAATCTTACCGTAACCCCATACACCCCAAATCCGGATTTGGTATATCCTAAAATCAATGTTCCGGGAGGTTATGCCGGAGCAGCAGGATATGCAGACTGGACTCCTGGGAATTCTCCAAACTTATTCTCTCCAGGGAAAAATAATGAATACAGAGGGTTTATTTTTGTTACAGCTCCAAACAGCGAATACAAATTTACCATCAACCAAGACTGGACAGGTGATAAAGGAGACGACGGTACTTTCACGGGTAAGTTGGTAGAAAGTGGTGAAGTTAATATTAAGGCAATCACAGCTGGGACATATTATATCAAAGCCGACTGGGCTGCAAATACATATTCATCAATAAAAGCCAATTTCGGAATCATCGGCGACGCTACTCCGACAGGTTGGGGATCGGATACAGATTTTGTTTACAATCCGGCAACCAAAACTTTTGTCATCAATTCTATTGCATTGAATACTTCAGGATCATTTAAATTCAGGGCTAATGATGATTGGGCAATGAAATTCCAGCCACAATCTTCGGATCAGACGCTGACTTCAGGTTCAGGTGTAGTAACTTATCTGAGCTCAGAAAATACAGTCACGGGAGATCCAAATTACAAAGTGGATGTTGCAGGAAATTATAAAATCGAATTGGATTTACATAATTCAGCCAATTACAAGTTGACTATTACAAAATTGTAAAATAAATCGAATTTACATAGCAAAGTGTTGCTTTTGGGCAGCACTTTCTTTATTTTTAAAGTTTATAAAGAATCATTATGAAGAAAATTACAATGGGAGCAGTATTGTTCTCGATGATGTTTGTTGGTGTTAATGCACAATCTTTAAAATCGCCGGACGGGAAGTTTGAAATGAACTTTCAACTGAAACAGGGAGTACCTTACTACAACCTGAAATACAACGGAAATGTAGTGGTGGAAGATTCCAAATTGGGATTGAGATTATTTAAAGATTCTGCGATACAATTTGCCTCAGAAATCGTAAAGCCTGAAGATGTAAAAAATGATCTTAACAACGGTTTTACAAAAACAGACGAAAAAAGAGATTCCAAAAACGAAACTTGGCAACCTGTTTTAGGGGAAAAGAAAAATTATATCAATAATTACAACGAGCTGGCAATCACACTGAATCAGGCTTCAACCGATAGAAATATTGTTGTTAAATTCAGATTGTTCAACGACGGTTTAGGGTTCAGATACGAGTTTCCTCAACAGAAAAACCTGAACTATTTCATCATAAAAGAAGAAGATTCTGAAATTGATTTCCCGACGGATATGAAAGCATGGTGGATTGCGGCAGATTATGATTCTCAGGAATATTTACCACAAACTTCCAACATCTCCGAAATTCCTGCAAAATGGGGATCGGCGTTCGACAGCAACGCATCACAGCAGATGGTGAAAAACGCTGTTCAGTCTCCTTTAATGCTTAAAAAAGAAGGAAAATCACCTTTATATGTTAATGTTGGTGAAGCGGCAGTAATTGATTATCCGGCTTCCCATCTGGAAGTTGATGCTGTTAATTTTAAGTTTAAAACGCACCTTACTCCGGATAGACAGGGCGCAAAAGGTTATATTCAGACGGCTTCTGTCTCTCCTTGGAGAACAATCATTGTTTCTCCAAAAGCAGAGGAAGTTTTAGCATCAAAAATGATGTTTAACCTTAACGAACCTACAAAATATACCGATACTTCTTATATTCACCCAACCAAATATATGGGCGTATGGTGGGAAATGATCATCGGAAAATCCCAGTGGGCATATGGTCAGCCCGAATCCAATGTTCGTCTTGGTGTGACCGATTTTTCAAAATTAACGCCTAACGGAAAGCATGGAGCCAACAACGATAAAGTAAAAGAATACATCGATTTCGCAGCAGAAAACGGCTTCGGAGGATTGTTAATCGAAGGCTGGAACATCGGTTGGGAAGACTGGTTCGGTCACTCAAAAGAATATGTTTTCGATTTTATCACGCCATATCCTGATTTTGACATTAAAATGTTAAATGAATATGCTCATTCAAAAGGAATTAAGTTGATTATGCACCACGAAACTTCAGGTTCTGCAACGAACTATGAAAGATGGGCAGACAAAGCATTCCAATTGATGAATAAATATGGGTACGATGCCGTGAAAACCGGTTATGTAGGTGATATCATCCCAAGAGGGGAACACCATTATTCTCAATGGACAATCAATCACTTTTACAGAATTGCCGAAAAAGCAAACGAATATAAAATCATGGTAAACTCCCATGAATCCGTACGTCCGGGAGGTGAAAGCAGAACATATCCGAACTGGATCTCTGCAGAAGCGGCTCGTGGAACAGAATTCGAAGCTTTTGGAGGAAACAATCCCGAGCATCAGACGATTCTTCCTTTTACCAGATGGATGGGAGGGCCAATGGATTACACGCCGGGAATTTTCCAAACCAAATTGGATTATTATTTCCCTGGAGACAAGCGTTTTGTAAAAACCACTTTGGTAAAACAGTTGGCATTGTATGTGACGATGTACATGCCTCTTCAGATGGCTGCCGATTTGCCTGAAAACTACAAAAAACACATGGATGCTTTCCAGTTTATCAAAGATGTAGCGGCAGATTGGGACGATACGAAAATTTTATCTGCAGAACCGGGAGATTACATCGTTACGGCGAGAAAAGCAAAAGGTTCCGAAAACTGGTTTGTAGGTGGAATTACCGATGAAAACAAACGTGATTACACCGTAGATTTCTCTTTCCTGGATAAAGGTAAAAAATATGAAGCAACGATCTACGAAGACGGAAAAGATGCCGATTACATCAACAATCCGCAGAGCTATCACATCTACAAAAAGCAGATCACAAGCAAATCAAAAATCGATTTCAAAATGGCAAGAAGCGGCGGTTTCGCTGTTTCTATTAAACCTTTGAAATAATACGCAATCAACTTTGTCAAAGTTCAAAACTTTGACAAAGTTTTTTTGATAGTTAATTTTTTAGGAGCTTTTTCCCGCTATCCACTATTACTCCTCGCGCCAACGCTGTCACTCTGGGTGTCGTAGATCCAACGCTTGCTCCGGGGTAGCCGTTACTATCGGGGCTAGAAGATACAGCGCACAATCAATCTTTGACAAATTTTTAAGTTAAAAATCATGAAATGAAAAAAATATATACCATTTTCGCACTTTCCGCAGCTTCTGTTGCATTTTCCCAAATTCAAAAGGTAGAACCCGCTTTCTGGTGGAAAGGAATGAAAAATCCTGAACTTCAGATTCTCGTGTACGGAAAAAATATTGCCAATAATCAAATTGAGCTGTCAGACGGTGTTCAGATTAAAGATATTCAGAAGGTTGAAAACCCGAATTATGTTTTTGTTACGGTAAATACCAATGAAATCAATGTTCCGAAATTTAAGATTATTGCTAAAAACGGTAAAAAAAATATTGGTTCTTACACGTATGAATTAAAACAAAGAGATCCGAATTCTGTCAACAGAGAATCTTATACATCCAAGGATGTCATGTACTTAATCATGCCCGATCGTTTTGCCAACGGTGATGAAAAGAATGATTCAAGTCCGAACTTAACGGAAAAAGCCGACAGAAGCCTTCCCAACGGCCGTCATGGTGGCGATTTGCGCGGAATCATCAACAATCTCGATTATATTCAAAACTTAGGTGCAACAGCAGTTTGGTTAACGCCGGTGAACGAAGACAACGAAAAAGTCTATTCCTATCACGGCTATGCGCAAACGGATTTATATAAGATCGATGCCCGCTACGGAACCAACGAAGAATACAAGGAACTTTCCCAAAAATTAAACAAAAGAAATATGAAGCTGGTGATGGATTACGTCACCAATCACTGGGGAATTTCGCATTGGATGATCAAAGATCTGCCCACAAAAGACTGGATTCATTGGTTTAATGATGGGGAGAATGGTTTCAAGCGTTCCAATTACAAAACAACGACTCAATTTGATACAAATGCTTCTGAAATTGATAAAAAAGTGGCGTTAGACGGCTGGTTTGATACAACAATGCCAGATATTAACCAAAAAAATCCATTGGTTTTAAAATATTTAACACAAAATGCAATTTGGTGGATAGAATACGCTGATTTAGGCGGTTTCCGTGTAGATACCTATCCTTATAATGATAAAGAAGCGATGGCAAAATGGGCAAAAGCGATCACCGATGAATACCCGAAGTTCAATATTGTCGGGGAAACATGGCTGAGTACGGCCGGACAAATTTCAGCCTGGCAAAAGGATTCAAAAACAGGAGAGGCGGCGAATTACAATTCAAACCTTCCGTCTGTGATGGATTTTATGTTGTACGGGGATATGCCGAAAGCATTGAAGGAAAAAGAAGGCTGGGACACGGGAATGAACCGTATTTACAACAGTTTATCCAGTGATTTTCTATATCCTGACATCAATAATGTAATGGTTTTCTTTGAAAATCACGACACGGAAAGATGGAACGAAATTTTTAATGATGATCCTAAAGCATACAAATTAGGGTTAACTTTAATTTCAACCGTTCGCGGAATTCCACAAATTTACTATGGTTCCGAAGTCGGAATGCGCGGTGACAAAAATAAAGGTGGTGATGCCGATATCCGAAGAGATTTTCCCGGCGGCTGGAAATCGGATAAGGTCAATGCTTTTAACCCGACCAATCAAACTCAGGAGCAAAAAGAATTCTATCAGTTCACACAGAAAGTACTGAACTGGAGGAAAGGAAAAGACGTCATCCACACCGGAAAAACTAAAAATTTCGTTCCTCAGAATAATGTTTTTGTGTATTTTAGATACAATCAAAAAGAAAGCGTAATGGTTGTGTTAAATAATAATGATAAAGAACAGTCATTGGATTTGAAACATTTTGCAGAATCTCTGAATGGTTTTACAAAAGGAAAAGATATCATCTCTGATAAAGAATTTTCATTACAAAATAATTTAACAATACCAGCAAAAAACTCGATGATTATTGAATTAAAATAAAAATTAAACATACAGCTTCAAAACCTGTTAGGTTTGTTAGAAAAAAATAATTTAAATATGAAAAAGAACAAAATATTATTGATCCTAACCTTCATCTTATTTGCCCTGAGCTTTACACCTCTCTCTGCTCAAGCAAAATTTGATAAGGAAAAAATAGAAATCAGCAAAATGCTCGATGGTTTCAATATCGCTGCTGCAAAAGCTGATTATACGGCTTATTTCAATTATTTCGCTGACGAATCAACCTTCATCGGGACAGATGCCACCGAAATTTGGGATAAAAAAGCATTTATGGTTTGGGCAAAACCTTATTTCGACAAAAAAAGAACCTGGAATTTCACTTCATTAAAAAGAAATATTTACTTCAGCAAAGACGGAAAACTGGCTTGGTTTGATGAATTATTGGATACCCAGATGAAAATCTGCCGTGGTTCCGGAGTGGTAGAAAAAATAGGTGGACAATGGAAAGTGAAGCAGTACGTTCTGTCCGTAACCGTTCCCAATGATGTTGTAGATAAGGTAGTGGTGGAAAAAACTCCAATCGAAGATGCATTAATCCAACAGTTAAAAGCGAAATAATGGAGCCACCACACAGTTCACTTTCAAGAAGAAAAAAGCCCAACCTTTCCATGGCTCAGATCATCAACATGAGCATGGGGTTTCTGGGAATTCAGATGGCTTTCGGACTGCAAAACGGAAACGCAAGCAGGATTTTGGCTAATTTCGGGGCAGATGTTCACGAATTGTCATGGTTTTGGCTGGTTGCACCGATTACCGGACTGATCGTTCAGCCAATCATCGGACATATGGGAGACAATACTTGGAGTCCTCTTGGTCGAAGAAAACCTTACTTTTTAATCGGGGCGGTTTTATGTGCAATTGGTTTGGTTTTGCTTCCCAACGCAGCTTCTGCAACGCAAATGATGGCTGCCAATGTTTTAGTCATGGCGGTGATTTTCCTTGCGATGATGGATGCTTCTATTAATGTGGCGATGGAACCTTTCCGCGCTTTGGTGGGAGACATGCTTCCGAAACATCAGGCAACGATCGGGTTTTCCGTTCAGACGATTTTAATTGGAATCGGGGCAGTGATTGGCTCCGAATTACCAAATTGGCTTGCAAATTTTCAGAAGAACAATATTTATTTAGATTTTTATTTAAGAAAATATTTGTCTTTTGGCTTGCCACAATGGGTATTAGATTTAAAATCAGTCTCTAATGCAGCTCCAAAAGGCTTTGTGGCAGACAATGTGATTTATGCATTTTACATCGGAGCGGCGGTTTTAATTGTGTCGATTTTATATACAATTATTACAACTAAAGAATATTCACCGGAAGAATTTGCCTCTTTTGAAGGCGGAAAACCGATGGTAAAAGACCAGTCGAAACTGTCGGATATTTTTAAAGATTTTAAAAATGCTCCTTCCCAGATGAAGAAACTGGGAATTGTACAGTTTTTCTCTTGGTTTGCCTTGTTTACGATGTGGGTTTTCACGACGAGTGCTTTGGCGACGCATCATTTCGGACTTTCCCCTGAGGATACACACTCGGTAAAATTCAATGATGCAGGAGATTTGACAGGAAGTTTATTTGGAAGTTATAATTTCTACGCGATTTTCTTTGCGTTTGCATTGACTCCGATTGCAAAGTTTATAGGAAAAAAACAAACGCACGCTTTGGCTCTGGCTTGCGGTGGATTAGGTTTGATTTCAATGTATTTTATTAAAGATATCCACAGTCTTTGGATTTCAATGATTGGATTAGGATTTGCGTGGGCAAGTATTTTGGCAATGCCTTATGCGATGCTGATCGATTCTATTCCGCAAAAGAAAATGGGCGTTTACATGGGTATTTTCAACTTCTTTATTGTAATTCCGCAGATTATCAACGGCATTTTTGGAGGGCCAATTGTAAGCGGCATTTTTGGAAAAATGGCCATCGACTATATCGTTGTCGGGGGAGTTTGTATGCTGTTGGGAGCTGTTTTAACTTTATTTTTCGTAAAATCAGAACACGAAACACCAAAAGAAATTGAAGAGGAAATTCAGCAGGTACATTTTTAAAGTAAAATTAAATATCAATAAAACGGGTCTGGGTTTGTTCAGCCGAAATAAATTTTAAAAACCAGTATCTTTCAAAAGAAAATATGGAATATTCCGTTTAATTCTTAAATTTGGCTCATGCGAAAGAATCTTTATCTCATCATTATATCATTTTCTCTTGTGAGTTGCTATACCTATCAGGTTAAAAAACCCGTAGATACAGCGATCGACAATAATCAGGAGTTTAAAAAAAGTGCAGTTATTGCTAATAATGCTCCTACGCAACCGAACAACATGACGGGTGCACCGCAAAATCCGTATTCACCGCAAACGCCTGTTCCTGTCAATGTTCAGGAGAAACTTACGCCTAAAAAAAATGTTAGAATTGATGTTGACGGTAAAACTTATAAAGTGATAGTTGATCGCTGGGAAAGTGACAGTCTGGTGGCACATCCTGTTCATAATCCTAAAAAAATTCTGAAGTTTCATAAGAACCAGATCAATGGTGAGAAAATTGCTGAAAAACGCTTTTCACAGCCTATAGCTGATATCATTACTGTTGTTGTGTATGCCGGAATTGGGGTTTTAATCTATTCCCTCATCCGTTAATTTTTTTTAACTTTTATTTAAATCAAAATATTCAAAAAGCGGATTCAATAGAGTTCGCTTTTACTATGCTGATATTTAAACACAAATTCTGAAAATCTGTGAAAAATCAATAGGAGCGGGCTTTAGTCCGCTTTTTTATTTAATTAAAAGGAGGCTTTTTCCAAAACTTATCGATATAAAATTTTACATTATTTATAATACAATTTTTCAATTGCTATTCACACAATCTATTGAATTTTAATTTTTTATTAAGCTGATCATCACTTTTAATCTTTAATTTTAGATATAATAAAGATTTAAAAATGTACGACATCATCATAATAGGAAGCGGAGCAGGAGGTGCAACAATGGCATATCGACTGGCGGATACCGGAAAAAAGATTCTGGTAATCGAAAGAGGAGACTATGTTCCGGTGGAAAAGGAAAACTGGAATTCTGTTGAGGTTTTTCAGAAAAACAGATATACCACAAAAGAATTATGGCTGGATAAATATGGAAAAGAATTTCGTCCGGGAATGCATTACAATGTAGGCGGAAACACCAAATTTTACGGGGCGGCACTTTTTCGTTTAAGAGAAGATGATTTTAAAAAGATAAAACATTATGGAGGAATTTCACCGGAATGGCCGATTAAATATGAAGATTTAAAAGAATATTATCTGGAAGCGGAAAAACTGTTTCATGTTCACGGAAAAAGAGGATCAGATCCCACCGAACCGAATGAATCTGAACCATATCCTTATGAAGCTTTACCTCACGAACCCAGAATTCAGGAGATCTTCGACGAACTGACTGATTATGGATTAAAACCTTTCGAGTTGCCGATTGGTGTTAATTTTACCCCTCATAAGACAATCAATGCTCCTTATACTTTAGACCGTTTCGATGGTTTTCCGGATGCGGCGGAACGAAAGGCGGATGCGCACCTTTGCTCGCTGGCAAAAGCGTTGGAATATCCCAATGTAGAATTGATGCTTAATACAAAAGTTATAAAATTAAATACCGATGAATCGGGAACGAGAATTTCTGAAGTGGTTGTAGAACATGAGGGTGAAACAAAAAATCTTGTAGGAAATCTGGTAATTCTTTCCGCAGGAGCCATCAATTCTGCCGCAATACTTCTTCAGAGTAAAAATGAAAAATTCCCGAATGGTCTTGCCAATTCTTCGGATCAGGTGGGAAGAAATTATATGTTTCACCAGAATTCTGCTATGGTAGCATTATTCACGGAACCTAATTATACAAAATTTGGAAAAACTTTCGGAATCAATGATTTTTATCGGGCAGGTGGAGAATATGAGTTTCCTTTGGGGCATATCCAGTTGTTGGGGAAGTCGGATGAATTTCAGATTGAAGCAGATAGTCCGGTTCCGGCGCCCGGCTTTACTTTCGAACTAATGGCAAAGCATGCCGTAGATTTCTGGCTGACTTCAGAAGATCTTCCTGATCCCGAAAACAGGGTGACAGTGGAGGAAAACGGACAAATTAAAATCAGCTATACTCCGAATAATGAAGAAGGGCACGAGCTGCTCAAGCATGAATTAATAAAAGCTTTAAAAGCATCAGGTAAATTTCATTCTTTCTGGTTTAAAGGCATTTATTTCAGCAAAGGAATGAGTATTGCGTCTCCGGCGCATCAAAACGGAACCACAAAAATGGGTGTTGATCCGGAAAATTCTGTGGTAGACATCCATTGCAAAGCTCATGATCTGGAAAATCTTTATATCGTAGACGGAGGGTTTTTTGTTTCGAGCGGTGCGGTGAATCCTGCACTTACCATTATCGCGATGGCTCTCAGAGTGGGAGATCATCTTAAAAAGAATGTTTTACCATCGTGAATTCCAGAATAGTCCAAATCGTTATTATCTTTTTATCAGCTTTCTTTACGGGAGTTAATTTTGTTGTGTTTCCAGCTTTGGGAACTGCTTTTACAGATGCTTCGCTTTTTGAGCTTTCTTCATCACAGTTTGGAAATTTATTCATTCCGCAAGTGATTTGTATTATAATTTCATGTTTGGGAGCGCCGTTTTTGGTGAATAAATGGGGCTCGAAAATCGTTTTAGTAGTAGGATTATTATTAATGATCATTTCAACAGGACTGTTGTGGATGCTTCAGTTTTTCATGAATGATCAATCTTTGCTCTTCCCGGTATTAATGGTTTTAGTAGCATTTACAGGATCGGGTTTTGGGCTTTCCATTACGACTTTGAATCCTTTGGCTGCCAGTTTATTTGAAAAAGATAAATCTTCTGCAATTTTAATCTTACAGTTTTTGGTTGGTCTGGGAACTTCCACATCCCCACTGATGATGAATTTGATAGGAAACGTCAACAATTGGATGTACGTTCCCGCAAGTATTTTTGTCTTAGTTTCGATAATTTTTATCCTGTTTTTATTTTTAAAACTGGAAAAAGGGACATTTTTTGAACTTCCCAAGCATTTTAAAATTCCGTCAAAATTGTGGATTTTCTTTACTGCAATCGTTTTGTACGGCTTTATTGAAGGTACTTTCGGAAGTTTTGGAGCAATAATTCTCAAAAATCAAGGATTAGACAATAATAAAGCGAGTTTGGGATTGTCTTTATTCTGGGGTGGGATTGCCTTGAACCGTTTACTTTTCGGGATTTTCTCAAAAAATAACGACTTGTCTTACTTATTCCTTTTCTCTCCTTTAATTGTCGCGGGATTGCTTTTATCTTTATTAATTTATCCAAACATAAGTCTCATTGTATTAATGATGTTTCTGATCGGATTTTTCATGGGAAGCATATTTCCGGGATCAATCGGTTGGGGAACAGTAGAATTTCCCACGTTATCTGTTTTGGTGTCCGGATTTTTGATGGCAGCCAACCAAATCGGAACAGGAATTATCACCAATGTTCTGGGGAATTTTTCTAATCAAACCAACATGATTTTTCAATTTCTTATAGTCTGTATGATCCTCATTTGCATTTTACTTTTCTTTTTAAAGAGAAATTCTAAAATAAAAGAAGCCTTTTAAAAATTTAACCACAAAAGACATTCAAGTTAATCTTTTGTGGTTAAAATAAATTTTTATTTAAACTAATTCTTCAATTTTCGCCACCGCTTTCGAGAAATTTTCTTCTTTAAGCTGAGGAACCATCGTACCCTGAGAGATGAAAACTTCAACATCCGTAATTCCGATAAATCCGAATAACGTTCTTAAATAATGCTCCATATTTTCAATAAGACCATTCTCATACACTCCTCCGGCAGCAACATTCAGATATATTTTTTTGTTTTCCAGAAGTCCTTTTGGGGTTCCGTCTGCGTACGAAAAAGTTTTTCCGGCTACCGAAATACTGTCGATCCAAGATTTCAAAGTCGATGGAAAAGTGAAGTTGTAGAAAGGCACGCCAATCACAATAATATCTGCTTCCTGAATTTCTTTTAATGACTGATCAGAGTGTTTGGAAGCTTCTTTTTGTTCCTCACTTCTTTCCTCATCTGTAAGTCTCGAAGCATTAAAATGATGGATTTCCAGATGAGGAATCGGTTCTAAAGCCAAATCACGAACCACCACTTTACTCTCAGGATTTTTTTCCAATAATTGATTAATAACAGCCTGAGAAAGCTGGTTGCTTACAGAATTTTCTCCCGTAATGCTTGTTTTGATATTTAAAATGTTTGCCATTTTGTTTAATTTTTTATTTTTAAGTATGACAAAATTATTGTAAATTTACTTTCCAAAGTATAGTAGTTACCTAAAGGAAAGTGAAAATGGAAAAACAACATAATCATAAAGACTGTATGCAGGCCTTAAAACCTGTCCGCGATACATTAGATGTTATCAACGGGAAGTGGAAATTGCAGATTATCATTTCATTAAACCATGGAAACAAACGTTTCACCGAAATCGAAAGAAGCATTCCGAAGCTGACCTCAAAAGTTTTAGCCAAAGAATTAAAAGAACTCGAACAAAATGGCTTGGTAGAAAGAGTGGTGAAAGATACCTATCCCGTGAGCATAGAATATTATCCTACAGATCACACCAAAACATTGCACCCTGTCGTAGAATCTTTAAAAAACTGGGGAGAAAATCACAGGAAACATATTTTCGGAAGCCCTTCGGAAGCTGAGAATGGTCAACAAATAGATGAGATTGTTGGCAAATAAGCCTTTCACGCTGTCATTCAGAAGAAGCGGAGAATCTATTGCCCATTACCCATTACCTATTTTCAGGAGCTATTTCCCGCTATCCACTCATACTCCTCACGCCATCGCTTTCCCACACCAAACCCTCCAACTCTCCAACATCGTTGCGGGGTAACCGTTTTTATCGGGGCTAGGGTCGCAGTTGGTAATTTCACCATTCGTCATTGCGAGCAAAGCGAAGCAATCTCAACATAAACAATTTCACAACATTTGTCATCCTAAAAAGGATCTCAACAATACAATAAAAGCATAGTCTAGATCCTTCCAGGATGACAAACGAAACGCTTAATTTTAATAAATGCTTAAAAAACTTTAAACAAAAAACCCAAAAACTAAAACCTTTCTTACCTTACATCAACATTTCCCGCCGCTGCAAGCCGTACATTTGTACCATAAATAATCACAATATGAAAACAGTATATCATAAAGCAGATACAAGAGGTCACGCCAATCACGGTTGGTTAGACAGTTACCATACATTCAGTTTTGCCAATTATCAGAACAATGAAAGAACTCATTTCGGAGTACTGAGAGTTTTGAACGACGATACCGTTACTCAGGGAATGGGCTTCGGAACACACCCTCACAGAGATATGGAAATTATTTCCATCCCGTTGGAAGGTGATTTGGAGCACAAAGATTCGATGGGAACAACGGCGGTTATTAGAAAAGGAGAAATTCAGGTGATGAGTGCGGGAACCGGTGTGATGCACAGCGAATACAACAATAATAAAGATCAGGCTGTAAAATTCTTACAAATCTGGATTTTCCCAAGAGAAGCTGGTGTAGAGCCAAGATATGACCAGAAAAGCATTAAAGAAGGTGAAAAAATCAACGGATTTCAACAGATTTTATCTCCAAATAAAAATGATGACGGCGTTTGGATTCATCAGGATGCTTGGTTTAATTTGGCTAATTTCACCAAGGGAAACGGTAAAAACTATACGCTCAACAAAAAAGGAAATGGCGTGTATGTTTTTGTATTAAAAGGAAGTGCAAAAGTGGGCGACAGGATTTTAAACGAAAGAGACGGATTAGGAATCTGGGATACCCAAAGCTTCAACATCGAAGCCATCGAAGACGCAGAAATCCTTTTAATGGAAGTCCCAATGGAGTTACCTTCATATTTAAAATAATCAAGAACTTAGCAGTACAATTTCGCAGAGTAAAATTCCCCTCCTCAGGAGAGGTGGCGAAAATTCGGAAAGAATTTTTGACGGGGTGGTTAAAACAGAAACTTAATAAAAACACCTTCGAACAAAAAAAATAAAGAACTTGTCAATAGAAAAATCTTCCCGATATTTGTGTCAACAATTAAAAATAACTTACTTTAAAATAGATAGAAAACAATGAAAATTTTAGCAATAGCAGGAACCAATTCCGAATCTTCGATGAATAAGCACCTAGTTACGTACGCTGCATCCATTTTTGAAAATGCAGAAGTAGAAGTGATCGATTTAAATCCTTTCGAAATGCCAATTTACAAGCACGAAAGAGAAGTAACGGATGGAGTTCCTCAGGAAGCAAAAGACTTTGCAGCGAAAATTGACGGAGCCAATTTACTGTTGGTTTCCTTACCGGAACACAACGGAACGTACTCAACGGCATTCAAAAATGTGTTCGATTGGGTATCCAGAATCAAAGACAGAGCGGTGTGGAATGAAGTTCCGATGTTACTTATGTCTGCAGCTCCGGGAGGTAGAGGTGGAGCAGGAGTTTTGGAAGCGGCTACGAAGCGTTTCCCTCTTCACGGTGGAAATATTGTAGAAACTTTTTCTCTTCCTTTCTTCAATGATAATTTTGATAAATCGGCTCAAAAAATTTCTAATGAAGAGAAAGACAACGAATTAAGAGAGAAAATCAAGAAAATTTCTGCCATCGAATCTATCCTTGAAAAATAGATTTGAATATTAATTTAAAATTAATATCTTTGCAAAAAGAAAAAAGATGAAAATTCAGACCTCTTACAATCAACATTTTTCCAAGAAAGGGAATATTGTGGGCTCTGAAATTCTGAGATAAAATAACGGCCGATAATCTACCAAGATTGTCGGCTTTTTTGTTTTCTAAATTTGAATAAAAAACAAAATAAATGTACCAATTTATCAATGTACCAATTTACCAGTTGAAAACATTGTTACATTGTTAGAGTGATACATTGCTAGATTATTTAAAAATATTATGAGCAACACTTACAAATCAGCAGGAGTAGACAAAGAAGAAGGATACAAAACCGTTGACAAGATCAAAAAAGCAGTTGGAGAAACGCACAATTCCAATGTATTGAATCATTTGGGAAGTTTTGGAGCTTTCTATGAAATCGGAGGATACAAAAATCCTGTTTTGGTTTCAGGAACCGATGGAGTGGGAACGAAACTGAAAGTAGCTTTAGACTCAAAAAAATACGATTCTATCGGGGTAGATTGTTTCGCGATGTGTGCGAATGACATTCTTTGTCACGGTGCAAAACCATTGTTCTTTTTAGATTATTTGGCTTGCGGAAAATTAGATTCTGAAATCGCTGCTGAGATCGTTCTAGGAATGGTAGCGGCTTGTAAAGACAACAATTGCGCACTGATCGGTGGAGAAACTGCCGAAATGCCGGGAATGTACCAGCCTGGAGATTATGATGTTGCCGGATTCTGCGTTGGTATCGTAGAAAAAGACCAGATTATTGATGGTTCTAAAATTAAAAAAGGGGACAAAATCATCGCGTTGCCAAGTTCAGGTTTCCATTCAAACGGATTCTCTTTGGTAAGAAAAGTATTCCCGGATTTTGAAGAAGAATTCGAAGGAAAACCTTTGTACGAAACACTTTTAGTTCCTACAAGATTATATTATAAAGACATTCACAAAATCCTTGATGAGGTGCAAGTAGCAGGAATTGCTCACATCACAGGCGGTGGATTGTATGAAAACATTCCAAGAATTATCGCTGACGGATTATGTGCTTCCATCGATGCATCAAAAATTAAAATTCCAAGCATCATGCTGGAGTTGGAAAAAAGAGGCGGTGTAGCTCGTGAAGAGATGTTCGGAACATTCAACATGGGTGTCGGAATGATCGTTGTAGTAGATGCAGAACATGCAGAAAAAGTTCTACACCTTCTGGATGATGCTTACGAGATCGGAGAAATCACGGAAGGAAGCGAAAAAATAGATTTAAAATTTTAGGAGCTTAATCCCGCTTTCCACTGTATCTTTTTTGTTACGGCCTCCGCTTCGCTCCGGCCGCAACAAAAAAGGATGCCGTTGCAATCGGGGCTAGTTAATAACAGTCAAAGCCTTGTCAAGGTTTCAAACCTTGACAAGGCTCACAAAATAAAAATGAAAAACTTAGTTATACTCGTTTCAGGTTCAGGAACCAATCTTCAAAGGATTATTGATACCATCGACAGTGGAGAAATTCCGAATGCAAAAGTATCATTAGTGGTTGCCGACAGAGAATGTTACGGACTGGAAAGAGCAAAAAATCATAACATTGATAACGTACTGATTCCGAGAGGAAAAAACTTCAGCAGCGAATTGAGTAAAATTATTCCTGAAAATACAGATTTAATTGTATTGGCCGGATTTTTATCCATTCTAAAACCTGAGTTTTGTGAAAACTGGATCGGGAAAATAATCAACATTCACCCGGCCTTACTCCCAAAATACGGAGGAAAAGGGATGTGGGGGCATCATGTTCATCATGCGGTGATTGATGCAAAAGAAAAAGAAAGCGGGGCAACCGTACACTTCGTAACTTCAGGAATTGATGAAGGGGAAGCGATTCTTCAGAAATCATTCGAAGTAACGGAAGACGATACTCCCGAAACGGTGGCAGAGAAAGTTCATAAAATAGAATATGAAATTTTCCCGATAGCGATCAATAAAGTATTAGGAAACTAATAAAAAACATTTATTAGCGATCCTAAAAATTCCCCTCCTTTGGAGGGGTGGCAAAAATTCAAAAGAATTTTTGACGGGGTGGTTAAAAAAGAATAATCTTATACAACGAAAGGCTTCAACAAGCCTGACAATGTAAAGTGACCACTCAGTTTGTCATTCCGTAGGAATCTAAACATAGGTGCTTTCAGCATGACAAACAGAAGTAAGAACATTTAGTATTAGAGATGTCATGCTGAGCCTGTCGAAGCATTTAATCAAAACAAAAACACATTTAGATTAAAATATTTCAATAAAAAGAAAAAATCTAAGTAAAATAAAGTAAAATCGGAGGTGAAAGACCCGGTTTACAGTTTGAAATAGCTGTAAAAAGTAAAAAATCGAAAGTAAAATGAGTAAAAAGAGAGTTTTAATCAGTGTTTCTGACAAAAGCGGATTGATCGAATTTGCGCAGTTTTTGGAAGCCCAAAATTATGAATTGATTTCTACAGGAGGGACGTTCAAACATTTGAAAGACGCTGGTTTAAATCCAATTCAGATTGATGAGGTTACCAATTTCCCTGAGATGTTGGACGGAAGAGTGAAGACATTGCACCCGAAAGTTCACGGTGGTTTGTTGGCAGTTCGTTCCAATGCAGAACACATGAAAACGGTTCAGGAACACGGAATTGGTCTGATTGACATGGTTATCGTGAATCTTTATCCTTTCTTCGAAAATGTAAACAAAGACATTTCATTACACGAAAAGGTAGAGTTTATCGACATCGGAGGTCCTTCAATGCTTCGTTCTGCGGCTAAGAATTTTGATTCCGTAACGGTAATTACCGATGTTGAAGATTATGCAACGGTAAAAATCGAAATGGAACAAAACGGTGACACGTACATCGAGACTCGTAAAAAATTGGCAGGAAAAGTTTTCAACCTTACTTCTGCTTATGATGCGGCGATCTCAAGAATGCTGCTAGACGAAGATTATCCTACGTATCTGAATGCATCTTACAAAAAAGTTTCTGACCTTAGATACGGTGAAAACCCGCATCAGACAGCAGCTTATTACGTTTCTACTTTCGAAAACGGTGCCATGAAAGATTTCGAACAGTTGGGAGGTAAAGAGTTGTCTTTCAATAACCTTCGAGATATGGATCTTTGCTGGAAAGTGGTAACGGAGTTCAAAGAAGAAATGGCTTGTTGTGCAGTAAAACACTCAACACCTTGTGGAGTTGCAATCGGAACTTCAGCATTGGGAACATACCAAAAAACTTTCGAGTGTGATCCGGTGTCCATCTTTGGCGGAATTGTTGCAATGAACTATAAAATCGACGCAGCAACAGCAGAAGAATTAAACAAAACATTCCTTGAAATCGTAATGGCTCCTGAATTTGATGAGGAAGCTTTGGAGGTTTTAAGAAAGAAAAAAAACTTAAGAATTATAAAAATCGTAAACCCTGTTTCAGATAAGCAGACTTGGGTGAAGATCGACGGCGGAATTTTAGTTCAGGACAACGACAGCATCTTCTCAGATGATATTAAAGTCGTGACTGAAACGCAGCCTACAGAAGAGCAAAAAAAAGCATTATTATTCTCTCAGAGAGTGGTAAAATATGTAAAATCTAATGCCATTGTTGTTTCCAACGGGATTCAGGCTTTCGGAATCGGAGGCGGTCAGGTCAACAGAATCTGGGCAACTCAACAGGCAATCGAAAGAGCTAAAGAAAAATTCACAGGAGACTTAGTATTGGCTTCAGACGCATTTTTCCCTTTCCGTGATGTAGTAGATTTCTGCGCTCAGGAAGGTATCACAGCGATCATTCAGCCGGGAGGAAGTGTAAAAGATCAGGACAGCATCGATGCAGCCAATGAGCACAAAATTCCGATGATGTTTACTGGAATCAGACATTTTTTACACTAATTAAAATAGAATTAAAAAATAGTTTTGAGATTGTATTTATAGCATTCAAAATTATATATTTGTAAATTATAGACTAGTTAATTAAATAAAGTATGAGAATATTAATCATAGGTGAAGGTGGAAGAGAATCTGCTTTGGCAGCAAAACTTCAGAATGACCCAAGAATTTCTAAAATGTTTTTCGCCAACGGAAACGCTACCACTGATGCAATAGGAAAAAATGTTCATTTATCAGAGATTAAAGAACTTAGAGATTTTGCCATCAAAGAAAAGGTAGATTTAACGATCGTAGGTCCTGAAGCACCGCTTGTAGCTGGTTTGAAGGACGAATTCAAAAAACATGATCTTAAAGTTTTTGGTCCGACTCAAAAAGTTGCAAGTTTAGAAGGAAGTAAGGCTTTCTCCAAAAAATTTATGCAGACCTATGATATCAAAACAGCAAAAGCTGTGGTATTTGATTCATATAATGAGGCTAAAGAATATGTTCAGACGCAGCAATATCCTTTGGTAATCAAAGCAAGCGGTCTGGCTGGTGGAAAAGGTGTTGTCATCTGTGATACTTTGGAAGAAGCTGAAGCTACGATTCATGATTTCATGATCAGAAGAATTTACGGAGATGCCGGAATTCGTTTAGTTATCGAGGAATATTTACAAGGTTTTGAGGCTTCAATCATTGCATTCTCAAACGGTGAAAAATTATTCCCTTGTGTAGCGGCTAAAGATTATAAAAAAGCAGGAAACGGCGATACAGGACCAAATACAGGAGGTATGGGTTCAGTAGCACCAAGCCCGGAATTTACGCAGGAACATTACGCAGATTTCGAAAAACATATCTTAGAACCTACAGTTGCTGGTCTTAAAGGGGAAGGTTTCAGCTTTAAAGGAATCATTTTCTTCGGATTAATGGTGACGAAAAACGGAACTTACCTTCTTGAATACAACATGAGATTCGGAGATCCTGAAACTCAGGTTTTGATGGCTTTAATGGAAAACAATCTTCTTGATGTAATCAACGATTGTATGGAAGGAAGAGATATTGAGCTTAAGTTTAAAGACGAAAAAGCTGTTTGTCTTGTAATGTGTTCTGGAGGATATCCAAGAAACATCGAAACCGGCTTCGAAATCGTAGGTGAAGATAAATTAAAGCACAGCAAGCTTTTATACGCAGGAGCTGTTAAAAAAGGCGACAAAGTAGTTTCAAACGGTGGCAGAGTTCTGAACATCGTAGCTACAGGAGCGACTTACGAAGATGCCCGCAAGAAAGTTTACGAAGATGCAAGTCATGTACATTTCGATTACGGCTTCTACAGAGAAGACATCGGAAAGTTTTAAAATAAATCACGAAAAAAGATTTGGAGAAATCCAGGTCTTTTTTTGTAAGGATTTTATCAATAGGATCGGGCTTTAGCCCGATTAACAAAAAAAGAAATCACATTGGCTTTAGCCAAAACATACAAGAGTTAGATTGAGCCCTGAAAGGGCGAAACAACAATAGCTTCGGGTAAAACCCTGAGAAAATCAATTATCAATCATTATTTATCAATTATAAAAATGAACAACGGTATTATCATATTAGATTTCGGATCACAGTACAACCAGCTTATCGGAAGAAGAATCCGTGAGATGGGAGTATATTCTGAAATTTTACCATTCAATACACCATTAGAAACGATTTTAGAAAAGCAGCCGAGAGGTATTATCCTTTCCGGTGGACCAAGTTCTGTAAATGCTGAAAACGCTCACTTAGTTGAAAAAGAGTTGTATGAGCAGGGAATTCCGGTACTGGGAATCTGCTACGGAATGCAGTTGACGGCACATCTTTTAGGCGGAAAAGTTCATAAAGGAGTGAAAGGAGAGTACGGAAAAGCTCACCTGGAAATCGTTAAAGAATCTTCTTTGTTAAAAGGTGTTACAGACAATTCTATTGTTTGGATGAGCCACTTCGATGAAGTAGGACAATTGCCTCCGGGGTTTGAATTAAATGCAAAATCAGGGGTAATCGCTTCTATTTCTAATGAAGAGAGAAAAATCTATTGTGTACAGTTTCACCCGGAAGTTTCTCACACTGAGGAAGGTGGAAAAATTCTTGAAAATTTCGTTTTCGGAATCTGTGATGCAGAAAAGAACTGGAAATTAACCAATTATATTGAAAAAACAGTTGCTGAAATCCGTGAAAGAGTAGGTGATCAGAAAGTGATTCTTGGACTTTCAGGAGGGGTAGACTCTTCCGTTGCAGCAGTTTTAATTCACAGAGCGATTGGCGATCAACTGACTTGTATCTTCGTAGACACAGGATTGTTGAGAAAAGATGAGGGCAAAAAAGTAATGGACAATTATGGAGAGCATTTCCATATGAACATTAAGTTGGTGGATGCTTCGGAAAGATTTTTAACCAAATTAGCCGGAGTTGATGATCCTGAAGCCAAAAGAAAAATCATCGGAAACGAGTTTATCCATGTTTTTGATGAAGAATCTCATAAGATTGAAGGTGCTAAATTCTTAGCACAAGGAACAATTTATCCGGATGTTATTGAAAGTCAGTCGGTAAACGGACCTTCTGCCGTGATCAAATCTCACCACAACGTTGGCGGACTTCCTGAAGAAATGGATTTCGAATTGCTGGAGCCTTTGAGAGAATTGTTTAAGGATGAAGTAAGAAAAGTAGGTGAAGAATTGGGAATTCCTCATCATTTGGTACACAGACATCCTTTCCCTGGTCCTGGTTTGGGAATCAGAGTGTTAGGAGCTGTTGACGCTGAAAAAGTGAGAATCCTTCAAGAAGCTGACGATATTTTCATCGAAGAATTGTACAAAAATGATTTGTATGAAAAAGTTTCTCAGGCTTTCGTGGTACTTCTTCCTGTAAAATCTGTAGGAGTAATGGGCGATGAGAGAACTTACGAATACACTGCGGTAGTTCGTTCTGCCAACACCATCGACTTCATGACGGCAACCTGGAGCAAGCTTCCTTATGAATTCCTTGAAACGGTTTCGAAC
This sequence comes from Chryseobacterium wanjuense, assembly GCF_900111495.1. NCBI lineage: Bacteria > Pseudomonadati > Bacteroidota > Flavobacteriia > Flavobacteriales > Weeksellaceae > Chryseobacterium > Chryseobacterium wanjuense. The sequence continues at coordinate 2,259,452 of NZ_FOIU01000001.1, read as the reverse complement.
AGAATCATCAACGAAGTAAGAGGTATCAACAGAGTAGCTTACGATATTTCAAGCAAACCACCTGCAACCATCGAGTGGGAATAATTTTGACTTGAATTTTAAATATAAATCCTGCCTTTGGGCGGGATTTTTTTGTTTTTTTTAGGGAGCGATTTGATTACATCGAATAGTTATTTTGTTTTTATTTGAAGCTTTTTCCTGCTTTCCACTGTATCTTTTGGGTTACGGTCTCCGCTTCGCTCCGACCGCAACCCAAAAGGATGTCGTTACAATCAGGGCTAGGGTCGCAGTCGTTCTTTCAATTTTTCACAATCATCACACAATTGGCAGTCAGTTTGTCATCCTGTAAGAATCTCAACAAAGTAATTCTGAAAAGCTATGTATAGACCCTTTCAGGGCGACAAAGTGTGAGGTAAACTACAAACGATAGAAATTCTACGACGAGAATTCCCCTCCTTTGGAGGGGTGGCGAAAATTCTTTAGAATTTTTGACGGGATGGTTCAGTTACCAGTTAAAAAATCTTTGTATGTTTTGCGTTAAAAAAAGATTATGATTAAAAGCCGATATTCAGCTAGTTTTTTTATAATAATTAAAGTTCCGGAAAACTTTTATCAATTATTTTTCCCTAAATTTAAGTAAAATTACATCAAATGCAAATAGAAACAAGAACGCTCACCACACAGGATTATCCTGAATTGGTAGAGACCATGAAGCGAGCTTATCCACAAATGTCGGAATATGTCTGGTCTAAAAAAAGTATTGAAAAATTAACGAAAATATTTCCTAAAGGTCAGATTTGCATTACCGTAGACGGAAAATTAGCAGCGGTGGCACTCTCCATTATTGTGAATTATGATGAGTTTGGGGACGATCATACGTACAGCGATATTACAGGAAATTATACCTTCAATACCCATACTTCCACAGGAAATGTCCTCTACGGAATCGAAGTTTTTGTTGATCCCGAATACCGCGAACTGCGTCTGGGAAGGAGATTATATGATGCCAGAAAAGAATTATGTGAATTATTGAATTTAAGATCAATTATTTTAGGTGGCAGGATTCCAAACTATCACAAACACAGTGATTTATCACCAAGAGAATACATCAGAAGAGTAAGAGATAAGGAAATCTACGATCCGGTTTTGTCTTTTCAGTTGTCCAATAACTTTTTGCCAATCAGGGTATTAAAGAAATATTTACCCGAAGATGAATCTTCCAAAGAAAATGCCGTATTACTTCAGTGGAACAATATTTATTACAGCAAAAAACCAAATACCATGCAGGACAGCATCATTCGGTTGGGGCTGGTTCAGTGGCAGATGAGGCATTTTAAAGATATTGATGCTTTTTATGAACAGGTAGAATTTTTTGTAGATGTAATGGGTGATTACAAAGCAGACTTTGTTCTTTTCCCAGAATTGTTTAATACGCCTTTATTGGCGCCTTTCAACAAGCTTTCGGAGAGGGACAGTATGATTGAGCTGGCAAAATTAACGGAAGAAATTAAAGCAAAAATCTCAGATTTGGCGATCAGCTATAATGTGAATATCATTTCGGGAAGCATGCCTGTTTTTGAAAATAATGACTTGTACAACATTAGTTATCTCATGCATCGCGACGGAAGAATGGACGAATACAGGAAAATTCACATTACACCCAACGAAAGAAAATATTACGGAATGAAGGGCGGAAACGAAATTAAAGTTTTTGACACCGATTGCGGGAAAATCGGATTGGTGATCTGTTATGATGTTGAATTTCCGGAACTTCCGAGAATTTTAGCCGATCAGGGAATGAAAATTTTATTTGTTCCTTATCTTACTGATACTCAGAATGCTTATATGCGCGTTCGTCACTGTGCGGCGGCAAGAGCCATTGAAAATGAATGTTATGTAGCGATTGCCGGTTGTGTAGGGAATCTTCCCGGAGTCAATAATATGGATATCCAGTTTGGTCAGGCTGCCGTTTTTACGCCTTCCGATTTTGCTTTTCCATCGAATGCGGTGAAAGGGGAAGCTACTCCGAACACCGAAATGACCCTGATTGTCGATGTGGATCTGAATTTGTTAAAAGATCTTCATCATCATGGTTCCGTTCAGGTCATGAAAGACAGAAGAAGAGATTTGTACGAAACATATCTGAAATAGAAAAAGACTGCACATCGATGCAGTCTTTTCGTTTATTTTATCTAACAATTTATTATTAAGCATATTGCGGACAAACCACTGCCGGACAAATCAATCCCGGACATCTTGGTCTTCCGTCTTTCGGACAACATTCGTTTGAGCAGTTTCTGATAATTCCGCTTCCCGCAATGTTTTTTAATTGTTCTCTTGAGATTTTCTTTAAATTTTTCATTTTAATATTTCTTTATAGGTTGGTTTTACTGTTTGGTGAGTATAAAGTTAAAAATATTTTTTTAATGAATCGATGTGTAAGTAAGAGTTTATTGTTGGAATTTAAGTTTGATAATTTCATTAATCAATTGAGGGAGAACATTTCTGGCCATAACAATAAAATCCTGGTCTTCTTTCTTTATTTTTAAAAATTCAATATCATAATCTCTATTTTCGATTTCGCCTGTCATAATAAAGCTGGAGCCGGAAGTAAAATCTCTTCCTTCAATATATAATCTCCAGGGAGCTTTTGTAGCTTTATTACAGATTTTAAGTATGTTTTTTAATTCTGATTCTGTCATTGTTTTTTGAATGAATTTTATGAATCGAAATTATAGATTTTTATTTGAATATAATTAAAAAGAACAATTTTTGAATTAAATTGCAACTACATTTCAAGATATGTTTGACAAACAACAGAGAAAACTGAAAAGATCCGCAAAATTGATTTCCGTACTGAGCAAATACGGTTTTAAAGATGTTTTGGCAAGAATGAAAAGCGGAAACAAGCAGGTGGATATTCCCAATAATACGGACGAAATTGTCTCCAAAGGAACCGTTTACGAAAGAATCAGGCTGGTTTTGGAAGAATTGGGACCTACGTTTGTGAAGCTCGGTCAGACATTCAGCAACAGGGAAGACCTTCTCCCGCCTGAGCTTATTCAGGAGCTGCAGAAGCTTCAGGATAAGGTAGATATGGTTGAAATGAATATTGAGGAAATTCTCGAAAACGAATTCAATATTTCCATTAATGAGCATTTTGCTGATATTCAGAGAGATCCATTGGCAACAGCTTCCATTGCCCAGGTTTACAAGGCAACTTTAATCGACGGAACTGAAGTGATTTTAAAGATAAAAAAGCCTGATGTTCAAACTGTTATTGAAGATGATTTATTATTAATTAAAGACCTTGAAAAACTCGTTTCATCTTACTCTGAAATAGGAGAGAAGCTCAATTTAAAACAGGCTATTTCCACTTTTGAAAAATCTTTGCTGGAAGAAGTTTCTTTGATCAATGAAAAGGAAAATATTCTACAGTTCAGAAGAAATTTTAAAAATAATAAAGAAACCTACGTTCCTAAAATTTTCGAAGAATTTTCTAACAATAATATTCTTTGTATGGAATTTATTGATGGAATAAAGGTAACGGATAAAGCTTTACTTTTAGAACATAATATTAATCCGGTAACGATTTCCGAGGTTGGTTTAAGGCTTTTTGTGTCACAAATCTTAGATTATGGTTTCTTCCATGCAGATCCTCATGCCGGAAATATTTTAGTTAAAAAAGACGGAAAGGTTGTTTTTATTGATTTTGGAGCTGTAGGAAAAATTCCGCCGAATGATAAAGAAGTTCTTGAAAATTTAATTGTAAGCTTTGTTGCAAAAAATCCGCATAAAATTGTTAGATATCTGAAAAAAATGGCGATCAGCTATCAGATTCCGGATGAAAGAAGATTCGAAAATGATGTTGAGGATATTCTGGATTTTGTACATAGTTCTTCATTGAAAGATATTGATCCACAATCAATTATCAATAAAATGAAAGATGTATTGAAGGATAATCGACTGTACATGCCGGATTATTTTTATCTTTTATTCAAAGGTATCAGTCTGATAGAAGGTGTTGGAAGAACGATTAATCCCGATCTTGATATTGTAAAAAGTTTGCATCCGTACACGAAAAAAATATTTGCAAAAAAGATCAGTCCAAAGAATATTTTAAAAACAGGAATGGATCGGATGATGAATTTTACAGATAATGTAGATGAAATTCCGAAAGAATTACGTTCTGTTTTACAAAAATTAGACGAAAATAAATTCACTGTTTCCAGCGAAATCAAGAATATTGAAAAGACAAATCAACTTATAAAATCAAGCATTGTCAATTTAATTTTAGCCATGATTTTAGGGGCAAATATTATTGCAACAGCCATCGTTTTTGTCTCAGAATCAGGTCCTAGAATTGGAGAAATGTCTTTGATGGCGGTATTGGGGTTTATTTTTTCTATATTGTTGGTGATTATTATTTTATTGAGGATTACAAGGAAGTGATTTAAAGTACTCAAAAATAGCTTTTTAACTCACTTCGCGAAGATTAAAAAAGGTAAACACAAAGCTCAATTTGAGGATTACAAACCTCCAGCTTCCATCTTCAGACTTACCGCTAAAGTTTAAAAAATTAATTACCTATCTTTGCACCATGGAAAAACTCACTTTTGCAGATTTTGAACTTCCGGTTAAAATTCTTGATGTTTTGGCGGATCTGGAACTCTTCGAACCTACACCGATTCAGGAAAAAAGCTTAAAGCCGATACTTTCCGGACGCGATGTAATGGGAATTGCACAAACCGGAACCGGAAAAACATTAGCTTATCTTCTGCCAGTTTTAAAGACATGGAAATACAACAAGACCGGAAATCCAACGGTTTTGGTATTGGTTCCTACAAGAGAATTAGTAGTACAGGTAACGGAAATTATTGAAAAACTGACCGAAAATATTACTGCAAGAGTTATCGGAATTTATGGAGGTAAAAATATCAATACACAGAAGCTGTTGTTCAATGACGGATGTGATATTTTGGTGGGAACTCCGGGAAGGGTGATGGATTTAGCGATTGATAATGCCATTTCTCTGAGAGAAGTTCAGAAGCTGATCATTGATGAGTTTGATGAAATGCTTAATTTAGGTTTCAGACCGCAGCTGACACACATTTTTGAAATGATGAAGGAGAAAAGACAAAACATTCTTTTCTCGGCTACGATGACGGAAGCTGTAGATGAAATGCTGGATGAGTATTTTGCCAGTCCGGTAGAAATTTCTTTAGCAAAATCCGGAACTCCATTGGAAAAAATTGAGCAAACCGGATATAAAGTAGAAAATTTTAATACTAAAATTAATTTGCTTGAACATTTATTGAAAACGGATACCGATATGTCTAAGGTTTTGATTTTCAATAATAATAAAAGACATGCAGATTTGTTGTTTACTAAAATTGATGAACTTTTCCCTGAACAGTTTGATGTCATTCACTCGAATAAATCTCAAAATTACAGGCTTAAAGCAATGAAACGTTTTGAAAATGAGGAGATAAGAGGTCTGATTACTACTGACGTAATGGCTAGAGGTCTGGATATTTCAGATATTACCCACGTCATCAATTTTGAAACTCCTGATGTTCCTGAGCAATACATTCACAGAATTGGTAGAACGGGTAGAGCGGATAAGAACGGAAAGGCTATCACATTTGTGACAAAAAAAGAAGAACCTTTGATCCTTGACATCGAATTGCTGATGGATAAAGAATTAAAATTCATCGATTTCCCTGAAGGAGTGAAAATTAATCCTAAAAAGATTGCTTCTGAAGAAGAACAAATTGTGATGAAAAATCCTGCACAGGTTAAATTAACCGAAGGTGGAGGTGCTTTCCATGAGAAGAAGGATAAAAATAAGAAGGAAAACTGGGGTGGCCCGTCGAAGAGAAAGGCACCAAAGAAATTCGGAGCCAACAGAGCGCAACAGAAAGCAATATCAAAATCTAAGAGAAAAAAATAAACGAAAAACGATTCCAATTTGGAATCGTTTTTTTATTGGATTATTAATCCTTGTCAAGGTTCTGAACCTTGACAAGGATCATTCTGCTTAAGATGCTTCGACTTCGCTTACTTCATATAAGGATTCATCACAGAAGTCCATAGCTGATAACCTTCCGGAGTCATATGAAGCATATCTTCCACAAAAAGGTCTTTTCTTACGTTTCCGTTGGAATCCTGCATCACTTTTGTAATATCAATGAATTCTGCATGAGGTTCTTTTTTCATGAAAGCAGCGATTTTTTTATTGGCAATTTTCATTTGTGGCCAAAGCTTTTCGCGGCTCGGAGAATATTTAATGGAAATGTAATCTACCTCAATATCAGGAAATTTTGCTCTTATTTTTTTATAAAAAGTTTTAAATCTGTTGACAACGACATCTGCTTTTAGTTTATCATTATCCGCAAAATCATTTTCTCCACAGTAAATAATGATCTGTTTAGGCTGATAAGGGTTCAGAAGATCATTGGCGTAATCATTAAGATCTGTAAGCCTGGATCCGCCAAAACCTCTGTTGATGATTGTTTTATCCGGAAAATAATTCGCAACATCCGTCCATTTGGTGAAAGATGAACTTCCGACTAAAAGGATGGCATCTTTCGGTGGTGCTGTTTCCTGATCCAGTTTTTTGAAATTCTGAATGTCTTGCCAAAACATCGGCTTTTTTTCCTGCGAAAAGAAAAGGGCAACAGTCAGCAACAGGAATGCTGATAATATCTTCTTCATTTTTTAATAATTTTCAGTTAATATTAAAATTTTTCTTTTTCATAAAAAAACTCCCGAAAAATCCGGGAGTTTTGTGTTTATCTTTTGTAAGTAATGTAAGTGTAATCAATGATCAGATCTCCATTCTGGTCGATGTTGTCAAACATCTGCTTCACTCTCATTTCTGAGCTGGTAAGCACTACCACTTTATACGGTCTTGAACTGTCATTTACATAATTGATCGTTAAATCCTTTGTTTCGGTGTCGTAAGTATAAGTTCCTTCACTTTTACCGTTAAGCTGGCAATCTGCACCCACTCCTGTAAAATAGGTATAAGAAGTAGAGTAATCTGTACTGAAGTATGTAATGTTTTTGGCAGAACATCCTATAGGAGTATCTGTAGAAATTACTGTTTTATCGTCTTTTCCGGAGATCACTTCTATTTTACTGGTCTTCCAATCACCTTTCATCATATCCATTTCATAACCTTGGATATCATCATCTTCACAAGAAGTAAGCGCTAACGCTGAAAAGGCAAATAAAAGAAGTAACTGTTTTTTCATTTTCACAAATTTAAGAATATGCTAAAATATAAATAAATTTGAAATATCAATAATGAAATTAAGGTTTTTTGAATGATTGGTTGTAGAAAAGATAATTTAGGATGGAAGTTAGAAGATGGATGCGGGAAGTTTATTATTAAAACGTATTATTTTAACACTACAAAAATAAGCTTCCATCATCCAGCCTCAGGCTTCCAGTCTTTATTAATAGCTCATCTCCACGATTTTATAAGCATCCTGCGGAGTCAGTTTTTTATATTCGCCAAGACCCAGCCAATTCCTTTCTGTAAAGGCTTTTTCCACTCTTTCTGCGGTTCCGTTGAAGTCTTCCGTGTATTCTGAAAGTTTGGTCTGAATATGAAGGCTATGGAAAAATTCTTCCAGTTTCTGAATTCCCAGTTCTGCTTTTTCCTCGACAGTTCCGTTTTTAATTCCCCAGACTCTTTCGGCGTATTGCGCTAATTTTCCTTTTTTAGCCTCAAAATTATAACGATAATGAGATGGAGCAATGATTGCCAATGTTCTTGCGTGATCGATTCCGAAATAAGCTGTCAGTTCGTGTCCCATTGCATGAACCGCCCAGTCTGTGATTACTCCTTTTTGAATTAGTCCGTTCAGAGCCATCGTACAGCACCACATGAAATTTCCAGCTGCGTCATAATCGAAATCGTCTGCCAACACTTTCGGAGCTGTTTCCTGCAAGCTGATCAGAATACTTTCGGCGATTCTTTCCTGTAAATCTGCAGAAGAAGGGGCCGTCATATATTGTTCCAAAACGTGGGTATAAGCGTCGGTAATTCCGTTTACGATTTGTCTTTGCGGAATTGATTTCACAACTTCCGGATCCAAAACCGAGAACTGTGGGAAAAGTCCGGGACCACCTGTAGAAAGCTTTTCGTTGGTTTCTCTTCTGGAAATTACGTATCCTGAGTTCATTTCAGAACCCGTTGCTGGTAAGGTCAGAACTGTTCCGAAAGGCATTCCTTCTCCTTCAAAAGTTCTTACCGGTTTTGTAAGGATTTCCCACGGTTCACCGTCGTAATTTGCCGCTGCAGAAAGAAATTTTGTCCCATCAATCACAGAACCACCACCAACAGCCAGAAGGAAAGTGATATCTTTTTCTTCGATAAAGCTTAAAGCATTGATCAAGACTTCATATTCCGGATTGGCAGGAACACCGCCGAACTCATAGACTTCATGATCTTTTAAGGCATCTTTTACCTGATCGTAAACACCGTTATTTTTGATGCTTCCGCCGCCGTAGATCATTAAAATTTTAGCGTCTTTGGGGATTTCTTTTGAAATTTTTGCTATTTCACCTTTCCCGAAAAGTATTTTTGTTGGATTTTTAAACTCGAAATTAAGCATTGTTCTTAAAATTTATTTTAAATCAAATTTAAGCATTGCCCAACGAAAATTGAGTTAATAAAGTTTTAAAATTATGATGATTAATTTTTATTAAAACTATCGTGTCATTGCGAACAGACAAAAGGTCTGCGAACATGGTTCAGAAGCGACGAAGCAATCTCAATAATGTTTTAAAAATAACTATAGAATTGTCATGCTGAAAGCATCTTAACAAAGCTAAAAAACGGTCTAGATCCTTTCAGGATGAAAAACTTTGTGGGAAAAAGATTGTCTAATAGATTCTTCACTTCGTTCTGAATGACAGTGCAGATCAACTAGAAAGATACGCCTTCGCTTTTTTAATAAACTTCTCTTTATCCTTTTTAATATTCTCCAGCAGCTTTTTTCTGTCGTCAGGAACGGTCATATATTTATCTCCCCAAAGATTAATCTCGACGATTACAGGAACCAAATCGATTCCTTTTTCTGTCAGATGGTATAAGACTTTCAGCTTATTTTCAGGGTGGTCTTTCTTGGCAATAATTCCGTTTTCCAATAAATGGTGAAGTCTTGAAGCCAAAATATTGGAAGCAATTTTTTCTCCGGCTTTCATAAAATCTCCGTAAGTACATTCTTTTTTTATCATCAGATCACGGATAATCAACAACGACCATTTGTCGCCCCAGATTTCCAGGGAGCAACTGATGGGGCAGTCTGACCTCTTTTTATTCATACTATCAATATCTAAAATATCACTTGCAAAATGAAAGTTTTTGTTTTAATTTTGCTTGCAAAATAAAAGTAAATTTAATCATAAAAAATTAATAAATCAAATGGAAAATTATGACATCGCCGTAATCGGCTCCGGACCCGGTGGATACGTGGCTGCAATCAGAGCGGCACAACTCGGCTACAAAACTGCGATTATCGAAAAATATGACACGTTGGGAGGAACCTGTACCAACGTTGGCTGTATTCCTACCAAGGCTTTGCTGGACAGTACGCATCATTTTTCGGAAGCTCAGCATAAATTTAATGAACATGGAATTAAATTAAACCAAATCGAGCTCGATTTTCAGCAGATGTACAAAAGAAAAGCCGAAGTGGTCTCCAAAAACACCGCCGGACTTGATTTTTTAATGAATAAAAATAAAATTACCCGATTAAAAGGAACGGCAGGTTTTGTCAATAATTCTACCCTAAAAATAAGCAATGAAAATGAAACAATAGACCTTACAGCGAAACATTATATCATTGCGACAGGTTCAAAACCGTCAACCATCCCTGGTGTTGAAATCGATAAGCAAAGAATTATTACTTCAACCGAAGCTTTGTCATTAAAAGAGCTGCCAAAATCAATGGTAATCATCGGTGGAGGAGTGATCGGCGTAGAAATGGCATCCATTTTCAACCGAATCGGAACTCAGGTGACCATTCTGGAATATGCTGATAATCTGATCTCAACGATGGATAATGAATTGGGAAAAAACCTTCATAAAATCCTGAAAAAAGAAGGAATTGATATTCGTTTAAATCTGGGTGTTTATAAAGCTGAGAATCTGGGATCGTCCGCAAAAGTTTTATTTAAAGATAAAGACGGTACAGAAAACGAACTGGAAGCGGAATATGTCCTGGTGGCAGTCGGAAGAAAAGCTTTTACCAAAGGCTTAGGCTTGGAAAATACCGGTGTTGAAGTAGATGAAAGAGGATTTATTAAAGTCTATGAAAATAATCAGACAGCGGTTTCTAATATCTACGCAATCGGTGATGTGATCGGCGGTGCAATGCTGGCTCACAAAGCAGAGGAAGAAGGTGTTTTGGTGGCGGAAACCATCAACGGACAAAAACATCATATCCACTACGACAGAATTCCGGGTGTGGTGTATACTTGGCCGGAAGTGGCTTCTGTGGGCTATTCGGAGGAATATTTAAAGAAAAATAATATTCCGTATAATGTGGGGAAATTCCCGTTTTCAGCGAGTGCAAGAGCGAGAGCTTCGATGGATATGGATGGTTTTGCGAAAGTGTTGGTTGATCCGAAATATGGTGAAGTCTTAGGCGTTCATGTGATCGGAGCCAGAGCCGCAGATTTGATTGCACAAGGCGTTATCGCTCAGGAATACGAAATCACGGCAGAAGATATGTTCAGAATTTCTTACGCGCACCCGACCTATTCTGAAACGTTGAAAGACGCGTATCTGATTGCTTCGGGGCAAGGCGCGATAAACATATAATTTGTTGGAAGCAGGGAGCTGGAGGTTGGAAGTTATTGAAGACGTTCTAAAAATAATCGGTAAGTAGTAACTTCCCGCTTCCATCATCTATCTTCCCTACTTATTGCACTCCGCAATCCTCACTTTTAACATAAATTCCGTTGCTTTTGGCTTCGAGTCTTCCGGTTTTTCTGTTGATTTTGATGAGGAAAGATTCTTTAGTCAGCGGACAATTTTTTGTTTTTGAAAGATATAACGAAATATTTTTTTCTTCAATTTTGTAGGAGCCGGCCAGTTTGTTTGTTGTGTCAACGGTGTAGCCATAAGTGTTGGCAATTAAAATTGCTTCCGGAAGATTATCAACACATCCGATAAAATCTCTTAATTGCTGTTCGTTTGAAAAATATGCTGAACGGCTGTTTTCACAGGCAATAAGGTATGAAAAACAGTCTTCTCCCAGACATTTTTGAAAAAATCCCTTCTCCGGAGCCGGATCATTGATCGTCATATACTGTGGCATCTGGCTTTCGTAGATGATGGCTTTGTCAGGATCGGGGTTGTTGCGAAGAACCGACCAATAGTCATACTTTTTGCCGGGAACGATGAAAGGGTAGAGCAGTTCGGTGTTGTCTAAAATTTCCGGGATTTTTTTGAAATCTGAAGGAACAGCTTTCTGACCGAAAACCAGACCTGATAATAACAATAAAGTCGGAAATAATAATTTCATTCTGTTGTTTTTGCAAATTTAGCAAAGAACTTGTTTTTGTGGTTAAATTTTAGCACATTTAAGTCAAAATTTATTCCAATACAATTTTATAGTAGCCTTTTTCGTCTGATACCTGCATATTGACACCTGTAAACGTTAATTTATTGATCTGAAAACCATCACAACCTCCTTTAAATTCAGAAGATTGAATTGAAAAATCAAAAACTTTAAGATTAGAATAGAAAGTATAATTTTTAGTCCCGTTATAAGCGCCTACATTTTCTAAAATGACCATGTTGTCGGAAGTCTTGGTCAGTTGTATGGCGTTGTGATTTTCGTCCTGAATGGAATAGGTAGTGAGTGTTCCATCAGCAAGTACATTTTCACCATTGGAATTGACGAATTCAAATACAATCGGCTGTGGAGCGTTGTAGCAGTCGTCGCCGCAGGCAGTGAAAAATAAAATGGGGAGGAGGAATATGAATATTTTTTTCATTGGATATGGATTGGCATGAAGTGTAAAATTAAATATATTACTTATACAATTTGATTTAAAATTGCTTTTTAACTTTTGTCAGCTATTTGGCTTTGAATTGCATTTATCTTTACAGAATAAATACCATTTTCTCTACCTGCTTCACTTGCGTACATTTGGCTTACGCCTATTATCTCACCATTCCTAGCTTTTAAAATGAAGTAATAAAAACCATTAGTAGAAGTTTTTCTATCAAATTGGGAATCAATTTGAGAATTTTCGATTACTGATTGTATACCTCTATGACAAGAATTTTTTGTTGAATAACCTTCACTGGTTAATATGATTTGACCATTAGCTGCTTTCAAATTAAATTGATAGTCACCATTCGTACGTTTTGTGATTATAAATAGTCCCATATTTGCAAATTTAAACAATAAAACTTTTATTAATTTCTATTACTAGTTTATCAATTTCTTTTTTCCATTTCTCAACTTTTTGGACACTGATAGATTTTATTCTGTGATTTCCTCTGCCAACTGAAACATCACGATCAGCCCGATGAACAATATTGTGTCTTCTCTTAATCATTTCATTTAGTGTAGGAAATAAATTTTGCATTTCTGGTGTAATTGTTATGGAAATACTAGTTAAAGCTTTTACAATATCAGATGTATCATTAAAGCTAACAGTATTTAAATATTCTTTAACAGATGCATCAATAACTTCATCAATACTCTTTCCCCGATGTAAAGTAAGCTCACCTAAAGAAAATTTTGTAGGCCTCCCAATTAGAGAGGTACCCATTAATGGAATGTTATTAATTTTTTCCTGATTTTCTGAAGGTAGTTTCCATAAGAGTAAATTCCTTAAATAGTCTTCTAGTGTAGAATGTGCTAAAACAGTAGTAGCTCTTAATATATCTAAAGAATTGGTAGGTTTTCTACCTTGGCCTGTCGAAATACTCTTATATAGTTCAATTAAATTTTTTAATCTAAGAAAGTTTTTCTCAAAAGTAAACATAATATCATCAATCATATATTATTAGTTTTATTTAAAATTAAGAAAATCAACTTACACAAATGTTAAATATCTAAAAAAGTATTAAAATTCTATGTTTTGATATAATAAAATTTTCCCCAAAATCCCCTACATTTGTTACATGATACACGACCAACGCGCAGAAAAATTCAGGCAGATCGTGGAAAATAAGTTCCAGATCTATAATTCATTATTTATGAGCCTGCCTTATGATAAAATGACGAATATCGGGATGCTGCTTCCGTTCCTTTGTGAAGAAAGCAAGATTGGTTACGAAGCCGGAAAAACGCCTGAGGAAATCGTTGAAGAATTCTTTAAAAATCATACCGGTTTAGAGACCGAAGAGCAGAAACTCGAACTGCTTTTTAAAATTATACAATATATTGAAAGACAGGTGGTTTTGTTCGATAGCATCGAAGATGCTGCCTTTCCGAATCTTCATTCTGAAAGTGATAACGGTACGGTCACCAATATGTACGAACGTTCATTACAGGATCATAAACTCGATAAAATTCGTGAAAAATTGAAAGATTTTGCGGTGAAAGTTGTTTTTACAGCTCACCCGACACAGTTTTACCCGAATTCGGTGCAGAGAATTCTTCATGATCTTAGAAATGCGATCACGACAGATTCTATCACGAATATCGATATGTTGTTGCAGCAGCTGGGGAAAACGCCGTTTGTCAACAAAGAAAAACCGACTCCGATTGATGAGGCGATGAGCATCATTTATTATCTGAGATATGTCTATTATGACACCATCGGCGAACTTTTCACCAAGATAAAATCAACTTTCGGGAACGATCATTTTCATCTGCATGAAGATTTGATCCAGCTTGGCTTCTGGCCGGGAGGTGACCGCGACGGAAACCCTTTTGTGACAGCTGATGTGACGAAAAGAGTGGCAGAAGAACTTCATTCTGCGATTTTAAAAGCTTACTATAATAATCTGAAAACAGTACGAAGAAGATTGAGTTTCAGAGGAGTTTCCGATGTTCTGACAAAGCTGAGCAATGAATTGTATTCTGCGATTTTCAGGAATGAAAAAATAACGGCAGAAGATATTATCAAAAGATTGGATGAAGCGGAAAAGATCTTGGTTGAACAGCATAATTCGTTATTCCTAGACCTTTTGGTGAATTTCAAAGATCGTGTGAAGATTTTCGGAACTCATTTTGCGACGCTGGATGTTCGCCAGGACAGCAGAATTCACCAGCAGGTAATCGATACGGTTTTTGCTAAATTAAATGGAACTCATGAAGCAAGTTTCGAAGATAAGTTTAATCAATTAATTCAAATCTCAGAAAAAGTGAATCCTGATGATTTTGAAGATATTGTGAAGGATACTTTACTCACAGTTTCACAGGTTGCGGAAATCCAGCAGCTGAACGGGTTGAGAGGGATGAACCGTTATATTATTTCCAATTCCGATGCCGTGAAAGATGTCATGAATGTCTATGCATTTTTCAAAATCTGCGGTTATCAGGATGAGGAGATCAAGATGGATATTGTTCCGCTTTTTGAGACGATGGAAGGTTTGGCTAATGCTGAAAATGTGATGAATGAGCTGTATCAGAATCCTATTTATAAAAAACATCTGGAAAGGAGAGGAAATCACCAGACCATTATGCTTGGTTTCTCGGACGGAACGAAAGACGGTGGATATCTGAAAGCCAACTGGGAAATTTACAAAGCCAAAGAAGTTTTAACGAAGCTTTCCGAGCAAAACGGAATTAAAGTTGTTTTCTTCGACGGTAGAGGCGGTCCGCCAGCAAGAGGGGGTGGAAAAACCCATGATTTCTACGCTTCTCAGGGAAAAACAATTGCCAATAATAAAATTGAATTAACGATTCAGGGGCAAACGATTACAAGTATTTTCGGGAATAAAGAACAGGCAAAATACAACTTCGAACAGCTTCTGACTGCCGGAGTGGAAAATGATGTTTTTAAAAATTCCAAAAAAGATTTAACGGAAAAAGAAAGAGCTTTAATTATCGAACTGGCAGATATCAGCTATCAAAAATACTCTGATTTGAAGGCGCATCCGATGTTCGTTCCTTATTTGCAGGAAATGAGTACGTTAGAATATTACGGTAAAACCAACATTGGAAGCCGTCCATCGAAAAGAGGAAGCGGAAATGAGCTGAAATTTGAGGATTTAAGAGCCATTCCGTTTGTGGGATCATGGTCACAATTAAAGCAAAACGTTCCCGGATTTTTTGGTTTCGGATTTGCGATGCAGCAGATGAAAGAGCAGGGGAGATTTGATGAGGTGAGAGAGTTGTACAAAGGTTCGGATTTCTTTAAAACATTGGTTTTAAACTCAATGATGAGTATGAATAAGACCTATTTTCCATTAACATATTATATTAAAAATAACCCGAAATTCGGTGCATTCTGGAATGTTTTGTTTGATGAATACAATCTTTCCAAAAATATTATGCTCGAACTGACTGGCTTTAAAATGCTACAGGAAGAAGATCCGCTTTCCAGAAAATCGGTGAAAATCCGTGAGAGAATTGTTCTTCCGTTATTGAGTATTCAGCAATATGCTTTAATGAAACTCCAGAAAGGAGAAGGAAATAAAGAAGCTTACGAAAAGCTGGTGACGCGTTCGTTGTTTGGGAATATTAATGCGAGTAGGAATTCGGCTTAAAATAAAAAAATAGACTGTTCAAAAAAGACAGTCTATTTTTTTAATATTATTTTATTGAGTTAATAAAGTGATTCCGCTGATATCTGCTTTCCCGCTTTTTAGGAACTCATAAGTTATCCTGTCTGCCTGACAATCGATAAACTGTACTTTTTTTAGATTATTATTTTTAAAAAATGTGTTACTGAGTACCGAATGTTGAAAGGTCACTCTTGTGAATTTGCAGTTTTCAAAATAGCAATCATCTAATTTGCCTTCAAAAACGAGGTCGGCAAGGTGTGTATTCATGAAAGAAGTACGCTTCCAGATAGATTCAGCGATGATATTTTTCTCAAAACCGCCATCTTTTAACATTACTCCTGTAAAATCGGCGTCCGTGAAATCGCAGCCCGCAACGTAGCTTTTAGAAAATTCTGTTTCATTCAGGGAACAACTTTTAAATGTATTGTTAGCCAAATTAGAACTCTGAATGCGGCTGTTGCGAATCTCAGATTTTGAAAAATCACAAAGATCAACATTATTATTTTTTAGAATAAGATGGGAAAGATCTGAACCAACAAATTTACAACACTGCATATTTGAGGCACCAAATTTTTCGTTAAGATTTTTCAATCCGGAAAAGTCGGCATCCACCCAATTTCCCAGTGACATATCCCATTTAGGCTTTTTATCCTCTTTTTCGAAGGATAATTCGTCGGTTTGTTTTTCCGAAAGTTTATCGGAGCTAATTTCATTTGCAGAAGAATGAAAGCTTTCTGAAAAATAATTCAGATCAACTCCTAAAATTTCTGCAAGCCGATTGAATGTAATAAGATCAGGAATAGATTCTCCGCGTTCCCATTTTCCAATTGCCTGCGGACTGATAAATAAAAGTTCGGAAAGTTGTGCCTGAGACATATTGCTCTCTTTTCGTGCTTTGACGATTTTATCGCCAATGATTTTAGTGTTTAACATAAATGCAATTTTTCTTTGTTTTTATGGAGCAAAGATACTTTCATGACTATTCAGAAGCAGCAGAAATAAGGAAACCGTTAGTTGTAATAACGCTACTTTTAGTTGTTATTGAGCAACTGTTGGTTGTTTTTTCAATATTTAATAGTAAAACCTAATTTTTAAATTATTCTTTTATAAATTTCTCATAATAAACCTTATCCTTCGTCTGGATTTTCAAATAATAAACTCCTTTCGAAAAATCTTCAACTTTTACTGATTTTTGATCATTAACTTTTGTAATTAATCTTCCTAAATTATCATAAACTTCCAACGAAAGAACTTCACTTTCAGTGGCGATATTCAGAATATTTTTAACAGGATTCGGGAAAATGGAGAGTTTTTCTTTTTTTACTAAATCGGATGTGTTCAGAACATTATTGTAAAGGCTTCCGAAATTTAAAATTCCAAAACCCATTTGATCTGTATGATTGGGATATAATGAAGCGGTTTGTCTTAATTTATCTCTCATCAAATCTCTGTTCATGGTAGAAAAAGCCTGAATCAGACAGGCAACTCCACCAGCAGCGATAGGGGTGGCAATTGAAGTTCCGTTCACTGTGATGGTCGTGTTGTTCATAACAGTAGTTGTTGCTGTTCCTCTTGCACTGGCATCCGGTTTTACAACACCCGCCGAATTAGGTCCGTATGATGAAAAGTTGGAAGAAGCTCCTGCAGAATCCACTGAGCCAATTGTGAAAACTTTGGCATTATCCGCCGGTGTCAAAATGTAATGCCATGGCAGCACTCCGGAATTTCCGGCTGCCGCTAAAACAAAAATTCCTTTATTTACCGCAATTTCGGCAGCTCTTGCAATGAATGAAGTGGTTCCGTTCATGTTGGCGTAGGTGTAGCTGTATTTCGGGTCGTCGAAAGTGGCATATCCCAGAGAGGATGTAATAAGATCAACGCCTTTTCTGTCGGCTTCTTCCGCTGCTTCAATCCAGTAAAGCTCTTCTTCAGGAACTTCTACAGCTGCATTTTCACTTCGGTAAAGGTAAAAATCTGCATCCGGAGCAGAACCCACAAAAGTATTCTGAATATATCCTCCAATTGCTCCCAAGACTACAGAGCCGTGATTATTTAAAGAAGCATTGTAAATATCCGTGCTTTTTGTGACAAAATCATAACCGCCTTTGATATGGCTGTTTGTCCATAACCTTGAATAAGCAGAACCTGTATCTACAGTCGGAAATCCGGTATCAATCACTGCGATAGTGACTCCGGTTCCGGTATATCCTGCCAAATGAAGCGGGCGAAGATTCACCTGATCAATCTGAGCAGAACCTGAGCCGTAATCAAATACGGTTAAATTCTTATCGGTCGAGCTGTTAGGATTGTCCCATTTATTTACATTTTTAAATTTAGGAACGGTAGAAGAATTTTTAGCAAAACTTTCCACAGACTGCACATAAGTCTGAGCCTGAAGCGTTGAAACCTGAGCCGGAGTCGCATTTACGGCAACACCATTCAGCCATTTTGAATAATCAGTCACCGTAAAACCCAGGGTCTGGATATTTTGGATATATGATTGTTCGATCGGTGCATCCTGGTCGTTCAGTGCAATTCCCAGTGCTGTACGGCGGTTGAGGGATTTTTGGGACAATTCCGATAACGGATTTGCGTAAAATGCGACCTTGTTGGGTTTGTCTTTAAAATAAACAAAAACAAGCGACGTCTGCGAAAAAACAGAGGAGTAACCCGCTAATAGACAAAAGAGTAAAATTTTTTTCATGTATTTATTTTGTATAAAGATAAAACAAAATCAATAAAATTTTTGATAGGATTTTAAATTCCTTATTTTTACAGAAATATTTGTTTATGAAAAAAATTCAGATGGTTGACTTACAAAGTCAGTATTACAAAATAAAAAATGAAGTAGATAATGCAGTTTTAAATGTAATGGATTCGGCGGCTTTTATCAATGGCCCGGAAGTAAAGTCTTTCCAGAATGAATTGGAATCTTATTTGGAAGTAAAAAACGTCATTCCTTGTGCAAACGGCACGGATGCTCTTCAGATTGCCCTAATGGCGCTGGATCTGCAGGAAGGCGATGAAATTATCACGGCAGATTTTACATTTGCTGCGACAGTGGAAGTTATACATTTGCTGAAACTTAAATCTGTTTTGGTAGATGTAGATTATGATACATTTACGATTTCAACAGAAGCGATTAAAAAAGCGATCACTCCAAGAACAAAAGCAATTATTCCTGTTCATATTTTCGGACAATGTGCGGATATGGAGGAAATTTTAAAAATTGCTGAAGAACACAATTTATATGTAATCGAGGATAATGCACAGGCCATCGGTTCTGAATATACTTTTTCTGACGGTACAGTGAGACAGGCAGGAACGATGTCTACCGTGGGAACAACGTCTTTCTTTCCATCGAAAAACTTAGGATGTTATGGTGATGGTGGAGCGATTTTCACAAATAATGATGAATTAGCACATCGTTTAAGAGGAATTGTAAACCATGGAATGTACGAAAGATATTATCACGATGAGGTTGGGGTTAATTCAAGATTGGATAGTATTCAGGCGGCGGTTTTGAGAAAAAAACTTCCTCATTTGGATACGTACAACGAAGCAAGAAGAAAGGCAGCCGATTATTATGACGAAGCTTTTGCCGGTCACGAAAATATTTTAACTCCAAAAAGAGCGGAAAATTCCACGCACGTATTTCACCAATATACATTAAGAATCCTAAACGGAAAACGTAATGATTTGCAAAAATTCTTAACTGAAAAAGATATTCCGGCAATGATTTATTATCCTGTAGCATTGAGAAAGCAAAAAGCGTATTATCAGGAAAGTAACGATGCAGATTTTGTAAACACAGACAAGCTTCTGGATCAGGTGATTTCTTTACCGATGCACACAGAATTGGATGATGAGCAGTTGAAGTATATTACGGATGCTGTGTTGGAATTTATGAAATAAAAATATGCTTCACGACGAAAGGATTTTAAAAAATAAGTTTGCTTATTTTTTTACAATAGTTTTTCTTCTTGGCTGGATTATTTACTACAGTGTATTTGCAATCAATATTTTACTTAGAGGTTACAGATTGGCTGAAAAATATGTAAAATTCAGATCTTTTGCATATTTTTTTAATTTTATTGTATTTATATTATTAATAGTGACATTTATACATATTTTTAAAGAATCAAAAAAAATGTTTACATATTTAAATGTTACAAGTTTTTTGATAGTAATTTTAGGCTTTTTAAGTTTTTATATGAATTATGGGGGACTTTGGAAAACTTATATTAATTCTTTTTTAATTACACTTTTCATTTTTTTAATAGTTCCGACATTACTTATAAATTATTTTAGACATACTCCTGCAAAAAATGAAATGGAAGATATAGGAAAACACAATGATTAAAAATAACAATTACTAAAAAAATGGCAATACTCGTAACAGGAGGTCTTGGATATATCGGTTCGCACACGGTGGTAGAACTGTTGAATGATAATTTTGAAGTCGTTATTGTAGATGACTTATCCAATTCTGAAAGGTTTATTTTAAAAAATATTGAAGAAATTACGGGTAAAAAGCCTGTTTTTTATCCTTTCGATTTAAAAAGAAAAGAGCTTCTGACTCAGGTTTTTGATGCTCATCAAATCGAAGGATGCATCAACTTTGCAGCTTCAAAAGCGGTCGGCGAAAGTCAACTGAAACCGGTGGATTATTATGAAAATAATTTGTTTTCGGTAATCAATATTTTACAGGAATTTAAAGAAAGAGGAATTTCAAACTTTATTTTTAGTTCATCTTGTACGGTTTACGGTCAGGCAGATACGATGCCGATTGATGAAAATACCCCGCTCAAAATGCCCGAAAGTGTTTATGGAAAAACAAAACAGATGGGCGAAGAAATTCTGATGGATTTTGCAAAAGCGTATCACCGAAAAATTTCGTTATTAAGATATTTTAATCCGATCGGGGCACATCCTTCAGCAAAAATTGGTGAATTGCCTATTGGGGTTCCAAATAATTTAGTACCTTACGTTATGCAAACTGCTGCAGGAATTCGTGAAAAGCTAAGTATTTGGGGGAATGATTATCCTACGGAAGACGGAACGGCAGTGCGCGATTATATCTATGTTGTAGATCTTGCAAAGGCTCACGTTGCGGCTTTAAAAAGATTAATGAATGATCAGTCTGAAGAAACAAAGATTGATATTTACAATCTTGGAACAGGAAAAGGATCTTCTGTTTTGGAAGTGGTAAAAGCTTTTGAAACAGCAAATAATGTAGAAGTTCCTTACCAGATTTGTGACAGGAGAGAAGGGGATATTACCATCGCTTATGCCAATGTAAACAAAGCGGAAAGAGAACTCGGCTGGAAGTCTGAAACTTCTTTGGAAGAGGCTTTAAGAACTGTTTGGCAATGGCAAAAATATTTGGAATCGAGAACTCCATAAAAGAAATTAAAATTAGAATAAAAAAAGAATTTATTTATATGAAAACACAGAAAATAGGCATCACGTTTTCATCGTTTGATTTGCTTCATGCCGGCCATATTAAAATGCTGGAAGAGGCAAAAACGGTTTGTGATTACCTTATCGTGGGTCTGCAGATTGATCCCTCTCATGATCGTCCCAACAAGAATAAACCTACTCAGACTATTGTAGAGAGATATATTCAGTTGAAGGCGGTAAATGCAGTTGACGAAATTATTCCATACTATACGGAAGAAGATCTTGAAGATATCCTAAAATCTTTCGTAATTGATGTAAGAATTATCGGAGACGATTATATGGACAGAGATTTCACAGGAAAAAAATACTGCGAAGACAAAGGTATTGAGATCTATTACAACAAAAGAGATCACAGGTTTTCCTCGAGTGATTTAAGAAAAAGAATTTACGAAGCGGAAAAAACCAAAGTTTCGAAACCTGAAACAGTAAAATAAAAAAATCCCGAAATTATTTTCGGGATTTTTTGTTTGTATAGGGCAGGATTACATTGGTCCGCCTTGCTGATCGTCTCCGGTTGCATTGGAGTTGATGTCTTTTTTCTTCTTAGGCGGCTCAATTTTTTCACCTTGCTTAAATCTGTAAGTAAATGATAGCGCAAATTGTCTTGGCTGCCACTGCATGTAAGAATCTCTGATATAGTTAGGACCATACGCTGTAGACTGCATCGCTCTGGTATTAAAAATATCCTGAATGTTGAAGCTGATAGTTCCGTTTCCTTTCATAACGGTTTTAGAAGCTCCAAAACTTATGGCATACATGTCTTTTCTGTCTAAACTTTGAGTTTTTTGTCCTCCTCTGTAAAATCCTTGAATCTGGAAGTTAAAAGTCTTATCAACTTTGAATGTAGACGTTAATCTTGCTCTTGAAGAGAATCCGCTACCATCAAAGTATAATGGCTCAGACATTTTACTTGCATCAAAATAAGTTCCACTTGTTTTATATCCGAATAAATCGACATTTCCCATAAATCTTAACCATTTTGTAGCATCCCAGTTGAAATTAAAATCCAGACCGTATCTGTCATCCGTACCTAAATTAACGGGTAACGTATGGAATGTATTTAATTGTATATCAGCATCAAATTGGTTATAAACCACCATTTTTACATCATCTGTCGTATGTCTGTAATATAGAGTGGGATTAATGGTAAAATTCTTTTTAGAAATACTGTAACCAAACTCGTATGAATCTACATACGACGGATTTAGATCAATATTTCCGTCAAAAATATTCTGATTATCGCTATAGCTAGGATTCGGAATCATAAAGAATGAACGGGGACGGTCAATTCTTTTCGTATAGTTCAATAACAACTGATTATCCTTTGCAAATTCGTAGCTTAAATAAATCGTTGGAAATAAGTTATTATAGTTTTTATTAGAATTTAATGCAGGCTTATTCGGCTCTAAATTTTTATAATAAATATCTACATTAGAAAGCTCATCCCTCAAACCTAACTGATACCCAAAATTGCCTATTTTGCTCTTAAACTGTAAATAGAAAGCATTGAATGTTTCCTTATAAGTCGCATCATAAGTATATTTATTAAGATATGATAGAGGAGTGGCCAGATCTTCAGTTTCTAATACATCGTTATTATAATCGTTGGTATTAATATCCAATCTGTATCCCGCTTCGATTTTTGAATTTTCTCCGATAGGAAGCTCATAATCAGCTTTTCCAATGACAGATTTATTAATAGTTTTCTGGTTTACCAGATCTCTAAGTTTAAAATCATAGTTTTCAGTATCAAAAATATCAGTGTCGTTATTTGAACGGTTTCTTTGTAAACTTAATGAAAGTGCAATATTTTGACCTTTGTCATCAAATTTATGATCCAATCCGAAGTCGCCCTGAAAAGCAAGGTTATTCCCTCTTCCGGTGTTAGTTCTTTGTCTGAAAGCTGTACTATTATCCGTCAAATAATCATAGTAGGTAACGTTACCATCACTTTCATTATCAAAAGTTCTTACGGTTCCTGAAGCGTTGACAGAAGTTTTGTCAGTAATATCGAATGTTAAACCTCCGGAAGCATTATAGTTATTATTTTGGCTGTTCGTAATGGATTCATTATCTGTTTGTTTAATGGGACCGCTAGTATACCATGCATTATTTCTGCTTGTATTTTTAGACTCTCTGTAGCCGCCACCGCCATTTAAAAACCAAGTGAATTTACCTTTTCTCCAGCTTAAATTAGTATTTAAATTCGTTTGCGGAAGATATCCCAAAGTCCCCGTTACACTTCCGTTGAAACCGGTTTTCTTGTTTTTCTTTAAAATAATATTCAAAATCCCCGCAGTTCCGCTCGCCTCAAATTTTGAAGAAGGGTTGGTGATCACCTCAATTTTTTCAATCTGATCGGCAGGGATACTTTGCAGAGCATTGGCTCCGTCGTCGATGCCAAGAAGGGCAGAAGGTTTTCCGTTAATTAAAAATTTTACATTCGAACTTCCTCTCATAGAAACTGTACCGTCTGTATCCACAGAAACCGAAGGTACATTAGAAAGAACATCCTGAAGATTTCCTCCTTTACTTACGATATCCTGAGACGGGTCATAGGTTCTTTTATCTAATTCAACCTTATAAGGCTTGGTAGATTGTGCAGTGATCGTTACTCCTTGAATTTCAGTGGTTTTTGTATTCGTTGCACTTACTTCCGGGTCAATGGAAAATGCTCCGATGTTGCCTGCTGCTGTGATCTGCTTATTAAGAACACTTTTTTTGTAATCGATTGCTTCAATGCTGATATCGTAGTTTCCGGGAGCCAGATTAACGCTGTATTGTCCTTTCTCATCGGTAAGAGCAGCATCGCTGAACAGTTTATTTGCTTTATTACTGAACGTAACAGAAGCATAAGGAACGGGCTGATTGTTCTTGTTGACAACCGACCCCGAAATACCTACCTTCTCCTGTGCAAAGGCAAAAGCTGCCGCCGAAAGTACAAAAGTAAGCCCTAAGGTTTTTTTTGTAAAAATGTTAATGATTTCCGTCTGATTCATAAGGTATTGTTTGTGTAAAATCGTGAAAGATTTTTCTTAATATTGTGAAATCGTTAATACAATTAACTTCAAAATATTAAGATTGATTTATTATTTATAACTATATATGTCGCTTTAAGAAGCTAAATGTTAATTATTAAATTGTTAAAATAAAGTTAAATTTATTTTTTATTTTATATTTTTAGAATTAAGCCATTCTTGATATGCTTTTGCATTGATGGCGTGTTGTTCAGCACTTGCTGTAAATTTGTGATATCCGAATCTCGCAGGATCTGCACACATGAAGATGTAGTCGTTCTTTTCAGCATTTAAAACGGCATCTACAGAATTTTTATCCACGATACAGATCGGTCCCGGAGGAATTCCTGCATTGGCGTAGGTATTGTAAGGGGATGGTGTAGACAAATGCTTATAAAAAACCCTTTTGATAGATTCTTTGAAGTTGGTCTGTTTATTAATGGCATAGATCACGGTAGGATCAGACTGCAGTTTCATTCCTTTTCTGTAGCGGTTCAGATATAATCCTGCAATGGTTTTCATTTCGTCTTTCTTGCCTCCGGATTCTTTGTAAACAATAGATGCCAAAGCATAGATTTGGTCTCTCGTTAAGCCCGATTGCTGTTCTTTTGCCTTTCTTTCACTGTTCCAAAATTCATTGTACTGGTCATCAAATTTTTTGAAAAATTCTTTCGGAGTTACCGTCCAGAAGAAGTTGTAGGTATCAATGAAGAAATATTTTTTAAGATCTTCCGCATTACGGTAGCCTTTTTCGACAGCGATGGCATTAAAGTCATTCACAAATTGTAAAGAATCCTGTTCTGTTTTCTTGGTTACTTTACCCACCATCTGATAAATGTCCCCAAAATCACCTATTCTAAAGCTATTTTCGGTTTGGTTTCCGGCCTTGATCATATTCACCAAATTGGCATTGCCCATTCCTTTCTGGAAGTGATAGCGCCCCGCTTTGAAATATTTATCCAATCCTTTTTCTTTGGCTACAGATTCGAAAGATTCTTTATTGTCGACATATTTTGCCGCAGAATCCAGGATTTGTTTGAAGCCTGCATTGTGAGGGATCAGAACATATCCGTCTTTTTCGATGTTGTTTCCGTAGTATTTTTTATAAAATCTAAAACCAAAAAATCCGCCTACTACCAATACAAGCAGGATGATAATGAGAATAGCTTTTTTCATTTATTATTTGATTAAAAGTTTTTGTTTTTAAATAAGGTCAATTTTTCCTCTAAAAACCTGTTTTGCAGGACCTTCCAACCAGATGTTCTGGAAAGAATTTCCGTTTTTTTCAGCATGTACTTTAAGGTTTCCTCCCAAAGTCTTAACTTTTACAGAGATTAGATTGTTTTTTTGTAAAAAAGTTAAAGCCGAAGCTGTAACTCCTGTTCCGCAGCTGTACGTTTCGTCCTCAACGCCTCGTTCATAGGTTCTTACGAAAATTTCATCATCCGTAATTTTTTCCACAAAATTCACATTGATTCCTTTTTCTTTATAATTTTCCGAATTTCTGATGCCGTGTCCTTCTGCAAAAACATTATAATTTACCAGATCTTCAACATATTTTACATAATGTGGCGAACCGGTATTCATCACAGTATCTGTTCCGTCGTTGGAAATGGCTTCTACGTCGATCATTTTTAATTTTACAACACCATTATGAATTTCCGCTTCATGTTCTCCGTCGATGGCGATAAACTTGCATTTATCTTCAAAAATATCAAGGAAAAAAGCAAAAGCGACAAGGCATCTTCCGCCATTCCCACACATCGTACTTTCTCCGCCGTCTGAGTTGTAATACACCATTTTAAAATCATAATTCGGCTCATTTTCCAGCAAAATAAGACCATCCGCTCCGATTCCGAAACGTCTGTCACACAATTTTTCGATGATGTCTTTTTCTTTAGGAAACTGCAGATCGCGGTTGTCGATCATTACAAAATCATTTCCCGTGCCTTGATATTTATAAAATTCCATATTTGATCTAAATGTTTTGTTTATCTTTTGTTTCTTTTGTGGTTAAAAAAAACTTAAATTTTGTCTAAAATTGAACATGCAAAATTACTATAATTAAAACAAAAAACGAACAGTGTTAGCTGTTCGTTTTCTTATTTATAATCGTTTTATCTAAATCCGCCTCCTGTGCTTCTTGTTGGCTGAGGAGATGTCTGTTGTGGCTGTGGAGAGCTGCTCTCGGAGCTGTTTCTGAAGCCGCCGCTGTTCGAATTGCTGTTATTGTTGGAAGAATTATTTCTAAAACCTCCGCTATTCGAATTGGTATTGCTTGAAGAATTATTTCTGAATCCGCTGTTTGAATTGCTGTTGGTATTCGATGAGCTGTTTCTAAATCCTCCGCTGTTATTGTTTCCACCCTGGTTTCCCTGATTTCTGAAACCGTTGTTTGGTCTCTGATTCCCCTTGTTGTCTTGGTTATATTGATTGTTAGGTCTGAAACCTCCGGAACCTCCATCATTTACTCCACCTCTGAAACCATTGTTCGGTCTTTGGGAAGTAGTAGCTCCGGATCTTCTTTCAATATATACTTTTCTTCTTGAGTTGTTGTAATTGTAGTAATAATAAGGCATACCATTATCATAATAATAATTAATATCATTTCTGTAATAATATCCGTCATTTCCCCAATATCCTCCACCTCCGTAGTATCCTTGAGGAGCATAATAATATCCGTTATCATAGTACGGATCTCCGTATCCGCTTGCATATGGATCAGAATACACTGTACAAGCTGTTAAACTAGCTATAGTAATAATGCTAAATGCTATTTTAAATAAATTTTTCATGACTTTTTTATAAACTTTTTTTCTTTAAACTTTTTTTCCAACTGACGTATCCTAAGATCGCCATTATAGTAAATACCAAATATTGCACCGAAGTGATTCCAAGTCCCTTATAAATCATCATCGGCATACAGATAAAATCTCCGATAATCCAGAAAATCCAGTTCTCAATGCGCCTTTTGGCCATAAACCACATCCCGACTAAAAATATTGAAGTGGTGATTACATCCAACCAATTTCCCCAATCCAGATGATACAATCCTAAGTTTGTCCCTTCCATCGAAAACTGATTATCAATATAAGGTTTGTAATAATAGATTACAGTTACTAAGATTAAACTTAATGCAAAAAGTAAAATCCCGTACATCCATTCTTTCTTTGAAGCCCATGTTACATCTACATGGATATGATCTTCAGAACTCTTCGCCCACAAGACCCATCCATATACGCTCATCACCGTATAATAACCGTTTATCATACAATCTCCCAGCAATCCGAAATTAAAAAGAATGTATACATAGATTAAGGTAGAAACAATTCCGGTAGGATAGAGCCAGATATTTTTTTTAATGGAAAAATAAACACTCAGAATTCCGAAGACCGCAGCAAACGATTCTAAGAAAATTTGGAACGTTGTATAGCTTTCGTAGGGCTTTACGAAAAGATCGTATAAATTCATATGCTCAAAAATAAACAAAAATTCACACACAGGAAAATACTTTAAATAATGGGAAATCAGGATTTTAAGTTTTAAAATTTAAAATAAATGGTTAAAGTTTGTCAATAAACGTTAAGGTTTCTAAAATTTTTATATTTTCGTAAATCTTTAATAAATAATAAAATATGTCTAAAATTTGGGTTAAAAAGCCAATGAGCGCTTATGAAGCCGATATCAAAAAGAGTCAGCTGAAACGCGTTTTAGGAAAATGGAGCCTTACTGCTATTGGGATCGGAGCAATTATCGGCGGAGGAATCTTTGTACTTACAGGAACGGGAGCTTATTATAATGCAGGACCTGCATTGGCACTTTCTTTTGTAATTGCGGGGATCGCCTGTGTATTTGCTGCTTTGTGCTATGCAGAATTTGCTTCCATTCTTCCGGTTGAAGGGTCTGCTTATGCGTATGCATACGGAACGGTAGGTGAGATTTTCGCATGGATCATCGGATGGGGATTGATTTTGGAATATGCAATGGGATCAATGACGGTCGCCGTTTCCTGGTCCGGATATTTCAGTAAGCTCCTCAAAATGTTTGGGCTGCATCTGCCGGAATATCTTACAACAGATCCGCAAACGTATATTGCTGCAGGAAACTCAGGTTTTTCAATGAATTTACCCGCATTTTTTATTGTTTTGTTTGTTATTTCGATTCTATTGAGAGGTACAAAAGGAGCTGCAAAAGCCAATAACTTTATTGTAATGCTGAAAGTTTCAGCCATTATTTTCGTAATCATTGCCGGTGCTTTCTTCATTAATCCTGAAAACTGGACGCCTTTCATTCCTGAACCGACTGTCATTACAGAAAACGGAGTGTCACACACTGCCTACGGTTTTGGGGGAGTTGTCGCCGGAGCATCCGCAATTTTCTTTGCTTATGTCGGGTTCGATGCGGTTTCCACGCAGGCCGGGGAAGCTATTAATCCTAAAAAAGATGTACCTTTTGCGATCATCGCTTCATTGGTGATCTGTACACTTTTATATATTTTGGTATCTCTTGTTTTAACGGGGATGATGCATTATACAGACTTCAATCCGCTTGGTAAATATCCGGATGCGATCAAAGCTCCGGTAGCGTATGCATTTGATATTGCAGGTCAGGCTTGGGCTGGATACATTATTACGATTGCAGCGACAGTTGGTTTAATTTCAGTATTAATGGTAATGATCATGGGACAGTCGAGAATTTTCTTAGGAATGTCTAAAGACGGATTGATTCCTAAAACATTCTCAAAAGTAAATCCTGAAACGGGAGTTCCTAGAAAAAACCTTATCATTTTAGGAATTGTAATTTCTGTTATCGCTTCTTTAACACCTATTAATGAGCTTGCTCACATGACAAGTTTTGGAACTTTATTCGCATTCACAATGGTGTGTGTAGCGGTTTGGGTGTTGAGAGTAAAAGAACCGAACTTACAGAGAAACTTCAAGGTACCTGCGTTACCGGTAATTGCTTGTGCAGGTATTGCTATTAATATTTATTTGATTATTAATCTAAGTAAAGAAGCTCAGATGTATTCTTTGGCTTGGCTGGCGATCGGGTTTGTGATTTACTTCCTATACAGTAAAAAACACTCGAAAATCCAGAACGGAGGATACGGTGAAACTTTCAAAGCGGAACAGGAACCTTTGGAAAAACCAGATCTAGATTTGTAAAAAATATAAACTTAAATCCACAGAATTCTGTGGATTTTTTATTTTTGTTCTTATGAAAAAGATTTTACCATTTTTATTTTCATTCTTAGGAATATTTTCATTTTCTCAACAGATAGAAAGCTTTGAAACTATTTTAAATGACAAAATAAGCATCCGTGCTCTGGAAATCTACGACAACAAGGTCTGGTACAGCGGAACGGATTCTAAATTCGGTTTTGTAGACCTAAAAAATCCTAAAAATCAAAAACAGATCAGATTATCTGAAAAGAAGTTGCAGTTTCGGACATTGGCGCAGGATAAAAGTTCGTTTTATGCCATTAATATTGAAAGTCCGGCTGAGTTTTTTAAGATTGATAAAAAAAGCTTAACATCAAAAATTGTATTCACAGATACGGTGAAAACAGCTTTTTATGATGCACTTCATTTTGTAAATGACCAGGTTGCCTATACTTTCAGCGATTCAGATAAAAATAATCAGTTGAAATTAGCTGTTTTTAGAAATGGAAAATGGAGTATGTTTAAAAATAATATTTCATTGAATGAAGGAGAGGCCGCATTTGCCGCAAGCAATACCAATATTGCTTCCTCCAAAAATTATTTGTGGATTGCGACCGGAGGGAAAGCTTCCAGAATTTTAAGAATGAATTTAAAAGATGAAAAATTCGAAATTTTTACGACGCCTTTCGTTCAGGGAGAATCTTCCCAGGGAATGTATTCTATCGATTTTTCAGATGATAAATTCGGGATTGCTGTCGGCGGGGATTACACAAAACAGGATGCAAACATCAATAATATCGCTACCACAAACGACGGTGGAAAAACTTGGCAGATTCAGGCATCAGGAAAAAATGCCGGGTATACGACTTGTGTAAAAATTAAACCGAATTCTAAAGGACAAGAAATTATTTCCGTTGGCGATCAGCATATCAGTTATTCCTCTGATTTTGGAAAAACATGGAAGAAAATTTCTGATGAAAAAGGATTTTTTGTCTGTGAATGGGTAGATAAAAATACAGTTGTTTTTGCCGGAAATGGTAAAGTTTCTTTGATGAAATTAAAATTCTAAATCTTCTTCATAGAACATATCTTTCTAAATAATATCCATTAAAACTTTCTTCAAGCTAAATTTGAACAAATTTTCCAATGAAAAACTTAAAAATATTCTTCTTTTTATTAATTCCAACTTTATTTTATACTCAAAAAATCCGGGTGTTTATTTTGGCCGGACAATCGGAATATGAATGGTTTTGGCTTTAATAAAGATCTTCCGAATGATTTAAAATCGTTTAAAGATGTTTATATTTTTCAGGGAAATTCTGTTCCGGACGGAAATTTGAATGGCGGACTGGGAAAATGGGATGTTTTAAAGCCGGGAAACGGAACCGGTTTTAAGTCAAACGGAAAAACCAACACGCTGTCCGACAGGTTTGGACTTGAGTTATCTTTCGCTAAAAAAATGAAAGAACTTTTCCCCAACGATAAAATTGCCTTGATCAAATACGCAAGAGAAGGAACTTCAATTGACAGCTTGGCAAAGGGAGATTTCGGTTGCTGGGATGCAGATTTTCAAGGATTAAATGGTTTAAATCAATATGATAATTTTTTAAAAACCGTAAAAAATGCTTTATCGGAAACAGATATTGATAAAGACGGTAAAAAAGACCTTATCGTCCCGTCCGGAATTCTCTGGATGCAGGGCGAAGGCGATGCAAGTTATGACGAAGCCATTGCCAACCGGTATTATGATCATTTAAAAATATTGATGAATCAAATGAGGGCAGCTTTGTTGACGGATGATCTTCCCGTCGTGATCGGAAAAATTTCAGATTCAGGGAAAGACAAATCGGGCAGAGTCTGGAAAATGGGCGAGCTGGTGCAGTATGCTCAGGAGAAATTTGTGCTGAATGATAAAAGTGCAGCGATCGTCCGCTCAACTAAAAATTACGGTTACGGCGACGATCCGTGGCATTACAACAGTGCAGGTTATATCGATTTGGGACAGAAATTTGCGGAAGAAGTATTTAGACTCATTATAAATTTCGAAAATAAACCCTAATATATTTCATGGTTCAAAATCCATAAGATATATTTAATTTTGCATAATGAATTCATGTGGAGTTCATGTTAAAATTTTAAATCAAAAATGAATTCTTTAATAGATAAATATAACATTCCCGGCCCTCGTTACACTTCTTATCCTACCGTTCCGTATTGGGATGAAACTTCATTCTCACCGGAGCAATGGAAGCAAAGTGTGATCAGGACTTTTAAGGAGAGTAATGCAGAAGAGGGGATTTCTATCTATATTCACCTGCCTTTCTGCGAAGCTTTATGTACGTTTTGTGCGTGTCATAAGCGCATTACAAAACAGCACAGTGTTGAAATTCCGTACCTGGAAAGTGTGTTGAAAGAATGGCAGCTGTATCTTAAAATGTTTGACGAAAAACCGAAGCTGAAAGAACTTCACTTAGGAGGTGGAACTCCGACTTTCTTCTCTCCGGAGAATCTTAAAAAACTTTTGACAGGTATTTTTGAAACAGTTGAGATCGCTGAGCATCAGGAGTTTTCTTTCGAAGGTCACCCGAACAATACAACGAGGGGACATCTTCAGACGTTATTTGATCTTGGTTTCAGAAGGGTAAGTTTTGGGGTACAGGATTATGATCCGAAGGTTCAGAAGGCCATCAACAGAATTCAGCCTTTTGAAAAGGTAAAAGAAGTGACGGAATGGGCAAGAGAAATCGGGTACAGGGGAATCAGTCATGACCTTGTTTTCGGGCTTCCGCATCAGACCTGGGAAGCGATGGAGCACACCATTCGCAAGACTATGGAGTTGAAACCGGATCGTCTGGCTTTCTATTCTTACGCGCACGTTCCGTGGGTAAAAGGAGTCGGGCAAAGAGGCTTTGACGAAAATGACCTTCCGAGTGGTGAAGAAAAGCGCCATTTGTACGAAGACGGTAAAAAATTACTGGAAAATCTAGGCTATATTGAAGTAGGGATGGATCATTTTTCTTTGGAACACGATGATCTGTACCAGTCTTTAATTCATAAAAAATTACATAGAAATTTCATGGGCTATACTTCCAGCAAGACCCAACTGATGGTCGGTCTGGGAATGTCTGCCATTTCAGATTCGTGGTACGCTTTTGCACAAAATGTGAAAACAGTGGAAGAGTATCAAAAAATGGTGGAAGAGGGCGAAATTCCTGTAGTAAAAGGTCATATTCTGAACGAAGAAGATCTTATGGTAAGAAGACATATTTTGAATCTAATGTGTCAGTTGGAAACCACTTTTGACGTAAACAATTCTTTCCCTGAGCTGGAAAATGCTTTTGAAATGCTGCAGGAAATGGAAAGAGACGAGTTGGTGGAAATTAATGATAATCAGATAAAAATTACGGAAAAAGGAAGGGCTTTTACAAGAAATGTAGCCATGGTTTTCGACCTTAGAATGATGAGAAACAAACCGGAAACGAGAATTTTCTCAATGACGATCTAGGTCTATGAACAGGAAGGTTCTCTTGGTTTTACTTTATCTTTATGCACTTGTTTTCAGTGTTTTAAAAACGATAAGGTTTCCCAATGACTGGTCCGAAGCACACTGGATGCTGGATTACAGGTTTGGGTTTATCAAAAGAGGACTGGCTGGGGAAATTTTCGGATGGATTTTTGAGAAGAATGAATTTAATATTTTAATTCTTTCCGCTGTAATATTGTTTTTACTGTATGTTTCTGTGTTTATAATTGCTGTAAAAGAAACATTTAAACAGGAAAATAGTTTTTACAGGATATTTTTCTTCTTAATCTTTTTTCTTTCTCAATACATTGTGTTTTCCGCTCACCTGATCGGATATTTAGACCATATCATTTTTTTACTGACAATTTTAGTCATTTATTTTATTAAACAAAAGAAAATTCTTTTATCATCGGCTATTGCAGCGATTTGTATACTGATACATGAAGTTTCGTTCTTCCTGATGTTGCCGGTAAGTTGTTTTGCGCTTGTGGTGACAGAAATTGGGGTTGAAAAATTTTCATTAAAAAATATATTTTCAGCGGATATTTTAAAAAAGCTGGTGGTATTTCTGATATTGCCATTTTTTACTGCAATTTCCGTCACTTTGTATCAGGAATGGAATGGTGAAAATTACTTTTCTGTTATTTTTAATTATTTAAAGGAAATACCTTTTATTTCTGAAAAAGCTGCAGATTCCGTGGCATCGGCTTACACGAAAAGTTTCACTTATTATTTTAAAGAAGAGAGCGGAAGTTTTATCCAAAGATTATTTTTTTCTAGAGCAACCATCTTGTATGGAATTCCGATACTTTTTTCTTTGTGGATGATTTTTAAAGAATTTAAACTGAAACAAAATATTCAGTTGTTTCTTTTATTGATGGTGGTTTCATTCATTCCTTTATTGCTTCATGCCATTGCATATGATACCTATAGAATCTGGTCATTTCCTTTTATGATCCTGTTGTTGGTTTTTTGGATCTTAAGCTCAAAAATT
This sequence comes from Chryseobacterium wanjuense, assembly GCF_900111495.1. NCBI lineage: Bacteria > Pseudomonadati > Bacteroidota > Flavobacteriia > Flavobacteriales > Weeksellaceae > Chryseobacterium > Chryseobacterium wanjuense. Next base: position 2,225,578 of record NZ_FOIU01000001.1, on the reverse strand, counting down.
ACTATTAAAAAAGAAAAAACGAGAAAATTATCAACTTTAGAAATTATCTTTTTCAGTATTTCGTTGGGATTGGTTTCTTTAATACCAAATGTATTGATGGATAATGAGGTGGAAAGATTTTCTTTAATTGTAAGATTAATAATAATTGTACCGATATTTTTAATTTTATATTTCTTAAAAAAGCCCCAACCGAATTGATTGAGGCTTTAAAAATTTGGGTTAAAATATTTTAGATATTAGATGTAACACTTTATAGATCCTTCAACTGCTTCGCGCTCAGAGTGACACCGCTAATACTATGCATTCCAACTAAGTGGAATAATTTGCCAGTGTCACCCTGAGCGCGAAGCAGTCGAAGGATTTCATTAAGTGAAATTAATTTACATGTAAGAATTTTACTTAATAATCAATTTCTGGCTATAAGATTTCAGGTTTCCTGATTTTAAATTAATAAAATAAACTCCCGCTGGAATTCCCGATATGTCAATACTGTTATCATTTTCTATCTTTACTGATTCTAGTATTCTTCTTCCTTCAAAATTGATGATTTCAACGGAAATATTTTTGTCTTTTAAGCCTTCTATGAAAACTTTTTTAGATGCAGGATTCGGATAAACTTTTATTTCAGCAAGGTTTTCGTTTTCCTGAGTTCCTAAGCTGGTTGTAGTCACTCTGAAAATTTTTCCGTTATTTACTGCTGCGACGAACAATTCATTTTGATTATTCACTCCGAAAGTTGAAAAATTATTTCCTGAAAATGCCGGTGACCAGGTAATTGAATTATTCGGATTTAAGATACCGATCTGTGTAGAACAATAGTCAGCAAAAATATATTTTCCCTGTAAGACAGGAAATTGCGCTCCTCTGTAAACATAACCTCCTGTAATCGAGCATTTTCCTCCGGAATGATCATACACCGCAACCGGAAATGTCATGGTCGATTGAGCAGCACATCCGGCAGTATTGTAGGCATTATTTCCCTCATAACATCTCCACCCATAGTTGACTCCAGCCTGTGTCAGCGGAACACGGTTGATTTCTTCATATTGTCCCTGACCTACATCCGCAATCATCACATTCCCGGAAACGGTATCGAAATTAAATTTCCAGGCATTTCTCAATCCGTAAGCCCAGACTTCATCCGCTCCATCCACGCCTACAAAAGGATTTCCGGGTGGGATATTGTAGGGCCCGGTAGAATTGATGTCTAATCTTAACAATTTTCCCAAAAGAGAATTTTTGTTTTGGGCATTATTATTGGGATCGCCGCCGCTTCCTCCATCACCCGTAACAATCCACAAATAACCATCCGGCGCAAAATGAATGCTTCCTCCATTGTGATTATCAAACGGTTTCGACTGGTTGATAATAATTTTTTCAGTGGCCGGATCTGCAACATCCGGATTTGAACTTCGGGTGTATCTGGCGACTGTTACATTACCGTCCAGGTCGTTATAATACACAAAAAAATACCCGTTGGTCGAGTATTGCGGATGAAATGCCAGTCCCAAAAGACCTCTTTCGCCTCCGTAAGTGATTTTTGAGCTGATATTCAGGAAATTAGTTGGATTTACAGTTCCGTTCGGCTGTACGATTTTAATAATCCCGTTTTGCTGTACGACAAACATTCTGCTGTCATTGGCATTTACAATCTCAACTGGGGCAGTAAGCCCGGTAGCAAATTCTTCCAGACTAATGCTTTGGGCATTAATAAACAGGGAAGAAAAAATACTTGCTGTAAAAAGTAGTTTTTTCATAATATTTTGATATTTAGTGTATTAAACATGAATGAAAATTTCATACCAATCAAACATTGAAAAATTCATTACAATACCATGAAAAAATTATTAAATCTGAAATAAAAATAAGAATGCCGATATATCTGAAAATAAATGATTTCTGTTGTTAAAAATTCATAAAATACAAGAAAATGATTATATTTGCCGACTTAATTTAACGTAGTTATAACAAAATGCAAGGAAAAGGACTTATTACAATTGTTGCTATTGTACTAGGGTTGATTTGCTTAAACGAGCTATTACCAACATGGTACGCCAGCAAAATTGAAAAGCAGGCGACTGCTATTGCAGGAGACAATCCGGAGAAGTATCAGAAAGAAATTGCAAAACTTTCTAAGGATACACTGAATCTGGGATTCACTAAACTTTATTACACTAAAGCCAAAGACAAGGAAATGAAACTTGGTCTTGACTTGAAAGGTGGGATCAACGTTCTTTTGGAGATCAACCAAAGAGATCTTGTGAATGATTTAACAAATTATTCTACGAACCCGATCCTTATCGAGGCTTTAAACAAAACGGATGAAGTTCAGAAGAATTCTACAAAATCTTACATCGACAACTTTTTCGACCAGTTCGATGCAATTAACAAAGCTAAAGGTACAAACCTGAAGTTGGCAGATCCGGAAATTTTCGGAAATACAACACTTACTGAGGTAAAGTACAATACGCCTGATGATCAGGTAAAAAGCATTGTTAAAAGAAAAATCGATGCGTCTGTAGGAACAGCTTTTGAGGTAATCAGAACGAGAATTGACAAGTTGGGAGCTATCCAGCCAAACGTTCAGAGAGTACCTGGTACAGCTAGAATTTCTGTAGAAATGCCTGGTATGAAAGACATCGATAAGGTGAAGAAAATGCTTCAGACTTCTGCAAAACTTCAATTCTGGGAAGTACAACAAGTTCCTGAAATAGCGCCATATTTCCAGACATTAACGTCTATCGTGGCTGCTAAAGGCGATTCTATGGGAGTTGCGAAAAACGTAAACTTCATGAATCTTATACACCTTGACAAATTAAGAACCAATGGTGTTGCCAACGTAAAATTGTCTGATACAGCTGTTGTAAACAAAATTTTAAACAGCAAAGTAGCTCAGTCATTACGTCCGGCTAACATTAAATATACACAATTCATGTGGGGTTACAAACCTGAAGCTACAGACTCTGAAAGTCTGGTATTGTATGCGATCAGAGGTAACATCAATCAGAAAGCTCCTGTAGACGGTGCTGTTGAATCTGCAAGCATCGGCTATGATGAGCTGAGCAGAGTAGTAGTAGACATGCAGATGGATTCTAAAGGTGCTAAAGAATGGAAAACATTAACAGAGAAAAACGTAGGTAAACCAGTTGCTGTAACACTTGACGGTAGAGTATACACTGCACCGAACGTTGTAAATGCTATTCCTAACGGTAGAACTCAGATCTCCGGTAACTTCTCTCAGGAAGAAGCTAAGGAATTGGTAGACGTTTTAGGAGCGGGTAAATTACCGGCAGGTGCAAAAGTAGTTCAGGCTACGGTTGTAGGTCCGTCTTTAGGACAGGAGTCTATTGATGCAGGTTTAATGTCATTCATTATCGCATTCGGTATTATTATCGTTTATATCATCTTCTATTATGGTGGAGCAGGTGTTTATGCTGTTATTGCAATGATTATCAACTTGTTCTATATTTTCGGTATCATGGATTCGGGAGACTTTACGCTTACGCTTCCAGGTATCGCGGGTATCGTTCTTACGATGGCGGTCGCGGTCGACACGAACGTTATTATCTATGAAAGAACAAAAGAAGAGCTATTCGCCGGAAAAGGTATTCTTGAAGCATATAAAGATGGTTTCAAACATGCATTGAATGCAATTATCGATGGTCACACCACGACTTTCTTAACGGCTGTTGTATTATTCTTCTTCGGAACGGGACCTATCAAAGGTTTTGCATTGACACTAATGATCGGTATTGCGATGACATTATTCACGTCAGTATTGCTTTCGAGAGTAATGATCTTCTCAAGATTAAATAAAGGAAAAGGACTTTCTGTCTGGACTCCGGCTACGAAAAATCTATTCAGAAATACTTGGATCGATTTTATCGGAAAAAGAAAATATGCTTATATCTTCTCTGCAGTTCTTACAGTGGTTTGTATCATTTCGATTGCTACACACGGTTTCAAATACGGTATCGACTTTACGGGAGGTAGAAACTACGTGGTAAGATTTGATAAAAATATCAATGTTAATGATATTGAAGAAAAATTAGTAACGACATTCAAAACTGAAGACGGTAAAAACTCTTCTGTTGAAGCTAAAACTTTTGGAAACGACAGACAGCTAAAGATCTCTACAGATTACCTGATCGATGACGAATCTTTAAAAGCTGACCAGATTATCGAGCAAAAATTATTTGAAGGGTTAAAAACAAACTTACCTGCAAATATGACGTTGAAAGACTTCAAATCAGCAGATAAAGACCACGCAGGAATCATCTCTTCTGAAAAAGTAGGGCCTTCTGTGGCCGATGATATTAAGATTCATGGGATCTATGCGGTTTTAGCGGCATTGGGAATGATCTTTATCTACATCTTGGTGAGATTTAGAAAATGGCAGTTCTCTCTTGGTGCGGTTGCGTCTCTATTCCATGATGCGGTAATCATTTTGGGAGCTTATTCATTGCTTCACAAGTATATGCCTTTCAACATGGAGATCAATCAGGATTTCATCGCTGCGATCCTTACGGTATTGGGATACTCAATCAACGATACGGTAATTATCTTCGACAGAATTAGAGAATATCTGAGAGAAAAGAAATCCATCACTTTGGCTGGGTTGTTCGATGACTCTATTTCAAGTACGTTGGGTAGAACATTCAACACCTCATTTACAACAATCCTTGTAATTTTGGCGATCTTCATTTTTGGTGGAGACAACCTAAGAGGATTCATGTTTGCAATGTTAATCGGTATCGGATTCGGTACCTATTCATCGATCTTCGTAGCATCGGCAATTGCCTACGACTTCTTAAAAACCGGTAAGGAAGAAGATGTTCACGGTAAGTCGACTACAAACAAAGAAGTACTTGCTTCAAAATAAAGTTTACTACAATAAATAAGAAAAAAAGCCTTTCAACACTGAAAGGCTTTTTTTGTGCTTGATTTTGTTGGTTGTGAATTTTGTTGATAGTTTCTCGTCGCTGGTTTAGTATTTAGTTTTCAAACTTCCAATCAGAAAAATCTGCATTTTGTCATTTTGGAAGAATCTAAACACAATTTTTCCATTTAAAAAAACAAATTAAATCCTTCGACTGCTTCGCGCTCAGGATGACACTGGCAAATTATTTCGGATATCTGGAACGCTTAGTATTAGAGATGTCATCCTGAGCGCGAAGCAGTCGAAGGATCTCAACTCAAAAATGAAACAGTTTAATAATCCTAACCAAAAACCATAAGCAACCAAAAACTAAAAACCAGCAACAAAATTAACACCCAATTAATAATTTAGAATCATTATTTTTTCCGATTTGACTATTTTTGCACAACTATGGAAAATTCTAGGAAAAAGGCCGCTATTGGTTTCATATTTATTACATTACTGATTGATATTACGGGATGGGGTATCATCATTCCGGTGGTTCCGAAACTTATTGAAGAACTTATTCATGGTGACATAAGTGAAGCTGCTAAATATGGGGGCTGGTTGGGATTTGCTTATGCATTTACACAATTTATTTTCTCTCCTGTTGTCGGAAACTTAAGTGACAAATATGGACGAAGACCTATTATTCTGATTTCACTTTTCGGATTTGCGGTAGATTATATTTTCCTGGCTTTAGCACCGACAATCTGGTGGCTGTTCCTGGGAAGGGTGATTGCCGGCATTACGGGAGCCAGCGTGACTACGGCGAGTGCTTATATTGCCGATATTTCTACAGATGAAGACAGAGCTAAAAATTTTGGTTTAATTGGTGCTGCTTTTGGCCTCGGATTCATTATTGGACCTGTTTTGGGTGGAGTTTTAGGCCATTATGGAGCCAGAGTTCCCTTTTATGCTGCAGCCGGATTGTGTTTACTGAATTTCCTTTACGGATATTTCATCCTTCCGGAAAGTTTGGATAAAGACAAAAGAAGGGAATTTAACTGGAAAAGAGCAAACCCGATAGGTTCATTTAAATTTTTAGGTAAACATCCCGAAATTTCCGGATTAATTGTTTCATTAATTTTAATTTACATTGCAGGACACGCAGTTCAGAGTAACTGGAGCTTCTTTACTATGTATAAATTCAACTGGACGGAGAGAATGGTAGGAATTTCTTTAGGTGTTGTGGGATTATTGGTAGGAATCGTTCAAGGAGGCTTGATTCGATGGACTACTCCGAGACTGGGCGAACAAAAAAGTATTTATTACGGATTGGCACTTTACGCTGTCGGAATGTTGCTTTTTGCCTTTGCTACGCAGGGTTGGATGATGTTTGCATTCTTAATTCCTTATTGTCTAGGCGGTATTTGCGGACCTGCGTTACAGTCGGTCATTACGAAAAGTGTACCTTCCAACGAGCAGGGAGAATTGCAGGGGGCATTGACGAGTTTAATGAGTGCAACATCTATTGTCGGACCTCCGATGATGACGAATTTATTTTACTTCTTCACGCATGATGAAGCTCCGTTTAAGTTTTCCGGCGCGCCGTTCTTTTTGGCTTTTATTTTAATGGCGATCAGTGTGGTGATTACGTATTACGCTTTTCAGAAAAAACATCCGAAGAAAGATAGTATAGAATAAAATGCAAAACGGGGCATCAGATTGATGTCCCGTTCTGTTGGAAATATAATGTTTGAAAGAATATATTATTAAGTTTTTGTCATCTTTTAATGAATGGAAAGTTAAGTTAAATCATTTTGACGTGAATTAAGTATTTGTTAATTGTTATTTAAATTATGATGAATTTTTTCAATGAACTTCAAGTCGAATAATAATTTTACCACCACGTTTGTCGTCAATACTTAGCGTCCCAGATATCCGAAATAATTTACCAGTGTCACCCTGAGCGCGAAGCAGTCGAAGGATTTTGAATTTTTGTTGTTGAGATTCTTCCAGAATAACAAACTTCTCTAATAATAAACGTTTCAACTAATCGAAGTAATTTGTCAGTGTCACCCTGAGCGCGAAGCAGTCGAAGGGTTTTGAATTTTGTTGTTGAGATCCTGCAGAATGACAAACTTCTCTAATAATAAACGTTTCAGCTAATCTAAATAATCTGCCAGTGTCACCCTGAGCGCGAAGCAGTCGAAGGGTTTTTGAACTTGGTTGTTGAGATCCTTCCAGGATGACAAACTTCTCTAATAATAAACGTTTCAGCTAATCGAAATAATTTGCCAGTGTCACCCTGAGCGCGAAGCAGTCGAAGGGTTTTCGAATTTTGTTGTTGCGATCCTTCCAGAATGGCAAATAAAGTTCAATCAAATTCAGAAATTGATGAGTCGACAAAAACCCTAGCCCAGATTGCAACGGCATCCTTTTGAGTTGCGGCCGGAGCAAAGCGGAGGCCGTAACTCAAAAGATACAGTGGAAAGCTGGAAATAGCTCCTAAAAAACAGAGAAACTTTAAAATCCCCCAACCTTTCAACCCACAACTCGAACCTCGTATCTCCAAAACCTGCGACCCGAAACTCGACCCCTTTTCTTAAAATTTGTTTAAAATTAATATATAACATCATACAATTGTATAATCTTTCGTAATTTTACAAAATGGAACTAAGCTTTGGAGAAATGGCACTGATTGCTGTGGCGATCGTTGTATTATTCGGACCGGATAAACTTCCTCAAATTGCGCGTGATCTGGGATCAGGTGTAAGAAAAATGCGTGGCGCAGTGGAAGATATTAAAACTGAGATCTTGAAGGAAACAGATAATCCTGTTTCTGAGATCAAGCGTGAAATAGAGAAAGTGAAGGATGCTGCGAAAGATTTTAATCCGATGAAAGATATCCAAAAAGATATTCTTACCGAACCACAGGCATCGAATGAACCTCCAAAACCAAAGCCTTCCGAAGATGAAACTTACGAAGGACCTGTAAGCAGATAATCGATGGAAGAAATAATTCTGGAGGATAAGAAAGCTTTTTTGTTTCTCAATAATTTGGGAAGCTCTTCTTTTGATCAGTTCTGGATGCTGATTTCCAGTACGTGGATCTGGGTTCCGCTTTACATTATATTCTGTTATTTTTTATTCAAAAATTATAAACTAAGATCGTTAGTTTTTATATTAATATTTGTAGCTATCGGTGTTACGGTTTCTGATCAGGTGGCCGGTATTTTCAAACATGGCATAGAGAGACTGAGACCTTGTCATGACCCAACTCTTGAGCATCACATGAGAATCGTAAAATGTGGTGGGCAGTACGGATTTTATTCCGCTCATGCTTCCAATACGTTCTTTTTGGCAACTTATTTAACTATTTTATTAAAAAATAACCTTAAATGGTTTCCTTATGCTATATTTGTATGGGCTGTAGTTGTTTCTTATAGCCGCATTTATTTAGGAGTGCATTTCCCGATAGATATTTTGGTGGGGGCGTTTGTTGGTACTTTATTGGGAGTGATTTTCGGTGCACTCGCCAAAAAAGTAATCAATAAGCAAAAAATAACCACATGAAAAAACATTTATTATTTCTAGTACTCGCTTTTTCCTCATTACCATTTCACGCACAAGACAAAAAAGTCGCCGAAGAATGCTTTCAGAAAGCAGACTACAAATGTGCTGAGGAACAGTATTCGAAATTGGCTCAGAGCGAAAAAATCCAGCAGCTTCAGTCGGAATATTACAACAATTTAGGAACGGCGCAGAGAAGATTGGGAAAAACTTCTTTAGCTTTTAAATCGTATGAATCTGCCTTAAAATCAAACCCTATGTCTGCGGCTGTATATGCCAATTTAGGCTCTATTCACAGTCAGAAAGGAAATAAGCAGGCCGCTCTGGATTATCTCAATAAAGGTCTTCAGTTACAGCCTGAAAATGCAGAGATGTATCTGACAAGAGCGAAAGTTTACGAAAACCTGGGTAAAAAAGATCTTGCCGCAAAAGATTTAAATCAAATTTTAAGCTTTGCTCCTGATAATATCTATGCCCGAACAGGTTTAGCAAATCTTAAGAAAAACAGCGGTGATCTGGAAGGTGCCTTGAAAGATTATAATCAATTACTTGCCGAAAAACCGGAATCTCTTTTGTACAGCGGAAGAGCCGATGTATATTATAAATTAAAGAAAAACAAAGAAGCACTTGCCGATGTGAACAAAGCAATTTCTATTGACCCGAAATTTGCTCAGGCATACGTGAATAAAGCATTAATTTTGTTTGATACCGCAAAGCCCAAAGAAGCTTGTGCAAGCTTGGATAAAGCTGTCAGCCTGGGATATGAAAAGCCTTTGCTTTTTGAACATTATGCGAAATGTGAAGTGAAAAAATAGATTTTTAAATAGACCGATAGGTTTCGGGTCGGCAAAGCCGACCCGAAACTATTTGAAACTTACATTAATCATTATGATAAGGTTTGCCCTGTAAAATCTGATCGGCACGATAGATTTGCTCAACAATAAACAACCGGATCATCTGATGGGTGAAAGTCATTGTAGAGAGTGACATTTTTTCATTTGCCCTGCTGTATATCTCTTCTGAAAATCCATACGCTCCACCAATTAAAAGGTGAATTTTTTTTACTGAAGAATTCATCCAAACGTCAATTTTTTGGGCAAATTCACGGCTTGTAAACTGTTTTCCTTTTTCATCCAGAATGACGACAAGATCATTTTTATCAATATAATTGAGAAACAACCGGGCTTCCTCTTTCTTTAAAAGATCAGGAGAAAGGTTTTTAGCATTTTTCACATCAGGAATTTCGACGATGGTAAAATTCCAGTGTTTGGGCAGGCGTTTAAGATAATAATTGATTAAAGAAGTGATTTCTTTATCATCCGTTTTCCCGATACAAAGCAAATTGATCTGCATTTTCTGTCTTACAATGTTTTAAGCAAAGATATTCATAAATTAAAGAAAGTCATAATGCACGGACTTTTAAAGCTAATTTTAAAACTAAAAAAAATCATTACTTTTGTAGGAACACCAAAAGGATGAAAACAATTATTTTCTTTTTTGTCATTTTCGGTAAATTCTAAAAACTTGGATGAATAGTTGATATTTAAAGTAAAATGGGCATAAAACTTCCTAAATTTATCTTGAAGGTTCAAGAGTTTTTTGACGATATTCATATTCCGGTGTTGGGAATATCGCTTTGGCAGATGTTCGAGATCTATATTTCCGGAATTTTTAAAGGAAATATCGGACGAAAAGCTGCCGCCATTTCATGGAGTTTCACGATCAGTTTATTCCCTTTTCTCCTTTTCCTGTTGTCTGTTTTGCCGTATATGCCGCATTATGACAAGCTTCAGTTTTATATTTTTGAGGTATTGATGCACAATGTTTTTCCATCCAATATAGAAGGTGATGTGAGAGGGTATATTGAAACGAATATTATTCCTAATATGAAGGGAATCAGTAATTTGACTATCGTTTTAGCATTGGTATTCGCGACTAACGGAACGTTTTCCATCATTAACGGATTCAACGAAAATACAGACGAAAAAATGACTGATGTCAAAGAATTCATTCTTTCATTTTTTATCACCATCGGGTTTATCACGATCGTCTTTTTAACGCTTTTTGGAGTATATTATTCAGAAGTGGTTTTAAAGCTATTTACGCCGGTTTATGATGTCTCCTGGCTGGCTGACAACCTTTCTAAAATCATCGGATTTGTCTCTTTTCCACTATTTTATTTTATACTTCTGGCATTGTTTTATTGGCTGGGAACGGTAAGAATCACAAGATTCAGACAAGCTGTTCCGGGAGCTATTCTTACCACCGTTTTATTTGTTGTAACTACTTATGGATTTGCTATTTATGTTAAAAATATAGCGCGTTACAATGTTCTTTACGGATCAATTGGAAGTATGATTCTTCTGATGGTTTGGGTGAATGTCAACGTATATCTTCTCCTTTTCGGAAATGAATTGAATATGGCCATCCGAAAGCTGAGAATCGAAAAACTATTATCCGACCAGCTTAAAAAAGAAGCCACGAATTATCACGCCCAAAGCGCTGAGCCCAATCTTGAAAGCGATGAAGAACATATATGGAAATTTAACAAAGAAGAGAAAAAAGATTAATTTTCCTCTTCAATTGCTTGATTTTTAGAGCTTACTTTTAAAATTATAAAACCTAAAACGGCGGCTAAAAAAGAAGCAATTAAAATCGCAAATTTCGCCTCATCCTGAATTTCAATTTCTCCTTTGAAAGAAAGCAAAGCGATAAAAATTGACATCGTAAAACCAATACCTGCTAAAAATCCAACTCCTAACATATGCATCCAGGAACTGTTTTGAGGTAATGAACTAAGTTTCAATTTAATAGCAAGCAATGAAAACAGATTAATTCCAATCAGTTTTCCTAAAATCAGTCCCCCGATAATTCCTAAACCTAAACTGCTTGTTAATCCTGAAATCATCCCTTCATTAAACGTAATATTGGTATTCGTTAATGCGAAAATCGGCATAATCAGGAAGCTTACCGGAAAATGAAGTTTGTGCTCCAGTTTTTCCAGTGGTGAAATTTCTACATCAGAAACATTAGTCGGTATTGTAAATGCTAACAAAACGCCGGCAATCGTAGCATGAATTCCCGAATGATGTAGGAAATACCATAAAAACAGTCCGGGAACAATATAGAAAACTATTTTCTTAACTTTTAAAAAATTAAATAAAAATAATAAAGCGGTGATTCCTAAAGATAGGAAAATATACGTCCAATGAATTTGTTCTGTATAAAATATTGCGATTACTAAAATGGCTCCCAAATCATCCACAATAGCCAATGCAGCAAGGAAAATTTTAATAGCATTCGGAATTTTTTTGCCCAACATGGAAATAATAGCCAAAGAAAAAGCAATATCCGTCGCCATCGGAATTCCCCAACCGTTGCTGTACGTCGTCCCCAAATTAAAAGCTGAATAAATAGCAGCCGGAACAACCATTCCCCCAATCGCAGCAAAGATCGGTAGAGAAGCATTTTTGAAAGATGAAAGCTCACCTTCTACCAGCTCTCTTTTGATTTCCAAGCCTACCAAAAGGAAGAAAACGGCCATTAAACCATCATTGATCCAGATGCTTACCGGATATTTCAGATGAAAAATATCGATCCCGGCTTCTTTGTCTAAAAATGCCTGGAAACTTCCTGCAGCAGAAGAATTTGCAATTAATAATGAAATTAATACACAGAAAATCAGGATAATCCCTGAAGATTGACTGCTGCTGAAAAACTTTTTAAAATATAGCGTTAAATTCATGTTCTAAGATTGTAATCGTCTGACTCTTGAAATCCCGTTAATATCATTAAGTTTTTTAAATGTTTGTTCCAATTGGCTTTTATTTTTTACTTCAAGATTAATAGTTCCTGTAAAAATTCCGTCGTTTGACTCAATCGACATACTTTTCATATCCATTCCCATTGCACCGCTGATAACGGTCGTAATATCATTGATCATTCCCATTCTGTCCAAGCCTTCAATCTCGATTTTTACTCTGTTTTTGAAGCTTTCTGCATTTACCCATTTTGCAGGAATCACCCTGTAATCGTACTGTGCCCGAAGGTTGATCGCATTCGGACAATTGTCGCTGTGTACTTTAATACCGTCTGAAATGGTGATAAAACCAAAAATTTTGTCTCCCGGAATCACTGTACAGCATTTTGCATAGCTGTAATTCAGTTTTTCTTCGTCTTTTCCGAAGACGATCATATCCAGATTTTGCTCTTTCGGTTCTACAAAAGTGGTATTTTTCGTCGGAGATTTTCTGAATCTCGAAAGTAAATTATTGAATACGTTTTTACTTTCAATATATTTTCTTAAACTACTTGCATCCAATTCGTTACTTTGGAATTTTAAGTAGAGTTCCTGTGAAGTTTTAAGATTAAAGAATTTTTGAAGTTTGTTCACTTCATCATCATTGAAATTAATTTTTGCATGACGAAGTTTTCTCTGTAAGATTTCTTTTCCTTCTTCAACCAGTTGATTTTTTTGTGAGTTTAAATAGCTCTTAATCTTCGACTTAGCTTTCGATGTGACAACAAATTCAAGCCAGTCGGATTTTGGTTTTTGGTTTTGGGAAGATAAAATATCCACCTGATCTCCATTTTGAAGAACATAAGAAATCGGAACTAATTTTCCGTTGATTTTTGCACCTAAACACTTCATTCCCAAGTCAGAATGGACGGCGAAAGCAAAATCGAGAGCCGTTGCATTGGTCGGCAAAATTTTAATTTCCCCTTTCGGAGTAAATACAAAAACCTCTTTTGAATATAAATTAAGTTTAATATTATCCAAAAGTTCCGATGTAGAAAGGTTTTGCTGCTGTTCAAGAACCTCACGGATTTCTGTTACCCAGTTTTCAAAATTTCTATCCTCAGAGCTCTGTTTGTACCCTTCCTTGTATTTGTAGTGGGCGGCAACCCCTTTTTCTGCAATTTCATCCATTCTTTCGGAACGGATTTGTACTTCGATCCACTTTCTGTCGGGGCCGAGAACGGTTAGGTGTAGACTTTCGTAGCCTGTTGAACGCGGCTGAGTGATCCAGTCTCGCATTCTCGAAGGGTTGCTGTGGTAAACATCCGTTACGATCGAATAAATTTTCCAGGCCAGGAATTTTTCATTCTTAGCATCTGATTTATAGATGATTCTGATCGCGTAATTGTCGAAAACTTCTTCAAAAGATACCCCTTGCTTCAACATTTTTCTGTAAATCGAAGAAATGGCCTTTGCACGCCCTTTGATTTTAAAGTTCAACCCTTCTTCATTGAGTCTCTCGGAAACCTCTTTTTTAAACTCTTCAATATACCTTTCACGGCTTTCTTTTGCGAGTTCCAGTTTTTCTGTGATCTCGTTGTAAACCTCCGGATTATTATATTTTAAAGATAAGTCTTCAAGCTCAGATTTGATGTTGTATAAACCGAGACGGTGCGCCATCGGAGCATAGATATAAACGGTTTCGGAGGCAATTTTTTTCTGCTTGTCCGGCGCCATGCTTTCCAGGGTACGCATATTGTGAAGACGGTCTGCAATTTTAATTAAAATAACCCTGAAGTCTTCGGAAAGAGTAAGCAGCAGCTTCCTGTAATTCTCAGACTGTACCGAAATATTCTGGTGATTCATGATGGAAATTTTGGTCAGTCCATTCACGACATTGGCTATTTTTTCACCAAAAATTTTCTTTAAATCTTCATAGGTATAATCGGAATCTTCGATCACGTCGTGCAAAAGTGCACAGGCAATGGAGGAAGCTCCCAAACCGATCTCCGTTGCTACAATTTTGGCTACAGCAATAGGATGGTAAATATATGGTTCACCAGATTTTCTTCTTTGGTCTTTGTGTGCGTCTAACGCGATATCGAATGCTTTTCGGATGAGTTTGTTGTTTTCCTCACTCAAAGTTCGGTATGTATTCGAAATCAGATCCTTATATCTTGCGAGGATCTCTTTGTTTTCTTGTTCTAAGTCGTAACTCATTTGTGTAAAAGCCTATAATTAAACGAAAATACGAAAATTTTTAGACTTTTCAAACAACAAAAAAATCCGTAGAACGTTCTACGGATTTCCGGTTATTAATTTTTTATCATTATTTGTTTAAAATTTTACTTCAGCGGAATCCATGCCGTGATTAGAATTTCTAATCTTTACATCGGGACTGTTATGAATTTCAGCTTTGCATCTTGCGTCAATGTATCTTTTTAGATTGTCATAATGAGCCTGTTCGATACTCATATTTTCAAATAAAAATGTCTTTAAAACAGAATTTTGATTAAAAATATTTTTTGCATTGTCCGTCTGGACATTATCTTTTACAGCTACACTTGCCAGATACTGAGCATTGTGCTGTCCGTTATCAAGATATACAATGTAATCTGAATTTTCGAAACCGGAGTTTTCAAGATCGGTTTCAAGTTTCTTGTAATCGCTGTGATGTTCAAATAATCCAGCTAATATATTTGACATAGCAATAGTTTTAAAATTGTACTTAAAGATAATAAATAATTTCTATATATATTGATAATTTTTTAATAAAAATTTAATTTTAATATTTTATCTATAAAATATTGTTAAAATTTATGAAGATGTCTATTGAACGGGTGTTTAAAATAATGTTCTTTTCTAAAAATAAAAAAAACGGACTTTCGCCCGTTTCTATTGATATTGTAATTAAAATAAATTTAATCTATTCTTTCATTTTTAATTTCCTCAACAATTTCAGGATTCAAAAGGGTAGAGGTATCTCCGAAATTACTGAAATCACCTTCTGCGATTTTTCTTAAAATCCTACGCATGATCTTTCCAGAACGGGTTTTCGGTAGTCCGGAAACAAACTGTATTTTATCCAGTTTCGCGATGGGTCCGATCTGGTCTGAAATCAACTGATTGATCTCTTTTTTAAGATTATCTTTCTGACGGCTTTCTCCGGTTTCTTTTAATATAACAAATCCGTACAATGCATTTCCTTTGATGTCGTGAGGATAGCCGACGATGGCAGATTCGGCTACAGCAGGGTGTTCGTTGATGCTGTCTTCGATCGGCGCCGTTCCCAGATTGTGCCCTGAAACAATGATCACATCATCTACACGACCCGTAATTCTGTAATAGCCAACTTCGTCTCTCAATGCACCGTCTCCGGTGAAGTATTTACCAGGAAAAGCGGTAAAATAAGTTTCTTTATAACGTTGATGATCTCCCCAGATCGTCCTTGCAATTCCCGGCCACGGAAAACGTATGCAAAGATTTCCCGTTACCTGATTTCCCATGATTTCGTTGCGTTTATCATCCATCAAAACAGGCTGAATTCCGGGCAAAGGCAGGGTAGCGTAAGTCGGCTTTGTCGGCGTTACGAATGGAAGAGGAGAGATCATAATTCCACCTGTTTCCGTCTGCCACCAAGTATCTACAATCGGGCATTTTTTCTTTCCGACATGGTCATTGAACCAGTGCCAAGCCTCTTCATTGATGGGTTCGCCAACGGAACCAATGACTTTTAGAGTGCTTAAATCATGCTTATCAACCCATTCTGCACTTTCTTTTGCTAATGAACGGATTGCTGTTGGAGCAGTGTAAAATTGGGTAATTTTATGTTTTTCAATGACTTCCCAAAATCTGTCCGGTTCAGGATAAGTAGGAATTCCTTCAAAAATAACGGTTGTGGCTCCGTTCAACAGTGGGCCGTAAAGGATGTACGAGTGGCCTGTAATCCAGCCAATATCAGCTGTACACCAGTAAATATCGTTTTCTTTATAATTAAATACATTTTTAAAAGTATAAGCCGTATACACCATATAACCGGCGCAAGTGTGAAGCATCCCTTTTGGTTTTCCCGTAGAACCTGATGTGTACAAAATGAAAAGCGGATCTTCGGCATCCATGATCACTGTCACAAAATCCGGGGAAGCATTTTCGTATAAATCTGCCATCCAGAAATCCCTGTGCTCCTTCATTTTGATCTCGTTGTGGGTTCTTTTTACCACTAAAACTTTTTCAACGCTTGGTGTTTTCTCCAACGCTTCATCAACGATGCTTTTTAAATCCAGCACTTTGTTTCCTCGGTAACTTCCATCTGAGGTAATGATCATTTTTGCGCCGCAGTCATTCACTCTCGAAGCTATTGCTGAAGCGGAAAATCCTGCAAAAATCACAGAATGGATGGCTCCTAATTTTGCACAGGCCAACATGGTAATCGCCAGTTCAGGAATCATCGGAAGGTAGATGCAGACTCTGTCACCTTTTTCGATGCCCATTTCCCGCAGAACATTGGCAGTTTTGTTAACTCTCGTATATAATTCGTTGTAAGTAATATGCTGCGCTTCTTCTTTCGGATCGTTGGGTTCCCAAATGATCGCGGTTTTGTCGCCTCTTACGGAAAGGTGTCTGTCCAGGCAGTTTTTTGTGATATTGAGCTTGGCATTTTTAAACCATGTGATTTTTGCTTCACTCATATCATATTTCACTACCTTATTCCATCTTTGATACCATACAAAATTTTGATCGGCTATCTTGTCCCAGAATTTTTTAGGATTTTTAATAGATTTTTTATACTCCTCAAAATAATGCGGTAAATCTTCTATTTGATAATTTCTCATATCCCTTTCGTTTTTTGAAATTTATTTTATTTAAATTTTTTTAGTTTATAATTTTATTTTATGTCAAAACATTTCCTCAATCTGCTGAATCAGTTTTTTGATCGAATAAGGTTTTGTAACATACGCGTCAGCTCCCATTTCCAGGCCTTTTTCAATGTCTTTCGGATTGTTTTTGGCGCTCAGGAAAATGACTTTTGTGTTTTTTAGTTTTTCATCTTGTTTAATGATCTTTAAAGTACTGTATCCATCAAGATTCGGCATCATGATATCGAGCAAAATTACGTCGGGAACCATGGTTTTCAGAAATTCCAGCACTTCGGTTCCGTCTCTTGCAATGTACACGTCATAGCCGTTTTTCTTGAAACTGTATTCCAGCGACATGAGTATTTTGTGTTCATCATCGGCAATTATTATCTTTTTCATATCGTGTTTTGATTTTGTTCAACTTCATTTTTATTCTCTTTTATTTTTTTGGGCAGGGTGATGGTGAAAGTGACACCCAGTCCGCTGTTTTCCGCTTTTATTGTTCCACCCTGAGCCTGAACTATTTTCTTTGAAATTGCCAGTCCCAATCCGCTTCCTGTTGGTTTTAGGATGTTTTGGTTTCTGGATTGGTAAAATTTATCAAAAATCATTTCCAGATCTTCTTCAGGGATATGTTTTCCGGTGTTAAAAATTGTAATGATTAATTGATTTTCCCTTTCAGATAATTTGGTCTGAATAGTTCCCTGTTCATCAGTAAATTTTAAAGCATTTCCTAAAATATTCTGAAATAGCTGAATCATTCTGGCTTCATCATATTCAAATATAAACTGATTCAAAAGATTGACTTCACTTAAATGAATATTTTTTTGATGAATAAGGTGAAGAAGCGGATTTAATGCTTTTTTATAGGTTTCAATAATATTATTTTCCTTGATATGCAGGGCAATTTCGCCATGTTCCAATTTATCCAGATAGAGAATATCATTAATAATTTCACTTAATCTGTCAGATTCTGTAATAATATTATTTAAAAACTCTTTTTTGATGTCTAACGGAATATCGTCGTCGTCCGCTAAAATTTCCCCCGCCGAACGAATGGCGGTAATCGGGGTTCTCAGTTCGTGGGCGACAGAATCGAGGAAGTCGTCTTTCTGACGGTCTTTGATGATTAAACTTTCGTTGGCATTTCTTAAATCATCGGATAATTTTTGCAGTTCTTCCGACTGTTCCGTAAGTTTTTTATTGAGTGTAATATTTTCTTTAGATTCTTCTAAAATGTTTAAAACTTCCTTTAATGAAATTTTATCTTCCTTCGTTACACCTTCAATTAAAATTTTAGCTGAAGCGGTCCCGATTCTCCCTGCCAAAAGGTTTTCCGAGAATTTGATGAATCTCGAATCGGCGGTTTCTGTCTGGGAATCAATATTATATTTTAAATTGAAAATCCTTAAAGCCTGCTCTGTTTTATTTTTACCTAAAAATCTTTCCAGAATGTTTTTAATGTCTGAAACATAAGCTGTTCCGCGCCAGATGAAAGCGTTTTCGTGATTTTGAATGTATTTATCAATATCTACATACAGCTCGGCAAAATTTCTTTCACGGTAATTCCCTTTAATACTCACAGAAATGATGGTAAACAATCCCGTATTTACCAAAATCGACCAAAAGAAAATCTCTGGAATTCTTCCCAAATAGGGAATTGTGAAGAAGTCAAAAAGATTGTACAGATCTCTCAAAACGCCCTTGAATTCCTGATTGTAAGAGAAATAATATTGTGGAATGATCAACCCGAAATAGCAAATAACCAATCCTGCTAATAAACCTGCAACGGCACCTTTATAACTTCCTCTCCGCCAGAAAATTGCTCCGAAAAATGCGGGTGCCAATTGGGCAATCACAACAAATGAAATTAAACCAACCGAATCCAGCGAAGTTTTTAAAATAAAATATTTATAAAAAGCAAACGCCATGATAATCAGCGCAAAAATGCTGAATTTTCTGATATTTGTAATGTTTCTCGTGTTCTGAATTTCATTTTCAGACTTAAATTTTCCCAATAAACCGTAAGGAATAATCAGGTTATTGGAAAGCATGATGGATAAAGTAATCGCAGAAATGATAATCATTGAAATACAAGAACTTAAGCCTCCAAGGAAAACAAAAACCGTAATCAAAGTATTATTAAAATGCTGCGGAATTAAAATAGAATAAAATTCCGGATTTACATTTTGCCCGTCAAAAATCAATCTTCCACCCCAGGCAATCGGAAAGATAAAGATGGTGAAAATCAATAAGTAAAGCGGAAAAAACCAAATCGCTGTTTTGATATGTTTTTCCTGTCTGTTCTCGACAATCGCCGTGTGAAACTGTCTCGGAAGGATACAGATCGCCGTTCCTGAAATCATGCATAAAATCATCCAGTTTAAGGCGCCTTCAATCCCGTTGAAGGTGTTTTTTGCTTTAAAATCTTCAAATTTGCTGGCTTTTTCATAAATATCTGAAAATCCGTCAAATACAAAATAAATGACAAATAATCCCAAAATGATAATAAAGAAAAGCTTTAAAAAACTTTCCAAAGCAATTGCAGAAATAATTCCCAAACGTTTTTCTGAAGCATCAACATATCGGGTTCCGTAATATGATGAAAATAAAGCAATTAAAACAACCACAAAAGTCGCATTATCAGTCAGGATATTTTTTGACATTGGGGTTTCTGTCACAAGGTGAAAAGTTTCGGAAATCGCCTTGATCTGTAAACCGATGTAAGGTACAATCGCCAAAAGACACACAATCGTAATAATAGCGCTGAAACTCCTGCTGTTCCCATATCTCAACGAAATAAAATCCGCCAGGCTGCTGATTTTATTCACCCTTGAAATGCGTACAATCCGGGTATTAATATAAATCCATGCCGGAATGACTATGATAGGGCCAATGTAAATAGGAAGGTAATTAAGTCCGCTTGTTGCCGCCACACCAATGCTTCCGTAATACGTCCAGGCTGTGCAGTACACGGCTAAAGACAGTGCATAGATGTAAGGATTGTTGATCCAAAGCTTGCTCTTTTTCTTCTCCGCCAGATGAGCGACTAAGAACAAAAGTGCCAGATAAAACAAAACCACGGTAAATAATGCGAAACTACTCATCATATTTTTTTATGATTACAAAAGAAATAATGATGGAAATCATCCAGACAGCGAAAATGTAAATCAGAATCATCGGATATCCAAAAATTTCCCGGTCACTGTTGAACAGCAATGATATGGGAATACTGAATGCCATCAGAAGTCCGATGCTCAGGATGATTAGCTTTTGTTCGTGCCTTTTCTTCATATTTAAAAAAGATAATTGACGGACAGATGATATCCGCCAATTACCACTAACTTATTTTTATTTAAACATTGTCGTCAGAATATTCTCCCGTCAGCGAATAGTAACCGAAAACTGCCAGTCCGCCGGAGATAATCGGCATCAGGACAAACAGAATGATGATTCCGAATACCAGATCCTCCTGTTTTCCTGAGGTAATTTTTGGAATTCCCATTACCGTAATTCCGAAGTATCCTACCACCAGAGCGATGGCGATCCAAAGTATACCTAATATTTTTTTTAGTCCGTTCATTTTAGTTGTTTTAAAATTAATAAATTTTTAAGTGATTCAGTGCCTAATCATGAATATTATTGTTCTTATTTTTAAGATAAAATAATCCGATGACCAGACAGACGGTGGCTACTCCGATAGGATACCAAAGTCCCTGCAGATACCAGGATTCATTGCCTGCATCTTTTGCAGTTGTCACCAGATAAGTGGCAACGGCCGGAAGCAGTCCTCCAAAAACCCCGTTTCCGATGTGATAAGGCAGAGACATCGATGTATAGCGGATTCTCACCGGGAACATTTCCACTAAAAATGCGGCAATCGGACCGTAAACCATTGTTACGAATAATACCTGAATGAACACCAGAAACACCAGATACCATTTTGTATTATCGGCTAATTTGATGCTTTTTGAAACTTTCGGTTCTTCCGCCTTTCCGTCTTTCATTACCGGTCCGCTCGGTGACCAGTGTACAACGCTGTCTTTTTTAATTAAAGTTCCGTCTGTGTACAGCGTTTCTTTATGGAAAGTTACCAAACTGTCAGTTGTAATTTTATCATGAATTTTTGCTGTTCTTTTTTCTATAATTCCGTTGGCTGCGACGGTTTTGCTTTCAAGATTTACACTTTTAAACATGGAATCATAAATCGGTCTGTACGCTAAAATAGCGATCAGCATTCCTGTCATCATCACAGCTTTTCGCCCGATTTTATCTGAAAGCCATCCGAAGAAAACGAAAAAAGGAGTTCCTAAAAACAACGCCGTTGCCATCAAAGAATCGACCTGTGCAGATTCTACATTCATTACTTTTTGTAGAAAACTCATGGCGTAGAATTGCCCGGTGTACCAGATTACTCCTTGTCCCATCGCCGCTCCGAATAATGCAAGTAAGACAAATTTGAAATTAAATTTATTCCCGAAACTTTCTTTTAAAGGGTTTTTCGAGGTTTTTCCTTCACTTTTAGCCTTAGCAAAAAGCGGAGATTCTTTCATATTCCTTCTGATAACGTAAGAAACTCCCACCATTAAAATAGAAATCCAGAAAGGAACTCTCCATCCCCAACCGTCGAATTCTTCTGCAGAAAGGGTAGTTTTGGTTACTAAAATGACAATCAATGAAATGAAAAGTCCGGCCGTTGCAGTCGTCTGAATCCATGAAGTCCAGTAACCTCTTCTGTGGGGTTGTGCGTATTCTGCAACATAAGTCGCGGCACCACCATATTCTCCTCCTAAGGCTAATCCTTGTAATAATCTTAAAATTAAAACTAAAACAGGGGCTAAAAACCCGATGGTTTCATAGCTCGGGATACATCCGATGAGAAATGTCGAGAATCCCATGATTAATAAAGTTACTAAAAAAGTATATTTTCTTCCGATGATATCTCCCAATCTTCCGAAAAATAGCGCTCCGAAAGGTCTTACCACAAATCCGGCTGCAAAAGTGGCAAGCGTGGATAAAAATGCGGCGGTCGGGTTATCTGCCGGGAAAAATTTCGTTGCTAAAACGACGGCTAAACTTCCAAAAATGTAGAAGTCATACCATTCTATCAATGTGCCGAGTGAGGATGCCGTGATAACGCTCCAAATCGTGCGGTTTTTCTGCTTTTCGGTCATATTTTCGTAGGCATCGTGATGATTTTCGCTCATATTGTTTGATTTAATGTTAGTTTAAATTGATATTGAGTTTTTTTAATTTTATAAAAATTTGTTTTGGTTGGCAATCGCAAAGGCGCGAGGAATATTTTGTGTATTTTTTAGGCGCAAAGATTTTATCTTCGATAAAATTTTAATAATATTTTTTGTTGAAAATTCATGATTTTCTTGCGCCTTAAAAATATTTAAGTTTTAAAAAAAACTTTGTGTCTTTGCGATTTAAACACATCCAAAAGATTTAATTAATTGGTATTTTATAAATAAATCTGGAACTGCACAATAAATTCTCCTTTAGATTTCGGGCTTTCCATTGGGTTTGTATACACCGGTCTTGTAGAATATTGTGTGGTGATTTTCGCATGATGACCGTCGATGAACCAGTTGGCGCCGATGTCAAATTGCGATGAAGACTTATCAAATGCTTCAAAATTTTTGTGGGTATACGCTGCAAAAGGCTGAATTCTGATTTTCGGTTTTTCTGCCTGACTTGGCAACAGCAAGCCGGCCTGTGCGTAGATAATATTACCTGTTCCGATCGTTGGTTGTAGATTTCCTGCTCCGGCAATAGCTTTTTCACCAATAAAATTTGGATCGGATGCAGCAATATTCATGATGCCTAAATTTCTGATGTAATTGGGCCCGAATTGATAATTGTAATAGCCTGCATACGCTGAAACTGCCATTTTATTTTTAGCATTTCCCAAAGGAATATCTGCAAAAGCATCGACTGCAACGAGCGTGATGTCATGTTTTTCAATATTTGAATTCACGGAAGTTCTCGTTCCGTCTTTTTGATGGTAAAACCCGGCGCCCACATTGAAAACTTTTTTCGTTCCTAAGTAAGAGCCCACTTTGAAAGGTAATAAGTTGGATTCTTCATCCAAAAACTGATATTCTACATATCCCGCTTTTGAAAAATTTGGATTTCCATTGTTGTCGACGGCGACAGCTTTTGCCGGGTCTGTGACGTTTGTTGGAATTAAATCTGTTGCGAAAGGTTTATTTAAGCTAAAACGATATTCTAGTTTTCCATACTTTCCTTTGGCGAACATGCCGAGTTGTCTGGCGAACTGGTCAGAATTATCAATCAAAGGCCAGGTGAAAATAGGGGAATCAACGGTAAGGAAGTTGAGCGTGGAAGCCATCGTCATACGGGAAAGTCCCATGTAATAATGCAGTCCTGCTCCCAAAGATAAACTGAATTTTCCTGCTTCTCCAGGTAAAATAACTGCGTACTCATTCCAGGCATCATGGAAAAACATCTGTGGCTTTTTACCGTTTCCATAACCACCCGTTCCTGATGTTCCGGAACCGCCGCCATTGATAAAAGTCTGATTGTTAATTCCAAAATGAGCCAAAATCATATATCTTTTGGAAATCTGGGCATAGGCTAAAGCTCGTAATCGCCTGTTTCCTAAGCTCCACGAATTGTCGGTTGGTTCTCCGCCGACCATACTTCCGGGGTTCATTTCAGTATTTCTTACCCAAAACTGATCCCATAAAATGAATCTGATGTATTTATCGCCCTGTTGATTGAGGTTTAATTTTAATCCACTTCCATAATCAGGGGAGCCTTGAGAATATAAAGAATTGCTGATTAAAGCCAATCCAATAAAAGTGAGAATTTTCTTCATAAATTATCAATTTTTGGCGTTGTTTTTTATGAAAGCCAAATTGGAATTAATAATTTATTTATAAAAATTTAATATATATTTATGGTAATTATATAGTTGTAAGTTTGAATTATGAAGTATGAGTTGTAAAAATGCCTGCTTTTTGAATTGATTTTATATTTAATATATTGATTATTAATTAATGGTTTTTGTTTTATGCGTTAAAACTCATGACTTATAATTAATAACTCATAACTCCCAAAGCTTATTTTTTAAACCTTTCCCATTTGATCAGCATATATTTATCTGCAAACTGAGTGATAATAAGTCCGGAATTTTTAATATTTTCTTCTTTAGACATGTATTCAATAAGTTCATTTTGCTTTAAAATTTTATACACCGGATGAAATTCTGAATGTGGGGGTCTGGTGATATTATATTTCTTGATCCATGAACTAATAGTAACATGAGAAACTCCGATAATCCTTTCTATTTCGCGGAAACTTAAACCCTCAAGATAAAGCTGTAATGCTTTCGTTACGTAATAATCATCTATTTTTTTTCCGAGTTTTTTTACGGTAAAATAATAGTTGCAGTTTTTGCATAGGAAACGTTGTTTTTCATTGACGATTCCGCTTTTTACGATTTTATTGCTGTTGCATTTTGGACAGTGAGTTTCCATAACTATATTTTTTTAGCAAATGTATAATTATTTAGCAAAATATTAATTTATTGTAAAGATAAAATTACCTGTGTATTTATTTTAAACAAAAAAAATATCTTTTTAATTTGGTTTTTAAAGTAGTTTTACTTTAAATTTGCCGAAAAATTTAGATAAATAAATGGAAATAGAAATTTCCTCATCCATACATCTGATGTATGTGAGTGAAATACAGCAGGAAATGTACGATTCTGCACAGCGAAGAGGGACGGGTATTGCAAAACGTTCCATAGAATATTTAAGTAAAAAAATTTCAGAGGGTAATGCTGTGATAGCTTCTGAAAACGGTGAGTGGGTGGGTTTCTGTTATATAGAAACCTGGTCGCATGGTCAGTTTGTGGCCAATTCCGGATTGATCGTTTCTCCGAAATTCAGGGAAAGGGGAGCTGCAACTTTAATTAAGAATAAGGTTTTCCAACTATCTAGAGACAAATATCCGAATGCAAAGATTTTTGGATTGACTACAGGTCTTGCTGTAATGAAAATCAACAGTGATTTAGGTTATAAGCCTGTAATTTATTCTGAACTGACTCAGGATGAAGAATTCTGGAATGGTTGTAAAAACTGTGTGAATTATGATATTCTCATGAAAAAAGAACGTAAAAACTGCCTTTGCACGGCAATGCTTTTCGTTCCTGAAAATATAACAAAAAATGGTGTTGCGTATACGCAACCGGAAATTAAATATAATAATGAACAAGAAAGTCGTCTTAGCGTTTAGCGGAGGTTTAGATACCTCATACTGTGCTAAATATCTCAGTGAAATACTGGGATATGATGTGTATGCAGTTACTGTAAATACCGGAGGTTTTTCTAAAGAAGAGGAAAAAGAGCTGGAAAAAAGAGCCCTGAATCTTGGGGTAAAAGAATACAGGTGCGTAGATGCTCAGGAAGATTATTATAATTCTTGTGTGAAATATTTGATTTTTGGTAATGTCTTGAAAAACAATACATATCCACTTTCTGTAAGTGCTGAACGTACGATTCAGGCACAGGAAATTGCAAAATGTGCGATTGAAATCGGGGCTGATGCGATTGCTCATGGAAGTACAGGTGCTGGAAACGATCAGGTTCGTTTCGACTTGATTTTTCAGGTAATGTGTCCAAATGTAGAAATTATTACGCCAATTCGTGATATGTCTTTGTCCCGTGAAGAAGAAATTGAATTTTTGAAAAATTACGGCTATGAAAAAGAATTCCAAAAAGCGCAATACTCTGTGAATAAAGGACTTTGGGGAACCTCAGTGGGTGGAAAAGAAACCTTGACCTCAAGAAATTACCTTCCTGAAGAAGCTTTTCCTTCACAAATTAAAGAAGATCAGCCATCAGAATTGGAAATTGAGTTCAAAAATGGTGAGGTAGTGGCGGTGAATGGAGAAAATTTTGAATATTCGGTTTATGCCATTCAAAAGATTGAAGAATTGGCATCGGCTTACGGAATTGGTCGCGATATCCACGTTGGAGATACGATTGTTGGAATTAAAGGAAGGGTTGGTTTTGAAGCAGCGGCGGCATCTGTGATCATTAAAGCGCACCATTTATTGGAAAAACATACGCTTTCAAAATATCAGCAAATGATGAAGTCCCAATTATCCGATTGGTACGGAAACTGGCTTCACGAAGCACTTTTCTTGGATCCGGTGATGAGAAATATCGAATCTTTTTTAATTGATTCTCAAAAAACAGTGAGCGGAAAAGTTTTTGTAACCCTTCATCCTTACCGATTTATTTTAAATGGAATTGAATCTGAACATGATTTAATGTCCGATAAATTCGGAAGCTACGGCGAAGCAAACAGAGCTTGGACGGGCGAAGATGTGAAAGGTTACACGAAAATTGTAAGCAATTCTTTAAATATATATCATCAGATTAACGGAGAAAAGATATGAAAACAGTAGGAATTGTAGGCGCTAACGGTTACACGGGAAGCGAATTGGTACGTCTGCTGGCTTTTCATCCCCATGTGTCATTGCGTTTTTTATATAGTCGTTCAAATTCGGGGACAAAAATTTCAGATTTGTACCCGGATTTAGCGACAATTTGTGGAATGGTTTTAACCGATCAGCCTGAAGATGTAGATATTTTGTTTCTATGCCTTCCTCACAAAGAAAGTCAGAATTGGCTGGTTCAAAATGGTGTAGACGATGAAACTTTAGTAATCGATTTAGGAAATGATTTTCGTTTGGATAGAAGCTTTGGAAACAGAAATTTTATCTACGGTTTACCTGAAATCAACAAAAAACAACTTTTAGGAGCAAAAAGTATTGCGAATCCGGGATGTTTTGCAACAGCGATTCAATTGGCTTTGCTTCCATTGGCTCAAAAAGGTTTGTTGAATGAAGTGTATACGACGGGAATTACGGGCTCGACGGGTGCGGGTCAGTCTTTGCAGGCAACGACGCATTTTACATGGAGGAATGATAATATTTCAGCCTATAAAACTTTGACGCATCAGCATGTGGATGAGATTTTACAGCAGTTAGTTTCTTTCAATACGAATGAAATCAGTCTAAATTTTGTTTCATGGAGAGGAGATTTTGCGAGAGGAATTTTTACGAGTTCCACGGTGAAAACAGATGTAGAACTTTCAGATATTGAGCAATTGTATCAGGATTTTTATGCAGATGAGCCTTTTGTAAAGGTAAGTGATAAAGCAATTGATTTAAAACAGGTTGTCAACACGAATCGTTGTATGATTCATATAGAAAAGAGTGGAAATGTTGCCGTTATTCACTCAGTGATTGATAATTTGTTGAAAGGAGCGTCCGGACAGGCGGTTCAAAACATGAATATTGCCATGGGTTGGGAAGAAAATTCAGGATTAAACTTGAAACCAATTGCATTTTAAAACATGAAATAATCCGACTTAGGAAAGTGGAGCGTTAAGAAAATACTTTTGTGAACGTTAAGAAAATTCTACTGTTCGAAGCGCGAGAAAAATGTCGAATCGAAGAACAAATGTCGATTTCGCGCAAGTTTTAAAATTTTTAGAGAACAAAAATATTTTTTAGCGGAAGTTTCCAGTCTTGAACTTTTGTCTCTTTTGTTTCAAGACAAAAGAAATTAATTAAAACAAAAAAAATTAAAAATGAAGTTGTAAAACCAGCAACTATCAACCAACAACAATCAACTAGAAAAAATGAATTTATTCAACGTATATCCATTATTCAATATAAATCCGGTAAAAGCTCAGGGATCATTTCTTTGGGACGATAAAGGAGAAAAATATCTTGATTTTTACGGAGGTCACGCTGTAATTTCTATCGGACACAATCATCCGTATTATCAAACTCAATTAAAAAACCAATTAGACAAAATATCTTTCTATTCAAACTCGGTTCAGAATGAATTACAAACTGAATTGGCTGAGAAATTAGGAAAACTTTCAGGCTTGGAAGATTACAACTTGTTCCTGTGTAATTCAGGAGCTGAAGCCAACGAAAATGCTTTAAAACTGGCTTCTTTCCATAACGGAAAAAGCAAAGTGCTGTATTTTTCAGGTTCGTTTCATGGCAGAACTTCGGCAGCAGTTTCCGTGACCGATAATCCTAAGATTGTAGCTCCGGTAAATTATGATGAAAGATTTATCAAATCTGAATGGAATAATATCGAGCAGCTTGAAGCAATTTTCGAAAAACAAGGAAGGGAAATTTCATCTGTAATTATTGAAGGAATTCAGGGAGTTGGCGGAATTATGATTCCAACGGTTGAATTTTTAACTAAAATTAAAGAATTGTGTGAAAAACATAATAGCGTTTTGATTTTAGATGAAGTTCAGTCCGGTTATGGAAGAAGTGGATATTTCTTTGCTCATCAGGAATTTGGAATTGAAGCAGATATTATAACAACAGCGAAAGGAATGGGGAACGGTTTCCCAATCGGCGGAGTATTGATTCACCCAAAATTTCAGGCAAGTAACGGCTTGCTGGGAACAACTTTTGGTGGAAATCACTTAGCTTGTGTCGCTGCGATTGCTGTATTGGACGTCATGAAAGATGAAAATCTCATCGAAAATGCTCAGAAAATGGGCGAGTATATTGAAAATGAATTGAAAGATTTTCCACATATTAAAACGATCCGAAGGAAAGGCTTGATGATTGGAGTTGAGCTCGACAGGGATTGCTCGGAAGTGAGGAACAACCTGTTATACAATCATCATATTTTCACAGGAAATTCCAATGATAAGGCTGTGTTGAGGATTCTTCCGGCACTTAACATTAAAAAAGAAGAAACTGATTTATTCATCAGTGCTTTGAAAATAGTTCTTGAAGAAATTTAAAGGCGAAGAAAGCTGATAAGGCTTAAATGAAAGTATAATTAAAAAAAACTTTGCGATCATAGCGTTAAAAATTCAGCCAAAATATGTAAGATAAAAAATCTTTAAAATCAATTCAAAATGAAAAAATTCACCTCTGTAAGCGATGTTAAAAACTTACAGGAAATTATAAAAAAAGCTTTACAAATTAAAGAAAATCCTCTTTCGGAAACTGAAAAAGGCAAAGGAAAAACAATCGGACTTGTCTTTTTAAATTCAAGTTTGAGAACACGTTTAAGCAGCCAGATTGCGGCACAAAATTTAGGCTTAAATGTGTTAACGTTAAATGCAGCTCAGGAAGCCTGGAATCTGGAATTTGCAGACGGAGCCGTCATGAACGGTGATACTGTTGAACACATCAAAGATGCCATTGAAGTATTAAATCAATATTGTGACATCATCGCGGTTCGTTGTTTTGCTGGAATGAAAAGCAAGGAAGATGATGTTAACGAAAGCATTTTAAGTCAGTTCGAGCAACATGCGAAAGTTCCGGTTATTTCATTGGAGTCGGCTACACGTCACCCTTTGCAAAGTTTGGCAGATTGCATCACGATTACTGAAAACTGGCACTTCGACAAGCTCAGTGTACAGCGCAAACCGAAAGTGGTGCTGACTTGGGCGCCTCACATTAAACCGATTGCTCATGCGGTAGGAAATTCTTTCGCAGAATGGATGCAGGAGATGGATGTCGATTTTGTGATCACGAATCCTGAGGGTTATGATTTGGATGAAAATTTCACAAAAGATGTGAAAGTAGTTCATAATCAGGAGGAAGCGTTGAAAGATGCAGATTTTATTTATATTAAAAACTGGTCGTCTTTTGATGATTACGCAGCAATGCCGGAAGTGAAAGAAAACTGGATGCTGACAAATGAAAAATTAGCCAATACCAATCAGGCAAAAGTAATGCATTGTCTTCCGGTTCGCAGAAATGTAGAGTTGAGCGATGAGGTAATGGATGGTGAAAATTCTATTATTTATCAACAGGCAAAAAATCGAATTTTCTCGGCTCAGGCGGTTTTTTCTGAAATTTTAGATGGGTTGAATTCTAAATAAAATCAAACCTAACAGGTTTTTCACTAGTAAACCCTGTCAAGGTTCTAAACCTTGACAGGGTTCTCAAAAAAGGATTGCAATGAAAGAAAAATTATACATCATAAAAATCGGCGGAGCATTAATCGATGATGAAGAATTATTGAACGAATTTCTGGAGCAGTTTTCTAAAATCAAGGAAAGGAAGATCCTTGTTCACGGAGGAGGAAAATTAGCAACGATTTTGGCTGATAAACTTGGCGTCGAACAAAAAATGATTAACGGACGGCGAATTACGGATAAAGATACGCTGGATATTGTGGCGATGGTGTATGCGGGAGGGATCAACAAAAATATTGTGGCCAAACTTCAGCAGAAGAAGTGTAAAGCAATTGGTTTTTCAGGTGCTGATGCCAATTTAATTAAAGCCAAAAAAAGAGAACACGCAGAAATAGATTTTGGATTTGTGGGAGATATTACGGAGAAAAGTGTGAATAGAAAACTAATTTCAAAGTTGCTTAAACTGGAATTAGTTCCTGTTTTTTCAGCAATTACTCACGATAAAAAAGGACATCTTTTCAATACCAATGCAGATACGATTGCTTCGGTGATTGCCCAGGCTTTATCAGTAAAATATGATGTGGAATTGTTGTATTGTTTTGATAAAGAGGGAGTTTTGGAAGATGTTGACAATCCTGATTCTGTCATAAAAAATATTTCTGAAGAAGAATTTTCTGTTTTAAAAGATGAAGGAAAATTGCATAAAGGAATACTTCCTAAGTTGGAAAACGCTCTTGGAGCTGTAAAAAATAATGTCAATAAAGTATTCTTAATTAAAGAAACTGAACTAAAAAACCATATAGAAAACCATCATGCAGGAACTGAAATCTGTTTATAATAAAGAAGAATTACTGAATAATGCAGTCGATTTGTTGAAAAAACTGATTGAAATTCCGTCATTCAGCAAGGATGAATTTAATACGTCGGTGGAAATTGAAAATTTTTTCAAAAAACATCAAATACCTACAAAACGTTTTAAAAATAATATCTGGGCGGTGAATAAAAATTTTGATGTTTTTAAACCGTCGATTTTACTGAACACGCATCACGACACCGTAAAACCGAACAAAGCGTATACGTTAGATCCGTTTTTGGCTATTGAAAAAGACGGAAAATTATTCGGATTGGGAAGTAATGATGCCGGAGCTTCTTTGGTTTCGATGGCGCAGGTTTTTTTACATTTTTATGCTCAGGAAGATTTGCAATATAATTTAGTGATCGCTTTGACGGCCGAGGAGGAGATTTCAGGGTTTGACGGGATCGAAGCTTTGTTTCCTCAGTTACCCAATATCGAGCTTGCCATTGTAGGAGAACCTACGCAGATGAATCTGGCGATTGCGGAAAAA
Organism: Chryseobacterium wanjuense; assembly: GCF_900111495.1. Classification (NCBI taxonomy): domain Bacteria; kingdom Pseudomonadati; phylum Bacteroidota; class Flavobacteriia; order Flavobacteriales; family Weeksellaceae; genus Chryseobacterium; species Chryseobacterium wanjuense. The sequence continues at coordinate 2,194,249 of NZ_FOIU01000001.1, read as the reverse complement.
GGACTTTTGGTGATTGACGGGGAAATGAAAGGTACGCCTTCCCACGCCGCACATCCGAACGATGATAACTCGATTGTGAAATGTATGGAAGATTTGCAGCAAATTTTAAGCTTTAAATTTCCAAAAGTTTCAGATTATTTGGGTGAAGTTAAGGTGACGCTTTCGGGAATTCATGCCGGAGTTCAGCATAATGTCGTTCCGGAATCGTGTACTTTTACTTTAGATGTAAGAGTTACGGATGAATATTCTAATCAGGAAGCATTTGAAATCATTCAATCAAAGATGAAATCAACCTTAACGACTAGATCTTTCAGGCTAAATTCTTCAAAAATTGAAATGGATCATCCGTTCGTACAGGCGGGATTAGAAATTGGGAGGACAACTTACGGTTCACCCACGTCATCCGATCAGGCGATTATTCCTTGCACATCAGTGAAAATCGGTCCTGGCGACAGCAGGCGCTCCCACACGGCAGATGAATTTATTTTCATCGATGAAATTGCGGAAGGAATAGAGATTTATATTAAGATTTTAGAGAAGATTTTATAGGCTGGAAGCTGGGTGATGGAAGTTTTAAATCGACTTAGGAAACGGAGGCGTTAAGAAAATTGAAATTTAATCCGTTAAAAAATTCCCACTGTTTGAAGCGCGACACTAATTTTGAATTGAAGAATAAATTTTGAATTCGCGCAAGTTTTGGGGATTTTAGGATTTAATTTTAATTTTTAGCCGGAGTTTCCAGTCTTGAACTTTTGTTTCTTTTGTTTCAAGACAAAAGAAAATTTTAAATAGAAAATTAAATTTTATGAAAAAAATATGGCAAAAAGACGACAATGCCACAAACATATTAGTCAATAAATTTACAGTAGGGAAAGATCTCGACTTTGATGAACGATTGGCGAAATACGATGTCAAAGGTTCTATTGCCCATTGTATGATGTTGGCAGAAGTAGGAATTATCACAAAAGAAGAGTCAGACAAAATTATTTTTGTTTTGGCGGCAATTTTACAGGATATTTTAGATGGTAATTTTAAAATTGATAAAAATGCGGAAGATATCCATTCACAGATTGAAGCTATTTTAATTGAAGAATTAGGAGATATCGGAAAGAAAATTCATACAGCACGTTCGAGAAATGATCAGGTTTTGGTTGATGTCAAACTGTATCTGCTTGATGAAATCCGTGAAATTACAGTATTGACGGATGAGTTTTTTCAAATATTAATCAAATTGGCAGATCAACATAAAAATATTCTGCTTCCGGGTTATACGCATTTACAAATTGCCATGCCTTCATCGTTTGGATTGTGGTTGGGAGCCTATGCAGAATCGTTGGTAGATGATCTTGAAATGTTTTTTTCGGTTAAAAATATCATTAATAAAAATCCACTGGGTTCTGCGGCGGGATATGGTTCGTCTTTCCCGATCGACCGTGAGAGTACGACGTATAATTTGGGTTTTCAATCGATGAATTATAATTCCGTTTATGCTCAAATGACCCGCGGGAAGTCGGAGAAAATGTTGTCAATGGCGATGGCAACTTTAGCAGGAACGTTGGGGAAATTTGCCTATGATGTGTGTTTATATTTAAGTCAGAACTTTGATTTTATCAGCTTTCCAAAAGAATTTACCACAGGAAGCAGCATTATGCCGCACAAAAAAAATCCTGATATTTTTGAGTTGGTTCGTGCACGTTGCAACAGAATTCAGTCGTTGCCGAACGAGTTTATTTTATTGACGAACAATCTTCCTTCAGGTTATCACCGCGATATGCAGTTGACGAAAGAAATACTTTTCCCGGCCATCGATTCATTAAAGGAATGTCTTGAAATTTTAAACTATACTTTACCCAATATTCAGGTGAAAGACGGGATTTTGGAAGATGAAAAGTACAAATACCTTTTCAGTGTAGAAAAGATCAATGAAGAAGTGAAAAAGGGAAGTTCATTCCGTGATGCTTATATAAAGGTAGGGCAGGAGATTGAAAATAATGAGTTTGATTTTGAAATAGGAAATTTAAACCATACTCATCAGGGAAGTATTGGAAATCTTTGTTTAGATAAAATAGAATATCAGTTTAATAAATTGAAAAATAAGTTGTTGGGTTGATTTTAAACAAAAAAGTGTTTAGAATTGATAATGAGATGCTTCGACGGAGCTCAGCATGACACCGCGTTAAATATGCTGCTAAATAAAACAGTTAGTATTAGAGATGATGTTATGCTGAGCTCCGTCGAAGCATCTTTAAATTATTAAGCTAAAAATTTTAATTTAATTAAAAAATTAATCCAAATCAATTTTAAGCTTAGTAGATTTTTTCACTTCATGAAGCACAATAGAACTGTGGTATTGTCCAATATTAGGAATATTTGAAATTACGTTCACTGTAAAATCATTATAAGAATTAATATCTTTTGCAATAATTTTCAACATATAATCATATTCGCCGGAAAGGCTGATAATTTCCTGAACTTCATCATGTTGCATAATGTTTTTCTCGAACGTTTCCAAAACTTTTTTGGATTGCTCTTTAAGGCGGACGTTACAGTATACGACAATATTTAAACCTAGTTTTTCGCGATTCAAAAGACCTACATATTTCTCAATAATTCCCTGTTTTTCAAGTTGTTTGATGCGCTCGTAAGTCGGGGTAAAGGTAAGACCTATCTTTTCTGAAATTTCTTTCACCGATAGAGTAGAGTCTTCCTGAATAATACTGAGAATCATTTTGTCTTTTAAATCCATATAGTATAAGGTTGAGTTTTAACAAAAATAGCATTTAAAAATGAAAATAAGGAGAGAATAAGTTTTTTTAATCCAAATCAAAATTTGGTTTTGTCAGTTTGTAAAATTGTTGTATCTTTGCACCTAATGAATAAGACAGTATTTATATCATTAGAATTACCGGGCGATAGCGCCCTATACGATATTTATTTATAGTAAGCGAAGATATTTTCTTCGCTTTTTTTTTTGTAAAAAATTAAGAAATTATGTTTACGATTACAGAACTAAGCACCGAGAGAATCAACAGGATACTGACAGAAGCTTTGGCTTTTGCAAACGGAAAAACTGCTAAAATTGAAGGAGAGGTTTTTTGCTCAAATCTTTTCTTCGAAGACAGTACAAGAACAAAAACAAGTTTTGATATTGCCGAAAGAAAATTAGGCTTGCAGGTAGTGCCTTTTGATGCATCTCACAGTTCGGTAAACAAGGGTGAAAGTCTTTATGATACGGTGAAAACGATAGAAAGTTTAGGCGTAAATCTGGTAGTAATCAGAGATAAGAAAGACAGGTATTTTGATGAATTAAAAAATATAAAAATTCCTGTAATCAACGGAGGAGACGGAACGGGAAACCACCCATCTCAATGTATGCTAGATTTGATGACGATCTACCAGGAATTCGGAAAATTTGAGGGATTAAAAGTAGGAATCGTAGGAGATGTGAAACATAGCCGTGTTGCGAACTCAAATGCAGAAGCGTTAAGAAGACTGGGCGCAAAAGTTTACTTCTCAGGTCCGGAACAATGGTTTGATGAAGGAGCTTTGATCAACGGAACATATTTAAATGTAGATGAATTAATTGCTGAGGTTGATGTTGTAATGTTACTGAGAATCCAGCACGAAAGACACGATGCCAAAATGAGTTTCTCTGCTTCGGATTACCACAGAAAATATGGTTTGACGAAAGAAAGGGAAAAAGCCATGAAAAAAGAAGCCATCATCATGCATCCGGCTCCCATCAACAGAGGGGTTGAAATTGATACAGACTTGGTAGAATGCGAACGCTCAAGAGTTTTCAAACAAATGGAAAACGGCGTTTTTGCAAGAATGGCGATTTTAAAAGAAGCCTTGGAAAAAGAAGGGTATACCTTTAAATAAGAGCCAAGGAAAATAAAAAGAGCCAAGGGAAAAGATTAAAGGTAAAAGTTGGAGAACCCTGAAGGGCGAAATATGAATAGCCATTGGGTGAAATCCATGGCAGAAAAATCATCCAAGCCCCGGAGGGGCGACCTGTTAATAGCCACGGATAGAACCTGTGGAAAACAAAGGATAAAGAATTTGAGCCTCGTAGAGGCGACCTGTTAATAAAAAAAAGAAAATCTAAATAAAGAAAATGAAGAAAAAGTTAATACTGGAGTCCGGTGAAGTGTTTCATGGAGAAGGTTTCGGAGCAGAATTGGAAACTGCAGGAGAGGTGGTTTTCAATACCGGAATGACAGGGTATCAGGAACTAATTTCTGATCCTTCCTATTGCGGTCAGATTGTTTGTATGACCTATCCGCTTATCGGAAACTATGGGATTAATAGAGATGATTATGAGAGTATTGAACCGGCTATCAAAGGTCTTATCGTAAAAGAAATTTGTGATCTGCCTTCCAATTTCCGTACTCAGATTACTTTAGATGAATTATTTAAAAAGAAACACCTTTCAGGAATTTCAGGAATCGATACAAGAAGACTGACAAGAATTCTTCGTAACCACGGAGTAGTGAAAGGAAAAATCGTAAACGAAGATGTTGATGATAATGCAGTAGTTTCAGAATTAAAATCAACAACTTTCCCTACCAATCAGGTGGAAATGGTTTCTACAAAAACACCTTACGCAAATCCAGGAAGAGGTTTTAAAGTAGTATTGGTCGATTTTGGTTCTAAATTAGGGATTATCAGAGAATTATCTCAAAGAAACTGTGATATCATAGTAGTTTCCCATGATGTAACGGCAGAAGAGATTTTGCTAATGAATCCTGACGGAGTCATGCTGTCAAACGGTCCTGGTGACCCGGAAGACAATCAGCACGCTCTAGAAATGATCCGTGGATTATTAGGAAAAGTTCCAATTTTCGGAATCTGTCTGGGGCATCAATTAATCGGATTGGCTTGCGGAGCGAAAACTTTCAAGTTAAAATTCGGTCACAGAGGAGGAAATCACCCGGTATTGGATTTAGAGAAAAATAAAGTAGCAATCACTTCTCAGAATCACGGTTATGCAGTTGACCAGGAAAGTTTGAAAGGAACAGATTTAATTGAAACACACATCGCATTGAACGACAGAACAAACGAAGGTCTGAAGCACAAAATTTACCCTTGTTTCTCAGTTCAGTACCATCCTGAAGCGAGCCCGGGTCCTGAAGATGCAAACTACTTATTCGATGATTTCATCCACTTGATGGAGGATTTTAAGAATAAGAAGAATCAATAAGGCAGTTGGTTGTCATTCAGAACGAAGCGAAAGCGCAGTGAAGAATCTATAAAAAAGATTCCTCGAAATGACAACAGATAAAAAATAAACGCTCAGTTTGTCATCCTGAAAGGATCTCAACAAAGCGATTTAGAGACACTGCTTAGATTCCTACGGAATGACAAAGCATGGAAAAATAAGTCAGATAAAAAGTAAAAATACAAAGTTTAGAATCTTGGCTCTTGCTTTTGATTCTTTAATCTAAAATATAAAATGGCAAAACGTACAGATATAAAAACAATTTTAGTAATCGGTTCAGGACCTATCATTATTGGTCAGGCGGCGGAATTTGATTACGCAGGAACGCAGGCTTGTTTGTCTTTGAAGGAAGAAGGCTACAAGGTAATTTTGATTAATTCAAACCCTGCAACGATTATGACGGATGTTGAAATCGCAGATAAAGTATATATCGAGCCTATTTCACTTCAGTTTGTAAGTCATATCATCAGAAAAGAGCGTCCGGATGCGCTTTTACCGACTTTGGGAGGTCAGACTGGACTGAATATGGCGGTAGAATTGGAAAAATCAGGAATTCTTGAAGAATGCAAGGTTGAGGTATTGGGAACAAAACTTTCAGCCATCAACAGAGCGGAAGACAGAGATTTGTTCCGTGAATTGATGAGAGAACTGAACGAACCCGTTCCTGAATCAGACATCGTAAACACGGTGGAAGGAGCATTAAATTTTGCTGATGACATCGGATATCCTGTCATTGTTCGTCCTGCCTTCACGATGGGTGGAACAGGAGGTGGTATCGCTTCCAACGAGGTTGAATTGAAAGAAATCGCTGAATTAGGGCTAAAATACAGTCCGGTTACTCAGTGTCTTATCGAAAAATCAATCGCAGGTTTCAAAGAAATTGAATATGAAGTAATGCGTGATGCAAACGACAACGCGATTGTGGTTTGTAACATGGAAAATATAGATCCGGTAGGTGTTCACACAGGTGACTCGATCGTTGTGGCGCCTTCTCAGACACTTTCAGACAGAGAGTATCAGTTATTGAGAAATGCTTCACTAAAAATCATCAGAGCATTAGGAATCGAAGGGGGATGTAACGTACAGTTGGCATTAGACCCGCATTCATTCAACTATTATATCATCGAGGTAAACCCAAGAGTTTCCCGTTCATCAGCTTTAGCATCAAAAGCAACAGGGTATCCGATTGCAAAAATTGCTGCAAAAATCGCGGTAGGATTAACGCTTGATGAAATCATGAACCCGGTTACAGGAAAGACATACGCTTGCTTCGAGCCGGCTTTAGATTACGTGGTAACCAAATTTCCAAGATTCCCGTTCGATAAGTTCGAAACGGCAGACAGAAGATTATCGACACAGATGAAAGCAACGGGGGAAGTAATGGCCATCGGAAGAAACTTCGAAGAGTCTTTACAAAAAGCCATCCGTTCTTTGGAAACCGGAATTAAACATATTGGTTTAAAAACCAAACAGGCAGCAGCACTTACGGAAGAAGAAATCGAAAGAAGAATCAGAGTTTGTGATGACGAAAGATTGTTCATCATCGGGGATGCTTTAAGAAGAGGGTACGACTGGGAACAGATCGTAGAATGGAGTAAAATCGATAAATTCTTCATCTGGAAAATCAAGAAATTAATTGATTTCGAAAAAGCAATCGCTGAAAATAAATTCAACAAAGAAACTTTATTAGAAGCCAAAAAATTAGGTTTTGCTGATATTAATATTGCAACTCTTTGGAATGTAACAGAGCGCGAGGTTTTCAATTTCAGAAAAGAAAACGGATTAATGCCGGTTTACAAAATGGTAGATACCTGCGCCGCAGAATTCGAGTCTGAAACACCATATTTCTACGGAACGTACGAAGAAGAAAACGAAAGTGTAGTTACAGATAAGGAAAAAATCATCGTTTTGGGTTCAGGACCCATCAGAATCGGGCAGGGTGTTGAGTTTGATTACGCAACAGTTCACTCGGTTTGGGCCATCAAAGAAATGGGTTACGAGGCGATTATCATTAATAACAACCCTGAAACAGTTTCTACAGACTTCTCAATTTCAGATAAATTATACTTCGAGCCTTTAACGGAAGAAGATGTAATGAATATCATCGAATTGGAAAAACCAAAAGGTGTTGTGGTACAGTTCGGTGGACAAACAGCCATCAACTTAGCCGACAAACTGGCTTCTCACGGCGTTCAGATCTTAGGAACTTCTCTGGAAGATCTTGACAGAGCTGAAAACAGAGACAAATTTGAAAAAGCGCTTCAGGAAATGCAGATTCCTCAGCCTTTAGGAAAAACTTCCACTTCGAAAGAAGAAGCGATAAAAATTGCCAACGAAATCGGGTATCCGGTATTGGTTCGTCCGAGCTACGTTTTAGGAGGTAGAGCAATGGAAATTGTATACACGGAAACAGAATTGGCACACTACATGGAAAATGCGGTGGAAGCAAGCCCTGAACATCCTGTCTTGGTTGACAAATATATGGTGGGGAAAGAAGTGGAAATCGATGCGATCTGCGACGGCGAAACAGTCGTGATTCCGGGAATTATGGAGCACATTGAAAGAGCGGGAGTTCACTCCGGAGACTCGATTGCGGTGTATCCTCCACAGAATATTTCACAAAGCGAAATCGATACTTTGGTTGATTATACAAAAAGATTAGCAAAAGGATTAAACGTAATCGGACTAATGAATATCCAATACGTCCTTTTCGAAGGAAATGTATATGTCATCGAGGTGAATCCAAGATCATCGAGAACAGTTCCTTTCTTATCTAAAATCACGGAAGTTCCGATGGCAAACCTGGCCACAAAAGCTATCTTGGGTCAGAAACTGAAAGATCTAGGCTACCAAAGCGGCTTGGTTCCAAATAAAGAAGGAGTCTTTGTTAAAGTTCCTGTATTCTCTTTCTCAAAATTAACGAAAGTTGATATCTCTTTAGGCCCGGAAATGAAGTCTACGGGAGAAGTGATGGGGAAAGATACGACGCTGGAAAAAGCGCTTTACAAAGGATTGATCGCAGCAGGAAGAAAAGTTCCGATGCACGGTTCGATCTTGTTCACGGTAGCTGATAAACATAAGCAGGAAGCGGCTGATCTGGCCGCGAGATTCCATGAAGTTGGTTTCAGAATCTGGGCAACGGAAGGAACGGCAAAATTCTTTGGAGAACAGGGAATTCCTTGCAAAATAGGATACAAAATCGGAGAAGAAAGTGTAAACCTGATCGACCTGATCCAGAAAGGAAAAGTTCAGTACGTTGTCAACACCATGACAAAAGGAAAACAGTCTGAAAGAGACGGTTTCCAGATCAGAAGAATGAGTGTAGAAAACGGAGTTCCTTGTTTAACATCAATGGATACGGTTGAAGCAATTCTGAAAGTAATCGAAAGCATGAGCTTCAAAATGGAGACGATGTAATTTCGGATTTAAAATATTTTTAAAACGTATCTTTTTTAAGGTGCGTTTTTTTTTGTTTAAACGACATAGGAAAGTGGAGCGTAAAGAAAATTAAAAATTAAGCCGTTAAGAAATTCCCACTGTTTGAAGCGCGAGACAAACGTTGAACCGAAGAACCAACATTAAATTTCGCGCAAGTTTTGGGAATTTTAGGATTAAGTTTTAATTTTTAGCGGAAGTTTCCAAGTCTTGAATTTTTGATTCTTTGTTTCCGAAAGCATAAGCTTCAAAATGGAGACGATGTAATTTCGGATTTAAAATATTTTTAAAACGTATCTTTTTTTAAGGTGCGTTTTTTTGTTTAAATGACATAGGAAAATGGAGCGTTAAGAAAATTAAAACTTAATCCGTTAAAAAATTCCCACTGTCCGAAGCGCGAGACAAGTGTTCAACCGAAGAACCAACATTAAATTTCGCGCAAGTTTTGGGAATTTTAGGATTAAGTTTTAATTTTTAGCGAAAGTTTCCAAGTCTTGAATTTTTGATTCTTTTGTTTCAAGACAAAAGAAATTTATGGATATCTTCTAGGATTTTGTGAAGTATGAAATACCCTAGCTATAACAATGATTTCAGCATCTCTATCAATTGTGTAAAATATAAGAAAAGGATATTTTTTCATTAACTTTCCATGAAAATCTTCAAACCAAATTTTAAAATATGGATTTTTAGAAATAATATTTAAAATCTTTGAAAAAATTATCAGCGACTTTTTTATTGACTTTGGTTTGATAATAAAGATAGGAATGTTCTAGATCTGTTTTTGCTTCATCAGAAATGATAATTTTAAATGCCATATTTTGAGCTCATTTCATTTAAAAAAGCATCAATTTCTGTGTGTTGTTCGTAGGATCGTTTTTTAATTTGCCGAAGACTTTCTTTTTGCTCATCAGAAAGTTTAAAATCAGTATTTTCTTCTTCTAAAATTCCTTCAATATAACCTAAAATTCTTTCCAAAATACTTTCCGGAGCATCTTTAAGAATTTTGTTAATGTTTTTTAATGTAGCAGATTCCATCTTTTTGTTTTAAACAAATTTATTAATTTCTTTTTATTTGATAAAATTATTACCCCAAACTCCTATCCAAATGCACATACCCACCATCCACATGAATCAACTGTCCTGTTGTATGCGAAGATCTTTCCGATAACAGAAACGCTGCCATATTCGCAATTTCCTCGGAAGTTGTCATTCTGTTTTCCAACGGTATTTTTGAAGTAATGCTGCTTAATTTTTCCTCCGGATTTTCAAAGGTAGAAATCCACGATTGATAGAGCGGTGTCCAGGCTTCAGCGACGATAATGGCATTGACACGAATGCTGTAAGGCAAAAGTTCGACCGCCCATTCTCTTGTCAGGGCGTTTCTGGCGCCATTCGCAGCGGCATAACCCGACGTTCCTCCTTGCCCGGTTTCTGCAGTTTTGCTGCCGATATTCACAATTGAACCTTTGCTTTCCTTAAGATAGGGAAGTGCATGATGCACCAAAAGGTAATAATGCACCACATTTTTATGATAGGATTCTATGAATTTTTCGTATGAACCATTCTCCAGACCTACACCATCGTTGACACCGGCATTATTCACGATACCATCGATCTTTCCGTATTTTTTTATGACTTCTTCGATCGCTTTTTTGCATTCATCGGGTTGGGAAAGTTCGGCGGTAACACAATCAACTTTTCCGCCTTGATCAACGATTTCCTGAACCGCTTTTTTGTTGTCATTTTTGTTTCTGCCGATGATGATGGGCAATGCTTTTTCTTCGGCTAAGATTTTTGTAATGGCGTTTCCGATGCCTTTTGCACCGCCGCTTACGATGATTATTTTATGGTCGAGATTTAAGTTCATGTTTTGATTATAATTGTTTTAAACGCAAAGTGCGCTAAGGTTTTTTCTAATTACTAAATGCTTTTAAGTTTGCAAAGGCGTTTTACTTAGCCAAGACCAAAAAGGTTTTAATACATTCATTTTAAACTGATGTGTTCTAAATATTCTCAAAGTTTTAAACTTAAATCTAATGTGACTCATGTGTTAAAATCTTTTGTGACTTTTGTGGTGAAAAAAATCATAAATTGTAGAATTCCACAGCATTTCCAGCGAAAAAAAGTTGCTGTTCTTCTTTGGAAAACTGTGTCAAATATTTTGTAATCAATTCCAGCCACAAAGCATAATTTCCTCCCAATAACATCACTGGCCAGTCGCTCCCGAAAACCGTATGCTTAATTCCGAATTGTGAAAAAATAAAATCCAAAACTTTAAAAATTGACTTTTCATCAATAGTATCCCAATTTCCCTGCGTTAAAAGTCCTGAAACTTTACAATAAATGTTGGAGTTTTTAGCGAGCTCTGAAATATTTGATTTCCAATCTTTCAAGTCATTTGTTTTCAAATCCGGTTTTCCGCAATGATCCAAAATAAAGGGTTGATCAGGTAATTTTTCTGAAAGTTTTACGGCGTCAGAAAGCTGGTTCTGTCTCAATAAAATATCGAAAGTATAACCATACTGATGGAGTGTAGCAATTCCGTTGAGTACATTTTTTTGCAGTAAAAATCCGATTTCTTCTCCTTCCGCGATATGCCTGAATCCTTTAATGAGTTTTTCTGACTGATAATTTTGAAGGGATTCTTCCAGTTTTTCAGAAGTCAAATCAATCCATCCGACAACCCCTTTAATAAACGAATTTTCTTTAGCAAGATTAATCAGAAAGGTGGTCTCTTCATCACTTTGATCAGCCTGGACAGCGATGCAGCCTTCAGTACTTTTTTCTTTTAAATATAATGAAAAATCTTCCGGCAGAAAGTCTTTCCGGATGGTGGTCATATCTTCCGTAATCCAGGCATCCCGAACCGGATCAAATTTCCAAAAATGTACGTGAGAATCAATAATCATTTTTAATAATTTTCTATGAAATTAAATTTATAATGAAAATATTTTATCCATCAATTGCCATTTTTCTCCCGGTTTCGAGTGGGGCAGCTGTTGTTGAAATTTCCACATCAATTGTTCCCATTCCTGAACTTTCGGATTGTTTTTATCAGCTTCATTTTTGGCTTCAAAAGAGAAATATTCATCGGCTTCCACTATCATAAATAAACGATTTTGAAGACGATAAATCTCCATATTCATAATTCCGGAATCCAAGATACTTTGCTTGATTTCAGGCCAAACGTTTTGGTGATATTTTTCGTATTCCGCGATCAATTCAGGGTCATCGATCAAGTCGAGGGCGAGACAGTATCTTTTCATTCGTCGTAAGCTTTTACTTTTTGTGCGCTGCTTCCTAAACCGTCAATTCCCAATTCCACCACATCCCCCGGTTTCAGATACCAAGGCTCTGGTTTTTGACCTAAACCGACACCCGCAGGCGTTCCCGTACTGATCACATCCCCCGGTAGCAAAGTCATAAACTGACTGATATAGCTTATCAGAAAAGGAATATTAAAGATCAGATTAGAAGTATTTCCGTTCTGCAGCATTTGTCCATTCACTTTAAGCCATAAACGCAGGTTGTGAACATCCTCAATTTCGTCAGGCGTCGCAATGAAAGGCCCAATCGGCGCGAAGGTATCGCAGCTTTTTCCTTTTACCCACTGTCCATTTCTTTCCAGCTGAAAGGCTCTTTCACTATAATCGTTGTGCAAAACATAACCAGCAACGTGTTCAAGCGCATTTTCCTCAGAAATATAGCTTGCTTTTTTTCCGATGACGATGCCCAATTCAACTTCCCAGTCGGTTTTTGTACTGTTTTTAGGAATAATTAAATCATCATTAGGACCCACGATAGCAGTCGTAGCCTTAAAAAACAAAATAGGTTCCTGCGGAATCGGGGCGTTGGTTTCAGCAGCGTGATCTTTATAATTCAATCCAACACAGATGATTTTGGAGGGTCTTGCCAAAGGTGAACCTAATCTTTCGTCAAGGGAAATTTCGGGTAAATTCTGTGTGTTTATTTCTGCTTTTAAATTTTCAATAGCATCCCCGGAAAAGAAGTTTTCATCATAATCTTTCACTAAATGGGAGACATCGTATCTTTTTTCGTTAATAATCACTCCCGGTTTTTCTTGTCCCGGTTTTCCGAATTTTATTAATTTCATTTTTAATTTTGATTTTTTTGAATGTTTAATTTAAACGCGAAGGGCGCTAAGATTTTTTTGATGTTGTTCTGTATATTTTTCGTTCGCAAGGACGTTTCACTCAGCAAATGATAACTGAATCTTATATTTGTTTTAATTACGCTTTTAAAATTAACGCAAAGGCGCTAATATTTTTTTAATGTTGTTCTGTATATTTTTCGTTCGCAAGGGCGTTTCACTCAGCAAATGATAACTGAATCTTATATTTGTTTTAATTACGCTTTTAAAATTAACGCAAGGGCGCTAATATTTTTTTAATGTTTTCTGTATATTTTTCGTTCGCAAAGGCATTTCACTCAGCAAATGATAACTGATTTTTAATATTTGCTTTAATTACATTGTTAAAATTTTAACAAAAGACTATGCTATCATTTGCTGAGTGAAATGCCTTTGCGAACGAAATTTTTTGAAATTTAATTTAATAATCTTTACTCTCTTTGCATTAAAGAAATAATTAATAATTTTTTTTTAATTATTCAAAGTGGTAAAACCACCATCGATAGGATAATCTACACCTGTAATGAATGAAGCTTCATCACTGCATAAATACAACGCTAAAGAAGCAATTTCCTCAGGTTGAGCCATTCTTCCGATTGGTTGTGTTCTCGATAATTTTGCAAACATTTCTTCGATATTGTCAGGATAATTTTTTTGTAAAAATCCATCCACAAAAGGAGTATGAACTCGTGCCGGAGAAATAGAATTACATCTGATATTTTCATGAATATAATCTTTGGCAACACTCATGGTCATTGCTTTTACGGCACCTTTCGCCGTACTGTATGCAAAACGGTCTGGAATGCCGACCAATGCTGCAATGGAAGCCATATTAATGATCACGCCACCTCCTGATTTTCTAATTTGTGGAATACCTGCGAATAGGCAGTTGTAGACCCCTTTAATATTGACATTATAGATTCTTTCGAAATCTTCTTCTGAAGTCGTGTCAGCTTTTCCAATGTGTGCAATTCCTGCATTATTGATGAGAATATTAATCGCTCCAATTTGATCAAAAACTGCCAAAACATCTTTTTGTTTTGAAACATCACAGGCATACACTTTCGCATTGCCTCCGGAAGATTGTATTTTTTCCAGTGTTTCCTGTCCGTTTTGCTCGGTTATTTCCAGAATGTGAACTTCAGCACCATTAGCTGCAAGCTGAACCGCAATGGCTTGTCCGATTCCGCTTCCGCCGCCTGTTACAACTGCTTTTTTATTTTTTAAAGAAAACATTTTTTATATTAATTATTAAATTTTACTCATATTTTTTTAACGCAAAGGGCGCAAAGTTTTTTTTTAATATTCTTCTGCATATTTTTCGTTCGTAAAGGCGTTTGACTACGTCGAATCTTCGATTTCACTCAGCAAAGGCTTGCAGTTGATTATTAATATTAATCCTAATGCAATTATGATTTTATTATTTTCAAGCTTAATGCGACTTGTCGTAACCTTGGCTCTTTTTACTTTTTACCTTTTACTTAAAATTGAATTTTTAAAGACTCACTCCTCTCTTCCAAGGAATAAAGTCATCCTGATTCAATGCCACAGCTTTAGGGATAATATTTCCGCTGGCCACTTCGATGCAGAAATCTAAAATATCTTCACCCATTTGCTGAATGGTTTTTTCGCCGCGTACAATCGCTCCCGTATCAATATCGATAATATCCGACATTTTCGTTGCTAAAGCTGTATTGGTCGCCACTTTGATGACTGGACAAACCGGATTTCCTGTTGGGGTTCCAAGACCTGTCGTAAACAGAATTAAAGTAGCTCCTGAAGCAGCTTTTCCTGTGGTAGCTTCTACGTCATTTCCCGGTGTGCAGACAAGGCTCAATCCCGGTTTTTTTGCGGGTTCAGTGTAATCCAACACATCGACAACAGGGGAGGAACCTCCTTTTTTAGCGGCTCCAGCAGATTTTATGGCATCTGTGATCAATCCGTCCTTAATATTTCCCGGAGAGGGATTCATGTAAAATCCTGAACCCACTGCATGAGCGAGTTCATCATATTCCGTCATCAGTTTAATGAATTTTTCAGCGGTTTCTTTGTCTGCAGCGCGATCTATTAACTCCTGTTCGACACCACACAATTCCGGGAACTCGGCTAGTAGAACTTTAGCACCCAAAACCGAAAGGATATCCGCAAGATGTCCCACCGCCGGGTTAGCTGAAATACCACTGAATCCGTCACTTCCGCCACATTTTACCCCTACACAAAGTTTGCTGAGGGGAGCATCTTTACGTTCAATTTTATTGATTTCCAAAAGCCCTTTCAAAGTTTCGAAAATGGCATTTTTGATCATGGTTTCTTCACTTACCGCTTTTTGTTGTTCAAAAACGAGTAAAGGTTTATCAAAATCAGGATTGCGATTGTATAAATCTTTTTTAAAATTGTCAATCTGAAGGTGTTGACAGCCCAAACTTAACAACGTAACTCCAGCCACATTGGGATGATCCGCATAAGACGCCAAAAGTTTACTGAGCGTATCCGCATCTTGTCTTGTTCCGCCGCATCCGCCTGTGTGATTGAGGAATTTGATCCCGTCTACATTTTTAAAAATTCTGTCTTTTGCAGGAATACTTGACGGCGAAAAATCAATATCATCAATGTTTTCTCCTTTTAAAATGGCTTCTACCAATTGATGCGTATAGTTTTTGTATTTTGCGTCAACCGCGTATCCCAGTTCATTATACAGAGATTCTTTAATAATATCAAGATTGCGGTTTTCACAAAAAACAGTTGGGATAAACAACCAATAATTTGCCGTACCTACATCGCCGTTTGAGCGGTGATACCCTTTAAAAGTTTTATGTAAAAATCTTGACACGTCGGGTTTTGTCCAGTGATAATCAATATCGCGGTAGTAGTAAGGTTCGGCAGCGTGTTTTGTATTATCTGTCGTCATTCGGGTTCCCGCTGACAGATCGTATTGTACCTTGCCTACCAAAACGCCATACATGAAGATCTCATCACCCTGTTTCATATCATTCATAAAGAATTTATGTTTGGCGGGGATGGCTTCTAAAGTGGTGTAAGTTACTCCTTCGAAAATGATTTCGGTACCTGCATGGATATCCTGTAAGGCTACTAAAACATTGTCTTTTTGATTTATTTTTAAAATTAAATTGCTCATTTTAAGCTTCTACATTTATTGATGAGATTTTTTTATTTCTAAATCTTAATGAAAATAAAAATACGATGATAAAACAGACTAAAGGTACGACATAAGAGAAATGAATGTTCCCTGAAATATCGGTGATTTTACTTGCAATGGGAGGTATGATTGCCCCTCCGACGATTGACATGATTAGCAAGCTGGAAGCAGGTTTTGTTTCCGAACCGGCTCCTTCTATTCCCAACGCAAAAATTGTCGGAAACATGATTGACATAAAAAATGTTATTGAAACCAATGCATATAACGTTGAAATTCCTGATCCCACAATAACCCAGATGCTGAGAACGATACTGATGATACTGTAAATGCTCAGCAATTTTTGAGGTGAGATATATTTCATGAAAAAAGTACCGATAAAACGCCCTATCATGAATAAAAATCCTGCTACACCCGCATAATACTTCGCTTCCTGACCTTTCATGTCGATTGCATCTTCTGCAAAAACAAGAAGGAAACTGAAAACGTAAATTTGGGCACCGACATAAAAAAACTGGGCAAGAACACCCCATCCGACATTTTTTACGCCTAAAACCTGCAGGAAGTTCTTTGTTGATTTTTCTTTATTTTCCGCCACCTCCGGTAGTTTTATCAATAAAAATAAAAACATAACCAAAAGAATGATCAGCCCTAATATGATGTAGGGTCCTTTTACCAGTGAAGTTTCGGCTTGAATATAGGCTAGTTTGGCGGCCTGATCAAGTCCGGCAAGTTCTTCCTGAGATTTGGGTTCTTCACCTAGAATGAAAATCCCACCAATAATAGGAGCAATAGAAGCTGCCAAACCATTGAAAGACTGGGCGAAGTTGAGTCTTTGTGTTGCTTTTTCGGGTTCGCCTAAAATGGTAATATAAGGATTGGCTGCGGTTTCCAGAATTGCAAGTCCGCAAGACAAAATGAAAAGTGCGGCTAGAAAAAATGGATAACTGATGGTATTGGCTGCAGGAACAAACAGAAAACATCCGGCGGCGAAGAAGAATAAACCTACCAAAATCCCAGTTTTGTAGCCATATTTTTGAATAATCAGTCCGGCAGGAATGGCCAGTAAAAAGTACGCTGCAAAAACAGATGAATCGACTAATGAAGCCTGGAAATGACTCAGTTGAAAAGCACTTCGCAGATGTTTAATCAAGATCGGATCGAGATTATGGATAAATCCCCAGAAGAAAAATAAACTCGTTATCAGGATGAGTGGAAAGTAATAATTTTTCTTTTTTGAAGAAGAAAACGAGTTTCCGGGTTGGGTATTATTCATTGGCTTATATTATTTTGTGAAATATTTTATTACATGATTTGCCCGGAATATATTATGACTTTTAATCAATTAATCGCTCTTTCAGAAAAAATTAAAGATGGGTTAATCGATTGCATAATTTTTTTAATTTATCATTGATTTTTCAGCCCGGGTATTTTATCATTTTTTAAAAGTATAAAAATTTTCTGAATAAAAAATTATTAGTACAGGATGGTACAAGATAGTTTGAAAAACTGCAGATTTATTGATAATTTATCATTGATTTCTTATTTAGAAGTAGAGAATATGACTTAGCCAAAGCTTTCAAATATTTAAAAAAGGAGAAATTACTTTGCTTTTAAATGAAACTTTTATTTAGATACCAATTTTTATACTTTTGCAAAATTAATAATCATGTATGAAAAAATATCTGCTGGGAATTTGCTTTCTTTCTTTTTTATCTTGTGGAGATTCTGGTGATTCGGATAATCAGACCTTCAATTCTTCAAAAATTCAGACCCTTACTATTCAGGATGAGAATATTACAAACGGAAATGCTTCGCTTTCTGAGAAACTGGATTTTCAATTTGAATATAATCAAAACAAACTTGTAAAAGTCTGGGATTTGCACAATAACTACACGGAAAATTTAACCTATAACAACAATTCATTAAGTGCGATTACTATTAGCGGATATATTTATCCTGATTTGGCTAGTCATCAACCTCTTAATGTTAAAAGAAATATTGTCTGTGACGCCAATAACAAAATAATTTCTTCTGAAAATCCTATTGCAGACTTTTCAGGAAATACGACTTATACACTGTTTGAATACCCTTCATCCGATATTATCATTGCAAAATATTATAATAAATACTTAAATAATCCTGGGGTTTTAAAAGAAACTTCAAAGATATTTTTAAATAATGGAAATGTAACGAAAGTACAGTTTGCTTATGATAATTCACCTGTTTTTACTAAAGAAGTAAGGTATGAATATGATCAGAAAAATAATCCAAATTCTTTAATAGACAGAAACAGAATCCTGGCTCTTCCGGAATATGCATTTAATGTTTTTATGTTGCAGGATTATTCGCAAATTTCGAAAAATAATGTTGTTGTGAAAAAATCTTATTGGATATATCCTTCAGAAATTCTTCTTGAGACAACAAATTTTCATTATAATTATCAAAACAACGATCTTCCGGGAACTATTTATCTTCAGTATGACTATCCGGGCAATACAGGTCTGAAAGTCTCTGCGATTTACGGATATTAATAAAAAATTATATAAATTTAAACCTCATAAGTTTTTTATGCTTATGAGGTTTTTTATTTAAATTAAAATGGAAATACACCAAAAAACCATCCAAACCCCGCTCGGAGAAATGATCGCCTGTGCCGTAGACGAAGGAATTTGTCTTCTGGAATTCACCGACCGGAAAAATATTGAAAAGCAGTTCAAATCATTATCTAAAGCTTTAAATGCCGAAATTACGGAAAAAGAACACGAGCATTTCAAACAACTGGAAAATGAATTAAACGAATATTTTGAAGGGAAAAGAAGCTCGTTTGAAGTTCCGTTATTCATCAAAGGGACTGAGTTTCAGGAGAAAGTCTGGCAGCTTTTGAGAGAAATCCCGATGGGAGAGATTCGGACTTACAAGCAGCAGTCGGAAAAATTAGGAAACCTTAAGGCAATCCGCGCAGTGGGAACGGCAAACGGAATTAATAAAATTGCGATTTTAATTCCCTGTCACCGTGTGATCGGTTCCAATGGCGAATTGGTGGGCTATGCGGGAGGAATCTGGAGAAAGCAAAAATTATTGGAATTGGAGAAGGCTATTCTGTTTTGATTTTGTAATTTTAAACAAAAATTTACACGTGAAAAAGTTACTATTTGCACTTTGCATATCAGCTTCGGCTTTCAGTTTTGCTCAGGATTACTCGGTACCGGCAGCGAGTCCGCGTCAGAAAGTGGAACAGCAGTTTTCAATGTCTAAAATCACCGTTGATTACGGAAGACCGGGCGTAAAAGGCCGCAAAATCTTCGGAGAACTGGTGCCTTACGGACAGGTTTGGAGAGCAGGAGCCAACTCATCAACCAAAATTACATTCGGACAATCGGTAAACTTTGGAGGAAAAATAGTTCCTGCAGGGACTTACGGATTATTCATCATTCCGACAGAAAAGGAATGGAAAGTGATCTTAAATAAAGATTTCCAGCAATGGGGCGCTTATACCTACGATCCAAAACAGGATGTGGTAGATGTTACTGTTCCTGTAAATAAGCTGGCTGACAAGCAGGAATGGTTTGAAATTACTTTAAACCCGACAGGAGAAAATTCTGCAAATTTAGTATTGAAATGGGATATGGCTCAGGCTGAGGTCGCTTTAAAACCATCAAGTCCGGACGCTGTAACTAAGATTGCAGATAAATTAAAAGAGATCAAAAAAATAGAAGCTGACGCTAATAAAACAAAAAGCTAAGAAATGAATTTTTCTATTCAGACTGTTTTAGAAAATCAGGAATACCAATTAATCCCCTTACAGCAAGGGGATTTTGAGTCTCTATATGAAGTGGCTTCAGACCCGAAAGTCTGGGAACAGCATCCCAACAAAGACCGTTACCAAAGAGAAGTTTTCGAAAATTTTTTCAAAGGAGCGATGGAAAGCAAAGGTGCCTTTAAAATTGTTGAAAAAAGCACGGGAAATGTTTTGGGAAGTACCCGTTTTTATGATTTTGATGAAAAAAAGAACAGTATCTTTATAGGATATACTTTTTATGGAACCCAATCGTGGGGAAAGGGAATCAATCCTCAGATTAAAAAATTAATGCTCGACTATATTTTTCAGTTTGTGGATACGGTTCATTTTCATATCGGAAAAGAAAATTTTCGTTCACAAATTGCATTGGAAAGGATTGGTGGAAAAAAAGTAGCGGAAGAGGAAGTTGCCTATTTCGGAGAGCCGACGAGAACGAATTTTGTTTATGAGATAAAAAAGAAAACTATTTAGATTTAGATTAAAAATTTATCTCGCAGATTATGCTGATTTAGTAGATTTTTAATCTTTAAGTATCTATATAATCATAACTGAAAGGCTTTGAGAGTTTTTATAAGTGAAATTGAAGATTCAACGTAGTCAAACGGTTTTGTGTTTCTTAAAAGCAGTTAATTGTTAAAAAATCTCGGTGTACTTTGTGGTTAAAATTACATATTCAGTTTAATACAACTTAATTGAAAAAAATATTTATGAAAAAATATAAAATCCAAAAAACACCATTTGTTGTTCCTACAATGGACGGAAAACTGATTGAAGAGCATTGGGGGCACTCAACAGAAAATCCAAATATTTCAATTGCACACATGGTTGCTCCGCCAGACTGGAGCGAACCGCATCAAACTCCTGAATTTGATGAGTTTACCATCATTATTTCAGGCAAAAAACAATTTGAAATCGACGGGGAAATTGTCACTTTGGAAAAAGGACAAAGTATTCTGGTAGAAAAAGGTGCGCGGGTACGCTACAGCAATCCTTTTCCGGAACAGTGCGAATATATTTCTATCTGTCTTCCTGCGTTTTCTATGGAGTTGGTCAACAGGGAAGATGAAGGAGTAGATTAAAAAATGCACCGATTTGGCAGTGTATAGTTAAAATAATAATGCTTCCGCTGGCTCAGCATGACAATTCTAATACTAATTGTCTAATTAAACAGTATATTTTTAGCGATGTCATGCTGAGCCGGTCGAAGCATCTTTTATCTTTAAAATTTAAACCTTATTTCAAAATCTCCTTCAAAAACATCAGTGTATGATTCCAGGCTCTTTTGGCCATCACTGGGTTGTAATCCGGTGATTTTGGATCCGTGAAAGTATGTTTGGAATGTGCATATGTAATGATCTGCCAGTCTGCATTGCCTTCGTTCATTTCTTTAATTAAATTATTAAAATCTTCTGGCGTCACCCCTTTATCATCCGCAGGATTTTCAACTAAAATCTTCGTCGAAATCAGTCCGTTTTTTCTGGTCTGATCTTTCCCGATGCTTCCGTGAATCGAGACAACACCCACTACAGGCAGATTTCCTCTCGCAGATTCCAGGGCGCCGGTTCCTCCGAAGCAATATCCGATCACGGCAATTTTATCCGAAATGGCACCGTTTTTTTTCAATTGTTCCAAAGCCAGCGAAATTCTTTTCTGGTATGCGTCATAATTTTTCTTGTAATATCCGGAAGTTTTCGCCGCAGAATCACTGTCAGTTGGGATATTTCCTTCTCCATAAATATCGGCAATAAAAGCTACATACCCCTGTTTTTCCAATTCTATGGCGGCCGTTTTTGCTTCGTCATCAATTCCTTTCCAGGCTGGGAGAATCAACACCCCCGGAAGTTTTTTTCCTGCGTTGGAAGTTACCAGGCCATTCAGTTTTTGTGAACCGTCCTGATAAGAAACCGTTTTAAGGTTTTGACTGAAAACTGTTCCTGAAGCCATAAAAAAAGCTGTTAGTAAGATTGAACGTATCATATTTTGTAATTTAATTTTTTAGGAGCTTTTTCCCGCTTTCCGTTACAATCTTTTTTTCCAAAAAAGGATTTTCACTACAATCGGGGCTAGGGTATTTGTCGGATTTTCAATTTTTTATCACATATTCAACACTCTTTTTGTCATCCTGAAAGGATCTCAACAACGTTATTCAAAAAATGAGTCTAGATCCTTTCAGGATGACAAACTGAATGCTTTGTTCGTGGAAAACAAAAAATCCTCATCTAAATTAATAAAAATAACTTACAATGAGGATTAATAGAATGTTATAAAGTTTCAGTGCATTAGAACTGAAGGCCTAAATCAATTAATTCCTTTTCCAAATCAGTTTTCGGGGTAACATGAATGGTATTGAAACCTAAAGACTTTGCCATTTCAATATTCTTCGGATTATCATCTATGAAAACCGATTCATTAGCGTGAAGGTTATATCTTTCCAATAAAACATGCCATATTTTCGGATCAGGTTTTATTAATTTTTCCGTTCCGGAAACAACGATCTTCCCATCAAATAATTGGAAAAAATCATAGTTTTCGAGGGCGTAAGGAAAAGTTTCTTCCGACCAGTTGGTTAATCCGTATAGTTGATAATCAGTATTTCCGAGCTTTCTTAGAACTTCTACATTATGAGGGATGTCGCTTCTCAGCATGATTGTCCAGTTGTCGTAATACGCCCGAATTTCCTTTTCCCACTCAGGGAACTTTTTCACCTGAATCTCCGTACCTTCGGATAGTAATCTTCCTCTGTCCTGTTCTTCATTCCACTCAGATTGAGCGATATTTTCAAGAAAGTATTCCATTTTTTCATCATCATTAAAATACTCCTTAAAGAAATATCTCGGATTCCAATCCACTAAAACGCCTCCAAAATCGAATATAATGTTTTTAATTTTCATACTTTTTCTAAGATTAAAGTTAAGGTTGGTGTAAAATTTCAGTCTCAGCCTTAACCTGAAATATTATTTATAAAAGCGATATTGCTCGTTTTCATAATGAGCATTGATATGCTGCAAACCATTGGTTAAAATAATTTCTTTTGCCCCGATAATGGAGTTGTACCTTGCGGTCTGCTCAAAGGTTTTTTCCGTCAATTTAATCTGGGGAGCTTTACATTCAATTAAAATTATGGGTTCCGTTTTTTCAGTAATGAGAAGGTCGATTCGTTTTGTTAAACCATTCAGGACAATCTTTTTTTCTGTAATTAAAGCAGAGGTAGAGTAGGATTTCACAGTCAGGTAATAGTGAATCCAGTGTTGGCGCACCCATTCTTCAGGAGTGAGCAAAAGGTAAGCTTTACGAACCAAATCATAAATAAAAAACTTATCTTTGTCTCTCTTGAATTTAAAATCAAAAGTTTCCTGAAAATTCAGTTTTGGAAGTTCCATTTAATATAAGATGAAAGAATTAGATTTAATCCTCAAAAATATTAAAAATAAAGAAGTTTTACCGATTTATTTTTTCCACGGAGAAGAACCTTACTTTATTGACCTTGCTGTAAAAGCCCTTGAACACGACTTTCTGGATGAAGACGAAAAAGCATTCAACCAAACTGTTGTGTATGGAAAAGATACGTCTTATCAGGAGATTCTTTCCCTGGCGAGACAGTTTCCGATGATGGGAGACAAGCAGGTGATCATCGTAAAAGAAGCCCAGGATTTAAAGCTAACTGAAAGCGAAAGCAACGCCTTGGAAATGTATGTTCAAAATCCTGTTCCGTCGACGGTTTTGGTTTTTGCCCACAAACACAAGAAGTTAGACAGCCGAAAAAAGGTTACGAAATCTTTAGACAGATCCAATGCATTATTTTTAAGCGAATCTATCAAGGAAAATAACCTTCCGAAATGGATCGCCGATGAATGCATTAAATTAAACATAAAAACCGCCCCGAATATTTCACATTTATTGGCAGAATATCTTGGAAACGACCTTTCCAGGATTGCCAATGAGCTGAATAAATTAAAAATTATTTTAAAAGAAGGCGAAATTCTCGACGGAAATATTGTGGAAAATCACATCGGGATCAGCAAAGAATACAACGTTTTTGAACTGCAGAAGGCTTTAGGAACAAAAAATGCCAATGTAGCATTTAAAATTGCTCATTTTATGGGTAAAAATCCAAAAAATAATCCTTTTGTAATGATGTTGTCGAGTTTATACAATTATTTTTCGAATGTCATTATTTACAATACCATGATCGGACAGCCACCGCAAGTGATTGCTTCTCAGATGGGTGTAAATCCTTATTTTATAAAAGATTACGCAGAATCGGCGAGATTGTACCCTCTGAAACATGCAACGAGAGTGATCTCTATTTTAAGAGAATTCGACATGAAAGGAAAAGGGTTGGGAGCAGTCAATATGAGTGAAGCGGAACTGATTAAGGAACTGGTTTACAAGATTATTAATGTGGATAAGATTAAGATGAAGGTTTGATTTTGTTGCTGGTTGCTGGTTTCTAGTTGTTGGCTGTTTTGGTTGTATTTAAATAATTATACTACTAATAAACTAACAACAAGCAACTATAAACTATCGACTATCGACATATTAGATATTGACAAGTATCATTAAAATAACTTTAAATAAATAGTAAAAATTACGAAATTAGCACTCGGAAATTTTTAAATCTTTTGAAAAGCAAATTATGGAGCAAAACATTTTAGATTGTGTGATCGTTGGATCTGGACCTTCTGGTTTCACAGCGGCAATTTATGCAGCAAGAGCAGACTTAAAACCTGAATTGTACACAGGTTTGGAGCCGGGCGGACAATTAACTACAACTACTGAAGTTGATAACTTTCCAGGGTATCCGGCAGGAATTACAGGTCCTGAAATGATGATGGATTTGCAGAAACAAGCCGAAAGATTCGATACCAAAGTACATTACGAAATGATTACTAAGGTTGAGCTTTCTAAAGAAGTGGGCGGAGTACATAAATTATATGCCGGAAACAAAGAGATTTTGGCAAAGACCGTAATTATTTCTACAGGTGCTACTGCAAAATATTTAGGTCTTGATGATGAGAAAAAATACGCCGGAGGAGGTGTTTCAGCTTGTGCTACCTGCGATGGTTTCTTCTATAAAGGAAAAGATGTAGTGGTAGTGGGAGCAGGAGATACGGCTGCAGAGGAGGCGACTTATCTTGCAAAATTGTGTAAGAAAGTGACGATGTTGGTGAGAAAAGATGTTTTCAGAGCATCAAAAGCGATGATCCACAGAGTTGAAAATACTCCGAATATTGAAGTGAAATTCCACCACGAGCTGATCGGAATTGAAGGTGAAAACAGCCTTGTTGAAAGAGCAGTAGTAATCAACAATCAAACGAAGGAAACTTCTACAGTGGATGTTGACGGAATTTTCATAGCCATCGGACACAAGCCGAATACAGATATTTTCGTAGGACAAATCAACCTTGATGAAAACGGATATATCTTAACAGAAAAAGGCTCTACAAGAACGAATCTTCCGGGAGTTTTTGCTGCAGGAGATGTTCAGGATCATATCTACAGACAAGCAATTACAGCAGCCGGAAGTGGTTGCATGGCCGCGATGGATGCAGAAAAATATCTTGCGGAATTACATTAATTCAATTTAATTAAAATATAGAACGCATCTTTCGGGATGCGTTTTTTTGTTTTAAACCATGAAATTCATTGTATTGATCGGACTTTATAAAAATAATGAATCTGATTTTTAGTTGATTATTAATTTTTGCTGAAATTTGTGTTAAAAATATTTTGGCAGTAATGAAAAACGTCCTATATTTGCACCACTGAAAACGACGGTAGCGTCGATATTCAGGAGAGTTGGCAGAGTGGTCGATTGCGGCAGTCTTGAAAACTGTTGACTGTAACAGGTCCGGGGGTTCGAATCCCTCACTCTCCGCTAGTTGGAGAAACAAATAAAATCAAAAGCCTTTAAATCATAGTGTTTAAAGGCTTTTTTGTTGTTTGGAGTGAGCAAATTGTATCAAAGAAATGCAAAACGAAAGTGAGTCATTCGGTGAGTCGTTTTCAGATAACATTTTGACTCACCGAATTCTCATTAAACAGCCTGTTCATCGATTGAACATCTTGTAGGTATAAAGGTTCAAGAATATATTACTAACCTTTAAAAATTAAAGCTATGCAAACCTACAGCTTACTGTTCTATCCAAAAAAAGCAAAGAATAATCCTAAAACTTCAACCATTTATTTACGAATCACTGTTGCTGGAAGAAGAACAGAGATTTCAACAGGGCAAACGGTAAAAACTTCACAATGGAGTATAAAATCCAGAAAGGTTACAGGAAATACTCCTAAAGCTCAACAATTAAATTCCTTATTGGAAAGTTCACGAGCTAAACTATTTAAATGCTATAATGCCCTATTTAATGAAGGAAGAGAGATAACCTGCGAAAATCTGCGGAATAAATATCTGGGAATTGAAGAAAGAAAGGTTAGCCTTATCGAAGTCTTTAAAGATCACAATTCAAAAATGAAAGAATTGATAGGAAAAGAATTCTCTAAAGGTACATGGGAAAGATATGAAACTTCTTTACGGCATACACAAGCATTTATGAAATGGAAATATACTATCAGTGATATTGAAGTCCGCCATATTAATCCCGGGTTTATTGCTGATTATGAGTTTTATTTGAGAACAGTAAGAAATTGTTCCAATAATTCCGCTGTAAAATACATCAAGAATTTCCAAAAAATAATCAATATTTGTCTCGATAACGAATGGGTGAGTAAAAACCCTTTTGCAAACTATAAATCCAAAATAGAAACGATAGATGTAAGATTTTTAACCGATTTACAGTTAAAGAAAATTCAATCTAAAAAATTCATCTCTGAACGACTCAGAATTGTACGTGATATTTTTGTATTCTGCTGTTATACTGGTCTTGCCTATATTGATGTTAAGAATTTGACAAAACATAAAATTACCAGAGGAATTGACGGAGGATTATGGATAAAAATTAAAAGAACCAAAACAAAAGTTGAGGCAAGTATTCCAATACTAGCCGATGCTCAGAAAATTTTAAGCAGATATGAAAATCATCCAAAATGTGTCGACGAAAATACTGTTTTGCCTGTGCTTAGCAATCAAAAGACAAATGAATATTTAAAAGAAATAGGTGCTTTATGTGAAATTGATTTTGATATTACTTTTCATACGGCAAGACATACTTTTGCCACTACGGTTACACTGAATAATGGTGTCCCTTTAGAGACCGTCAGCAAGATGCTTGGTCATACGAATATCAGAATGACACAGCATTATGCTAAAATTCAGGATAAAAAGATTAGTGAGGATATGCTTTCTTTGCGAAAACAATTAAAGAATAAAATCAATACCCGGTTGTTTTTATAGCATATCTACATTATCCATTTCGAGCAAATTACCTATAAATGGCTGTTTCAAAAGGTAAAATATCTCCTGTCTGGCAACTTTTGTCACTTAGGAAATTCTCAGACTATTATTTTACTTTTGAAACAGCCTCATTTTTTTGAAATCTTTTGAAAGCTCCTATACCCTATTTTTTATTTTTGAAGGAATCTATCATAGGACGTAATGACAGCTTTGACAAATCTATCTCCCATAACCATTTATTTTCATTAACTATCCTTAGCGTTCTGTTACTCAGATCAAATTCTTCAACAAAGAGATAGTAGAGCAGCCGTAAAAGCATTTTTGGATTTACATCTTCTTTCCTATGGAGATTAAAATACAGTTTAGGATATTTATCTTTCGTTACGTTGAGAGAGAGAATCTGCTCCTCTCCATAAAAATGAATACCGGCTCCCCATCCACTCAATCGTTTAACTCTTCCTTTATTGGAAATAGCGTATTTACTATCAAAACTAGGTAATGGCTTCCAACGTTCATCCGGTAAGTCTCGTAAAGATAAATCGAAAATGGCAGGTGGTTTCTTCTTACTAATCCGTGGTTTACCTAGCTTTTCCCAAAGAGAATTGTTAAATATTTCTTTGGAATTAAGTACCGTCCTTACCTTAGTAGCATACAGCTTATTTCTTTGAGTAAGGATGTTAGTAGCAGACTGTAAGGTCAATTTAGAAATATCTAAATCCCATTGTGGATCACTTTTGTTTACAATCACCAGATTCCTGTCTTTAAGATCAAACTTTTCAATAAAACAATAATAAAGCATTCGGATAATGGCTATATTATAGCTTTTTCCATTACAGCTTAATTTAGTGTAAAGAAAATATTTTTCACTACCAGACTTTTGTACAAAGAGCGAGATAATATGCTCTTTCCAAAAAGTTGGGCTTATACTCTGCGTCCAGGTATTCAGCCTCTTTATTCTTCCTTTATTGGAAATGGCAAAATACGGCTCAAGATCAGGAAACGGTTTCCAATATTCTCCGGGAAGATCTTTCAGCGATAAATTCATACAGGCCGGAGGATTGCTTTCATCAATTACGGGCTGCCCGAGCCTTTTCCACAGACTTGTATTGAGTATCTTTTCCGGTTTACTTTTTCCCTCCGGTATAAAATCTTTTTTACCGGGCTTATATTCTTTTTTAAACCACAGAAATTTTCCTGCGGTAATATTTTTTTTATTGAGTACTGATAGGATATGAGGAGGATAAATTCCCAAAGTTTCACTTGCTGCATAAATATTTTCATAGCTGGCTACAAAATCACCGTCAACCGTGTATTGGCTCACTGCCTGTTGATAATTCCCTTTTTTTCCTCTACCGGTATTCAGTGATTTACTATGCAGTTTGCCTACCGTTAACTTCTCCAAATTATTAAAATGTACATTAAACCGATTATCATCTTTAAAAGATATAAGAAATGAATGATCATCCATATTAAATTTTT
This sequence comes from Chryseobacterium wanjuense, assembly GCF_900111495.1. NCBI lineage: Bacteria > Pseudomonadati > Bacteroidota > Flavobacteriia > Flavobacteriales > Weeksellaceae > Chryseobacterium > Chryseobacterium wanjuense. The sequence continues at coordinate 2,165,657 of NZ_FOIU01000001.1, read as the reverse complement.
CAACAAAATGATAATATACCAAGCGGGCTACTGATTTTCCATATGACCTTCCTTCAAGACAAAGGTTACATCTCACACTAAAAAAATGAGCCTTTAAATATTTATTAAAATATTTACAAACTTGTAATTTCATAATTCTGTCCAGGAGTCTATGCTCTCCTCCATAAGAATTTACAATACTTCGTTCCAGACTTTTTACTCGGCCGTAATTAGAAATAGCATAATTTTCAAAACCTTCAATCAGCTTCCACTCCTCATCTGGAAGATCTTTTAAGGATAGGTTTGAAAGAACTTTGTTTACATATTCATCTCCTAATTCTGTAGGTAACTTCATAAGTCGAAATATTTCTTTTGGCGTATATAATTGTTATTTCTGATTAAAACAAAAATAAGAATCCTAAAATAAAAAAGAAACTTGCTTTAGTAGGCAAGTTTCTCACTAACCATGATACCATCAAAAACCTAAATATTTATTTTTAGGCATTTCGAATATGGAAGATCTTTAACTTAAAATACAACAATAAAAATATAATACGACAGGTTCTGTCGCTTTAGAGGGTTATATTTGTATTATAAATTAAAAACCAATCTATTATGAAAGAAAATATAAAAATTCATTTTGAAGTGAATTTTAAAAAAATTAGATTTGCAGAAATTAAAATAAACACAAATTAAGATGAATTTGTACTACTTCAATGCTAAAAAGGTAACCATTTCGAATTTTATTTCTCAATACATTTATATTCCTAATGTCAAAAAATTCAATTAACATTTAGTCAAAAATTAATTCCATGAATAAACAAATCCATTCGAAAATGTTTTCATTTTTGATATTATTTTTTTCTATTCCAATCTCTTCTCAACTTACGAAGTCAGAAATTCAGTTGTGGGAAAAAGCCAATCCTACCTCGAAGGAAGCTGTACGATGTAAGGATGAAAATCTTTTAAACTTCCACTGTGGCATTAAAGGCAAACTTTTGATGAAGTCTATTGAATACAGCAGGAGTAAGTATTATACTCTTAGTGTAGTTCATTCATCAAAAGAAGATGAGTTGATCTGGAGAGATTCAGATCAAAAAATTTCTTTAAGCAATTCTACTTACAATAAAGGAAAAGAGAAGATGGAGATAAGCAAACGTCCAAGTATTTTTTCTTTTACAGAGAAAGTAAACTCTAATAGAGAAAAAACAGAGAATCCTTCCATACAATTTGAAGATCAAAATCTGTATGAATTGATATTCATACCAAAAAAAGCAAAGGCTATGGATCTGAACAAAATTCATTCTTATCTTTCCATAAAATATGGAATTTCTTTAGAGAAAGGAAAATATTACGGGAGTGATGGAAAGGTAATCTGGGATCCTGAAAAACATAAAGATTATAAGTATAGACCAACAGGATTAGGAAGAGATGACGGAAATGAATTGTATCAAAAACAATCATCCAATCAGGCTGATCAATTTTTGTCGATTGGAATGAATGACATTAAAAGAACTAATGCAGAAAACCTCACCAGTATTGATAACAATAATTTTGTAATGTGGTCTGATGACAACAAAGAAATGACTTTGGAACCTAATGGAAATTTTGATGTACTAAAGAGAGATTGGAAAATTAATTTCATAGGATCTAAAATACCAAAGACGGATTATAAAGTAAGAATATCAAAAAAGGAAATTAATCCAAAATCACTTCCTATTGTTTATTGGATGTTGCTGAAAAAAGACAATGGAGAAGTTAAAAAAATTCAAGGGGTTGAAGATGAAAATTACGTCATATTTAATAAAGTAGATTTTATTACCGCTTTTGAAAATACCAATTCTGTATATTTCACATTTGCAACAGGTCCTAAGGATAAAAAAACAGAAGGCACAGCATATAGTGGCTCTATTAAAGGAGAAGATATTTCATTAGACTTGAGTAAGATTGTTTTGTACCCGAACCCTGTTAAAAAAGAGCAAAATTTCACGGTTATTTTTCCTCCAATGGAAAATCTTGTTATATCCATCTATGATGGTGGTGGAAGATTAATTACACTGGATAAAGTAAGTAGTAATGCGAGATCTTATATGAACCATCTGCCTGTTCAGGGTTCATACCTTATTAATCTTACCCAAAATGGAAAACTCATCAAAACCTTTAAACTAATTGTTGATTAAACACATCATGAAAATAAATTTAAAAAGGCTTCCTGTTACAAAGAAGTCGTGTCTATTGGTATGTTTCTTCGGGTGTATGTTTGTTTTTGCGAGCTTCACCAAAGAAGACAGACTAAGAGTAAGAGCATTCAAGGAAAATCTAGTGAGTAAGCTGACAGATAAAAAAAATGTCGATTCACTCCATACTGATTCTGTTAAAGAATCCGTGAAAGAACCTTTGGCGAAAAATGATACGGAAAAAGCTTCCCGGAATATTTTAGATAAAAATAATCTTTCCGATTCGGAAAAAAGAAATAAATTATCATTTAACGGTGATCATAAAGTTTGGTCAAATGTTATTTCCTATCCATCTAAAGAAAAAGAAGGAACCATAGGTACATTTTCGGATAAAGAAGAAGACAAAATCTCTGATAACTTTTTCACTATTGATGTATCCGGAGTGAACAAGGATAATAAAACAGCCTATCTGGAGTATGACCTTTTTGGCTTAGCTTCTTATCAGTCAGTTCCAAGATCGATCAATCATAATGTGGCGATTGGCGGTAATGTTATTATACCAAATGCTAGATGGAGTCGCCAGCGGGAAGCAATAAGTGCTGATCTTATTAAAAATGGAATTAACACTATTTTGTTTACATCACCTTCGGAAGGAGTAAAGTATAAAATTAAAAACCTGAAAATTGTTTTTGATAAGGATACAAAATATTCAGGATTAATTGTAAATCCGATTGTTTCCAAAGACCAGTTATACATAACAGGAAATAGCGTTGCTACAAAAGATCTTACTATTAATGGTGAAAATATTTCCGTAAAAAATGGAGAGTTTGAGAAACTAATAAAGCTTTCAGAAAATGATAAGCTGAAAGGAGGTTTTTCAATTATTGAAAATGGAAGTACGACTTATTATAAAATACCGGCTGAAATTAATTCTTTCAAAACATTAAATGCTAATTATTTTAATGCAAAAGGACTTGAAATCTCCCAAGATAAGGAAGTCAGTATAGACTATGAGGGGATTAATATTAAAGTTGAAAAAGAAACTTCAGAATCCGCTTACCTAGAAGTCTTGAAATTGAGGGGAAAAGATTTTCCTGCCACTTCACAGGGATTAAAAAATGTGACTGTCGGTAACTCTGCGTACAGATTATCAGTTGTTTCAGGAAAATTAGACAAAAAAGTAAAACTTACCATTCCTTATGATGAAAAGCGTTTAGGATTAGTTTCTCCAAAAGAAATTAAAACGTTTTATTTTGATTATAATGAAAAACAGTGGAAGATTGAAAACACTGCAGTTGTTGATGAAAAATTAAAAACTGTCACCATAGAAACTAAAGGAGATGGAGATTATATCAACGGGATTATTTCTGTTCCTGAATCTCCTCAGACTAATGCTTTTGCTCCGACAAGTATCAGCGGACTGAAGGCCGGAGATCCTGCTGCCGGAATCCAGCTCATGAGTCCACCTGTAGCTAATCAAAACGGAAGCGCGGCAATTTCCTATCCTGTAGAAATTCCTGCGGGACGAAACGGAATGCAGCCTTCGGTAGCAATTTCCTATGATAGCAGCAAAGGAAACGGATGGATGGGCGAAGGTTGGGATATCAGTGGAATTTCTTCGATTACCCTTGATACACGATGGGGAACTCCTACATTCACTTCAAACGAAGAATCAGAAATATATGTTTTGGATGGTGAGATGTTAATGTATGATGGGGATTACCTTCCTCACAGGCAAATTGACGATACCGCTAACAATACCTTTAATACGACAAGGCAAAATAGAAATTCTTCGGGAGTAAAAAGATTCTTTTTAAGAAAAGGAAACAACTTCACCAAAATAGAACGATACGGAACATCTCCTTCCACCTATAGATGGGTTATCACCGGTACAGATGGCACCAAACGATATTATGGAGGTGATGAATCTGCTGTCAATAACACCGCTGTTCTTACTACGGAAGATGGAAATATTGTACAGTGGCAGATTACCAAGGAGATTGATGTCAATAATAACAATATTAAATATTACTATGACAATGTCAAGCATGTCAATTTTGTTGACGAAAATGCTAATTTGAATCAAGGAAAAAGTATTCATATCAATAAGATAACGTACACAGGTTTAAATGATGAGGATGGTTTATATTCAATTGTATTCAGACCTGAGCCGGTAAGAGGGGTTCCCAATACATCTCTTCGCCCTGATATGATCATTGATGCAAAACAGGGTGTGAAAAGAATTGAGCCTGCAAGATTATTAGCTATTAATACCTATTATAACGGTTCACCTATTCGAAACTATACTTTTGATTATAAGATAGGAGCATTCTACAAATCGCTGCTGCAAACTATTTCTACCAATGGAGTTTCCTATAATCTGAATTACCATAATGATACCGGATCTGGTGGATCTATGCTTTTTGGTAATGATACAAATGTTTCAGCTCCAAATACAGATGCTTTTTCAGGAGCTGTAAATTCTATGCTGACACCCTCCAAAATCAGTGCAACTAATAATCTGGAATGGGGTTGGTCTTTAAGAATTGGTGCCGGTTTAGGGTTGTTGCGTCCTCATAGTACAGGGGATAAGAATTTTATGATCAATGGTTTTGGAGGTGAATCATACAGTAATGTAAAAGGTTCACAGGAGCTTATAGATTTCAACGGAGACGGTGTTGTAGACATACTGTACAGAAAGAGAAACGGGGATGAAGGGCTGAAATTCTTTCCGGGAAGTGTGGACAGTAGTGGAAATTTAACGTTTAATGCAGCACAAAAAGATGTACTGAACCTTAGAAGTAATTTCTCAAGAACAATTGGAACAACGTGGAATGCAGGAGCAACAGTTCTTTTCAATTGGTGGAAAATGGGATTCGATTTCACCAAGAGCTGGGCTCAGAGTGAAAGTGAAACACCTATTTACCTGATTGATGCCAATTCGGATGGACTTCCAGATGTGGTAAATGACGGAAAAGTATGGTTTAATAAACTCAATAGTAATGGTCAGCCTGAATTGGTAACTACCAGTGAGGCTACGGAAAATATGGTTATTACCGGAAATACTCCTATACCTTATACAGAACCTGAAGATCCCGCTGATGAAAATGAAGAACCCGTTAAAGCAAAAAATGATGTAGTAAAAGTATGGATTGCTCCAAAATCGGGGTATGTTAAAATAGCAGATAATATTTCTATCTCCGGAACAATTGATAGTAATGCAAAAGCAGTTTATTCTATCGAAATCAGAAATCCTGATGCCCTTCCTAAAAATGGAAGACTTTATCTTACAACATTAGCGGGTGGAAATTCTAATATTCCTGTACAGATACAGCATTATAATGATTATCCTTCAACTCCACTGGGAATCACTAATGCATCAAGGATATATGTGAATTCGGGAGAGAAGATCTTTTTCAGATTACACAAAAAGAAGGGGATAAATTATATTGTAAATACAAGACCATCTGTAAGGTATACAGACTCAAACGGAGCTTTTATTCCTGATTCTGCGGAAGAGGAGCAGGATGGTTTTCAGCCGAATGATCTTAAATATGAGGACAAGTTTTTATTAAATAATTTAATAAAATCCATAAAATATACAAAAGCAGGATCAGCAAAAATAAAAATTCCAAAATTCGATGTTTCAAGACTTAATGATGATGTTACGTTCTCAATTATCCTGTCTAAGGCAACTGTTACAGATCCTTCTACTGATATTATTGAAGTTTATAAGAAAACATACAATGAATCAGCAGGTGTAGTCAGCATAGCTGCCGTAGATACCGGATTTTCTATTCCTACAGATGATGACTGGCGCTTAAAATTCATTGTGCAGTCAGATTCTTATATGAATAAAGAATTGGAATGGAAAAATATCGAAGTCAACAGTTATTACAATAAAATAGTTAATGATGTAGCACAGTATCCTTCTTATTACGTTAAAAATTTCAGTAAGAAGTTTAATCTGTCTGCACTTGGCAATATTCCTTCAGGCAGTAATGATTATTCAATATCCGTTAACAAGAGTTTTGCTTTTGCACCGGTGTTGACAGGAGCATTTACGTATGTGATAAAAAGAAACGGACATGTATTAGGGAAAAGACAGGTTTCGATAGCCACTACAGGAATTACTGAGTCAAATATGAGTGGCAGTCCAATATCGGGAATTAATCCTATCCTTTTTTATACAGGTAATCCTGCACAAGGGGTTTCTGTAGACCAAAGGATTAATATTTTAGTGTATTGTAACACATATTCAGATCGGGTAGCGTACGAAGCGTTGAAAAATCAGTTGCAGGGAAATATTTTCAATATTTATTATGGAACAAGTCCTCAATTGTTAGGGGCAACTACAGAAACATCGTTAAATGCAGCAGAGTTTAATGGAATCAGTGCTGTTTACCATAACTGGGGACAGTTTATTTATAACGAAAATAAAGATGTAAAGATCGGCAATAATCCTCTAAATCCTCCAGGCGGTCCAAAAGATATACCAACAGGACCTGTTGCCACTTCGGGACCGGATTATACCTTGAACCCGACGACTCCAAAAGATCAGTACGGAATGTTGATCAATAATGATTATTTAGACACTCTTTTTGGCTCGTTTAATTATGATTATTCGTCATGTTCAGGATCTGCTAATGCAACTGAGTATGGGGATTGTGTAGGAGATATTTTGCAAGCAAATTTCCAGAATATGTCCAATAACATATTGCAGGCATATTCCCCGATTGTTCCAATGAACACCTACTACAAGAAAGATGAGAGTGGGACGTTTGTTGAAAAATGGATTAACAACCAGTTTACAGAACAATATTCTATGCCCACAACTTTCAGGGATGAAGAAAATATGATGCCTTTCTTTGTAGATGATGATCCCGATCAGCCGAATATTGAGGTGGCAGGAAATATCAATACACGAATGTTTGCCATATCTAAAAAACAAAAAAGTAAATCAAAAACAACAAACTGGGGGCTTGGTATTCCTGTTATTTCTAATTCATATACACAACTGCGTGGGTACGGAAATATCAATACGCAGGACTTCTTCGACGTTAATGGTGATGGTTATCCTGATATGTTGTATCGAACACAATCTCAGCTTTCTAATGCATTAGGAGGTCTTAAGGGAGCGCAGGGAAGAAACCTTGAAAATAGTGGAGATTCGGTAATATCAAATAATGATAGTTTTCAGAAAACACAGACCATTGCTTTCTCACCTTCAGCTATAAAAGATATTGCCAGAAACACAAGTAACAATAATTCGGATGCTAAACCGGATACTTCACCTTCCTGGTCTGGAGGATTGAGCTTTTCAGATTATCCTGACTCTTATGACAAAGGACTGGAATATTGGATTGATATCAATGGAGATGGATTAGTAGATAGGGTAAAAGAAATTAATGGAGTTTACCAATATAAGCTTAACTATGGAACAGGTCTGGTCAATAATCCTTATGAAGACTTTAAAGATCTTGCCACTAATTCTTCAGCTCCGGTAGGATCAACATCTGTAAGCATCGGAGGCGGACTTTCGGGAATGTTGGATACTACATCTACTTATAGTGCAGGATGGGGGATTTCCGGAAGTGTAAGCGCTTCTTCATCATCAGGAACTTCTAAACAAACTTTCCAGGATATTAACGGAGACGGTTTGGTAGATATTTTAACGGTTGATTCAGGTTTGACAGTTCGTTACAATTTGGGGAATAAGTTCAGCTCTCCTGTTGAAATCCGTAAAGGTGCCAATTTATTTGGGAATCCAGTTGATTTTAGGAACGAAGTCAAAACTTATAACGGAGCTTTGGGGCTAAACGGAGGCTTCTATGTAAATATTCCTATTCTTACCATTTTTGGGGCTACTATATTATATTTCAGAGCTGGTGCTGATACAAGTGCCAATATAGGATTATCGGTATCAGAAATTAATAAAGCACTTAGAGATGTTAATGGTGACGGATACCCTGACTTGGTAATGAATACGGGGGGAGGAATGACCGTCAACTATTCGAAAATAAAACGTACCAATAAACTGGCTTCCGTAACAGAGAAAAGTACCAATGGTACTTTTTTAATAGACTATGGTTTTTCAAAGCCATCTTATCAAGATCCGCATTCCAGATTGGTGATGACCCAAATAACAGTTGCTGATCCGCATATAGAATCTTATTCTTATTCTATGAGTAACACATCGAAAAACCTGGTAACCCGTTTCAGTTATGAAAATTCTAAATATGACAGAAGGGAAAGAACCAATTACGGATTCGCAAAGGTGACAATCGAGAGAATGAATGGAAGTAATGTTTCCTCGAAGGTTATCCAAACATTCTATAACAGTAATTATTATAATAATGGTCTTTTAAGAACAAATGAAGTATATAGAGGAAGCTCGCTGTTAAGCTCAAAAACAGAAAATACTTATAAACTTTATAAATTTATTAATAATTATACGCAGATTGAAGAAATTCCTTCTCAGTTTGAGTCGTATGATTCGGGAGGAACTGAAGGAAGAAAAATGGCTACGACATTGTTAGCGGCAACTGAAAATACATCCATTGAAAGCAGCGGTTCTATTGTCACTAATTCAACAATGGATTATAATAATAAGGGACAGCTTGCCAAGTATAAATATTTTAGTAACCTCCCTGAAGGAAACTATTCGTCTTCAATATCGTATCATACTATTTCAAGCTTACTGGCGAAGAATATTTTAAATATTCCTTCCGAAATAAAAGTTTTTGATAGCAACAATGAACTGAAACGCCAGAGAAATACAGAAGTAGACACTTCTACAGGAGACATTACTAAAGTTATTGTTAAATTAAATTCTGGTACGAATGCAGAGACATTAATGACTTATGATACCTATGGAAATATTAAGACGATACATTATCCTAATGATTATTCTCTGACCTATGATTATGATACGACACTGAATAAATATATAACAAAAGTAACGGATAGTTTTGATGTAGAATCCTCATCTACCTATGATCCATCATGGGATGCTCTGCTAACTTCTACTGATGTTACAGGAAATCAGATGACCTATACTTATGACTCGATGGGTAGATTGACTTCTATTCTTGCACCGAAGGAGGTAGGTGTATCGCCTTATACGGTAAAGTATAGCTATTTCCTGTCACCAATGATTGTTAATAATATAACAGTAAATCTTTATGGCGCTGTTACACAAAATTTTGATCCTCAGCATCCTTCCAATCCGATAGAGACGATTACCCTGTCAGATTTTGCAGGAAATGCAGTACAGGTAAAAAAAGATATTGAAATAGACGGTATAGAAAAGATGTCTGTTTCAGGAATGATTATAACAGACTTGTTGGCAAGACCTGTTAAACAATATCATCCCACTTTTGAAAACAAAGATGATGTTCTTAATAAAAAACTAAAACTGACGCTGGCTCAGTATTTTACAAGTACTGAGTATGATGAGTTAGACAGAGTGATTTCCAGTATTGATGAAGTAGGACATGCAACGAATGTAAAATATGATATTGAAGGAGATTACTACAAGCAGACTGCTGCCCAAATGCAAAACGGATCTGTAGAATTAAAATCTGACCAGTTAACAAATGCCGAAGGCAAAACGGTTTTTACCAGAAATTATCTTGGGGCATCTTCACCACTTGTCACCACATATAACTATAACAGTATAGGGGAACTTTTGAGCACTAAAGATGCTGAAGGTATTATCACCAAATACCAGTATGATATGGGAGGAAGAAGAACAGTGGAAGAGCATCCTGACCATGGAATGTCAAGATATGAGTATGATAAAGCCGGACAGATGATAAGTCGTACAACAGACAATCTGGGAAGCGCAGGATTATCTGATCCTTTTATACATTACAATTATAATCGCAATAGGCTGGTAAGAATCACTTATCCTCCACTACCTAGTGGAAGCCCAAATCCCAATGATGTATTTTATGAATACGGATCTACAGGGAACGAAACTGCAAAACTGATCACTAAGCAGGATGGAACGGGAACTACAGGCTATGCATATGGAAATATGGGAGAACTGATCCAGGAAAGCAGACAGGTATCGGGATACAATATTCCTAATATGAACTTTAATACACTCTATGAGTATGACAGCTGGAACCGTTTAAAGAAAATCAATTATCCGGATTTTGAGCAGGTAACTTACCTGTATGATCTGGGGGGAAATCTTAAAAAGGTCAGCAGTAACCAGTATGGAGACTATATAAAAGACATTCAGTACGATGAATATGAGCAGAGAACAAAGATAAAGTACGGAAATGATACCTATTCAGCCTATACGTATCTGCCGGAAAGAAGATTACTTGCTACGCACAAATTGCAAAAAGATAGCTTTGCTACTTATTTAGATGCAAGCTATGGTTATGATTTTGTAGGGAACATCCTCAATATCAGTGCTACGGGAGGAACAACGCCGAATTCTATGGGAGGAAGTTATGAGTATATTTATGCTTATGATGCGTTTAATCGTCTTACTTCTTCCACAGGAACTTTCCTTGGAAATATCAAGGCAGGAACGAATATCGGAAACATGACCAGCAGCTATTCGACAGAATTATCTTATCGTGCAGCCAACGGAATAGATGTAAAGAGACAGAATCATGTATTGGATGGAAGCACAAATCCTGTAAACACGTATGAAAACATCTACGAGTACATCGATGGAACTCATAAGGTGGGGATGGTACAGGATGGATTTACCGGAAATGAAGAAAAATTTGAGTATGATGCAAACGGAAACCCAACTCTTTATCTAACCACTACAGACGGACCAAAAAATATGTTCTGGGACGAAGAAGACAATATGAAGGCATATTATGCTGCGGAGCAGGGCTTTTTCCAGTATTATGCGTATGACGATAAGGGAGAAAGAACCATTAAATACAATCTGGATGCCGATGCAGCACTCTACCAGAACGGAACAATAATAGATCCGGGATCTATGCTGATGACAAGTTATAAAGTATATCCTAACCCATACAATGTTATTACCTCTGATGGTAAATACACCAAGCATTATTATGAAGGAAGCAAAAGATTTGCGAGCCGATTAGGTGATAACCCGGGTATATTTTTTAAACAAGGTGTGGCGCCGACAAAGAATACTGTTGATCCACAAGTTGATTTTAAAAATTATCTGGAAAAAGCGGGAGTAGATGCTAAAGGAATAGAAACAGAGTTTGCCAAAAGTAGTGCCCAGAACGGGTTGTATTATCTTCACGGAGATCATTTGGGAACAACTTCATTTGTTACGGATGATAATGCTGTACCTACGCAATTTTTCTTAAATTTACCGTTCGGGGAAACCTTTGCAGAGCAGCAGATCCAGGGCAAGTATGAGAACCCATATAAGTTTAATGCTAAAGAATTAGACAGCGAGACAAGTTTATACTATTATGGTGCGAGATACTTCAATCCTAGATTAAGTATTTGGTACGGTGTCGACCCTATCGCAATCTGGAATCCTGTAATGGAAAATGAATTCTACGGAGATGGTGACCATAACGCCGGTGTATATTATCATGGTAATTTAAATCCTTATATCTATACGTATCAGAATCCTGTTAAATATATTGATCCAAATGGGAAGCAAGTTGATTGGCAGAAATATTGGAATCAAGCTAAAGAGTTTGCAAATGATGCAGGAGACGTTTTAGGGCAGGTGGCACATAATATTGCCCCGGTTAGACCAGCAACTGCAAGTGATCCTAAAACTCTTGGTGAAGCTTGGAATAATTTAAAAAATGCTCCTGCAAATATTAAAGAAATTTATACAAATGGCTCTTTAAAGGATAAAACTGTAGTTACTTTAAGCCTTCTAGCTTTAATGAAAGGAAAATCACCAGCTGTTCCTGGAACAGCATTAGCAGGGTTTAACCTCTCAAAGTATGCTAAGTATGGAATGTGTGTGGAATTTGCAAGCGCATTTAAAAAAGCTTATGGTGGTACAGTATTGGAAATCAAAGCGAACTATATGAGTTTAATTAAGGATGGAAAAGAAATTCCAATTACGCAAACTGGTATGCATAGAGTTGTCGAAAAAGTTGTTGATGGAGAATCTTATATATTTGATAACATTAACCCTAAAGGAGTTTTAAAGAGTGAATATGAACAAATGCTGGAAGGTGCTCATGCGCCAGGAAGACCAATTTCGGGGGCAGAACTTTTAAAAAATGCTAAAAAAATAAAATAATGATAGAGCTTGTAAATTTTATTGTTCATCTTTTAAGAAGACCTAAGATGTTTTTTATCCAAGAGGTAGATGACTTTTACTTCATGATCAGTGGTTATATTGCTGGGAAAGAAAAAGAGGAATATGGTGTTTTCATGGATGAATTTTCAAAATACTTATCAAGAAAATATGGTTTCAAAGATGGGACACGATATAATTTAATCATTAAATCAATGTCTGTTTATGATGATGTAACACTAGATTTTTTGAAAGATGAAATGTATTATTTTCTAAATAGTGAAGAAATTAAGACAATGGAGTTTTGGCAATTTATTGATGTTGCTGAATTAAAGAAATTATCTTCAGATATTGCTCCTTTAGGTGCTGATGAATGTTAATGCTATTGTAAATAATTATGATTGAACCAAATAAAATTAGCCCACCAGTATTTTTTTTAAATAGACCAGAAATTTTTCAAATTAGAAATGTTGAAGAATATCGGTTGTTTTTAGAAAGTTATTGTTTGGGAAAACAATTAGACTATTTCCATTTTAGAGTGAAGTTCGATAAGTTTTTAATTGAAAACAACGCTTACGGTCTAAAATATAATGAACATACAAATTGTCCTAATTGGGTAACAATAATTAGGTTTAGCTCATCTTCTGATGATCAAATGTCTCTTAGCATACTAAAGAGTGAGCTAAAAGAATTTATAGAACAAAATAAGGATGACAAAAAAAATTCTGAAATTTTTAGTATTACCTGAAAAACAGATTTTGTTTGGTCATGGGTAACAGTATCAAATGTGGATCGATGAAAGTGAAGGTACAATTTTGCATCAAGGTGTTACAAATAGAGATCATGTATCAAACATGCTGGTAATAAATTATAGCACTGAAAACCAGTGCTATATTTTTTTTAAAAAAGGAAGTAGAAAATTTGATAGTAAAAGTATTCCGGAGTATATTATCATGGTAATTTAAATCATCATATTTATAAATATCAAACCCCTATTTGATATATTGATCCTGATGGTAAGCAAACAAGAGCTTCAGCAACTAAAGGTTATAGACCGGGAATACCAATTGTTGTCTAAAAGAAAGGAGAAATATATATACCCCTTTTCCTGTTCATACAACCGAGGAATGGTAGATTGAAGGAAGATACTAAAGCTGTAGTGCTAAAAAGGTTTAATGCAATTGTATTAGAGCCTATGAATAAAGTTTTTGATAGACTTGCCATAATTATTATGTATCTTATAAACAAGTTCTTGTTCACAACGATTGTTTTGGTTTTAAAATAACAAAGGCAGTTAATTCTAATTTACCACATGCTGTAGAAAGAGCTGTAGAAAGAGGAATTTTTAAGACTGAACAAGAAGCTACTACAGCTTTAAAAGAAACTTCAGATTGGATAACTAAGAATAAAGATTTTCCAAGTGGATCAATTAAAGATCCAAGCTATGCTGATAGAGTTTTAGTACCAATTGGGAATAACGGAAAAGCGGCATATCAAGTAGGAAAAAATGGAACAGTTAAATTAAAAACAGTTTTAAATGCAAAATAAAATAATTGTCAAAATAAGCGAAGATGATGAATCTGTGGGATATGTATATTTACCGAATGAATTAGATGAGGAGAAGAAAAAAGTAAAAAAAACGATTAATTTATCAGATGTTATTGATTACGAAGGAGTTCCTATATATTTAGATTTTAATGAAGATGGTGTTTTGCTTGGTATCGAAATTGTAGGATAATATGATTGTATATCAAACATGTTAATAACAAAATATAGCACTGAAATTAGTGCTATATTTTTTAAAAAGATAAAAGAGAGTTTTAACTTGAAATAATAGTAGATAAACCTTTGCAGAGCAGCAGATCCGGTAATGTTCCAGACATGTTGGTTTTCTTTATTCATGAACTTCAACGAAGAATAGCTAATAAATAACTTTATAAAATAGAGCGGTCTTTTGATCGCTCTATTTATTTTTAATCGAAATTTAAAGTCTTTATGCAAGTAAAAGTTTATTCGTGTTCCAGATGTGTTGGGATGAGTTCGAGACTAATAAAGTATGGCAAAACAAGTTATGGGAAACAGCGTTATCAATGTAAATCCTGTAAAATAACCAGTGTTTTTGAGTATAGATATAATGCCTATAGAAAAGATATTAATCAAAAAATTATTTTACTTACCAAAGAAGGGTTAGGTATTCGCAGTACAGCCAGAATATTAAAAATCTCAGCAACAACTTTGCTTAAAAGGATTATTGTAATTGCTAACAATATTTTCCAACCTGCTATTCGTTATTATCAATCTTACGAACTAGATGAGTTTAAACTTTTTGTAAGAAAGAAATCCAATCCGATGTGGTTGGTATATGCCATTAATAAAACGACCAAGCATGTTGCAGGATTTTATATTGGCAAAAGAAACAACAAAACTCTAAATGCTGTTGTTAAAACTTTACTCAATTCCAAAGCTAGAATAATATACACCGATAGACTTAGAAACTATCAATATCTCATTCCAAAAGAAATTCACAGCACCAAAAGATTCGGAACAAATGGAATTGAAAGAAAAAACTTGAATCTCAGAACTCATTTAAAAAGATTGAACAGAAAGACAATTTGTTTTAGTAGAAGCCTTTTAATTTTAAACTCAATTTTAAAAATATATTTTTGGAAATATTAACTGGTTAAATTACGATAATTCTAAAATACTTAGATTTAAGACCTATATCCCAACCATTTTAAAAAAATCCGATAGTTTAATATTTTTTGTATCACAAATTTTCATAATAGTATTGAGACTTATTTGATAAGTTTCATCTTCACGAATTCTGCGGACGGTTTTTTCATCAATATCATGTTCAATTGCAAAGCGACTATTGTTATTCATAGGAATAACCCATTCATCCCTGATATATTCAACAATTCTCCTATTTACTTGATTCATAAAACAAAATAAAAGGTTAATGATGAAAAATATTCGGATTTAAATCCGAATATTGATTTTTTTCATTATATTTGCAGAATAAGTTACATAAAAATGTAATTTTGCGATACTTCAACGAAAAAATAGAAGCTATTGCTTAGAATCTCAACTTGAAAACTGGTAATTTTTAATGGAACGAGATGATAAGTAATGAGGCTCACGACCTAGGCGTGGGTTTCTCTCTTATCTGTTCCATAGGTATACCAGTGCCTCAAGTTAGATATTGTAGAGTTTCCCATGCCGTTTTATTTCTATGCTGTCCGTATACTCTATATAATTTCTAAGCTATTTCAAATTAATTATTGTATCGCATTGTATGACGGTTACAATGGGTGTACAACCATTGCGGGAGCAATCCTTACACGTGAAATTTTTCTCATCCTTATCAATCAAATTTTTTGCATGTAGCAAAGGGGAATATAGTTATGAGATATATTTTCCTTGGCTATAGCAAAAGTCAGGACATTGGACTTAGGAATTGAAAATTACTATTAATCATTTACCAACACGGTTTATGCATTAAAAGAAAAGCCCTTCCTGTATTATAGTACTGTCGAATTTACTTTACACACGGAAGAGCTGATTATAAATAGTTTATCATTTAAAATCAAAGTAAAAATATGAAAAATATCTTTTACAGGGGACTCCTGTCCCTTGTTTTTACCCTTATGCTCACTCTTCCTGCTTTTAGCCAACAAAGGAAACTAAAAATTGGTGATCCCGTTCCTTCATCAGTATGGACAAAACCGCTGGAAGTAGTGAATCACCCTGAGAATACCTTAAACCTGTCCACAGATAAAAACAAGCTCATCCTTCTGGATTTTTGGAATACATGGTGCAGTGCCTGTCTTAAAGGATTCCCAAAAATGGAAGAACTTCAGAAAAAATTCGGAGACAAAATTAAGATACTCGCGGTCAGCAATCAGGATCGTGCCACTCTTGAAAAATTCTTTACCACTAAAAATGGTCAGCGGTATAAAGGTGTGGTATCGGTAACAGGAGACAAACTGTTTCATGGGCTATTTCCTCATAAAGGTGTTCCTTATATCATATGGATCAAAGACGGAAAGCTGCTTAATACCACCGATGGCGCTCAGGTGAGTGAAAAGACCATAGGTGAAGTTTTAGGCGGAGGAAATTCTTCCCTTCAAACCGTGGTCCAAATAGGAAGAGAAAGACCACTTATGCTCTCGGAAGACTTTGATCGTGAGAAAGGATTATCCATGATGAATTACTCTCTTTTTGCTAAAGGACGAATAAGAGGGATGGGCTTTGGTTCAGGTTTTCACAGAGAAGGAAAAACCATCTATGGAAGACAGTTTACCAATCTTTCCCTTTTAGAGATTTTTTCCACTCTAGCCGATGAGATTTTCCAAAAACAGAAAGAATCCTTTAGTGAAAAACGAAGAATGATTGAAGTTAAAAATCCTGCGGCTTTAGATTATATCAAGAATGCTGAAGGAGGTGTAGAAGACCATAACCTTTATAACTACGAGTATATTGTCCCTTTGGCTAAGGCGGATTCCCTTTATCCTTTAATGCTGAAGAACCTGAGCCAGTTCGCCGAGTATAGCGCAAACATAGAAAAAAGAAAGGTAAAGTGTCTGGTTTTAAAAAGAACATCGACTGTAGATAAGTTAAAGACCAAAGGTTCTGAAATGACCTTTTTATTTTCTTTATCCAAAACAGATGTGCAGAATACATCGGTATATGCACTGGTCAACAGCTTAAATGCCATTCCTTCAGTTTCATTACCGATCATCGATGAAACAGGATACACAGGAAACATTGATTTAAAAATAGGAGCAATTTCAAATGCAGCCTCCATTAGAAAAGAACTTTCAAAATATGACCTTGACCTTGTGGAAGCAGAACGGGGACTTAATATGCTTGTTATTAGGGATAAGTATGCCGCAGAATCTACGGTGAATACAAAGAAAAGGTCTGGCCATTGGCCAGACCTCCCATTAACTAATTTTTCCAGCAACTAAACGTTAAGGTTTACGGTTAGGGCTCATGGATAGTACCTGAGCATTGGTTTTTCCTGCAAGCACACTTCCCAGTGTCTGCCCGTCAGGAACCACAATACTACAAGGTCTCTCTCCATCGGTCTCACAATCCGAAGCATTGGTCGTGTTCCAATGACTAGGATTGGCGAAAGCTCCCGCTGAAATATCAGCACTGTTATAGAAATAGGTTGTCGCCAGAACAGATTTCTTTTCCATTAATGTAAACGACATAATACTCCCTGTAAATAATACGAGTGCAGCGATAGCCATTACATTGGTTTTTAAAAATTGTTTGATTTTCATTTTACTGGTCTTTTTTTTGATCAAAAAAGATTACCTTAAAAACTTTAGTATCCGGCAGCTTAGGTTTTTAGAATATAAAAAATATTCCTGCCGAATTTTGGTTAAAAAAATACATTTGATAAAACTCTTTAAAGAGGGTTCTGATATGAAATTTATTTCTGATCCTCTCTAGATTAAAGGGTTCAGATGCTATTGGCAGTCTGATGTTAGGGTTAAACAATGAATACTTAAGGCAAATTCTCTTCTTCCATAGCCTATGATCATAAAGCTATGGTACTGTTTCTAAGTGTACACTCTTTTATATATTGATATATGAAAAATTTCCGAATGGACTTTTATTGTAGTAACGCATCCTTCACTACGTCCTTATTACTGATCTTTCGGATACTGAATTGAGTTCTTCATGATATTAGTATTTTGAGATTGGTTATGTAAAATTCTGAAATAAAATCGGTTAAATAGATTGCAAATAGTGATAAAAACAGTGCAAATAGTTACAAAAATATTGCAAATAGTACTTAACGCAGCATAATATTTTCTACAACAAGCCTGGGAATATCTTTAAAAGGAAAACTGTATTTCCTGTGAAAAAGCTTATAGAGCAGACTATAATCTGTAAACTCATGCTTATAAGCAATTTCTTTGATACTTAAATCTGTAAGCATAAGATCATCCAGAACTTCCAGCATTTTGTATTGCTGATAGAAATGATAAAAGGTAGTTCCCAGATAATGTTTGCTGTCTTTTTGAAAACCCGTATAACTTTTACGATGCAGGGAACACAAAGCACGAAGAGAGATAGAAGGGTTTTGCAGGTAAGTATCCCATAGTTCTTCTAAATATTTCGGAATATTGTAGCCTTGTATTTGAGAATTGGGCATAGCTGTTTCATGGAGCAGGCTGTATGCAACAGTCTTATCTCTTTTACATATGCTAATTCCGGAAAACAGAAAAGTTTCCCTCATAGTGGTAAAATGTATATGGAGCGGAATAATGGTAGGCTGATCAGAGGTGTCATCCTGTAAATAAGGCAGCACCCTATTTTGGATTGCCTGAAGGTAATCTTTATTAATTGCCGAACTATTTTCTATAACGACAGTATTTAATGTATGTTTTATAAGTAATGGTCTTCGATAATAATGATCGTAGTCTTTTGATAAGATATGTAGTGTTTTAAGAAGTTTTATATAAGTCTTCAACATAATTCCACTATGATACAAAAGCTCTTCGAGCGATCTTATCGTTAAGACCGATGTCTGGATAGGAAGATTGGAAAATTTTACCATAGCCTCCTGAACTTTTTTGTCAATAAGTGAAACTAAAAAAATATGCATAATATGATGAATCAATTCTTTTCAGAAATAGAAAGAGGATGGAAAACAAAATAGTACTACCGGGTGTAATTCCCCGAAAAAAGACGTCTTTTTTCAGGAAAAATGACAATAAAAAGCACATTATAAGTTCCTGTCAATAGCTTGTTTACAAGGATTTAACTTCTTTTAATGAGTTTTTTTAAGTTCTTGATTTCTGTTTCAAAACTATAAGGAATACATACATAAAAAAAATACTTGTGGATCCTATTTATAAATTTTTAGGATCCTATTTATAAATAGGATCCACTAAAAGATCTCTTCTAAGCGTGTGTTAATAGTCGTTTACAGAAATTTATTTTTTTTTACAAGGCTCGTTTTCTTTTTTTAATTTTCATTCTGTAAAGTTTTATGAATTTTATAATATATACACCCATAATATATTTTGTCCAAAACAGTACAGAGGTGACAAAAACATGATGAAAAATAAACATTTGTTTAAAATTGTCTTTTTCATGATTTATAATTTTTTTAAATTCTTTTGATTTCTTTTCAAAACTATAAGGAATACATGCATAAAAAAAATAGTTGTTGATACGATTTATAAATATGCTCCTAAAAATTTATAAATCGTATCAACAAAAAATATCGTCTAAAGAGCGTGTTAATCGTTATTCACAAGG
Source organism: Chryseobacterium wanjuense (assembly GCF_900111495.1). Lineage (NCBI taxonomy): Bacteria > Pseudomonadati > Bacteroidota > Flavobacteriia > Flavobacteriales > Weeksellaceae > Chryseobacterium > Chryseobacterium wanjuense. The sequence continues at coordinate 2,145,995 of NZ_FOIU01000001.1, read as the reverse complement.
ATTTTAAGTTTTTACAAGACTCGTTTTCTTTTTTTTAGTTTTCATCCCTTACCCAGACCCTCTTTTTCAGCTTTTTTGTTGGTTTTCTTCTTGGAAAATATCCAATATTTTGTTCTTTGAGTGTCTCTTTTAACAAAGAAAATGGAAACTGATTCTTTTCTTTGTTCTTAAAAACTTTTTCAAAGTTGAAAATGAAATTTTATTTTCCTAAGCTGTTTTTTACAAATAAGGATTCACTTCATAAAAGTGTTTTTTTGAAGCCTCTCTTTTGAGATCTTGATTTTTAAGTCTTTCATACTTTATTGACTTTTCGAGGGTACTTAAAGCATAAACCGGATATTTTTTTCTTTCACCATAAGCATTGGATAAGACAACAGAATTCTTGTTTTAAAGTGTGCTATTATTTTGTTTTGCAGTTCTGTAGACTGTTTTGGCTTGTAGTTTCATTTTTAGAAATCTGTATTGTGATTTGCTTTGAATAATAAGTAAAACTATTTAATTTTTTTTCTAACTGTTGTTACTTTTTACTTTTGCAAATTTGGTACAGCATCAGGCACATAAAAAAATCTTTTTGGGTATCTCAAAAAATTCTTTCCACTAGGTTTCAATAATTTTTTCAGAAACTCCTGAATCCTGCGGACAAAAAGATTTCAAGCCCTCATTTCAATGCTTTCCATTCCGGTTTTACGTGCTGATACTGTACTATGGTCATGGGCAAAGAAAAAGCCGGAACCTCAGTCATACGAATCAATTCAATCAAAATTACTCTAACTTAATCAGAAACTCATCAATAAAAAGTTCTGCTTTACAATTGTAAAGGAAAAGAAAAAGTCGAGTGTCCTCGAAACCGAATCAATTTGATCGGAAAAGTTAACCTTAACAGAAATAAACTAAAAACAGAATGGAAAAATCATAGCCTGCGTAAAAATTACGCAGGTTTTCTTCTGACCTGTATCTATTTTACGCACCCTACGTGTGAAGGGTGCGTAAAATAGATACAGGTTATGCTCTAACGTGAGTAAAATAAATACAGGTCAGCCTATTTTTTCTTCGCCTGCCAATTGACTCATTTTTCTTTCAACAGTAAAAAAAATCATATTAAATATAATATACTGGTTATCATTGTTTTAAATTATTGTAGCTCAGTTTTTCAGAGCTCTGAAAAAATGGAAAGCTCGTAACGCAAGATGTGTCTTTGTACGTACAAACTTTTCAAGTTGTACCTACAAAGACTCTCTTGCCTTTTTTGCAAAAAGGGTGAAAAACTTCGGGACTCAGTTTTTGTTTTTTGAAATCTTAAAAAGGATTCAAATTAGCCCAGTATATTCTTTTTTAATCTTTGGAAATTCTTTATGATTCTAGATTATTCTTATATGAGCTAAACATACTCATTACTATTGACTTATTGGTGTTTTTAATACTAATTTTGGTCAGAATTTTAACCAATTACTAAATACAAATGAGGAACATGGAAAAAGAGGAACGTATTTTCATAAGGATTCAAAAATACAGGAAAGAAAGCTGGAAAAAGCTCTGTTTCAAAAAACAAATTTCTTTGAGCAGCTTAATTATTGACTCCGTGGAGAATAGAGTTTTTGATGATGAAAGGAGAAAAATACTCGCATTCATTGAAAAACAGGATAATATTTTTGTAAGGATTGAAAATAATATCAATCAAGTAGCAAGAATAGTAAATACTCAAAAACTTATGAATATCGAAGCTTTGAAAGGTTTTAATGAAAAACTAAAAACAATTACTGAACTGAAAGAACAACAAAACGGGATCTTTACAAAAATTTATTCGTTAATTGCTAATGATAATCAATTTAGGTAACGGCATCAATTATTATAAAAAAATATTACCTAATTGAAGTTAATAATAAAGATAATATTTTCTAGGCAACAGATAAATCTTGACTATCATTACTTTTTAAGTTACATTTGTTAATTCAAATGTAATTTTTATTAGAAATTCATATTTCTAAATTATTAAATAATTTGAGAACAATATTTTTTTCTTTCACTGGAAAAAGGAAAAATTTCCTAAACATTATAAGAATTGTTTGGAAAAAAGAAAATACTAATATTATATATCAAATACTTATTAAAGTTATTGAGAGTTTTGGGATAAAAAATAAATCAAAAAAAATTGGAAAACTAGTAAATGAAAATCCAGGAATTAAAAGAGAAACTCACAGTCCTAACCAAAAATTTTAATAAAGAGAATTTCATTTTTGATTTTCTAATTTCCTTTGGTATCTCTAAGAATATAATTACGAGATTGAAAAAAGGAGATTCAAATCTATCTAAAAAAGAGGGAGAACTACTCTATAAAAATAAGATATTTTTTAAAGAAGAATTCTCTGGGAATCTCTTAGACGTAATAGATGAAGCAGCAAAAGATGATAAAATTTTAAAGCATAATCCTCGTTTCATATTAGTTTCAGATTATGAAACTATTGTGGCTATTGATGTTAAGCTAAAAATAAATAAGCGCTTTTCTTTTTCCGAGTTACCAGATCAAGCTGATTTTTTTCTTCCACTTTCTGGTGCAGAAATTTACAAAGTTTCTACCAATAATGAAGCTGATAGAAATGCTGCTTACAAATTAGGACAGCTTTATGATATATTAGTGCAAGATAATCCAGATTGGGTTGCTGCAGGAAGCCATCAACTCAATATATTTCTTTCAAGATTATTATTCTGCTTTTTTGCCGAAGATACAGATATATTTAGCGTTAAAAATATTTTTACTGAAACATTGGTTAACAATACCAATGAAGATGGTTCTGATGTAGACCAATTTTTAAATACATTATTCAGAAAACTAAATAGCAAAACAGGTGATTTTCCCGAATATCTAAATTCGTTTCCGTATGTAAATGGCGGGCTTTTCAAAGATGATATCATAAGTCCGAAGTTCAGTAAGAAGGCGAGAAATATATTGGTAGAATCTGGCGAACTGAATTGGAGTGAAATCAATCCGGATATTTTTGGTTCGATGATTCAGGCTGTTGCAGACCCTGAACAAAGAAGCAATTTGGGAATGCATTATACTTCTGTTGAGAATATTTTGAAATTGATTAAGCCTTTATTTTTAGATGAGCTCGAAGACGAGTTTGATAAGAATATGGATAATCCAAAAGGGTTAAGAAAATTGATTGACAGAATTTCTAAAATCAAATTCTTTGACCCCGCCTGTGGAAGTGGTAATTTCCTCATTATTACTTACAAAGAAATACGGAATTTAGAAATTAAAATCATCCAACAAATTATTGCTTTAGAAAAAGCTAATTTATTTGGAGGACAAAGCTTTGTAAGCAATATCAAACTTTCACAATTCTATGGAATAGAAATAAAAGATTTTGCACACGAAATGGCAATTCTTTCTCTATGGTTGGCAGAACATCAGATGAACTTGTACTTTGATGAAAAGTTAGAAGGCTTTGGCAAATCTGAACCAATTTTACCATTAAAAGAAGCAGGAAATATTGTATCAGGAAATGCAGCCCGCATAAATTGGGAAGAAGTTTGCTCCAAAAATGAGGGTGATGAAATTTATATTATTGGGAATCCACCATATTTAGGCGCAAGAATTCAAGACGAAGAACAAAAATCCGATATGGATTTTATTTTTAATTCATTTACAAAATATAAAGACTTAGATTATATATCAATTTGGTTTTATAAAGGCTCTAAATACATTGATGGTTATAATGCTCAGTTAGCATTTGTTTCAACAAATTCAATTTCACAAGGACAACAAATAGCTCTATTGTGGGACAAAATTTTAAGAAATAACATAGAAATTTCGTTTGCTCATACATCATTTAAATGGAATAATAATGCAAAAGGAAATGCTGGTGTAACAGTAATTATTGTTGGCTTAAGAAATGTAACTAATAAACAGAAATATATTTTTACTGATGGAGTTTCAAAACCTGCTAAAAATATTAATGCCTATCTATTAGATGCGTCTAATATCATAATTCCAGAACGAATGACTTCAATATCCGGATTCAAAAAAATGAATTTTGGTAATATGGCAAATGATGGAGGTGGATTAATTTTAAGCGAAGAAGAAAGAAACAATTTGATTTCTAATTTACCTTTAAGTATAAAATTTGTTCGTAAGCTGGTAGGCTCTACCGAATTTATAAATGGTATTAATAGATATTGTTTATGGATTGATGATGAAGAATTAGAAGATGCTTTAAAGTTTGAAATTATTAAGAACAAAATTGAAATAAGTAAAACTCATAGACTGAATAGTAGAGATAAGGGAACAAACAAGTTAGCAACTAGGCCTCATCAATTTAGAGATAGAAATGAAGCATTTGAAAATTCAATAATAGTTCCTCGGGTCTCTTCTGAAAGAAGAAGCTATATTCCTTTAGGTTTTCTTGATAAAGACTCAATCATTTTAGATTCGGCAATGGCTGTATATGATGCTCAACCTTGGCTCTTCGGTATTCTACATTCTAAAATGCATATGGTTTGGGTTGATGCAGTAGGCGGAAAATTGGAAACAAGATATAGATATTCAGCAAAATTGTGTTACAATACTTTTCCATTTCCTGACGTCAGCGAAAAACAAAAACTGACCATCAATGAATATGTATTTGCTATTTTAGATGAACGTGCAAAATATCCGGAAAAAACAATGGCTTGGCTCTATAATCCTGAAACGATGCCCAAAGATTTGAAACATGCACATCAAAATCTGGATAGAGCTATAGAAGAAATCTACAGAATGGGAAATCCTTTTACTTCTGATGCAGAACGTCTGGAACATTTGTTTAAACGCTATGATGAAATGACCAAAAAAGACACGCTTTTTGCCAAGCAAAAGAAAACGAGAAAGAAAAAATCAGATTTATCTTAATTGATATAGATAAACAGAGAACAAAATGGAAAAAGAAAACAATAGCGATTACATAAAGCCCATCAACTTGGTAAAAGTGGAGTACGCACAAACAGGGCAAAGCAAAAAGACCAATGAAATGGGAATGCGTGAAATGCAGGCAAAGGTGTATGAAGCGAGAACGGCAAAGTACCTTTTGTTAAAAGCACCACCAGCATCGGGAAAATCTCGGGCTTTGATGTTTATTGCTTTAGATAAATTAATCAATCAAGGCATTAAAAAAGTCATTGTAGCGGTTCCAGAACGTTCCATCGGAAATTCGTTCAGTCCTACAGAATTGAAGAAATATGGGTTTTATGCCAATTGGGAACCTAATCAGAAATACAATCTTTGCACGCCGGGAAGTGACGCTGGTAAAGTGAAAGCATTTCATCAGTTTCTGCAAAGTGATGAAAAGGTTTTGATTTGTACTCACGCTACATTGCGTTTTGCATTTGAGGGATTAGATGAAAAAAAATTGAATGATTGTTTGATAACCATTGACGAGTTTCACCACGTTTCCGCAGATGGTGATAACAAATTAGGAAATGTAATGCGCAATATTATGGCTAATTCTAATGCTCATATTGTGGCAATGACGGGTTCATATTTCCGTGGCGATAGTGTTCCTGTTCTTTTACCTGAAGACGAAGAGAAATTTGTAAAAGTTACATATAACTATTATGACCAGCTTAATGGCTACGAATATTTGAAGTCTCTTGGAATTGGTTATCATTTCTATCAGGGAAGATATTACAAAGTTCAGCCGGAGCGTAATATGTCTGCATTAGAAGAAATTTTGGATGAAGATTTAAAAACGATTATCCATATTCCAAGCGTCAACTCGGCAGAATCATCTAAAGAAAAATATGAAGAAGTAAATCACGTTATTGATTGTATTGGCGATTTAGAATATCAGGATTCAGAGACCGGCGTTTTATTTGTAAAAAGCAAACGAAGCAGAAGGATTCTTAAAATTGCTGATCTGGTAAACGACAATCAAAAAGAAAGAGAAAAGATTGTAGCCTATCTGCGTGGCGTAAGTTCGCCTGATGATATTGATATGATTATTGCGTTAGGAATGGCTAAAGAAGGCTTTGACTGGCCTTTTTGCCAACACGCACTTACAATAGGTTACAGAGGCTCGTTAACTGAAATTATTCAGATTATCGGTCGTGCAACCCGTGATAGTAGTAACAAAAAACATGCTCAATTTACCAATTTGATTGCACAGCCAGATGCGGTAGATGATGATGTAAAATTGGCAGTAAACAATATGCTGAAAGCCATTACAGCATCATTACTTATGGAACAGGTGCTTGCTCCTAACTTCAAATTCAAGCCAATGGATAATGACAATGATGATTTGGATAATGAAGAAGAAGATGACAAAGCAACTATCAAAATAAGAGGATTTAAAACACCCACTTCTCAACGTGCAAAAGATATCATAGAAAGTGATTTAAATGATTTAAAAGCACGTATTTTACAAGATGATACAATGCTGAAAGCATTGCCCGGAAATTTAGAACCCGAAGTTATCAATACAGTTTTGATTCCAAAAATAATCAGAGAAGTTTACCCAGATTTGTCAGAAGATGATGTAGAAGCCGTAAGGCAATATGTTGTTGTAGATTCGGTAATAAAAAATAGCACTGTTGAAGAGCAAGGTTCTAAGAAATTTATAAAAATGGCCGGAAGTTTTGTGAATATTGATGATATTAATATTGAATTAATTGATCGTGTAAATCCTTTCCAGAAAGCTTTTGAAATTCTTTCCAAAAGTGTCACTACTTCTGTGTTAAGAGCAATACAAGACACAATCAATATCACTAAGATTGAAATGACAGAGCAGGAAGCCATTATTCTATGGCCTAAAATTAATGCTTGGGTTAAAGAAACTGGTGAAAAACCAAATATTCAGTCTACTAATCCGATTGAGCAGAGATTAGCACAGGCACTTCTGTTTATTCAAGATGCTAAAAGAAAAAAGATGCAAAATGGCTAAAACTTTAGATGATATATTTAATGAAGATGACTTTGGATTATTAGATTCCAATGAAAAAAAATCTGTCATCAAAACTGATGAAGATCGTCTCATAGAATCTTTTGAAGAAATCAATAGTTTCTTCGAAAAAAATAAAAGAGAACCATCAACCGCATCAATTGCTGAGTATTCTTTATTGGCTAGACTAAAGGAATTTAGGAGTAATGAAAATAAGATAAAAATTGTAAAACCCTTTGATAGGTTTAATTTGCTCGGAGAAGTAAAATATGAAATACCTTCTATTGATGAAATTTTAAATGATGATAAATTAGGATTGTTGGATTCCGATGGAGATAACTCAATTTTCGAATTTAAGCATACTCCTCAAATAGATAAAAGAGCGAAAGCAGAATCAATTGCACAAAGAAAATCATTGTCTGATGAGGAATTTGCAAAATACGAAATGATGTTTCAGAATGTACATCGTGATTTAAAGTCTGGTAGAAGAAAGATGCTTCCTTTTAATGATGCTGAAACTAATCTTAAGCAAGGTAATTTCTATTTGGTAGATGGTCTTTTAGCTTATTTGGAATTATCTGACGCAGAAAAAACTCTTAAAGAGAATAAGACTGGTGATAGAATACGTTTAGATGGACCTACCACAACTATTTTTGAAAACGGAACAGTTTCTAATCTGCTTTTTCGTTCGTTAGGAAAAGCTATTCAGAAAAGTGGAAAGTTAATTACTCAACCATTAGATGATATTGAGAAAGATTTAGCCGTAAATGCAGGGATGATGAAAGAAGAAGATATTGAAAGTGGATGGATTTATATTTTGAAGTCAAAGTCTCAAAGACCAGAGATCAAAGACATGGGTAATCTGTTTAAAATTGGTTTTTCTACTATTCCCGTTGAAAAAAGAATAAAAAATGCAGTAAAGGAAGCAACTTATTTATATAGTGATGTTGAAATCGTTGCAAAATATAGGTGTTACAATATAAATACCCATTATTTAGAAAAACTTTTGCATCGGCTTTTTGCTGCATCTTGTTTAAATATTGATTTATATAGTACCAGTGGAATAAGAATAGCACCACGAGAATGGTTTATTGTTCCCTTAAGTGTCTTAGATGAAGCTATTAATCTTTTTATGATAGGATCAATTATTAATTATGAGTATGATATTCATAATGAAAAGTTAACTTTGAAGTAAATAATATTTGGAAATTCTATATAATTCAAGAATACTCTTATTTGAGCTAAGCATACTCATTACTATTGACTTGCTGTTATTTTAGTACTAATATTTCCAACCCAATTACTAAGCGCAAATGAAAAGCATGGAAAAAGAGGATAGTATTTTCATAAGGATTTAAAAACAGAAGAAAGAGAATTGGAAGAAACTCTGTTCCAAAAGGCAAATTTCTTTGAGCAGTTTAATTATAGATTCGTAGAGAATAGAATTTTTGATGATGAAAGGAGAAAAGTACTGACGTTCCTTGAAAAGCAGGATAATCTTTTTGCAAAGATTGAAAGCAATATCAATCAAATAGCAAAAATAGTCAACACTCAAAAATTTATAGCGAAGATTTGAAAGGTTTTAATGAAAAACTTGAAAACAGTTATTGAGCTGAAAGAACAGCAAAACGAAATCTTTACAAAAATTTATTCATTAATTGCTAAAGAGTACTTTTAAGCCCTATGAAAGGATCATTTGGGTCTATTGATAAAACATTATATATCTCTTTTCACTATTTTAATCATTTACGGTTTCCCATATTGAAATGTATAAATAATTACTAATTTTTGTAATATGAAAATACATCATCAAAACTCACTTATATTACATATTATCTCTGCTTTGAAAACATCTTTAACAGGTAGAGGAATTCGTGAATTGTATAATATAAAAATTAATCGTGGATATTATGATTCAACAATTGAATTTTCAAAAAAAGATGGAAAGTCTATAAATCCTTTGGATTTCTTCATGTTAGGGTATTTCGTAGGAAGAGATTATGATGTTTGATTCAGTTGAAATTTCACCACTAGATTTTATAACAAATACAATATTCTGATCAGAATAAAAATTAATTGTAATTTCGCTAAAACTAAAAACTTTCACAATGAAAAATGAAAGTATAATGATTGAAAATTTAAATTTGTTTAAAAGTTAGAAAAAATAAGTAAAACGTAAGAAAAGAAAATAACCTTGTTTTAATTCTTCTTGAAATCTCCTCAAAAGTAAGGATAAGAAAATACTGTATTGTGTTGATTTTTTTGTTATCATAATATTTGAACTTTGTTCTCACATTAAACATTAAAAAATGGAAGAACAAGACAATGTAACAAATGAACCTGTTCAAACACAGGAAGGTGATTTAAACACTAATGAACCAATAAATGCTAATGGATCAACAGAAAATTTGATCTCAAATAATGGTTCCACACCAACAGCGCCTGTAGATCCTCCTCCCACAACGTCACCACAAGGTGCAGGAGAAATTATTAAACCTACAGAAAGAATTGAAAAAAATCCTAAAAAAAGGTAATTTTTTAAACTAAAATTAAAATAGGGTTTTACTATATTTATATAGTAAAACCCTTGTCTATTATATTATGATTAGGATCTTTATATTGTTCCCATTAATGTCTTTTTTTTCTGTTTTGACTGCTCAACACAAAATTATAGACAGCCTTGTTTTAGTCAGTCAATCTGCAACATCAGCGGATACGATAAAAATCAATGCAAATAACGAACTTGCATGGGAGTTTCGAAAAACGAATTTTACACTAGCTAAAAAATATGCTCTTGAAGCATACGTACTAAGCCAGAAGTGTAATTACTTACCGGGGCTTATAACAAGTCTAAACAGGCTTGGCACTGTTTATATTTTTAATAAACAGTATTCTCAAGCGGAAAATATATATCTAAAAGTTTTAAAATTAGAAACAAAAATTGGGAATAAATACGGTATAGGAAGAGCAAGTAATCAGCTTAGCGAAATTTATAGGAATAAAAAGAATTTTAAAAAAGCCATATCCTATGCTACTAGAGCACTAATTATCTTTAAAGAGCTTAATAAGTCTTCCCTTGTGGCGTTAATATTAAATAATTTAGGATTGATATATCAAAATATCGGTTCTTATGAAATTGCGACAAAGTATCTTTTGCAAAGTCTAGATATTAGAGAAAAACTTGGTGAAGAAAACAATTGTGGTTACAGTTATATGAATCTTGGAGTCCTTTACCTAACTATGAAAAATTATGAGAATGCAAAAACCTATCTTTTTAAAAGTGAAAAAATATTTATAAAATATCGGGACGATTATGAACTTTCTAAAATATATAACAATTTAGGAGTTATATTTTTTGAAACCGGAAATGATAATTTAGCAAAAGGGTACTATGAAAAATCATTAGGACTAAAAAAGAAAATTGGTATAAAAAATACTGATTCAGATATTTACAATAATCTAGGTGCATTTTATTATAGGAAAGGTATCATTGAAACAGCAAATAATAATTTTCAAAAAAGCTTAAGTATTCAAAATAACTATATTTCTAAAGATCAACTAAAAGATGCAACTATTAATTTAGGAAATTTGTTTTTTCAAAAACAAGATTATGATGGTGCGATTAAATATTACCAAAAGGCACTTAAGACATCAAAAAACTCTCCGAATAGAATTGAGACTTTAAATGCTTTATATAATCTTTACTTATCTTACTCCTATAAAAAGCAATATGATTCAGCAATGTACTATCACAAAGATTATAATTCTTTACGAAACAATATTGATGCGGATTATAAAAAAGCTATTGACTTAAAGCAAAAATACGAACAGAAGAAAAAAGAAAATGAACTTTTAATTAAAAATCAGAAAATATCAAAAATAAATATTGAGAAGTTATCTCTTGAAAATCAAAATAAAAACATTCTAATTTATACTTTATCTACTATTTTTGCTCTTGCTGCATTATTATTTTTTATTTTTTTACGGTGGAAAGGTGAAAAGCAAAAAGCTGAATTAGCATTGAAAGATAAAAAGCTTGAGGAAAAAAAATTGGAAGAACTTATAAAAAACCAAGAGCTTAAATCAATCAATGATATGATTAAAGTTCAGGATGAAGAAAGAAAAAGAATTTCTCAGGATCTTCATGATCGACTAGGGAGCATGCTTTCTGTTGCAAAAGTATATTATAAATCTGGAGAGGAGCAAATGAAAAAAAATAAAAAGTTTGATTTTGAACAATTTCAAAAAGCTAACATTTTATTAGATGAAGCTTGCCAAGAAGTTCGAAAAATTTCATATGAAATGTCATCAGGTGTTCTTACAAAGTTTGGTTTAATTGCCGCTGTTGAGGAATTATTAATTGTTATTCAACAAACAAAAAAAATGAAGGTTGAATTCATTGCATCTGATATCGAAAATAGATTAGATAGTAATGTTGAAATTCAGGTATACAGAATTATTCAAGAACTATTAAATAACATTTTAAAATATTCTGAAGCAAAAAATGTTACAGTTCAAATTCTTAAATTATCATCCATTTTAAATGTACAAGTAGAAGATGATGGCGAAGGATTTGATAAAACTAAACGATCTAAGGGACTTGGACTTAATAATATTAATTCAAGAGTACAATCACTGGCAGGTAGTATTGATATTGATTCAGCCCTAGGTCGTGGAACTTCAGTTAATATAGAAATCCCAATAAATTCATATATATGATAAATATTGTAATTGCTGATGATCATGAGATGATTTTAGAAGGTTTAGAATCTGTCATAAAAAATGATGATAATTTAAAAATAGTAGGAAGAGGGTTTAATGGTAAAGAAGTAATTTCTTTAGTAAATACTTATCCGGTTGATATTGTTGTATTAGACATCAATATGCCAATTATGGATGGAATTGAAACAACAAAATTATTAAAGGAAAGGAATCCTAATATTAAGGTTCTTATCCTCACGATGCATGATGAAATTGCTTTTATAAGAAGTATTATTCAAGCAAGGGCAAATGGATATATTTTGAAGAATAAGGGTAAGGAAGAATTACTGATTGCTATTTATAGAATTTTAGACGGCAAGGATTATTTTTCGGATGAAGTTACTCAAAGTATTATTGCTAATTTGAGATCTGATCATGTTGTGGGTGACATACGGCTCACCAATAGAGAAAAGGATGTATTGTATTTAATCGCAGAGGGTCTCACAACATTAGAAATTAGCGAAAAGCTTAATATAGCATCAACAACAGTAGAAACCCACAGGAGAAATCTTCTTGAAAAAACAGGAGTAAAAAATTCTAAGGCATTAATAAAATTTGCCATACAAAATGGATATTCAAAGCCATTATAAAATAAAAGCAGTTAAATTTCAATTTAACTGCTTTTATTTTATAGATATCCTCAGAATTGAGGATACAAAATCGTTATAATCTAGGAAATACAACTTATACAACCTATCTAAATTTGCATTGCAATCATATGATCACCAATGGTTATCATTATAATTCTTTTACAATGTCACTACAAATTAAATATTCAAAAGAAATCGCAAAAGAGCTTGGAAAAGTAGCCGTTTATCTTCCAGGAGAACTAATCGAGGTTGGAGATATTATAACATTTCCGAACGGCAAAGGAGGGATTTTTTCTAAAGAAGCACCGTTAGGAGTGTTTACTAAAATATCTTCTTTAAATAATTTAAATGTTGAGTATTCAACTCAAAGCAAACCGGAAGCGAAACATAGTTACAAGTTTTCAAGTGAAAGTTCGGTAAGTAGATCTTCGTCTATAAACTCTGAAGTTGGACTTTCATCAAATGCATTACCTAATGCTGATATTGAAGTTGTTTTGCAGTTTACCTCAGAGGGTTCGATTTATTTTCATGCTTTAGATTGTTATAAGACGCAAATTAATGATATCGCATCTCTTGAAAATGAAATTATTTCAAAAAGCCAAGTGCTGATATGGGAGAATACCTATTTAGTTACCTCGGTGACTTACGCTTCAAAAGCTCTTATTATGCAATCACGTTCTAAAAATTCAGAAATAACATTATCTGGAAATGTTAACGGTATAAAAACATCAGGAGCCAATATAGGAACAGATGCTGAATTTAATATAAAAAGTCAAAATGGTGATTTTTTTATCAAAGACTGGTCAAATAATGTAAGCATATTCATGGAACTAATGAAGTTTGACAAACAAATTTTTCAGGCTATCAATAGAAATTTAAACCCCAAACAGATTCAAGGGAGACTTACTCCTGTTGATATTAATAGTTTATTAATTTAAAATTTAAACAATGTTTTACACAAAAAGTTATTTAAGAAACTTATCAGAAAGTGAAAGAATAGGTAACCGAACCTTTTCTCAGACATTGAATGAAAGCAAAAGTTTAACTCATTTTGACATTTTCTTATCTCATAGCTATAGAGATAAGGAATATATCAAAGGGTTATTTATTGAGCTGGCATCAATGGGTTATACTGTTTATGTTGATTGGATTATAGATCCACATCTGAGCAGAGCTAATGTAGATAAAGAGACTGTCTCATTAATAAGGAGAAGAATGCAGCAATCCAAATCTCTTATTTATGCTACATCTGAAAATGCCTCGGTATCTAAATGGATGCCATGGGAGCTTGGCTATATGGATGGAGAAACACATAGATGTGCCATTCTTCCGATTACTGATTACGAAAAATCCACTTTTAATGGTCAAGAATTTTTGTCTGTTTATCCGTACGTAACAAAGGAATCTGTTAGTGGTTTAGTAAAGAATAATTTCTCGAGTAATAAAATTTTATGGATTAACGAAAACGCAAATAACTATATGACCATGGAAAAATGGTTTAAATAAAATATAAAAAAATGAACAAAACTTACAGACTTTTTATAAGCCACTCATGGGCTTATAGTGATTATTACGATCAAATTATGAAACTGCTTAATGCTCAAGGCCTAGATTATTATGATCATTCGGTTCCTAAACATGATCCGATTCATACAAATGGAACAGACAAACAGTTAAAAGAAGCTATTGAATTGAAAATTAAAGGAACAAGCTGTATTATAATTTTAGCAGGAATGTACGCTACTTACAGCAAATGGATTAACAAGGAAATAGAATTAGCAAAAGCTATGGGTAAAAAAATTATCGCTGTCCAACCGTGGGGAGCAGAAAGAACCTCTAAAGTGGTCAAAGACAGTGCCGATATCATCGTCGGGTGGAATGGAAAGTCAATAGTAGATGCAATTAAAAGTTTTGGATAATGAAAAAAGCATTAATTATTGGAGTAAATTATTATGCTCATCATAAATCATTACATGGTTGTGTTGATGATGCTTATGAGGTAAAGAATGCATTAGAAAGAAATGCTGATTTTACAAAAAATTTCGACGTCTTTTTTGATACTGCTGTTGACGAAAATACATCTATTACAAAAAAACACTTAAAACATTATATTTCTGAACTGTTTAAGGATGATTCAGAAGTAGCATTATTTTATTTTTCGGGTCATGGACACTTGGAAGACACAGGAGGTTATTTAGTGACTTCAGAATGTGAAGATGGTGACGATGGGGTTTCCATGAAAGAAATAATAGACATGGCAAATAATTCTAAAGCAAAAAATAAAGTAATAATTTTAGATTGTTGTCATAGTGGACATTTAGGTGCTGCCAATATTGGCAATAGTATATTTCTTTCTGAAGGAATGACTATTTTAACAGCTTCTACCGCTGATCAGTATGCTAGTGAGGTAAATGGGCATGGGTTATTTACTAACCTTTTAGTAGATGCATTAAATGGTGGTGCTGCAAATATTCTTGGTCATATTACCCCGGGAAGTGTATATGCACATATTGATCAATCATTAGGTGCATGGAAACAAAGACCAATGTTTAAATCCAATGTCAAAAATTTTATTACTTTAAGGATGTTGAATCCTTCAATTACACTACCAGATCTAAGAAAGATTACCGAGCTTTTTAATAATAAGGCTGAGCATAAACTTGACCCCTCATACGAACCTAAAAGTGAAAACCCTGATAAAGATAATTGTGAAAAGTTTGCAATTATGCAAAAATATAATAGAGTAAATCTAGTAGTTCCAATTGATGCTGAACATATGTATTTTGCTGCAATGGAATCAAAAGCGTGTAAGCTTACGGCATTAGGTGAACATTATTGGAATCTTGTTAATCAAGATAGGATATAAAACTTTAATTACCATATAAGTAGACAATTATGAATATAAGTATAAAAAAAGTAATTGACTTTGGACATAATACTGAAAGAATTGAGTTTTTAATCCTTTCTAATTGTAATATTAGTTATTATCTTGTCAGCGATACAACATTTGTAACTCCAGATAAAATCTCAAACAAACTAAGACATATATATTGGTTTCCTTCCAAAGATGTAAAACGAGGTGATGAGATTGTTCTTTATACAAAAAAAGGGATTAATAAGTCTGAAAGTATTAATAGTGGACAAAATACACGTTATATATTCTATTGGGGATTAGAAAGTTTTGTTTGGAACAATTCTGGAGATTCAGCGGTGTTATTTGAATTAAATACATGGAAAACAACTAAAATTATCAATTAATTTTCTTATTTTTGATTAAACAAAAACGAATCAAAAACCTACATTTTAGAAGTGAGTAATTCGGTGAGTAGCTGAATCTTAATTTCAGGAAATGTCGATAAATAAAGAGATTTAGAGAATAGGTGGTTTTACCTCACTCTCCGCAAGGTTAGAAGCCAAAATAAGCTGAACCGCTGTAAACATTTATGTTTACAGCGGTTTTTGTTTTAGCGCTAGTATCAAAAAAAATCAAAATAGGTCACTATTTATATGTCCTATTTCGTGACCCATTCGTAAAATTTAAAATGGGACATGAAAAACTCAAGAAATCCCGACCAATAGGCAGTCTAACGATTATACATCTAGCAAAAAGTGGTAACAAAAGTAATTATTAAACCATTAAGTTTACCACCTGCTATTCTTTATAAAAAAGAGTAAGATCAGCTACTTTGAAGAAAACAAATCATCCCTTTTGAAATAATCCTTAAGTGGTGCCGGAATCATAAATTTAATACATAATTAACGCTTATGTGATATAAATAAAAAGAGAATCCGATAGCTTCGCAAGCAATTCAAAAAACTATTAAATACATTAAATTAATCATGATTCAAAGACAAAAATTCCTTGGATGGATGCTTATGCTTGCGGTGACGGCCATCGGATGCCAGAACGATCAAATTTCCTCAACTTCAATGGCAGAAGAGGTTTCTTCAAAAACAAATGCCAATAAAACGGCTGCGGACGTAAGTGTGAATGCTTATGTAGATACAAGCTCCTACATCAACTCTGGCTTTGGCTTTCTAAACCCATCTCAGATCGATAAAAACCGTCAGGCTATAGGCGGAAATGCTTACACCGAGGTTTACGGATTCAATATTCCTGAAGAAAACAGAGTAAGAGGAATCCGTTGGAATACCGATGATGAAACGACATCGATCTGGAGACCCCAGGGAATTGCGGGTTTTACCAAAAATGGAGTTCGTTATCTGTTGGTGAGTTGGTATGCAAAAGATGACGCTGAGTATAAAGGCTCCCGCATCACTCTGATTGACATTAGCCCGAGTTCAAGTACTTATCTTACGTATCGTCATATTCTGTTGGTGCAGCCAGATATTCCGGCAAGTACAACAACCTATTCACAATATGGCTCTTATGCGCCATTGAATGTACATGCTGGTGGAATTGCTTATTTTAAAGACAAAATATATCTCAGCAGCACCAATTTAGGTGTTCGTGTATTCGATTTGAATAAAATAATTGAAGTAAGTACAGGTGACACAACCAATGATAAATGTGGGAAAGATGCCAACGGTAATTTATTTGCCTTCAATTACCGGTATATTTTGCCTCAGATAGGATACCAGAAGATCAACAATGCTAGTCCTTTCTCTACCATTCAGGTCAATGATGAAGGAACGCAGTTCTGGACAGGACAGTACTATGCGGGCAGTGCCGATGCAAGCATTGTTCCTCAAGTATTCGGTTTTCCTGTTGATGCAAACGGAACACTTCAAAATACGGGAATTGTGGCAGTTACTCCAAAGAACAGCCTTTTCACAGATAATCACGCTCACGGAATACAAGGAGTTTTCCGAAAAGGGAACAGAACATGGCTTTCTTGTACCGGATCACCAAGCAATTCTTATGGTTCCAATGCAAGATTAGCCCGTTATACCGATGGAGCCGATGATACGGTACGTTTCCGCTGGCCTTATGGAGCCGAATCTCTCTATTATGAATCTCAATATGGATACTTATGGAGTTTGACGGAATTTGAACCTAATGCCGGAGCACAGAATGGAAGTCAGGTCAATCGATGCATATTTGCGGTTGATTTTTCTAAATATGAATAGAAGAAATATGTGTTAAAGATTATTAATAAAAGAGGCAGTCTCAAAAGACTGTCTCTTTTCTATTTTAATGTCTTTTAAAAATGATTTTGTTTTAAAACCACGTCTTAGTATATTGCAAATTAATAGATATTTGTAAATGTCCAATTTTGAAGTTTTTTACGACTATATTCAAAAGCTGTCCGGAGAAATTCTTTCTGAGGATGAGAAATCCGTGATTGAGACGCATATGAAGCCTAGAAAGTTCAGAAGAAAA
This sequence comes from Chryseobacterium wanjuense, assembly GCF_900111495.1. Taxonomy (NCBI): domain Bacteria; kingdom Pseudomonadati; phylum Bacteroidota; class Flavobacteriia; order Flavobacteriales; family Weeksellaceae; genus Chryseobacterium; species Chryseobacterium wanjuense. The sequence goes on along the minus strand of NZ_FOIU01000001.1, from coordinate 2,128,392 downwards.
CAATATTTTCTGCAGGAGGGCGATGTATGCAAATACACAGGTTTTATTGTGAAAGGATCTGCCAAAACATTTTCTGTGGATGAAGAAGGAAATGAAAATATCCTGAAATTAAGTATTGAAAACTGGTGGTTGGCTGATTTTGAAAGTTTTTATCAACTGACACCGAGTCATTATAATATAGAAGCAATGGAGGATCTTGAAGTGTTGCAGGTGACAAATGCGCAGGTTGAAGAGTTTTTTAAACCGATCTCGGCTTTTTCAGCGATGATGGAGGTTGTTAAGCAGAATCATGCAATCGCGAATCAAAGAAGGGTGCAGGCCGCAATCAGTTATACAGCTGAAGAACGTTATGCAGATTTCGTCAGAAATTATCCGCATTTTCTCATGCGTTTTCCTCTTAATGTCATCGCTTCTTATCTAGGTTTGTCTCCTGAAACCCTGAGTAGGTTGAGGAAAAAAATAAATTTAAAATAAACCTAAATGTCGGTTTCTTCTCTAATTCTATTTTAATATACCATTTACATTTTTTTCGGTGAAATAATTTCATTCAGTTCAAAGCCCTTGAATTGACTTTTGTCAAGTGTATTTAATGATACAGGTCAAGAATGCATTTCTGGTGACAAAATACCTTTGTACAGTAATTCAGAGCATAATTTCTGAAAATTTTAAAATGTACAATTATGAGTAAATTAAAAAACAAAGTTGCAGTGATCACTGGAGGTAACAGCGGTATAGGTTTGGGTATTGCAGAAGCATTGAAAAGTGAAGGTGCAGTAGGGGCAATTGTTGGGAGAAATCAGGAAACTTTAGATAGTTCCTTAAAGCTTCTTGGGGATGGTTTTATTGGAATTAATGCCGATGTGACCAATGTTGAAGAATTGGAAAGAATATTTAAAACAACTTCTGAAAAATTTGGTAAAATAGATATTCTTGTCCCGAATGCAGGTGCCGGAGCGGTGGGAACTGTGGCAAATACCACTGAAGCAGATTATGATCAATTAATGAATTTAAATCTGAAAGCTGTTTATTTCACGGTTCAAAAAGCTTTGTCATATATGAATGACGGTGGTTCTATTATTCTTATCGGATCCAATGCAGCACACCGTGCCTATGCTTCTTTTACGCTTTACGGAGCTGCAAAATCTGCTGTAATCTACCTGGCAAAAGGGCTTTCTAGTGACCTTTTAGACAGAAAAATCAGGGCTAATGTTATTATACCTGGTACTACGGATACTCCGGCATTTAATAAGTTTATTCCTGCCGATCAAGTAGATGCTGTAAAGCAGCAGTTCGCAGATGTTGTACCGGCTGGTAGGATCGGGAAGCCTTTCGATATTGGAAAAGCTGCAGTATTTCTTGCTTCCGAAGACTCTTCATTTATGCTGGGTGCCGAACTGCTTGTTGATGGAGGTATGACTTATCTGGTAAAATAATGTAAATTAATTATTATCACCAGAAGATGATCTGATCTCAGTAATTTTATAATGCCAAAAAATGCCAGGTGACAATTAAATCATTTGGCATTTTTATTTAAATTAATAGATGTACAGAAAAACCAGCATATTCATAACAATAAAAACCTTTGAAATCATAGATTTATAGAAAGCCGTCAGTTAAAAAATTGCCGAAATTTCAAGGGTGTTTGATCGGTTTTCGCCTTGAACAGCTTGCTGAACGACTGCGAATGCTCAAAGCCCAGTTCGTATGCAATTTCACTCACTGTCAGGTTTGTTGTCGAAAGTTTTTCTTTCGCTTTTTCAATGATCTTCTCGTGGATATGCTCCTGCGTGCTACGTCCTGTAAGTTGTTTGAGCAGACTTCCTAAATATTTTACCGAAATATTCAGTTTTTCGGCTACAAATTGCACTGTAGGTAGGCCTACAGTCAGCTCTTGTCTGTAATAATCTTCAAGGATGCTTTCCAGACGCTCCAAAATTTTGCTGTTGGTTATTTTTCGGGTAATAAACTGCCTTTCATAAAACCGTTGAGCATATGTCAGGAGTAATTCAAGCTGTGCAATGATTACATCCTGGCTGAATTTGTCTATGTTGGATCTGTATTCACCCTTAATATTATCAATGATAAGATTGATGAGCTTCTCCTCTTTATCGGAAAGAAACAGGGCCTCATTGCTCGCGTAGCCAAAAAACTCATACTGCTTGATTTTATTTGCAAGCGAAGTGTTCCATAAAAAGTCCGGATGGATAAACAGCATCCATCCTTCCAGGTTGTTTGGTACACCGCCTTCTTCGCCTCTTAGTACCTGTCCGGGAGACATAAATGCCATCAGCCCTTCATCAAAATCATATTTCTGCTGCCCGTACATGAGTTTATCGCATCCTCTTTTGAGTGCAATTACATACAGATCAAAAATCACGGCATTGATACCCGGATTATCCCGGAGCGTAGCCAAATCCACGATACCAATGAGGGGATGGTACGGCTTTTCGTATCCCATCAACCTATGGATTTCGGCTATGGATTGAATTCTGTATGGTGTAAACTTTTCCATAATGTAAAGATAATTAATTTTTAAAGGGATATTTAAGCCAGATCATCAATAAGGGCATCACTAAAAACGGGATCTCGATCAGAGCCATTTTGTAGTTTCCCGAGCGTAATGCCAATGCCATTATCAAAAGTATAGAAATTGCGTTCAGCATATTGCCCAGGAAAAATGTTCTTGGTATCAGCAGCAGTATTCCAATTGCAACCGCCAAAACACCAAAGAAAGGAATGAACGATTCATTTATACCCAACTCGTTCATTATTTTGACCGATTCGGGATTGTTCCTATAATTGAACGTGTCCCATCCATGTTTGAAACTTAGCGACACAGAAATGATCAGTAGCGCCAACGAAATTATATTCTTTATCATTTTAGGATATAGTTGTTTAGGATATAGCCCCCGACCAGCGCAATGGGTATTCCTATTGCAGCGCTTTGCAGGGCACTTTTGGCCTTATTGGGATATTGGTTCCTGTGTTTAAAATACAGAAAAAAACCTATGGGAGGCAGAGCATTGGAAACAATGAACCAAAACCTCGATAGCTTGTCATTATTATTTTTCATTTTACTTTACTTTTTTAAATTTCATTGTTTTACCCAATAAAGAGATTCCTATGTACCCTCTGAACTCCATCTCATTCTCGTTTTTCAATTTGGCTTTTACACGATAATTCCTTCCTTCCTCGGGGTTGTAAAGATTGCCGCCGGTATATTCACCTTCGTCATAGGTAAGATTGGTGATATTGGTAATACCGTATCTTGATCTGTTCCGTAATTTTTTATCAGGATTTTTAAAGTCTTTTTTAAAGGTCTTGCCATCTGCTTCATACATATTTGAGGCAAATAATAATTTCCCGAAATATTTATCACCTGATTTATAAAATTCAAATTTCAGTTGGGTATCAGAGTCGATACTTTGCCACACACCAATGATTTTATCGGCGGGAAGTTTCTGAGCAAATGATACGATCGATACCATAAGCAGTATAACTATTAAAAGCGATTTTTTCATTTGATATTAATTTTGATTGTTATGATTGATTTTTTTAAAATTCTTAAATTCTCCGTGACCAAACCTGATCAGCAATCCGGGAATAAGCCTGCTTGCCAATTTTATGACGCGGATCAATGGAGGCATAATCTCAGTTTTGTCTTTGGATAGTCCTTTGATAATGATATTTACCATTTTATCGACATCCATCATCTGGCTTTCCTTGGGTTGAATGACCCAGCCATTTTGTAGGTTGGTATTCACTCCGGGAGGGATGATTTCCAGAACCTTCACGTTTGTTTCTTCGAGCTGCAACCGCAGTGCCTGTGTGTAGGCGTGTATCCCTGCCTTGGTGGCACTGTAGATGGGAGCTATCGTGAAAGGCATAAATGCGATAGCAGATGAAACATTTACAATTGCTGCCGATTTTTTTCGAAGCAAATGGGGGAGGAAACGGTGGGTCATCTGAACCGTGCCGGAGAGGTTTGTGGCAATCTCACGGTTGACGTTCTCCAGATCAAGTGTCTGATCCTGTACGTCGATCAACCGCATGAGGCCTGCATTATTGATAATGATATTGAGTTCAGGAAATTGCGTGGTGACCGCTTTATACAGTTCTTCGATGTCCTGTGGTTTACTTACATCACTTTGGAATATGTGTACTTCCGGAAATTTCTTTTTTGTTTCCTTTAAATTGTCAAGGTTTCTCCCTGTGATGATGATCTTCGAGTCCTGCTCACTGAGTTGTTTTACCATTTCAAGGCCGATACCGCTGGAACCGCCGGTAATCAGTATTGTACTGTTTTTTAAATCCATTTTTTTTGATTTTTGATTATATAGTATTTCTTTAATGCAAAATTGCAACGACATAAGAAAACGGGTGTAGTGTAAAGTCGCAATGTTGTAGTCAAAAGGAATATAGATTCAGATACCTACGGCAATAACAAGTAAAAAAATTGAAGATTGGAGTATTCTCTTACATTCTGTTGCTATTTAAAATAAACCTTTTAAGATTCATGGACTTTTCAAGACAATACATTTGGACTTTTCAGCAAAACAAGCTACTGGCTTTCCATGCGATCTTTGTACTATAAATTCAAAGAAAATGACAAATTCAAATAATGGAGTAAACGTCCTGGTAACAGGCGGCTCCGGTTTCATTGCTGTTCATTGTATCATAAAGTTACTTGAACAAGGTTATAAAGTCAGAGCAACATTACGCTCCCTTAACAGGCAGAATGAGGTGAAGGATATGCTAAAGAAAGGAGGTATCAGCTTATTTGAAAATCTCTCGTTTATAGAGGCCGACCTTTCGAAAGATGAAAATTGGGATAAGGCAGTGCAGGGCTGCAGCTACGTTCTGCATGTAGCATCTCCAACACCTATTGTTAATTATAAGCATGAGGATGAAATGATCAATCCTGCAAAAGACGGTGTATTAAGGGTTCTGAGAGCTGCAAGAGCTGCCGGTGTAAAGCGAGTTGTTTTGACATCGGCCTATGGAGCTGTGGGTATGGGAAATACGAATCGTACAACACCTTATACTGAAAAAGACTGGTCTAATCTTAAAGGAAATCTTCATCCTTACCAAAAATCAAAAACGATTGCCGAGAAAGCCGCATGGGAGTTTATACATAACGAGGGTGGTGGGCTTGAACTTTCAACGGTCAATCCGGTTGCGGTGATGGGGCCTGTACTCGGAACAGATTATTCCCACTCCAATCAGGTGGTGAGAAGAATGCTGGAAGGTGAGATAAAAGCGTGTCCGAAAGTGTATTGCTGTTATGTGGATGTTCGTGATGTTGCTGATCTGCATCTGCTTGCCATGACCCATCCGAAAGCTAACGGCGAAAGATTTCTGGCTACCACGGGCAATGCGCTATCAATGCTCGACATAGCTCAAATATTAAAGAAAAATCTAGGTGAGGTGGCAGCAAAAGTTCCCACCAAAGAAATGCCCAACTGGATCGTGAGGATAGCAGCCAAGTTCAACCCATCGTTACGGATGCTGGCTACATTACTTGGTAAATATGCAGAAACGAGTGGTGATAAAGCAAAGCAATTATTAAATTGGTCGCCCCGTTCCAATGAAGACGCAATTATGGCAACGGCAGACTCTATGTTACAGCTAGGTTTAATAAAAAAATAGGAAATGAAAGTTATTATAACTGATATGCTTCACGTAAAATTTTAAAGCAGCTCACAAAATAATAATTAATAAATTTATAGTATGAAAGAATCAAGTATTGCCACCTGTTATATGAGTCCTTCTCCCAGTACGGAGCAGTTTATACCCGACCATTGCTTTATGTATCTCATTTCGGGTTCAATGCTTGTCTATGATGGACATAAGGAGTATAAAATCCGAGCCGGCGATTATGGTATAGGCAGAAGAAACCACTTGGCAAAATATACCAAGCAGCCTGATGAGGGTGCTTTCAAAAAGATATTTATTTTATTCGAACAGGATTTTTTAAAAGCTTTCAACGATACTTATGGGTTCATTGCTGAAGAGAACAAAACAACCGGTGCTATTATTCCATTGGCTAAAGATAAGCTGGTCAAAAATTTTATGGAATCTATCACTCCTTATTTTAATGATAACGGAATCATAGATGAACAGTTTTTAAATGTCAAGCAAACCGAACTTTTGTTGGTGCTTCTGAAGGTAAACCCGCAGCTTGCCAATGTTTTTTTTGACTTTACCAATCCCGGGAAAATAAACCTTGAGGAGTTTATGAACCGTAATTACAGGTTCAATGTGAGCATTGAGCGATTTGCTTACCTTACAGGCAGAAGTCTATCTGCTTTCAAACGTGACTTTGAAAAAATCTTTCATACAACTCCAAAGCATTGGCTTGTACAGAAACGACTGGAAGAAGCTTATTATCTTATCGATAAAAAAAGAAAAAAGCCTTCTGAGATTTACCTTGATCTAGGTTTTGAAAATTTCTCCCATTTCTCCTTTGCATTTAAAAAACTGTTCGGACATCCGCCAACGCAATTGATCCAAAAGAGCGACATGAACCGATGAATTTTTTATACAACTTCTGGTTGGCCATTGTCTTTTTTGAGTTGGTTTATAAAATAGGAAGGAGTAACGCCTGTTTCCTTTTTAAATATAACAGCGAAAACTTCCCTGGAAGAAAAACCACAGAATTCTGCCAGATAACTTATTTTATATTCTCTGAAAACGGGGGTTTCATATAATTTATTCGTAATGTAATGTATCCGCAAGCCATTGAGATAATTATTGAAATTTTTGCCCCGGTGCTGTTTTATAATTTCCGAAAGGTACCTCGGATTGGTATTCAGCATATTTGAAAGTGAGGAGAGATTTGTATCTTTTTTTAGAAATTTTTCGGATTTTTCAAACTTGGATAGTTTACGTAATAACTCCGTTGTTGTATCTTCAGATATACTAAGCGTATTCTCTGCGACCTTATCATCAGTTTCGGCTAACGTAAATCCGGATTGTTTTGCATCTGCTTCATTTTTAAGATTTGCAATAACATTTTTATATTTTTCATGAATTTTATTTTGGTTTTTTCTCCAGAAAAACCAACCGACGGCCAATACAGAGATAAGCAGGCCTAATGCAATGAGTATAATTCTTTGGATATTGTTTGTATAACTTTCTCCCTGCTCACTCATAATCTGCTTCACAGGAGTGTTGATCGCCTTTTTTTCAACATTAACGAGGCTGTCATTGAGCTTCGTGTAAAGATTCATATATTTTTTGGAAGTTTCTTTTTCTCCCAGTTCCACATATGATTTGAAATACACTTCATAAATATCCCTGCGGATATAGGGAATACTGATCCGTTTTTCCAAAGCTTCTGCCCGTTCTGCGTAACGAACTGCTTCTTTGTATTTTTTTTGATCATAATACAACCATGCAAACTCATTGAGAACAGTCACTTCAATATTTTTATTAACAAGATATTTTTCGTTTTGGGATATTTCCAGAGATTTCGACAGGTACATTTCTGCATCTTTAATGCGGTTGGTCGCAACACTCAGCATTCCCAAATTCATATAAGATACAGCAAGGTTGTAATATTTTTTAGTAACAAAATTTTTATCTTCATAAATAGCCATGGTGCTTTTTAAACTTTTTTCAGCGTAGTAGATGAGAGAGTCCATCGGTGCGTTGATGTGAGCGGAATAACTTCCAAATCCTGTATATATAAGTGCTTCTAAATAATTTTTATCGTTCTTTGATGTAATTTTTTCGGCGGTACGCAAAGCTTTTTTTAATTCTTTCAGACATTCATCATTAAACCCCAATTCCGTGTAAGAAGCACCTCTAAGCCTGTACGTATTTGATAATGTCACATTATCATTTATTTCTTTGGCAAGCGTCTCTGCTTCTCTGCTGATATCAACAACCTTTTTGAAATCACCGGCATCATACAGTTTTGCCATAAGGATATTATTGCATTCCAGCATCCCTTTTTTGTACCCCATATCCTTAGAAATACGGTATATTTTTGTGCAAAGCTCAATACTTTTATTGGGTTTATTGATCGACAATATTCTGGCTTTTTTAATTTCAGCATCAATTTGAGATTCGGTATAGTTCTGTGCTTTTGTGAAGCTGAGAATCGTGCATGCCAAAAAGAGAATAATTTTTTTTATCAGCATCATTTCGTTGAGTTTTTTTAGGGTTGCAATTTTAAAACTATTTAACTTGTTACTTATGGTATTGCATGTAATGAATTCCGAAATTATAACGTTGTTTTTATGGTTTAAAATATTGATTTTTAAGTGTTTAAATATTTTTAAAGGCTGCCGTTTTTTCTAGATTACTGTTTGTGCTTTTTATACAAATACAACTTTTTTTACAAGATACTCTTTACTGTTAAAAATACGACTTATTTTGATTGGTAATGATGTAAAATATGAATTGTATGACAATTTTCAATTAATATTTTTCAAGTTGGGATTTCCGAATTTACAACGCCTATCATTTGATTTCTCTTCTAAAAGTATCTAACATTGCAGCATAATTCAATCAAAAAATTATTCGGGTCTTCCTAAAATAGACAGATTCTAAAAACACACACACTAAACAATGATTAAAAACCTTTTGCTTTTGAAAAAAAGGAATTGATCCGATCTACGTTTGTATTGATTAAAAAAAATCAAGATGAAAAAACACTATTTTATTTCACTATTTATGTATGGAGCTTTTTGGCAGGCCCAAATAGCTATCGCTCCTGATCCTTCCGATCATGAACCTCATAAAAATTCGATTCTGGATGTAAAATCTTCCACTCCCTCAAAAGCAGTGCTGTTGCCTGTTGTCTCACAAATTACCGATGCTGCAGACCCTGATAATGATAATAACTACAGAGGTGCGGTGGCATACAGTAAAACCAATGCGACTGTTTATGAACATGACGGAACCAATTGGTCCAGTATCTATAATTATGTCGTTGAGATCAGGCCGCAGTATTTGGCTCATTTTTCACGATCTTCCAATTTGAATCTTTCTTGTAACGGAGGATTTCTGCCTCCTTATGGCTGTACGGCTACCGGAATAATACCGCTTGTCAGTAATGGAAGTTTAGATTTTCAGGGAAGCTTTATTCATCTTTCCCTGGCGTCGAATATTGTAACTGTAAATGAAACAGGGGTGTACAGGATTACCTACCGATCGTATGCAACTTTCAACGGACTGAATACAGATGAGATTCAATTGAGACTCCAAAAATCAGCTGTTGCAACACCTACTGTATTTTCAACGATTGATTCTAAATCTTTTACAAGTGATAATGATAACCTCGGATATTCGCCTGTTTTTAACGGATCTATCGTTCTGCAGGTTAATGCAGGTGAAAAATTCCGTTTACAAGGTTTTATGCAGTCAGGATTTTCACCCCTGGTGAATTCATCAACAAGCTTTCAAAACAATAATACCTACGGTACAGGTGAGCTGATCTTCGAAAAAATTGTTCTATAAACCATTAATTTTTATAATATGCATTCTAAAATATACATATTGGCTGCAGCTTTAATGGTTGCAACTTTTTCTGATGCGCAGGTCATGATCTCCAAGATTGCTGGTTCTGCTCATCCAAATGCTTTACTGGATATAAAAGATGCCACCAAAGGTGTTATTTTTACCCGCGCAGAGGATATTACCGCTTTTCCATTGTATAATAATACGGTTGAAGATTATTTTAATGATGAACCTGCTTTGGAAGGAGCTGTTTTATACAATAAAGAAGACAAGCAGTATTATAAATATGACGGTACAACCTGGATTCCTGCACTTCAGCTTGGCGGATGGTACAATCCTTTCCTTACAAGAAGAAAAGCCGGTGCTTCCAAAACATGGAATTGTCTCGGAATACAAGTGCCCAATCCTTTTCCGCCGTTTACACCTATTACGATAAGTACCTGCAGTGTTTTAGCGCTTTTTGGCAGCAACAGCAAGCAGACCATTTCACTTTCTCCTGTGATAGCGAGGTCTCAGCTATTGGTGAATAACCTCGGTACAACAATGCCAACAAACGGCAGTGATAATGTTATCCAGATTCCGCAAGCCGGACTCTATCATATTTCTGGAGTGACCGGATTTGAGGGCTTTTCGTTAGGTTCTCTAGGGAAGGATGCTACATTTTGGGTAAGTATCGATGTGAGCTATGACGGCGGAACAACCTGGTCTACTCTGGCATTTGAAGAAACCAGGCTATACGGAGGAGTTTTTATCGATTTGGGACAGGGAGGAAATAAAAGTGCCAGCGTATCTGCCTCGGTCACATTGCCTGCGAATTCACGGATCAGGCTTCAGGCTGCCGTAAATACGGATTCTGTATTGTCTACCTTTTCAAATTCCGTGGATCATACAGAAACCTTTATCAGTATTCAAAAATTAAGATAATCCCAATAATAATTAAACACATGAAAAAATATTTAACAATAATATGCTCGTTGGGGTTCTTCTTGGCAAATTCTCAGATTGCCATAGGAGGGGCATCGGTTTCGAGCAGTCATACTCAGTTGGAACTTCGGAATTCCGGTCAAAAAGTACTCATATTTCCTGTTGCAGAAAATGAAACGATACTACCGAAATACAACGCTTCACAACCTGATAAATATGATGATGATGCATCGATGGAAGCTATGCTGATGTACAATAAAGCAGAAAGCATTACCAGGGTTTATGACGGAACAAAGTGGGAAAATGCATTCAATACCAAAAACAGCTCCACAACCTGGACACGGGCGAGTATTAACAGTACCAATATGACCTGCCTTTCAACTTCTGATCTTTTCGGACAGCTTTTGCAGCTCTGCAGCTCTGATAATCTGAAATTTTCTGTTCCCGGCAACAGTTCCCAATTTTCTGATTATTTATCTGTTGTGAGAAATTCTGAAACTTTCAGGATAAGACAGAAAGGGCTATACAGGATCAACTTCAATGTATTATTCAGTGGTTTTACGGCCGGGTTTGATTTTAACGGAGCCCGAATCACTATTGTTGTGGTTGTCAATGGGGTAGAGAAAGCATATATGTCCGGTAAAGCATCGCCCTTTATCAATGTAGGAACTTATCTTGCTTCTGCCGACGGTGTATTGTTCCTGGATGTCAATAATGATATAACATTTCGTCTGGTGCTGGATGGCTCATCATGGTCGATCAGCAGCTACAATTTTGGTGGAACACCTGAAAGCAGCGTAAGTGTTGAAAGAATATTGTAAGTCAGGTTAATTATTCTATAAAAACAAGAGGAAACTTGACTTTCATATCGCACCAATTAAAAAGCAATAAAAAATATTTCGCACATGATTCTTGACCTTAAAAACATCCATATAGGAGATCTTGTGAGCAAGCGAGTTGAAGAAAAAAGGATGGATGCACTCCGGATATGTAAATTTTTAAAATGTACCGGCCAGGAATGGGAGACAATGCAATCCCAAAAATCCCTGGATACTGAAACACTGCTGAGACTAAGTACTTTGCTGGAGTACGATTTTTTCAGGGTGTATTCACAACATCTGATCTTATATGCTCCCCAATCCAATGCTCATTATAATAGTGTGACAAATGCAAAATCCTTACTTCCGTATTACAGGAAAAATATTTACACCAGAGAGATCGTGGATTTTATATTAGAACAGATGGAAAATGGTACTAAAACAAAAAGACAAATCACAGAAGAATATAAAATTCCCAAAACGACTTTATATAAATGGATAAACAAATATCATCCCATACAAAAACAAGAATAGGGCAGGAAGGAAAAAGGCCTGACTATAAAAGAATATACACCGACCTTATTAATTTGAAATATCCCGAGAAAAAAGACGTCTGTAATCAGTTGTTATCCAAAGGCAGCCTGTCAACACTCGATATTATAGAGATCAATGAGATTCTCTTCAGTCACAACTCCAAGGAAAACAGGGAGTTTAACCAGAGCCACAGATCTTACAGTAAGTCGACAATTTTTCAAATATTAGAATATCAGAAAAAAAATAAATTGAATAATTCTCAGCTTGCCAGGCATTTTAAATTGAGCCGGAATACCATAATGAAATGGAGAACCCAGTTTTTGGTGTAAGATTTCAGTTTTTCGCTAAAACATATTTAAACACATATACAATGAAGAATTTCTCAATTAACAATAACAATAATCAATGACGTTAATACAAATACATAAAGGAATCAATAAAAGATTAATACTCTCAATCTTTTGTTGTTGTTCTGGTTTTTTCTATGCTCAGATCGGAATCGGTACCGAAAATCCTAAAGGAGCATTACACGTAGATGGAGCCAGAGATAATGCAAGTATCGGAACACCAACGGGATCACAAGTTGCCAATGATCTTATGATCAGTAAGTCCAATGGATTTATGGGTATTGGTGTTCTCAATCCCATCGTAAAATTAGACATGAGGTCGTCGGATACGGAAAATGCAGTGGGCTTAGGTGCCACGACAATGGCTGCCTCCGCGGCAGGTGCAGGTGCAGTACGGTATGATGTGGCGAGTATACCGGTAGGAGCAAAAATTGAAGTATCGGACGGCTCGGTTTGGAATAAAGCCTACGTTGCCCCTCAAAAAGCGGTAGTCGTTGTGCGTAAAATAACAAGCCAATCAATACCGCAGGGTTCGGCTACTGTCATTACAAACTGGAATGTTATTCGTGATATGAGTAATAGTTTTACTCCGGGTACAGGTGAATTTACAGCTCCCAGAGACGGAACATACACTTTTCTGTTGACCTTTAATTTTACTGGTACCGTTATCAATGATGGTTCCAGGGTAGAATCACAGTTCTATAATCCTGTAACTGGCAATATTTTGGCCAGTGTATATAAAACATTCGGCCAGTCCATGACTGGTACTGCAGATGATGCCAATTCTACAAGATCCACGCAGGCAGGAGGTTCAAGTACTGTTACGCTTACTTTAGCTGCGGGGACGAAGGTGGTGACCAGGTTATATCAAAATCTTTCATCAGGTGCTGTTTCACTTAGAGTTACAAGTAATTCATCGGATCCTGCAAATCCTGATGATGGATTTAATAATCTCACCATTATTGAACATTAAAAATCGATTATGAAAAATAGAGATAATATGAAATATAGATTACTGGCGTATGTTTTAATTTTTTCTGCAGGCAAAATGAGCGGACAGGTAGGTTTTTTTACGCCCAATCCTGTACACCCGCTACATATAGATGCCGGAAAAGACAATGGTGCTATACCGGACGCCACAAAGTTATCCAATGATGTAGTAATAACCTCGGGAGGAAGATTAGGAGTGGGAGTATTAAATCCTGTAACTAAAGTGGATGTTCGATCAGCAGATAATGAGGGCATTATTGGCATTGGTACCAATACCCAAACGGCTGCAGAAGCGGGAGCCGGAGCCTTACGTTACAATGCGGGTGGTTTTTTAGATTATTCTGATGGTGAGCAATGGATTTCTTTGCCACTTGCTCCACCCACTAAGGCGCTTGTCAATGCAAATAAAAGCTCTGTTCAGAGTATTTCAAGCTCTGTTTCAACCTTTATAAGTGGCTGGACAGAAACTGTGGATCTGGGAACCGTGGCGGGAGGAGATTTTGATCCTGCCAATGGTATTTTTAAAGCTCCACGTGATGGATTCTATTTGGTTTCTTTCAGTATAACCTTAGCAAGCGGAAATATTCCTAAAAATACATTTATAGAAACCGCAATAGAAAGCAACCAGAATACTGAGAATATTCCGGTATTCAAGACTGTGAATTCTTATCCTGCATTTCAGGCAGGTTCGGTAAGTAATTATATCAGCGGTAATTGCAATGCTATTTTTAATCTTAAAAAAGACGATACAATAAAGTTCAGTATCAAGCATAATATAGGAAGCGCAAGAAATACTCTGAATGATGCTAGATTAAATAATGTAAGCATTAGTGAACTGTAAAATTTAGAAATGATGAAATTAAAAAATAAGATTAGATTATTAAAAGCTGGTATCGTCATGTTACTTTTTGTGACTCAGCTCAAAGCTCAGATAGGAATAGGAGTACAGGATCCTATAAATCCTGTCGAAATTAAAACAGATGCAGGAAATGTCATAATCGATAAGAATGGTAGGATCGGAGTACTGGTTACAAACCCGAAAGTAGCCATAGACCTGCGCAGCGGCATAAATGGCTCGATAGCGGTGGGGAATACGGATAAAACTGCGGTTCAGGCCGGGGCAGGTGCATTGCGTTATATCGCTAGTCCAGCTATAGGTGTAAAGGGATACCTTGAGTTTTCTGATGGCACCAATTGGATCAGTTTTTTTCCAAAAGGAAAACCCCGTATTGTAGTAATGGCAAGTAAGACAACTCAGGATACGTACGTATTTGAAAGTACAGTACCATCAGAATTAGGGACAAAGTCGGGCATCGTTCAGCGTAGGTCTTCTTATATTACGAATTGGACAGAGAAATTAGATTCAGATTCGGGGGTGCCTACTTCTAATTTTAATCCGTCTACAGGTGAATTTATTGCGCCCAGAGCGGGTGTTTACTTTGCAACTTTTACTTTTGCTTTGCAATCCAGCCAGGTAAATACCGGAGGAAATAATCAAACAGAGGCTATTTGGGAGGTCAGAAATTCCTCCGGTACGATTACACAAAGGGTAAAAACAAATAATGGCTATGCTTCAGACACAGGAGCAAGCCCTAATGCAGTTCCGGTAGGTTCGGCATGTACGGTAAGTGTCTACTTAAACAAGGGAGATAAATTAAGACCCTTTACCTGGATTACAGTTGCGTTTGACGGTACAATAAGTCAGTTTGACACTTCAGGAAATGGAATTTATAATGCATTAACTATAGTTGAACAGTAAAAAGTGATAAAAATTTTCCTTCTGGTGAAGCATATGAATTATGAAAGTTCTTATTAAGAATATATTATAATTCAAAAAAGTCAATAAATATTTAATTACTTATAATTTTTGTAGTTTTTTCTATACACGAGTAATTTTTTTCTACAAAATACATATTAGTTGTTCTTTTGGGGCTTCTGTTTGATTTTTTCGGTACTTTAAAGACATAGGTTTTTATTCACAACTATCTCCAAAATTTATAGGATCAAAAGCGAAAAAAAATCTATAAATGTTAATGGAAATATCAAAAGCAGTCCTGCTTTATCTGAAAGCTTTTTTAAATATAATTAAAGAAAAAAATTACGAGAGATTCATTATGGAAATAATAAATATTATACAGAAAATAGAGCAGACAAATGGAAAATATTCATCTTTAATTTGCCGCAACGAATTGACATTAATACAACTAATAAAAATGTACTTCTACACAGATGTTTCCCTTGTAGAAGTACATTAATAAATTGATAAAACAAAGTTCAAAAATATAAACGTTATTGTCTTAAGAATAAATATAAAGCTTTGATTTTACCATTTTCAATGATGGCAACGTCCATACCCGTAGCAGCAGGTTGCTGACCTGGGATCCCCAGTTGCCAACTGATCTGTTGTACATTATGATTTGATTTTGGAGTGTCGGTAAGAGTGAACTCAAAACCGGAAGGCCAGTCCTTTTGGAGTGTCTGAATAAGTTGATCAATGGATTCTTTTCCTACAAAGGGTTCACTGTCATTACTTTCATAAAATGTAATATCTGAGGCATAGATCTTTTCCATTAAAGCTATCCTTTCAGCTGAATTGCGATTGTTCCAGATTAATAATAAACTGTCTTGTAGAAGGGTTGATGATGTGTTCATAATATTTGGTTCTTAATGTTATTTAATTGTTGTTATTCTTTAAAATTACAATGGTAAAATTAAGAGTTGCCATCACATTTCAACGATGATTTTTATTAAGAAATAATATTGACTTTTGTCAAGTCAGAGACATCAGAATTATTTTTTCAGCATATTTTTCCTGATTCGGCTCAGTGTTTCAGGTGAAATCCCAAGGTAGGAAGCAATCATACTTTGTGGAAAACGGTTCAGAAATTCCGGATAGTTTTTAATGAGGGTATCATAACGTTCTTCGGCACTATGGCTGATCGAAGAGTGGATTCGTTTTTGGGTGGCCACTGCTCCTCTTCTGTCGATTTCTTTGATCATCAGATCGACCGCCAGTATAGCCTTCATGAGTTCCTGCATACTTCCGTGTTCGACCATAAGTACTTCCGAATCTTCCAGAACTTCAATATTATAAAGTGAAGGGGTGCTGAAATTATAACTTTCATAATCACCGAGCCACCAGTTTTCAACAGCAAAGCGCATTATGTTTTCCTGTCCTTTTTCATTCACCGAAAACATTCGCCCGGAGCCTTTTACGATAAAGGACATATACTTGCAGATGTCTCCTTCCTGTAAGAGATATTGTCTTTTGCGGAGATGCTTGGGTTTAAATGTATTTTGAATCAATGTTTTTTCTTCATCACTTAAGGTAAGTGCAGACTTAGATTCAATATAAGTATAAAGTGGTTCAAAGGATACTGAAGCCAATGGAAAAGTATTAATGGTTAATAATACTATGAAAATAAGAAAATTTTTAAACATATTGATAAATGTCAAGAATAAGTTACTGCATTTGTCAATGTATATGTTTTCGGCTTGATGCAACTTTGTCCTATTAAAATTAATTAAAAATTAAAAAAAAATGGAGACAAATAATCAAAGCGGAGTTATCCGGATCAAAAAACAGGGTTCACCATCAGTACTTGAATATGATGTAGAAAAAATTGGCCAACCGACAGGAAATCAGGTGCTAATTCAACAAAAAGCAATAGCACTCAATTTTGTGGATGTTATGTTTCGGAATGGAAGTTTTCCGTTGAGCAACTTTCCTGCAACCATCGGTGTCGAAGCTGCAGGAGTTATAGAATCTGTAGGTGAAAACGTGACAGAGTTTGCAGCAGGTGACAGAGTGGGCTATTTTTTCTCGCTGGGAGCTTACGCAGAACGTAGACTGATTGATGCCTCAGAACTGATAAAACTTCCGGAGGATGTATCTTTTGATCAGGCAGCTGCAGTTATGGCGAAAGGTCTTACCGCAAGAATGCTTATTAAACAGACATATCCGGTAAAGCAGGGAGATGTAATATTGGTGCACGCGGCAGCAGGAGGAGTCGGTTCATTGGTAAGCAGATGGGCAAAAGCTTTGGGAGCTACAGTGATAGGAACAGTCGGAAGCAGTGGTAAGAAAGACTATGTACTTAATAACGGAATCGATCACGTTATTGCCCTCGACAAAGAAGATTTAATTGAATCTGTAAAAAGTTTTACAAAAGGTAATGGAGTAGATGCTGTTTTTGATGGGGTCGGAAAGGCAACATTTAATCCATCTCTGGAAGTGGTCAAAAGTGGCGGAACCGTCGTGTTATTCGGCTCTTCTTCAGGAACACCGGAAATTAATAATGAAATTTTAAATGCGAAGGAAATCAAGTTGATCCGTCCTACGTTGGGAAGCTATCTTCCGGACAAAGCCAGTGTGAATATTGCTGCAGCAGATATGTTTGAAGCATTACGCAACGGTACATTGGGAGATATTAATCCTACAATTTATCCTCTGGCAGAAGCCGCAAAAGCTCATCAGGATCTTGAATCAGGGAGTACTAAGGGTTCAATAATATTTCATATTTAACGATATGCTAAATTACAGCAAAAGAAAAGGAGGCTGTAGCTGGCCTCCTCTGTATGTTAATTGTACTAGATTTTTATTTTTAATCATTCTCTATCATCATTCCGAAAACTTAAAAACAAACTCATTTCTGGAATCCGTCTTATAAGCATTTTTCTGAGTAACGGGAGAAATCCCGAAAAGAGGGGAGTAGGTTTTCACTTTTACCGTTTTATTATCAGGATAAAACTCAATAATTCTGAGCCAGCCGTCGCCGCCGTTGCCATTACGATGACCTCCGCCTTCACTCTGCATATCAAAAAGCATCTGGTTTACGTTTTTTCCATATTTATTAGAATCTACACGGAAACCTTCACCAGAGATATGGCCACTTAGTACCAATTGAAGATTTTGAGAAGGCTGTATCAGTTTTTGCCAGATTTGCTCACCGTTATTAGACTCCGGAAGGGCGATGGTTTTTGACTTTTGAGGAACATTGTTTACCAGAAAAGGCTCGTACATAAACCATGAATTTTCTTTATCCGTTCTCTTGTCTTTCTCATTCAGAAAAGCGTGGGTGATTAAAATTGATTTATGATTCTTGTATTGAGGCATATCCAGCACTTTTTTAGCCCATTCCAACGCTTTATTTCTAGGGGCAAATTCAAGGCTTAAAAATAAATAGTCTTGGCCATTTAATCCTTTAAGTTCCAAAACAGAATTTTCCATGCTTGGAGCTCCAGCATCATTAAAAAAGTTTTGAGCTAAATATTTCTGATTTAAACGATTAAAATTAGAAGGAAAAAACTCGTTATAACGGGAAAATCTTCTGCCTTCTTCATTAATACTGAAGTCATGATTTCCGGTTGCTGCTACATAAGGTACTTTTCCGTTCAATCTTCCCAAAATTGATTGTATCGATTTCCATTGATCATCGGCACTTTGATCTCCGTCATATCCCTGATTAAGAATATTATTATGTTCCACCAAATCTCCAACCTGGCAAACCATTTTAATATTGAGGGTGGAAATATTGTCCTCAATCCATCTTACCATAAGATCTAAAATGGGCTGATTTTGATTCCATTTTACATAGTTTTGTGTATCCGGGATCAGAATGATACTCCAGGATTTTTCGTTGTCTAATTTTGGAGCGTGAAATTTTTCCTGTCCAAAAAGTACTGCAGAAAGCAGTACAAGCAATAGTGATATATTCTTCTTCATATATTCTTTTTATAATTAATATCCGGGGTTTTGTTTTAAATTAGGATTTGCATCCATTTCAGACTGCGGAATCGGCCAGTATTCATCTTTATTGATTTTATAAACCACTTGCTGCGTCGTGAAATATACCGAAGCCTGAGATTGATTATAGATAGGATTTGCACTTTCATCAAAGCCTGTTATGGCAGATTTTGTCCAGTTGTTTGCGTTGCGGTTCAGGTATAAATATCCGTTCATCACGGTATTGGCGATGCCCCAACGTCTTATGTCGTACCATCTTAGTCCGTCATTGGCCAATTCTACTTTTCTTTCGTATCGAAGGGCTTTTCTCAATTTAGCTTGTGACATTCCGGGGTTTAAAAGTGGCATTTTTGCACGTGTTCTAATCTGGTTGATCGCATCATAAACAGAATTATCCAATTGATTCAACTCAATTTTTGCTTCTGCATAAATCAATAGTAATTCCGGTAATCTGAAAATTCCAACACCTAAATCTGAATTTCCACTTACTGAAGTAGAATTAAAATCAGCAATATCCACCACTTTTCTCCAAAGATACCCGCTGAAAGAGCGATAGGCATTGGTAGCATCAGCATTGGCAACCTGTGTTGGCGCTCCGGCTGACCAGTAATTGTTGATTTTTACGAAAGATGTATTCGGTTCAAATTGGTATCCCAAATATCTTGAATGTGGTCGTACAGCATACATATCAAGACGCGGATCTCTGTCTTTAAACGGGTTTGTTTCATCGTACAAAGGAGATTCTAGTATGGATAAACCATCTGTCATTTCATAAGAATCAATAAGGTTTTGAGTCGGCCCCCAGTAGCAAACTCCTTTACCCAAACGGGATGCTGCATAATATTGCTGATTATGAAGATATCCGGGTACATTAATGTTGTATTCGGCAACCCAAATCCATTCTTTGCTGTTAGAAAAACCGCTGTGGCCAAATATATTACTAGGATCCGGCTCTCCTACGGTATGATCTTTACCTGCGTAATTCACAGAAGCATTAAATGGTGTCAAACTATAAACCCCTGCCGCTGCATCTAAAGCCTGTTTTGAAGTAACCGCCGCTGCTGCGTATTGCTTAGAATAAAGCTCGACTCTGGCTTTTAGCATTAAGGCTGCGATACGGGATGCGCGCACATTTCCAAACTGCGATTGTGAGATCGGAAGCTGAGGGGCAACAGCTCCAAGCTCATCAATAATAAACTGCTGAATTTCTGCAACAGGCGTTCTGGGAACATTGGCATTATTCAATGTAACTGATGCTTTTAGTAGGGGAACATCTCCGTAAAGCTCAATAAGCTGAGAATAGCAGTAAGCTCGGATAAATCTTAATTCCGAACCAAGTTCTGCTTTTTGTGCTTCGGTAATTCCTGCAATTCCATCCAGTTTATCGAGTACGGCGTGACATCTTGCAATGGTCTGATAGTGAACTTCCCAAGGTTTTATGGCCAATGCATTGGTCGTGGTAAGAGAACTTGTGATAGGGGATGTGTAATTGGTTCCCGGTCTTGCATAGCCGATATCCGTAATATTATCCATCACGTGCCACATCGGAGTACTGGCGGCATCTAAAGTACTTAAGTTTCTATACGCTGCAAAAAGTCCCATTTTCCCTTCTTCATAAGAGGCAGGGAAGGTTCCGGATGTTGGTCCGTTAAGTGGTTCTAAATCCATATCCGAGCTTGAGCACGAAGTGATTATGATTAATAAAAATATTTTTAAAAAGTTTTTCATTTTTTTTATCATTAAAATTTAACATCAATACCGAATGAGAATGTTTTTACCTGTGGATAATAGTTTCCGCCTCCCAGAGCAACGCCGTCGGTACTTCCCGCATTGTAATTGATTTCCGGGTCGTAGCCTTCGTAGAATTTGGTGAAAGTCAGAAGGTTTTGTCCGTTGAGGTAGATGTACATACTCTCGAGGAATGTGTTTTCAATAAAAGATTTAGGCAATTCATATCCGATTTGTACATTTTTAAGACGCATATAGGCTGCACTTCTCATCCACATGGTAGAATTTTGGGTATTGTTTGTAGAGGTAAGAGAAACACGAGGAAACTGGGCATCGGTATTTTCGGGACTCCAGTAATCGAGCTGCCAAGGTTTTACGGCACTTGAGTTTACCGCAGGAATGACATAATGAGAATCGAGATAGCCATCAACTTTTCCGACACCCTGTATTAATCCTGATAATCTGAAACCCTTCCAGGAAAGACCCATATTAAAACCGTAGGTATATCTAGGAACGGTACTTCCGATAATGGTTCTGTCGGCATCGGTGATTTTTCCGTCCCCAATCGGATTACCATTGGCATCAAAGGCTCCCGCAATATCTTTGTACCTGATATCTCCAGGCTTTAAAGTTCCGAATTGTGTCGGGCCGGCATCAATTTCCGCCTGATTTTGGTATAAACCGTCAGCGATAAAACCATAAATAGAATTCACTGATGAACCAACCTGCTGACGAAGAATTGTTCCGGAAGACTGACCTTTCATATCAAGAATTTTATTATTCACGTCAGAAAGATTAAACCCGATATTCATTTTAAAATCTCCCCATCTTTCATTATACTGAGCACCGATTTCCCATCCTTTGTTGCTTACAACGGCAGCGTTTTGAACGGGTGCCTGTAGCCCTGTAAGTTGAGAGGTATTTAATCTTAAAAGAATTCCGTCGGTTTTTTTATTATAAATATCAAAAGTAAGGTCTAATTTTTTCCATAAGGATACATCAATACCGACTCCTGACATGGTGGTTTCTTCCCATTTCAAATCGGGATTAGACATGATTAACTGCTGGATCGTCTGATACACAACTCCGTTCATAGAAGTACTTCCCAACGATAACGGCTCTGAAAAAGGATAGTAAGAAGAACTGATATTCTGATTTCCTAATTTCCCCCACGAACCTCTCAGTTTTAGCTGGCTGATTGTCCCTTTTAAACCTTCGAAAAAGTTCTCTCTTGAAACCACCCATCCTGCAGAAAATGAAGGGAAAAATGCCCAGCGGTTTTTCCCGATAAACCTTGAAGTTCCATCATATCTTACATTAGCTTCAAATAAATATTTTTGATTGTAATTATAATTGAATCTCCCAAAAGCAGAAACCAGCAGCCATTCGTATTCTGAGCCGCCATTATCTTTGGTCTCGTTATCTGCACCGGCGTCCAGCACTTCATAATTATCGTAGAGAAAATCTCTCCTGTATCCCGATAATATTTTTTCATTATACGTTTCTCTTGAAGTTCCGGCAAGAAGCTCAAAACTATGCTTGCCAAAATCTTTTTTTACATTGGCCTGAAACTGATACGTGCCGTAAAACTGGCGTCTTGCAGATTCTGTAAGTTCTGTAAAGGTGTTAGCGGCGCCTGCTTCAGTTCCGTCTTCGTAATAGGTGGGTACACTTTTTCTGAAAAGATGGATGTTGGTCGTGAGATAGCGTGGTGCGACAAGACCTTTTAATGTCAGCCAATCTGTAGGTTTGTAAGAAACACTTAGATTTCCTATCAATTCTATATTATTTTGTTTACGATTTCCGCCGTTTTCGATAAAACCGACCGGGTTAATTTTTACCCATCCGTCCGAATAGTTATTCCCATAATAAATCGGAATATTGGTAGGCATTCTCCCAAGATAATTCCAGATGGTACCTTCGTCGGCGATCTGTTTTCTGTCTTTATTTACGAATGATAAATCCATTCTGATATTCCATTGGTCATTCGGGGTAATATCCATATTATTACGGAAGGTAAACCTTGTAAAATCGGTATTTTTAATAATACCTTCCTGTTTAGAATATCCAAATGACGGTGCTACACTGATAATTCCGGATTTCGCTGACAACGAAAAATAATGATCCTGCAAGAATCCGCTTCCCTGAAGGATTGCTTTTTGCCAGTCATAATTGCTGGGATTTTTGTTGTAGGCTTCCGAAAAAGCATTGATCGCGTCATCACTGTAGATTTTTGTACCATTGTCGTTCATGCTGGCATCATTAAATACCTTCATATAGGTAAGTCCATCGGTAACTTTTGGTATTGCTGTAGCTCTTTGCCACCCTGTGTACACGCGGTATTGCGCGGTCAGCTTATTTCCTTTCGCACGTTTTGTCGTGACAAGAATAACTCCACCCGCTGCTCTGGAACCATATATGGCAGCAGAAGCAGCATCTTTAAGAACGGAAATAGACTCGATCATATTGACATCGATATCATTAATATTTCCTGCAACACCATCAATAATAAAAAGAGGATTGCTGTCGGAGCCTCCAAAGCTGTTGATCCCCCTGATCCTGATATTCCCGGCATCACCACCCGGTGCGCCTGTCTGTGTAGTCACCGTAACGCCCGGTGCAAGACCCTGTAAAATATTTCCGGCTGAAAGTACCGGCTGTCCTTCTGCTACTGAACCTTTCACGACAGATACTGAACCTGTTATGATAGATTTTTTTTGCGTACCATACCCGACAACCACAACTTCTTCTATCTTTTTTTCCTGCTGATTGATGGTGTCATTTTTGGGTTGTATGTTATTTTCGGTGAAAGAATTATTTGAGGCTAATTTCCTGAAGGTTACCGTGTTGTTTTGAATTTGATATTCTAAAGGAACACTCTTTTTCAGATAATCCAGGCTTGGCTTTAATGCTGAATAGTTGATTTTGCTTTCATCCACCCAGATATTTTTAAAATCTGAAGCAGAATAAAAGAATTTGGTATTGGTAGATTTTTCTAATTTTTTAAGGATTTTGACCAGCGATACCTGCCTTTGATTGTTTGCTACAGGTGTGCCAGCCTGGGTTTGTGCATAATTGTGCACCGGTAGCCCCACAGCTACGAGTAAAGCAATAGAAATTGCAGTTTTTTTCATAAATTTGATGAATTAATTTATTATTCTTTAGCGAGTTTTTGAATTAATTACAAGCACTGATAACGCCACATTATTGGTGCTGTTTTATTTAATAAAGTGTTATTTCATTTTCATTTTTAAAAACAGTTTTTAGGTTAAACGGATAATTTATAATGGCAAGAATTTCTTTCAGATTTCCTGAGAATGAGCCAGATACTTCGTTTTTAGCAAATTTCTTTGGATAGGTGATTTTGGTTCCGTAGGTATTTTCGATTTCACTTACGGCGTCTTCAAAAGTTGTATTTTCAAAAGTGAAAGATCTCATCGCGTTCACAGCATAATAATGAAAATCACTTTTTGTGGGGGATGAGCTCCAGTTTTCGTTGGGAAGAAGATAGGTTAGCTTGCCGTTGTGATCAATTTTTACTTTTCCCTCAAGCAGTTGCACTTTTTTTTCTTCGGATTTTTCATCAACTAAAAATTTCGTTCCCAATACTTCAACATTAAAATCTCTTGCTTCTACGATGAAAGGTTTCGATTTATCTTTTGCGATCGAGAAAAAACCTTTTCCCTGAAATTTTACATTCCTGTACTTTTTCCCGAAATCCTCATCTATGGATAATTTGCTGTAAGGTTCTAAAGTAATCACGCTATTATCGGATAATCTGAACGTTTTAGAAGCTTCGTTGGTCTGCAACACCAATGTCGGGAAAGTATTTTTCGTTTCTTTTAATTTTAAATCAAAATCTTTATAAAAAAACAGCATCCCGAATAAAGGAACCAGAATAGCCGCCACAGCCATCCAGGAATATTTTCGTTGATGATATCGCCTGATTGTCCCTTCTATTCTTCTCCAGATTCGGGAATCGGTGGCAGCATCCATTTCCTGTTTTTCTTCAGAGACGGTTTTCCAAACTTTTTCAAAGTGTTTTTGATAATCTTTCATACAATTATACTTACGCGGTAAAATAAAAATATCCACCCCAAGGAGGTGGATTTAATAATTTGTTTATATTGATTAATGTTTAGTTAAAATAAATTTAAGTTAGTCTTTATGTATCGGATAACTTTATTCACCTGCTTTTCTACGGCGGTTTTTGAGATATTATTTTCTTTTGCGATCTGGGTATAGCTTATTTTTTCCAATTTATTTTTGTAAAAAAACGTTTTGCTTTTTTCAGGCAGATCTTCGAGAAGGCTGTGTATTTTTTTTAATTGCTCTTTCTTAAATTCGTAATCCGTTTTTTCCGAATCGGCTTCATCTTTTATCAAAGTTTCATCTGAAAAGGAGAAAATCATTTTGTTTTTTCGATAAAAATTAGAAACTTCCTGCTGAGCCGTTTTGAAGATAATAGATTCTAAAGTCTTGGGATCTTGAAGTGAAGAAGAATGTTTCCAGAGATGTACCAAAATCTCCTGAACGACGTCTTCCACATCTTCCATATTGGAAATAAACTTTTTGACAAAAAAGTATATTTGATGTTTGTAATCTAAATATATTTTTTTAAAATTTTCCATTATACAGCATTGTACGGTTTCAATGCATGGCAAAAGTAATCAATTCGTGTCGGGCTAATGTCAAATATTTATTAAATTTAACTTGGGGTATGTAATGGATATTCACTTAAAATTAACCCTATGTGAACAGATTTTTTCCTAAAAATAAGCTCAATTTATAGTTTTAGGAATATTATTAATAAAGAAGGAATGATAGTTTTATACACATTTATTGATGAACATAAGCACAATTATTTATTGAGCAGATACCTGGATACTTGCTCCGAAAGTTTTAAAAATAAAATTATGAAACTTAGAAGGTGGCAGGATATTCAATTGTCTTTACTGGGAAGGGTTTTATTGAAGGATGGATTGAATGATTATTATAGTATAGATCAATTTGATATTGATATGTCAAGCAATAATAAGCCTCTATTAAAAGGGGAGAATGTTCATTTTAATATCTCTCATTCCAACGATTTGGTTGTGTGCGTAATAGCAGATTTTCCGGTGGGCATTGATGTAGAATTTCTGAATCAGGGAATCAATTATTGGGATTTTCAATCGCAAATGACCTTAAGAGAATTTTATGAAATACAGAATTCTGAGGATAAAATTAAATCATTATTCAGCTATTGGACCAAAAAAGAAGCTGTAATAAAAGCTGATAGCAGAGGACTAACGATACCGTTGGATTCATTTGAAATTTTAAACAGTCAATGTTTAATTGATAGCAAAAAATTTTTTGTAAAGGAAATTCTTGTTCATAAAGACTATATGAGTAACATTGCGTCTGAAAAAGTGGAAATTTTGGATAAAGAAATCCTTTTCAAGAGGGTTTATTTCTAAGCTATACTGCATTAATACTCATTCCGTTATGAAATATTCTGTCAGGAAATTCTAATAATTTCGATTATTCAAAAAATTAAATAAGAACTGATATAAGGAACCAACACAGGAATACCCGCAGCAGAACCAATGATAATAGGCTTTCCGATTATATCATCGGTTTCAGTATCGAAAATGGTTACCTGTCCTGTAGGAGTGATTTCAGATCTTTGCGAAGATGCTTCTAATACTGCCTTTTCAATTGTTTTTGAAACAGACATACCTGGTACAATTTCGCTGAAATAGCCCCTTTTCCCTGTGGAACTGAAAGCAATACCCGTTACCAATCCTGTTGTTTCAATTGTTTTAATAATTTTATCAGTAATCATATCAATTACGGTAACTCCGGGGTTGCTTGTCAAAGTTACGTACAGTTTTTTCCCGTCAGGAGAAAGAAACGCCGTGAACGAGCAAGGCATTTCCTTGTGTTGGGCGTCTTTTTCACGGATCGGAATTGATTTGATGCGCTTCCAATTTGCGGTATCAATGATTTCGATACCATCTGCATTGCCTGCATAAAGTTTTTTTTCATCAGCATTTAATGTAAGCCAAACGGATGGGCGTGTACCTTCTGAAAATAAAGGCTGCCAAAGCATATTTCCTGAAAAGGAATTGTAAACACCTAAAGTTCCATTTGCAAATCCTATATACAAATTCCCATTAGATCCACAGGCACAAGCTGTAGGAATATTCTCAAAATGCAAACAACGAACAATTTCGTCAGTTTCTGTGCAAATAACTTCAATTCTGTGATTTTCTTCCGTTATATAAAGTTCTTTACCATTTGAAGAATTAAATATACCTAGAGGAAGGCTGTTGATAATGACAGATTTCACAGTTTCAGTCAATCTGTTAATTACCGAGACGGTGGAAGTAATGAGACCAAAGTTGTCACTGTAAATTTTTGATCCGTCCGGGATCGCAACAAGTAATGTTGGCCGGCTTCCAAACGGCAAAACAGGAATGTCATCTACTAAAATATATCTTACTATTTTACAGGCAACAGTATCTATAACAGCGATACGATTGAGATTAGCCTCAGGAATATACAGTTCTTCTTCTCTATCATTAGCTTCACAAATGTTATTTTGATGACTCTCTTTTTTCATAATAATTCTTTTATATATTCATCAGTAATTATCATACATTTGTCAGGTATTTGTAGTCAAATCTAAATTTTTTGAATACCCATATTCTCATCAATACAGAAAGATATTTTTGAATAGCCTTTTCCACTAAAAAAAAGTGGAAAAGACTGAAATAAATAACAACCAGAATTTAGTATTATACCTTACTTAACACTATTCCTAATTTTTCTTATCACATATTGAATGTATTTATTCTAATAATTTTTTTCGCAGACTCAAAGGCCTCAAATCTTTCCATTTTTTATTAATAAGATTTAAGCATTCAGATTTGCTGCCTGCCTTGCCTACAATCTTCCATCCTACTGGGGGGATTTTGTGTGCGGGCCAGATAGAGTATTGTTCTTCGTCATTGATGACGACATTGTAAGTAAATTCAGTATTCATAAGATGTATTTTTTTAATTTAATGATTATTTAAACTAAACCACCACTTGCACGCAGGTTTTGACCGGTAATCCAACGTGCTCCGGAACTTGCCAAAAAAGTGACAATCTCTGCAATATCTTCAGGTTCGCCTATACGCCCCAGCGGTGTCAGGGCTGCAATTTGTTTTAAGACTTCCTGAGAATTATGCTTTACTAATAAATCTGTATTTACAGGTCCTGGGGAAATGCAGTTTACAGTGATTTCCCGGCTTGCAATTTCTTTTGCTGCAATGCACGAAAATTGTTCTAAAGCCGCTTTACTCGCAGAATACAGAGCTGCAGCAGGTTCCGGAAGAACGGTATTTACAGATGAAATATTAATGATGGCTCCTTTGTTTCGCAGGTTTTTTATAGCTTGTTGTATACAAAAAAGAGAACCTTTAACGTTTACATTCATCAGATACTCATAATCAGGTTCTGTAATCTCCTCAATCATGCCTGTGCTCAGATGGGCAGCGTTATTTACTAAAATATCAACACCTCCAAATTCCGATTCGGCGAGATCAAACATTCTTTTTATATCCGAAAGACTGCTTATATCAACAGAGATCGCATTTACCTGCCGGTTGTCAAGCTCTGAAATAAGTTCGTCTGCCCGGTCTTTACCTTGAAAATAGGTAAACAATACCGAAACACCTTCGTAGGCTAACCTTTTGACAACAGCTCGCCCAATACCGCCTGATCCGCCAGTAACGATCGCTACTTTTCCCTTTAAACCATTATAGATCATGATTTTGTAAATTAAGATTATCAAAAATTCCGGGGCCAATATTGAGTGAGAACTGTTTCCCGGGAATATAAGCCAGGAAATTAAGTGTTTTAGAGTCCTCCAGAGGTTTGTGAGAGAAGGCCTTAAACACTTCTTTCATTCCTTTTACAAAGTTTTTTTGATCACCTTCCAACTCCAAAAAATCATTGCATCGCTCTATAGCTACGGCATCATTTTCTAGATTTGCAGCTAATGGAATGAAAATGAGTGATGCCGAAGGTACAGATTCACCCGGAAAGAAAGAAAAATAAGTTACCGGCGGATGTTCCCAATCTCTTGATTTTCCGGTTGTTGAAACGATCGCTTTTTCGAACGCTCCCGGAATGTAATTTTTTGCAATTGTTGAGATTTCATCAATTTCCTGCGCTGTGTGACCATCATGAGCGATATACATTTTGACCCTTGATTTTTTATCAGGATCTTTCATATCCAGGCTAAGTGCTCCACACATGGGTCTGGAAAATCCTAATTTCTTAAAATGTGCTTTAATAGCTTCCCACGGCTCTATAGCATTGAGTTGTTTTAAAGCGTTTTCTAAGTTTTCATCTCCTTGATCCGGCTGATGCAGAAAATAAATTTTAAATGAAGGCTTTCCTCCTTTTCGCCATTGAACCACGTGACCGCCAATACCAAATCTGCCTCCATTTTTAAAATAATCTTCCATAGCCAATGAGCTTTCGCAGTTTACACCCTCATAATTTGACAGTTTTCTGGTGGTATTGTAAAACTCAGAAGCATTATTTTCAGTTGAGTGATCTAATGCAAAAGAATCTGATCCAAAGCGGAATGAGGGACCTTCCGGATCCCAGCAGATCTGAAATTCGATGGGAGCGCCTTCTGCCGATCCAAATGAATGATATGGTGGATTACCTATTGTATAATTGTCATATTTCCCCCATATTTCCTCAATAAGTTTCAGCATTTCTTTTTGCTGTTCTTTTGGAAAATCCAATGCATCAGTTGCACGTATTAATTTATCTTTGGCTACGTCTAGGAGAGACATTTCTGGTGAATAAAATTTACCATTAAAAATGGGTGTCGGAAGGGCCATATACTTTTCAGTATAATATACCTGATCTTGTACTGATTTGTTCATAATTTGTTTTTTTATTAATAATTAATTCAGATTAACGGGTAATTGGTGTATACTGCGAACCTGTAGCCCTTCTCTGAACTTAATATCTTCAGGAGATATGGCTAAGGATAGCTTCGAGAGCCGCTTGAATAGGGTACAGATTCCAATTTCAATTTCTATCATTCCTAAAAATCCTCCGGGGCAATTATGAATTCCTGCACCTAACATTAAATGGGGATTTTTTTTCCGATTTAAATCTAAAGATTCCGGTTCTTCAAAAACTTCAGGATCCTGATTGGCTGATATTATGGATGGCAAAACGGGCTCCCCTTTTTTTATTAATGTGCCATCATCCATAAGCACGTCTTCTTTTGCGTACCGGGCAAATGTAACATAGGCATCAACAGGGATATATCGTAATAATTCCTTAACAGCGTTTGTGGATAAAGAAGGGTTGTCCTTTAGCTGTCTTGTGAGTTCAGTATCACTTAAAATAACGAAGAGTGAAATCATAAGCTGCGCCGAAACCGTATCATGCCCTGCAATTAATAGTACCGTAATAAGTTCAATAAGCTCACGGTCTGATAATTTTCCTTCTTCGTTTGCCTTTGTAAGCCCACTGATGAGATCATTTCCAAGGTTTTTTCTTTTTATTTCTATCAGTTCGGCCATGTACTTATGCATCGCCTCCATATTTTTAGCGACCTGATCGGCATCCAGAAGGGTAGTGCTAGAAAATGAATCTAGCCAAACCCGAAATCTCGTACGATCTTCAAAAGGAACTCCCATAAGCTCACAAATGGTGATCCCCGAAAAAGGCATTACGAAATCTTCCACTAGATCGGCTTGGGAGTTGGTCTCTAATACATCAACCAATTCATGCGCCGATTTTTCTATTTTACCTTTCAGATCCATGGATGTTTTTACATTAAATACTGAATCTAAAACACTCCTAATCCGGGTGTGATCGGGCTGATCCATCCCCATAATACTGGTGTCTAATGGATGCGGAGTTAATCTCGATTCATTATGAAACGGGCACTGCTGTCTGCTGAAGCGGTGATCTTTTAGGATAGAACGTACATCCTTGTAATTAGAAATCAGCCAGGCACTATCTCCATAAGGAGGCCGAATCCATAATAACCGTTTCAGTCGAAGCAATTCTTTCTGAAGAGGATTGATCTCGAGACGGGTATAATCTACTCCGTGGATAGGAAATGAGACAGGACACCGTCCGTTATTTCCTAAATTTTCCCACGTATTTTGCAGAAAACTAATGCAGGTTTCCAAATCGCCGATGTCAGAGATTTTTTTCCAGCCTTTTGGAAGAAAAGCGTTTTCACTGATCACGGAAAATTCATTTTTCTCATTAGTTATAGCAACAAAAAAATGTTTTTTCATAGAAATAATGTTTTTATTAAAATTAAGTTCAAGAGCATATTATAAAATTTTTCTAAAACCCATCCTGTTCAATTTTTGATTGAATTTTAATGAATTTTATCTTTTATTTTATGCTGATAGACTGTTTTTCTGAAGATTCAGTTCTTCCTGACTTAAAAAATGTTTTGAAAGAAAGTACGCTCCTAAAACATAAGATATTGATATTTTATAAGGAGTAAATAAAGCTTTACACGTCCATAAAGGTGGGTGAGCGTCAATATTCATGATCTGTTCTTTATTTTTTTCAAGGAACGAAAAACCTCTCTTAATACTTACCCGTAATTTTTGTACAAATGCGGTATTTTCCTCAACATTTTGTAATATCTCCTGATCCTTATAATATCGTACATAGTGAACTAAGGCTATTAAAGCATATGCAGTTTCCTCCATCGTTGGGCCATATTCTGCATACGTCTCAAATCCTCCCGAATCCTTTTGTCTGGTAAGTATCCAGTTGATTGCTTTGTGGTGGATATTCGTTTTTCTTTGAGGAAACTGATCCTGATAATTAATGATCGTATAGATAACGCCTTCTGCAGTGTAAAGTGGAGAACTCATCCATTTATCTGTCCAGTAGATATTCGTGGGACTTTCTTTAATGGCATTATTTTCAAGGAGAGTAAGAATGCTGTCCCAGAGATGTTCTTTTTCGGTTTTGGAAACATCATTACTCTCAAGAAATGCTTGTAACGCGTGTACATTTGCACTCATCGATGCATCTTTTTCGTGATGGTAAGTTTTAAAATATTTTCCATTTTCTACATACCATTGTTTTAATGTTTCTACTGTATATTTAGAATTCACATTCAGATAGCTGAAACTGAAAACCGCTCTTGAGGTATCATCACAATCCGGAGGAAAGTCTTTTGCCGAGCCCGTTCCGTTATTTGAAAAATTTCCTTCGATCATGTCCAGAAGAGGTTTGAAGTTTTTGGTAATGAACTGATTGGAAAAATCTGAATTAATAAGCGCTCCAATGATCCAAATACTTTCAAAAATATTCATAGGATAGGTGATGGGTAAGCCTTTATTAGCGGTTGCATTTTTGGCTTCTTCAAAATATTTTAAAATTCTCGGATCCGGGTTCATTTTATATATAGCAGCTGTTCCCGAAGGAGATGACATAAACTGCCCATTTTTATTAATAAAATGATTTAAAATATTTATATCCAAAAGATTTTCGGGCAAAGCTTCTAATGAAAACCATGTTGCGCTTGGTCTTTTCATAGAAAAATTATCCAATTTGTATTTCCGAATACTTTCATAATTCGATAATAAGCTTTTTAATATGGGAATATTTTCTTGGTGAAGTAAGTCTGTTCTGCCATTTGTCTGCTCAATTAATAGTTCTATTTGAGCCGGAATAATCATTTCTGAACCTACAAAATTTATCGTATCATCTTTAATAATGGGGATACATTTCTGGATAAATTGTATGCCTTTACCGATACATTCATCATGTTCCTGATTAGTATTAAACTTTAGCAATGCATTTACTAATACCAAGGTGCATAAAAAGGCTTGATGACTTACTGCAGATTCTTTTCTGATCGACAAATTACGCCATTCTTTACTTTGTAATGTAATCATTTGTGCAAGTAATTCAGGATACAAAGGTTTGTTATCTGCATCTTTGATAGAGGCTACCAGCGCGGTCTCATAAATGGAAGCGCTCATCTGCAGCTTTGAATTGATAATAAAATCAACAAATTGCATAATAAGTTTATCATCTTCTTTGCTGGAAGGTAATAACTTGACTGTGGAATTTAATTTTGTTTTCATAATAATGATTTTTATTGATTTATTTAGGATCAGGAAAAAATCCTGTTGTGATAAAGTGCTTTATATATGATGTGAGTAATTGTCTCTCCACTTTAGGAAGTTTGATTTTATTCTGTTGTATTTCTTTTTTTATTCTGTCGGTAGAATAGTTTACCCCTGAAAATTTGAATATACTTTCCAGAGAATCACTTAGTAAAAGAGCTTTCTGTAATGAATTCAGGTTCTCGTTTTGAGATGCAAAATGTCTCAATTTGTCTTTCCACAATTGAAAATCTATTTTTTCTAAATGGTATCCCATATCCCGAAGTGTTTCCAGAATGAGAGAAAATTTTACCTGATGAAACAGATTCGTAGTTTTACCACTGAAATTACGGTCACTTGAAAAATGAACAATCAAGTTGGCAGCATAATCCACCGGAATAAGGTCTATATAAAGATTCTGTTCTTCTCTAAAGACAGGAACGGCCTGTATTTTTAACATTGCAGCGACCAATTGCCAGAATGCATCATTTGGGTTTCCAATGCCGGTCTTGCATGAGCCGCTTATACGCCCTGGCCGATGGATAGAAATAGGAAGCCCTTTTTTATGAATAGACAGAAGCATCTCTTCTTCCACCCATTTGTTTTGTGTATAGCCGTTGGATATAATTTCATTTGCTTTTAGTCGTTTATCTTCAGGAAGTATTTTTTCAGGATCATGATTGTTGAACGCCACAGCAAGGGTTGAAATATAATGTACCGGCTTAATTTTTAAATGAGAAGCAAGGCGTATAATTTCATAAGTTCCTTTGATATTATTTTTTTTCAATTCCTCATAAGAACTTACACTGCTTATCTTCGCTCCACAATGATAGATACAGTCTAATTTATTCGCCATTTCATCAAAATCTTCAGAAGAAAGTCCTAAGCTATCCAAGGACAGGTTGCCGCAAAGAGGTTTAATTCTGTTATTTTTTAACAGATGATTTAAGTTATAGCGTGATAAATTTTGAACGATACGCTGCTTAGCTTTTTGTAGGGAAGATTCACGAACAAGGCAGTAGATAACAGCTTTACTATATTTTTCTAACAAAGAGTTTAGTAAAAACGCTCCAAGAAATCCGGTAACACCGGTTAGCAAGATACACTCCGGCTCTCTATCAATAGTATATGCAGGAATATTTTCATTGATAAATAGAGAATCTGCTCTTTTTGCATCGTTTTTTAATAGAGATACAGGAGTCTGAAATATCTTGTTTTTTCCACCAAATGATGTATCTATTATTTTACCTAATTCGCTAATAGACGGATATTGAAATAGCATTCCTATAGGCAGTTCTAGAGACCATTCCTTATGAATTTCACTGATAAGCTTTGCTCCTAAAAGCGAATGGCCGCCTAGTTCAAAGAAATTATCATCAATACCTATATCTGTAAGGTCTAATAATTGACAGAATAAGATAAGCAATTTATTTTCCGTAGTCGTTGAAGGAAGGGTTTTATCACTTTGTTTTTCTGTATCATTGTCTATTAATGCCTGATAATTGATTTTTCCGTTTGTAGTTAAAGGTATATCATCAACGATAGAAATTACTGCAGGTATCATAAAAGTAGGGATCGTTTTTTTCAGAAAAGCACGCAGTTTTTCAGGGCTTAAAGTTGATGGATCTTGTTTATCATCTAAGATGGTGACATAGGCTTTTAAAAGGTTATTTCCCAATATATCTTTCCCTGGTTTAGCAGCAGCTTTCTTTACAAGAGGATGTGTTTCAAGAGCCGTTTCAATTTCATTAGGTTCAACGCGGAATCCTCTTATTTTTATTTGATTATCGGCACGACCCATAAACATTAGATGATGGTCTGCCGTCCATCTGGCCAAATCTCCGGTACGATACATTCGCGAACCGGGATTTCCAAACGGATTGGGTAAAAACTTTTCAGCTGTCATTGCCGGTTCATCCAAATAGCCACGCGCTAATCCTGAACCCGAAATATATAGCTCTCCGCAAACTCCTGGAGGAACGGGTTGTAAAAACTCGTCCAGTACATAAACAGAAGTATTTACAATCGGTTGCCCGATATCGGGTATTGTGTTTGGTAATAATGGAAGACTTAATGTTGTACATACGGTAGATTCTGTAGGGCCATAGCCATTAATTATGGTTCTGTTGTGTACCCATTTAGAAAGCAATTTACCGCCTGGTGCTTCACCGGATATAATAATGTATTTCAGATCGCTCATTTTCTCATTATCCATCAGATTGAGTACTGCGGGTGGCAGTGTAACGTGGGTAATTTTATTTTTACTTATTGTTTCGGCTAGCGTTTTTCCTGCTACTAACTGTTCGGCATTAGCTACAACCAAATGAGCTCCTGACAATAAACTGCATAATTCCCAAAAGAATCCATCAAAACTTTGTGAGGCAAATAATAGCACCCGGCTTGATTCATTGAGCTTAAATTGTCTTTTTTGTGCATCCATAATCTGGCTAATCCCGCTATGGGTAACAACTACAGGTTTGGGCGTGCCGGAAGAACCTGATGTATAAATCACATAGGCAGGGGAGGATACAAGCAACGGAGCTGACAATTCGGAAGGCTGTATTTTAGAATTTGATAAACTGTTCAATGTCTTACAGGTTTCCGGATCATCCAGAACAAGTTTTTCCTTATCTGTAAATGAAAACACAGGGACAAGATCTGCTGTTGTCAATAAAAGGGAAACTCGGGATTTTTCAAGCATATAATTGATGCGTTCTTCCGGAAATTGGCTGTCTATAGGCATGTAAGCAGCACCAGATTCCAGTATAGCCAACGTGGCAATAATCCAGTCTAATGATCTGGGAATCGAGACGGCTACTACTTGTTCCGGACCTATTCCTTTTGAAATTAATAGACGGGCAAGTGTATTAACGGCACTGCCTAGATCTTTATAAGTGAGAGCTGCATTCTCATGTGATAAAGCAACTGCATGAGGTGTTAAACTAACCTGATTTTGAAATAAAGAAGCAAAATGCTCTTCTTCACAGGTAACAGATTGTTTTTTATATAAATTTTTTAATCCATTACTATTAATATCAAGTTCATCGATTTTGTATTCCGGATTTTCTACAATACTTTTCAAAAGAAGGATGTAGCTTTCAATGAAATGATCGATAGTCGCTGCTTTGAAAAGATCTGTATTGTATTCAACAAATCCTTCTATATCCTTTTCAGTTTGGTTTTCGGCAAATAAATTGATAACGAGATCAAATCGGCAGCTTTTATTTTCCATCAACTCAAATCCTGAGTCTATCCCGGAAAAATTAATCTGAGGCTGAGGCTGGTTTTGAAATGCCAATACAATTTGAAACAACGGATGCCAACTTGTAGTTCCTGATTGTTTAAGCTCCTGAACCAGGCGCTCAAAAGGTATGTCTTGATGGGCATATGCTGAGAGATCCTGTTCTTTTACTTTTTTTAATAAATTTTGAAAACTAGGATTGCCAGAAGTATCTATTCGTAAGACCAGATTATTTACAAAAAAGCCAATTAAATCCCGAACTCCGGAGCCTTTTCGACCTGCAACCGGAGTTCCGATCACAATGTCTGTTCCGGCATTAAAGCGGTTCAGCAGACAACATAAACCGGCATGTAAGGTCATAAATAATGTTACATTCTGATTATTAGATAACAACACCAAATCGTTGTGAAGTTTAGAAGGAATAACAAAGGTTTTGCGCATTCCTTTATAAGCTGGTTTTGCAGGCCGGAAATAATCGCAGGGAAGAGACACCAAAGCTGGCAGATTGTCTAAATTCTTATTCCAGTAATTAAGCTGCCGGTCGATGGTAGAGTTGTTTTCCATTTCTGTTTGAAATGTATTACGCTGCCAGATCGCATAATCTGCATATTGTACAGGCAAGGCATTCCAATCCGGTGTCTGGTTATTCAAAGACGCAGAATAAGCTATGGAAAGGTCTCTCCAAAAAGGAGCCAAAGACCAGCCGTCAAATGCTATATGATGGATAATAACCAACAAAATATGTGTATTATCGTCTACACAAAATAATTTTGCTTTGATAGGAATTTCTTCGGATAGGTTAAAAACATAACCGGATGATTCGTTGATGGAGCTCTGGAGGCTTATTTTGTCTACATTCATCATCTCAATATCTGTGCAGACATCATTCAGAATCTTTTGATAAGGAACACCTTCTTTCTCATAAAAAATGGTGCGTAAACTTTCATGACGTTCTATCACATCATTCAGTGCATTGGTCAAATCTTTTTTGCTTAATTTTCCGGAAAGCTTAATAGCCATTGGGATATTATAGGTTTCATTGGCTCCTTCGAGATTAAAGAGAAACCATAACCGTTGTTGCGAAAAAGATAAAGGAATATCATTCGGTCTTTGCTGCTTGTGTAATTGAAAACTGATTTCCGAGTTGAAATCTAATTTCTTAATCAACATGGCAGGAGTTGGGTTTTCAAAAAATATTTTAATAGGAATATCAATGTTCAGCACATCTCGGAATCGATTCAGTAAAACGATTACAGACAATGAATTTCCTCCCATTTCAAAAAAATGATCATCAAGTGATATCTCAGATAGGCCTAAAACTTCACCAAATAATTGGCATACGATTGCTTCAACATAGGTATTTGCTTTTCTTCCTCCGGAGTTTTTGTATACACTTAAAGCCAGGAGCGAATCTTTATTAATCTTTCCTCGGGACGTTAATGGCATTTTGTTTATAGGAATAATTGTGCTGGGCCACATATATTCGGGAAGTTTTTTTTGCAAATGATTTTTTATCTGAATAAGCAGCTGGTTTATTTTACGTGAAATAGGAGGGTAGTTGGCACAGGTAGTTAGATTGCCAGGTAAACTCTCATTCTGATAAAGCTTTGAATAAGAAAGACTTTCTAGAGATTTATGAATAAAAACAAGATCAACAAAAGCACAGTTTCCGGACTGAGGATGTACGACTGACATTTCGTAATTGTTTTTTTCAGCTAACGTTTGAAATTCTGCTAGTTGAGGTTCAGTTTTAACACATTGAGCGTATGCATCCTGAATGGCCTCCAAATTTTCATTGTTAGAAAGCTTGTCGGTGGCTCTTAAAACGGCAGCAATTCTTTCATTGGGAACTCCTTTTATGTATAAAGAATCTGTTTTATTTTCTTTAATAATATTTTCCACTTGCTGAAAATCACAGTGCGCCCAATCCAGAATTTTTTTGTCGCAGCATAATGATTTTTCCTCTTTTCCCGATTTTTTATACACTACGGCATCGTAGCGATACTGTGACATTTCATTAATGAAAATTCCATCTTTAAGTTTTGTTTCAAAACTGCCGATATCCGATCTTGTTTTACTCCACACAGCAAAGAAATCAGGGGAAATGAGCAGCTCCGATTCCATCATCATATCACGTTCAATGGCTGTTATAAGCTGTGCCTCGGCCGTGATTTTTTTGTTATGCAGATGAATTTCGGTATAGAAATGACGTTGCAATCTCAAATCCCGGATATCTCCTATGAATATTTTGCCTGAAGGTGATAGCAAATCCATTGCTTTATTCAAGACATCGACAAAATAGTTCACATCAGGAAAATACTGGCAGACGGAATTGATGATGATGGTGTCAAACATTTGTTTTGGAAGCGTATCTATGGAGTCTGCCAATTGATGAAATAATTTAACCTGAGTGGAGCGTACTGGTTCTTTTTCAAAAAAACTGTTTAGTTTGATGATTGTTTTTTCAGATAAATCTGTTCCCCAATAGATTTCGGTTTCTTCGTAAAGGTTTTTCAACAGCATTCCCGTACCAACTCCAATTTCTAAAACTTTTTCAGGATTAAGTTTTTTAATTCTTTTTAGGGTCATGTTTAGCCATTCATGCATATGGGGCAGAGCGATGGGTTTTCCGTCAAAACTGCTGTTCCAGCCAACAAATTCACTATTTTCGCTGGTCAAATCAAAGTCCTGATACACTTCATCGTAGATTTTTTCCCATTCTAAAATCTGCTCTTCTTTTAGCTGGCTGCTGCTCGCTTCAACACTATAATCCGGAACGATATACGCCAGTAATTGATTTCCATTTTCACTTTTCTGGGCTATTACTGAAGATTGCGATACATTGGGGTGAGACTGAAGAACTTTTTC
This sequence comes from Chryseobacterium wanjuense, assembly GCF_900111495.1. Taxonomy (NCBI): domain Bacteria; kingdom Pseudomonadati; phylum Bacteroidota; class Flavobacteriia; order Flavobacteriales; family Weeksellaceae; genus Chryseobacterium; species Chryseobacterium wanjuense. Next base: position 2,089,571 of record NZ_FOIU01000001.1, on the reverse strand, counting down.
TATTTCTCCCAATTCCACTCTGAATCCCCGTACTTTTACCTGCTGATCTATTCTTCCAATGTATACAAGCTCACCATTTTCATTTCTATATACCAAATCCCCTGTGCGATACATTCTGGCTCCATTCAAACTGAATGGATCGGGTAAAAACTTGTCTGCCGTAAGACCTGGCTGATTCAGATATCCTCTGGCCAGACCGGCACTGGAGATATATAATTCACCAATTTCCCTTTCCCTAGCTGGTTTGAAATCATTATCTAAAATATAAGCACACATTTTATCCATAGGTTTTCCTATAGGAACCGTGGTTAATATTTCATCAGAGGGAATAAGATAAGCACTGAAGAAAGTGGTCGTTTCTGTAGGTCCATACACATGAACAATGTCAGTATCAGGTAGTTTTTGCCTCATTTTATCAATGCAGTCTTCTGAGCATTGCTCACCACCAAACAGAATTTGGTTTACGTCACACAAATGCACACCTTTCTCCTGGGCTAAGAGATTGAATAGCATGGTGGTAAGAAATATGGAGGTTATTTTTTCTTTGGCAATAAGCTTTACTAAATAATCTACATTAAAACTATCTTCTTTGGCTATAACTATGGTTCCTCCGTTGAGTAAAGGCACCCAAAGTTCAAAAGTAGAAGCATCAAAAGCAACATGGGAGTGAAATAACACCTTTGATTGGTTTTCAGCATTCCACAGAGGATCTGCGGCAAAGCTGGCTATTGCATAGTGGGTGATGCATACTCCTTTTGGGGTACCGGTAGATCCGGATGTGTACATTACATAAGCAAGTTGGGAAGGATGTATATCTTTTGAAATGGTATACTGTTCTTCGATAGAATTTTCTTTATGTAGTATTTCTGCTGCATTTACAATTTCTACCCTGTTTTTCCAGTCAAAATCATCTCTGTTACTGATCACTAGCTTGCATGCTGATTCTGTTATCATATGCTTTAATCTGCTTTCAGACTCACTTAGATGTAAGGGTAAATACGCAGCCCCGGTTTTAATTATTGCTAAAACAGAAATAATATATTGGGCAGATCTGGGTAAAAGAATGGCAATGATTTCTTCATCTTGCACTCCTTTACGTTGTAATTGGTTTGCCAATTGATTCGACAGAATATCCAAATCTAAATAGGAGATTTTTGTATTGCCGTCTATAATGGCAACAGCAGTTGGATTTTTTTTAACCTGCTTTTCAAAGTTGAAAATGAGGTTTTTTCCTGTGTTAATCTGTGAAAATTCTTGCTTAACTACAGTTTTTTCATTGAAGTGTTTTTTTAACGATTTCATGGCATTTGAATTAAGATTAATTATTCCTTTCGTGGTGATATTTTATAACAAATCTATACTTACCTATTTAATGCTTATTAATTTTTTATGTTAATTGGCGTTAATGCATGGAAGTTTTTTTTACCATTAAATGTTAATTTTTGATTGTTTAAATTGTTGATTATTAAATATTTAAATTTTAAATAGTATTAATAAATGATCTTTTTTTTTTATGATCGTTTTTCTCTTAAATCGTTTTTTTTCCAAAACCTGTCATAGTGAATAAATATTCCATATAAATTGTCTGCAGAGAGTATTAATTTAAAAATTTAACCGCTTAAACCAAAATAAAGTTAACCACAACAACAAGCCAAAATTTTTCCACCGAAAATCAGTACTAAAATTTGTTATATTCATGATAAGAAATACTGTTCTCTTCTCCCGATACCACTGTAATGAATTGATATATAGATAATAGACAGGATGGTGCAGGATGCTTCTGTTTGTGTTTGTGGGTAGATTAGTTAACACAAAATTAATCTCATGAAAAAACCATTACTATCTAAGCAAACTCTTACATCATTGCTATTTTGTGGATTATCATTATCCTCTATAGATTTGAGTGCGCAGACATTGGCATTTCCGGAAGCGACCGGTTTTGGCAGATATACAACGGGAGCGAGAGGTGCTGCAAATCCTCAGATTTATCTGGTTACCAATTTGAATGACAGCGGTCCGGGATCATTCCGGGATGCGGTGAGTCAGCCGGGGCGATTTGTGATATTTAAAGTTGGAGGGATTGTTAATTTACAGTCAGTTGTTGCTGTAGCGGCTAATACAACGATTGCAGGACAAACAGCTCCGGGAGAAGGAATCGTGTTTTTGGGACCAAGAGTTTCCTTTACAGGAGCCAATAATACCATTGCCCGGTATCTCCGTATCCGTTATGGCGGGACATCCCAAAATCAGGATGCATCAGGAATAGCCAACGGTGCCAATATTATTTTAGATCACATGACCTTTACGTGGGGAACAGACGAAGTATTTTCTGTAAACTGGGACAATAATGGGACAAGTCCGGATAATATAACGATTCAGAACTCGATTATAGGACAGGGAATGCACCGTCACAATCACTCTGCGGGAGGATTGATGCAGCCTCCTCCGGGCGGGAAGATAAGTTTGATCGGAAATTTATACATCTGTAACAAAACCCGTAATAATAAAATAAAAGGAATCAACGAGTTTGTAAACAACGTCGTTTACAATTGGGGAAATTACGGAAATACCTATGGACACACACAATCCGGTGAGGCATATATTATGGGAGGAGATTCAGCGGGAAGTTCTTTTGCCAATATCATTAATAATTATTTTATCGGAGGTCCCAATACAAGCAGTACGGTTACTACACCATTTAGTGTAGGAAATGCCAACTTCAATTTGTATGGTTCCGGAAATTATTTTGACAATAACAAAAACGGAGCTTTAGATGGCACTTTAGTTCCTCAGGATTTAACAGGATATCCTGTGGGAGATCCGGCAGCAATACTGGCAACGCCATATGATTATCCTATGAAAAATCCGACATTAACTGCTCAGGCTGCCTACGATAAAATTATTTCAGGTGCAGGTGCATCGTATCCCAGAAGGGATCAGGTGGACGGTTTGATGATTTCAGATCTGATGTCAAAAGGAACGACTGCAACTTATGTGTATGTACAGACAGATTTAACGACTCAATTTGGCTTTACCAATGGTGGGGCAGGGCACGTTTATGGAGCGCCGGCTCCTTTGGATACGGATAATGACGGAATGCCGGATGCCTGGGAAACGGCCAATGGCCTGAACCCGAATGTTTTTGATGCTTTGGCAGTAAGCACAACGCATGCTCCTTATCTGAATATTGAGGTTTATATTAATAATTTACCGAATGCAATTCCTCCGGATTTTATTATTCCACCAACGAATCTGAATTTCACTAATGCGCTTACCACAATAACACCGGCTGCCAGTTCTTTAGCGGTGAATTGGAGTGATAATGCCGCCAATGAAACCAATTATATAGTAGAACGTTCTACGGATGGTACTACTTTTTCAGTTATTGCAACACTTGGAGCTAATACCACGACTTATAATGATACGGGTTTAACACCAAACACTCCATATTATTACAGGGTGAAAGCAACAAACGCTACAGAATCTTCTGTTTATACTTCAAACGTTTCCGTAACGACACCACCGATTCCATCAGCTCCTACAAAAGCGGTAAATCCAATTCCTGCAAATAATAATACCAATGTAGAATTATCGAGTGGCAACCTGCTTTTAAAATGGACAGGAAGTCCAAACACAACGACATATACGGTATATTTCGGAACAGATCCTCTTAATTTAAATAATATCGCTACGGTTCCTTATAGTGCGACACCGTCATATCAGCTTAGTAGTTTAAATACTACAACCAATTATTATTGGAGAATTGATGCTTCCAATTCGCTCGGTTCTGTAACGGGAGACGTATGGACTTTCCGTGCATTGACACCGAGCCTGGTGGGGAACTGGCCATTTGCAGAAGCACCTTCAGCAGGAGCACAGATTGCAGATGTATCTTCTTATGCCAACAACGGAACATTAGATGTAGCCTATGATAATGCCAATGTAAGAGTAGCCGGAAAAGAAAACAATGCCCTCGATCTGGCCACTTCACCAAATAATATGTACATCGCAAGTATTCCTCATCAGAATCAGATTTCATTTGATAATCAATCTTTTACTGTTTCTTACTGGATGAAAGCACCGACAAGCATGATTCCATCGTCTTCCTCTACAAGTCTTTATGTATTATGTAAAGGTTCGTTTACTAAAAATACGACAACAGGAGCAACAGGAAAACGTTTTAATGTAGAGATCAAAGGAGGTCAGCTGCGATATGCGATCGATGATGATGTGACGAAAAAGGAAATCACTTCACCAATAGCCAATTATTTTACGGGCAACTGGGTGCATGTCGTGATTCAGAGAGATGTCGTTGCACATAAAATGAGAATTTATACCAATGGTGCATTAAGTACTGAAGGAGACGAAACGGCTGTTACAGGCATAGGTGAAGCCAGTGATCTTATCATCGGAAACATCGGTGAACTTGAATTTTTGTCAACCGCCAACGCGCCGGCTCCCTATAAAGGTGCATTTGATGAGCTTAAAATGTTCAATTATGCATTGTCTGCAACGGAAATATATGCTTTATACAATCAGGCGGTATTGGGAAATGAAGAATTCAGTATCAGCAAAAATGCCGGAACGGTTTATCCGAATCCTGTGAAAGACCAGATTTTTATTCAGCTTCCTGATTATAAAAAATCAACTTTAACAGCGACATTAATTGATATGGCCGGAAGAATTATTGTAAAGGAAAAAATAAATTCCAACGGACAGGGAGTTTTTAATTTAAATATTGCCAACAAAAAAATATCAGGAAACTACATACTCAATGTTTCAGGAGAAAATTTGAATAGTAATTTTAAAGTTATTGGTAAATAATTTGATTTCGGAAGGCTCTATTGATAATAACGAGTGTCATTTCATTGCGAAAAACACTCGAACTGACGAAACTTTAAACTTAGATTAATAAATCAAAAATCTAGATAATTTATATTTGTAAAAAAGAAGCTGTCTCAAAAATGAGGCAGCTTTTTTTATTATAATTAAATCTTTTGAAATCAAATTATTAATGCCAATCATATCCGCAATGCCTGCATTGTTTTGCATAAGGTGTGCGTGCAAGCTTATTACATTTGGGACAATTGTTGAAAAATACTTTTTCCGGTGTGTCGGTCATGATTCGTTTTGCCACATTTAATTCAAATTCTTCGTAGCCGTTTTGTAAAAGGCTGACTACTTCAGGATCAGAACTAATCCATCCTTTTTCTAACATCAGATTTCGCATAATATGATTGTCAGCTGATTTGAAAGTGTACATATGATGCTTTAACGCAAACTTTTCACGATCAGTCATTAAGTTACTAAAGTAATTTCTGATATAAATTGCTGTTTCTTTATCCACAATGATAAGTTTTTAAACCTGATTTAGCGTTAAAGGTAGAAAATTTCTTTATTGTGTTCCTCAGAGTTCCTATATTTTTATCACCCGCTTATACAACTTCAACACCTTTTTGACCTTGCGTTTCAAAAGCAATTTATTACTTGCTTCGATGATCTTTTTAGAGCAGTATTCAGGGGAGTTGTTGGATAACCGGGCGTATTCATCAGCAATGATTTTTATAATATCCGGATCGGTAGTTAATCTGGCAAAATTTTTCAGGCGTTTGTCGAGAGGAATATTTTCGTGAAAATTCATCCTGTTCAAATCTACCATGTAAATGCAGTATTTATCATTTTCTTTTCGGATCAAAAAATTGTTGGGAGAATTATCAAGAAACTGAATGCCATCGTTATGCAGACGATACAGCAGCAGCGTATATTCTTTAATAATTCTTTCCCTGTCAGGAAACGAATGGTTGCCCAAAACCTCTGTCAGTGTCCATGAATCCTTCAGTTGTTCGCTGATGTAAAAGCTGGATGTTAAACCAATAAAATCATGATTTTCAACATACGCGATAGGTTTTGGCGTGTAATAATTTTTACTTAAAAGAAGGTGCGCATATTCAAACGAACGTCTGGCTTTAGATTTTCGGTAAAATTTATAGACGTGACGGTTGATAATATTATGTTGTTTAAAGGATTTGAAATTTAAAATCAAACCATTAAAATCAAAGAATTTAATAATATTCCTGGAGCCGTTTCCAATAAGGGTTCCGTCGTTTTTGAAGTTTTCTAAAATACGGAGAATATCATATTTGAATTGAGATAAATCTTCAGCAAAAATCGATTTCATATCTTTATTAAAATTAAATATGGTTTATAGTCTGACGCAGTAAATTCATGATAGCATTATTGTCTACCTGGCCTGTATTCACGGAAAAGCTTCTGTTGCCGTAAGGTTGATAAGCACGCTCATCAGTCACTGAAAACAACCCGACCGTAGGTGTTCCGGAGGCACTTGCCAAATGCATTACCCCGTTATCAGCGGCGATAAATAGGGCAGAAGCAGCAATAAAACCACCCATCTCACGGATATCCGTGCTGTAAAAAAACGGAATCGTAAAATTGAGTTTCGATATATTTTCAACAGGTAAAAGTTCCACAATATTGTAATCCGGAAATTCCTGTTTCAATTGACTGTAAAATTTTCCCCACCATTCTTCGGAATAGCATTTTTCTCCCGTAGCATTGGTAAAAAGGCAGATCGTAGGTTTGTCGTTTTTCACCAGGTCAGCAAGTTTTTTCCTGCCGGCTTCCAGTTCTGCATCAGTTAATTTCAAATCCAAAGACGGGATTTCACCGGTGTTTTCTGGCATTCCGAGTTGTAATAAAAATTGTCTTAAATTGTAGACTGTATTTTTAGCAGAATGATGATAATCTGGATGTTTCGTGGAAAAAGCTTCATCAAATTCACCAAACAGCTTGTATTTTGAGTTGGCAAAAAGGGTCGATAATCTTCCCGATGATGAACCAAAATTGGCATTGATCACCAGATCATATTTTTTTGTTTTAATGACAAACCAGCCTTTTATATATTTTAAAAGATTGCTAAAGGGTTTTTTGGGAAGCTGGATAATCTTGTCAATATTGGAGTAGTTTTGATAAATGATGGGAGTGATGCCCCCTTTCACAAACAGATCGATTTTACTATCCGGAAAAGTGTTGATGACTTCTTGTACCAGTGGCGTGAGGAGAAGTAAATTTCCCAGCCTGTGATTGGGTCTGGATATCAATATCTTCTTTATCGCAACATCATTTTTATTATTGATATCGAAATTTGATTTTCCAATGTTTTTGGTCAAATTCCGCATTACAGACCTTCTAATAGCGTTAACACTCTTAGGAACTTTCATAAAATAGAATATTAAGTAAAAAGAGGACAATTTAGTTAAAATTATATTACGAATTAGTTATTTAAACGTAAATTTTAATCACAATTGTTTATATGAGTGATAGATATTAATTATTGAAAAAGATGTTGATTAACCTTTTAATAATGGATATTTCGTGAGTTATCATGGAGTGAATATGTCAATACCAATTTCCAAATTTGTCTATATAGATAAGAATCAATGATATTGTGTCGAAAATGGCATGTGAAACGATAGTAATCCAAAGATTATTATTAAATTTTTTATATAAAATACTCCAGAAAAGTCCCCCTAAAACAGCCGATACGATACCGAAAATATCCTGCTGCCAGTGATAAAGCCCGAACAATACGCTTGTGATAATGATGCTCCACAGCACAGCAAATTTCCTGAAAAATCTTTTTTCCAACAGATTCTGAATGTATCCGCGGAACACAACTTCTTCATAAAACCCGCCTATGAGCAACGCCGCAGCGATGACCATGAGCAGATTTGAAATGCTTTTTCTGATAAAATTGTATTCCGTATAATCCGGAACAACAAAGAAATGTTTTATAAAAGGAATATAAGCCAATTGCATGAAACCGAGCCAGAATAAAGCCGAAGCTATGCCTATTAGAACAGCTTTTCCGGTAAATCCGTTTCCGGAAAGTCCGATATCCTGAAATGTATTTCCTTCGTTACGCAGCAAAAACCAGATGAAAAGAAAGCAGACAACAGCATATGAATAAAAAGGTAAAGGAACAAAATGAGGAAAAAGCAATAGGAAACCTATTACGCTCACATCTTTGATTGTTCTAAGTATTTTATTATTCATATTTACTTTATAATTTTTGAATTAATGTCTTAAGCAAATTATTATATTTGCCGCGCGTTTTTTAACCGCGCTTATTCGTTAAACATGTTCTAAATTAATATCTTACTATTTATAATTCAATAAAATTAAAAAAAATAAAGAGCTAAAACGAAAACATTTTCAAAATAATAGTCTAAGCATAATATCTTTTTTTCTCTCTATATTCGCCTAATAGTAAAGGCTTTACCATATATTTAAAATAAATGGTACATTTCAGGGGCATTTTTGTTTTGTATGTTTTCATCTTCTGACTAAATTTGTAGTAAATTTAAATTTATGAACTATACTCTTGAGCTCAATACGCAGGAACCCGGATCTAATATTGTTTTTAATACAATCGTATTTGATGCTTTCAAGGTTAATATAATTGAAAGATACTTGGGGCGGATGAATTTCAACCCTACATTATACAACGTTTTGTTTAAGGTAAGGACGCTTGACAACAACCTTATTCACAAAAGAGACGGTAATGTAAGGGTGAAAATTAAAGGGGAAGACTTTGACGTTTACCAGAAATTGGTACAGGTTCTGAATTCTTATGAATATAAAAATAAACTGATCAACAGGCAGGAAGCCGAGCAGAATTATGTTCATTTTATTTTAAGCCTTGTGATCGCCAATTATCAGCTTACCTAATTTTTTATTAGCCAGGAAATTTTATAAATAAAATCGGCATAGCCTTTGAACGTTTACAGGCAGGATTATTTGGTATTCATTTATCAAATGATTTTTCACCATTAATACCAGCCTTATGAATAACAAAACAGTTCTTGAAACAGCAAATGCCGCAATATCGCGGGGTGATCATGAAACCTTTCTTACATTCTGCACAGATTCGGTACAATGGATATTCGTCGGAGACAGAGTACTTTCGGGAAAAGAAGAAGTACGCCGATACTTGTCCGAAACTTACAAAATACCGCCAAAGTTTGACGTTGATTTGATGATTGCAGAACGAGATTACGTAACGGCTGTAGGCAAAATAAGCCTAAGTGAAAATGACAAATGGACAGAATACGATTACTGCGACGTCTGGAAGTTTGAAAACGGACTGATGGCTGAATTGAAAGCTTTCGTTGTCGAAAAATAATGATTTTGAGATTCGGAACCATTACATTTTACAAATCCATAATCCATTTATTAAGATCAGTATTGGTGTCGAGTCCTAATTTCTTTTTAATTCTGTATTTTTTTGTTTCTATGGTACGTACAGAAATATTTTCATACTGTACGATTTCCTTGTTGGTGAGATTTAATTTAATCAATGCACAAATTCGAAGATCGTTGGTGGTAAGAATCTGTGGTCTTTTAATATATCATTATTACTGTTAAAATACTTTAAGAATGCTTTTTTAAATTCAAAAACCCTTTAAATACAAAGATTTAAAGGGCTCCAACTAATAACACGTCAAATAAAATAGTTGAAAATGACTATTTGAAAGCTGTTTACCCAGGGATGATTAGTAAACAGTCGAACGAAGTTGGATAGTAAAATTTGAAACTACCAATACTTTTTAATCCATTTGTAAAGTGTTGTTTTAGGGATTTTATATTCTTCTATTATTTGTTTTTTTGTTTTTTCTTCAGATTTTAATAGTTCTAAGATGAATTCAATAATTTCAATGGTATAAATGTTTTTCCGGAACGTTGGAAGTTCGGTTTCCTTTTGTTTTGTCTTTTGATGGAAATCGGGAGAAGATGGAGGCGAGTATAATAAAAGATGCTGCGAATAGATCCTGAAAAAATCATAACCCAGCAGTTTACTCCATTTTAGAAGAGATTCCGAATCTATAGACTTGCTGAGGTACATTTTTGTGATATCTTCTTCATTGCATTGGAAAAAATTAACAATTCTATCAATAGAAGTTTCTGTTTCTTTCACTCTTTTATCTATGAGTTCACCGATATGAATATTTTTAAATAACATAATATAGACTGAGGTTTGATATTTTCTGACTTTTTTTTGAACAAATGCTAAGGAAAAAGTTTAAAATTCCTTTCAAAGATTAAGGGAGCCGTCAGGGAATACGGCTCCTTTCTTTTCACCTGTTGTGTTTTTAGAATCGTAAAATTTGCGAAATCATAATTTGTGTTGTTTCAGATGAAAAGTACTTTTAACCTTTCTGTTTTTATTAAATAAGAAAATCAATTATTGTCTGAAATTGATATTATAAAGACCTGAACGAATGCTGTAATAGTCTTTAAAAATAAATTTTATAATCATTTTCCACTTTTTTAATGTCGGTGCATTGGCGATCTCAAAGCTGCGGTGCATTCTTCTGATGTGCAGTTTGATATCATCGTGAATTTCATTTTCTTTTTCCACCCAATCCCTGATCTCTTTCCATAATAAAATTCTGGTAGAAGCGGGGTTTATTTTTTTGGTATCTACTTTGGTAATTCTATTATTTTCGTGAACACCTCTTACGACAATAGCTTTGTCTAAAATACCGGGATAGAGATCCAGATAAAAGGACAATCGGAAAAGGAATTCTGTGTCTTCATGATATCTCAGATGAGGTTTGAATAGAGAATCTATTTTCCTCAGCAGAGCTTCTTTCCGGATCGTTAAGGCATCAAGCGTGAAAAGTCCAAAACTTCCCAGCATATTCAGCTGTCCCGGCAAAACATCCTTTGGATGATATTTCCTATAGACCGTTGTCAGGCGATTTTTAAAAATGCTGTAATACTGCTCCTTTGCCTTCTGCGTATAATACTGTACTCCTAATGCTCCGTAGACACCTTCTACTTTCGGTTCTTTGAAAAGTTCTTTTTCAGCGTTGAACCGGTTGGGAAGGTAATAATCATCAGCGTCCAGGAAAGCGATGAAATCTCCTGTAGAGTTTTTTATTCCTAAATTCCTGCTTTCTCCGGGGCCGTGATTTTTTTTATCGGGATGCTGAAATAATCTTACTCTGTCGTATTTTTCCGCGAGATCATGGCAAACCTGCAAGGCATTATCCGGTGATCCGTCTTCTATTAATAACACTTCACATACTTCCTGAAACTGTAAGGCCGATTCTACGGCATTGGCAACATATTTTTCGGCATTATAAACAGGAATGACTACAGAGATTTTCATTTTCATCAATAAAAAAGTGGGAACTGATTGAATTTCGTGATATGATTATTATGTTTTTTTGGGAATAATCTGCAATTAATCTTCCGATAACCGGGCAATTTTTCCATAGAAATTTTTTACTTTGATTTCGTAAACTTTTTCACTTTTAAAAAATAATAATAACATTGTTTTTCTCCCGAACCAGCCATTATCTATGATATAAGTCCAGATATTATTCGGATAAAAGTTAAACTCTTGTCCCATTTCGTAAACAATTTGTTTTTTATCTCTACCCATTAAATGTTGATAGTGGTTTTTCTTTTTCATATTATTTCCTTCTGGTCATGAAGATTGTAGATGGTCTGTTATGGGGGCACAACAGACCATTCTACGTCGGAACCAAGCTTGTACAGAATCTAAATACTGTATAGCAGGAATCTTCTTGGGGGCTTGTCTATGAATGATCTATTTAAGTCTTTTGATAGAAATAGCTATTCTCCTGATATCATCGGATGGTGTGGTTGTATTATTGTTATCTATCACAGGATAATAATTGGCTCTGTACCAATGATTATTTACCCATAGATCCACAGTTTCTATTTCTGTATGACTTGTAGAAGGTGATGTATAGCTCGCAGGGACACTGCTTGTCGTCATATTTAATCCATATCCGTTGTAGATACCGTCATCCAGGTTAATAAATTGATTTGGTCCTAGTAATACGTTATTGGATCCATAGTTTTGAACACTAGACATTGCAGAAAAGTTAACTTTTAAATTACCTCCGGAAACGTTTACCAGACGCGGTATAGCCGAAATTGTACCAGCACCTGTGACATTGTTTATAAAATAAAAATCAAATCTCATTCCATCCATTACAGGAACATCCGCTGCATAATTACTAAGGTAGTTCGTTGGAATAGATGCAGTTTCGTCTAGTCCTCCGCTACCGATATTTGCAGGTGCTTCTCCAGACCAGTTTACCTCTTGTCCTACGGAAATTGAGCTGCCTGCGCCAATGGTAGTACTACAGGTCTGACCTCCAATAGTAATCGTAAAAGTAGTCGTAGAAGGGCTGCTGACAGTAGGGGTTCCGGAAATGGTATAATTGAGGGTTCCTGAGCCGTTTGCAAAATTTCCTCCGTTTAACGTAGCAGTAAGTCCGTTTACAGGTCCTATCGTCTGGCTCTGATATACACCGCCGTTACCACCGGTATACGGAATGCTCATTGTTCCCGTATACGGAACACCGGATGCATAGGTATTGGGAGTAAGGGAAACCGAATTACATGCTAATGCTCCTACAGTACCAACATCCAGAGAAGAATTATCGAATGATCTCCATTCTGTTCCGTTCCAGAAAACATATCCTTTGTAAGTAAAAGTAGGCTGGGTACCCAGGTTGTATACTAATAATCCTACTGCAGGATTTGGAACCGTAGTGACATCTGTACGTGATGACAATGACATTCTGGGAGCCAAGATTCCTTTGTTGGTAGAAGTAATATCTAAAATTGCAGAAGCATGGGGAGCTGTTGTTCCGATTCCTATACTTCCATTTTGCATTACGGTGAAGTCATTGGCTTGCTGTGCTGCTGTAGGAACTCCGGTAGTTGCATTGTCTTTTGCTGCATCTATATTAAAGATACCTTGAGGGTTTGAAGTGTTTATTCCTACTTGCCCAAATGCAGCAACTGATAATACGCTAAATGGTAATAATAATTTTATTTTTTTCATGTATTGATGATTTTTTTAATTTTTAATGAATGTTTATTCGTTGAGTTTTTTTGTTTTTTAAAAATTTTAAGGCGGATGTGTCATAGAAGATTTGTGTTTGAATTACTGTTGCAAATTTATTCTGTACAATAAATCAAAATCGGCGACTGGTAATCAATTTCAGAAATCATTTTATCTTTTAAAGTGCTGGTAATCAATTTTTTAATTAAGTTATTAAAATGTATGTAATTTGTAGTTTAATTGTTTGTATGATCAACTTGAATAAACTATTTAAAATCAGTAGTAAATATTTATTTCAAATGATATGAGAGTAAACAGAAATCTACCCGTGTTTCATAGCGATGTATTCTGAGGGAGTCATATTTTCAAACTGCTTGAAAACCCGGTTGAAAGTAGACTGGTTAGAAAATCCCGCTTCCGTGTAGATATACATTAAAGTGATTCTTTGCAGGTTGCTTTCTTCCAGAAGCTTTTTAACATGATTAATCCTGTGGAAATTCAAAAAGGTATTGAAGTTGGAGTAGTTGTTGGCTCTCAGGGCTTTAGCGATATATTTGCTGTTGACGTCCAATTCGATGCATAGCTTTGAAATATTAAACTTGTCATCTTTAAAGAGCATTTTTCCTTTCACAACTTCTTCTATTTTTTCAAATAACTGATGATAACTTTCAGATTCTGAATTCTTTGTTCTTACCAGATATTTTTTTTCAAATTGCAGGAAGAACTCTGCTTTTCTTATTTTATCGGTATAATAAATTTCTAGCAAGATGATAAGTATATTGGAAACTATTAATAATGTGTCGGTAAGGACAATACTTTGCCTGGAAATGGTGAGTGAAAAACTAAAGAAATAGACAATAATATATTCCGCAATGATGATGAACAGACCATATAAAGTGAATGCAATGATATCTTTTTTAGTAGGGAAAAATATATAAACACCAAGCGGGAGGGGTAAAAGCCACACAAAACTCATGACGGAGACATTCCAGAAATACACCATGATGAATATGATATAAATGGGAGATAAGATGAAATAACAGCGCACAAACTTATCCAGACTGTTGCTTTTTCGGGCGATGAGATAAGCTGTAGAAGTGAGAACCAACCCTCCGGCAATGTAGTAAGCCAGGAAGTTATTGTATTGAATAAATGTATAAATCAACATATATATAAGAAAAATGATGATCATAAGCAGGAGATACTTATGAACAAATTCTCTTTTTAATCTTTCTTTTTCCTGATAGGTGATATATTGCTTATTCATGAATGAAATTAATGATTAGTTAGTTTTCAATTAAAAATGTTTTGAGAAATTTGACTGCATCCGAATTCCGAAATTACAAGGCATATTCTGATTTAAAATTCTTATTCCAATCTGAGTTGCATAAAACTCTTCTTAATGATTTGTTGTTGGCAAAACTATCATGAGTTTTCTTTTTCTCAAAAAAAGCTGATATTACACAGGTATTACATCTTGTCAATGGCCTTGTAGAAGATATTTCATTGGCTATGTATATTGCAGGGAAAATAAAAAATTGGTTGATTCAGTAGGCCCTTCTTTACTAGCTTATCATTTCAAATTAATGTAATATCCAAGTCATACCTGTTGCTTTTTTATAAAGAAATAAATGCAACAATTTTGTCGGCAGATCAGTAAGTCTCTTTACCCTATCAAAAATTATCAGGGTTTAAACATTTTTAGTATAAATAATTTTAACGATGAGCAACCAAGCACAAAACATTACGTCTTCGCCAGATTACAAACGTATTTATATAGACATTATCACCAGGAAATATCCTGAAAAAATGCGACTATGCAACCCTATATTGTCGAAAAAAAAATTATCATTTTTAGATATCATCAGGCTCAACAATTTACTTTTCAATAAAGACTGCCGGAAAAGAACTTTGTTTAATCAGCAGCACAGATCCTATGATCCACTGGCGATCAGTCAGATATTGGAGTATCAGGTTAATAATAAGCTTAATAATTCTCAATTAGCCACACATTTCAAACTAAGCCGGAATACCATTGCAAAATGGAAAAAACAAAAAGATCTTTTCTAAATCTTAAATTTTTGCACTCTACAAACTTTTATTTAAAATTTTAACCATCAAAAAATAGTTATGAACACAAAATTTTTATTTATTGTAATGGGGCTGATAAGCTCGGTTATTTATGGACAGGTTGGGATAAATACAGAAGACCCAAAAGCTTCACTGGATGTCAACGGAAACGTCAGAATACGGACAGCCACTGTTTTACCTTCAGCACAGGATGTAAAAGTCATGGTGCTCGATGATGAAAATGTGGTGAATACAACAGACCTGAACAACATTTTTGAAAGGGCACCCACAGCAAATACCATTATAAAAGGAACCGGTGGAACCGGATTTTCCGTTCTTTCCCTGAGTCTCTTGAATGGTTGGCAAAAAGTTTCTTTTCCCACTCTTGAAATTGACGAAGGCCTGAATTTTAACACATCAACACAAGAATTTACAGCCCTGGAAAAAGGAATTTACCATATTTATTTTAATATAGAAATGGCATCTTTACTGTCGGCCTCCACTTTGGGAGCAGGAATTTTTAAGATAAAATCCGGAACCAATACAGCTGTTTTAATTTCCGAAGAATCTTTCCTGAATGTAAGTGTTTTATCCATAAACGTCTCTTCGCCTGTAAGAAAAACGCAAACCATCGTAAAGCTGGATGCAGGAGATAAAATTGTTTTTGGAATAAAAATTCCTTTAGCGGATATAAGCTTATTTAATAATTCTAAAGCGACTTTTACAATCTGGCGAATGAAGTAATACAATCAACCCGGCTTGCATCATTGTGTAATTTAAAATAGACAATTTTTACAGGAAATTTTAATTGTCAATCATTAAATTTTACACTTCATGTAAAGCCGGTTTGATTGTATTTAAATTCCATGAGTTTTCATATTAGTGATAATGACATTTGAAATGATGCATCCAGCTCTTACATTCCTATTTCGAAAAGACATAAATTAAATTCAGATTTGAAATTTAACTGATATATCTGTTTGATTTAAAGTGTTTTAATTTTATGTAATAGCTGTGTAATATCTTCACTTTTGTGTGAATAATAAATTAAATGGTATACTTGTGATGTCAGTGATACGATAAAAGTGATGTATTCTGTTACAGAGGCTTTTATGAAACTGGAAGTGCTTCATCAGCACGGCTTTCCTCAGACTAATTAGTAAATATATAGTTGATTAATCAACCCAAAACAATCAAACCAAACAAAGATCATTATGAAAAACAAATTAATTTTTGCAATTTTTATTCCGCTTCTGGTAAGTGGTGTTTGCGTAAATGCCCAACGGTTTATCGACCAAAGAATTACTATTGAGAATGGAAGATCATCTCTCATTACATTCAAACCCGGGTCAGCGGCCAAAGATTTGGCTGCATCCGATAACGAAAAATTCTTTTCAGAAATTTTTAGTCTTCCTTTGGGTTCTAAAATGGTTAAAACCAAGTCGGCAAAACTATTTTCCGATTTTGCTGATGAAAAGTATCAGCTTTACCACAACGGGCTCAAAGTAGAATTTGCCAATTATACACTGCATTATATAAAAGGCAATCTGGTAAGCATGAATGGCGAAATGTACGATACCAGCGACGTAAATACACAACCCGATATTACAGAATCCGAAGCTCTTAATAATGCCGTAAAGTATGCCGGAGTAAAGGTTTTAATGTCTAAAACCCAACACGGAAAAGAAATTGGTTATCAGCCAAAAGGTGAACTTCTTTTAATTCCTGTGCAAACAGCCGGTGATCATTATAGGCTTTTATTGTCTTATAAATTTGATGTTTTTTCTGCTGAACCTTTCCTGAGATCCTATATTTATGTAGATGCAAAATCAGGAGAGATATTGCTTGATAATCCGATCATGAAACATGCAGGAGATCATGCCCACGAAAAAGAATTGGAAAATCTTCCGATGATTGGGGCAGAAAATCAGCCAAAACAAGATTTACCTTCCATTTTCATAACCGGAAATGCCAGTACAAGATACAGCGGACTGAAATCTATCGAGACATCCCTGGTAAATAATAAATATGTACTGAAAGACGATACAAGAGGAGGTGGAGTAAATACCTATAACAATAATAATGGATTTTACACCAATCTTGTAAAAACGAATATCAGCGATACGGATAATAACTGGACGACTGCAGAACATTCTGCCAACGGAAATGACGTTGCTCTGGATGTACACTGGGGTGTAGAAAAAACATATGATTATTTCAAAAATACATTCAATAGAAACAGCTATGATAATCAGGGTGCTGTTCTTGAAAGTTACATCCATGTACAGGATCCTCAGGCTCCGGGTTCTTACGCAAATGCTGCCTGGACGGGAAGTGAAATGATATACGGAGATGGTAATGGTACCTTCAAACCGCTTACTGCGTTTGATGTTACTGCCCACGAATTGGGACATGCCATCTGTCAGGAAGAAGCCGGATTGGTATATCAGAAAGAGCCGGGAGCCATTAATGAAGGGCTTTCCGATATTTGGGGAGCCGTGGTAGAAAATACATTTGCCCCTGAAAAGCAAAACTTTACCATAGGAGAAGATATAGTGAAGGTTTCACCGTATTATTTAAGATCTATGAGCAATCCCAATTCCGGTTTGTCCAGCCAGCCGGACACGTATAAAGGCACTTTCTGGAAAAATGCAAGCAGTACGTGTATTCCAAACAATAATCCAAATAGCCCCGGTTATAACGATTCCTGCGGTGTTCATTACAACAGCGGTGTACTGAATCATTGGTTTTACCTTCTGGTAATGGGAGGTTCCGGTACCAATGATATCGGCAGCAGCTATAATGTTTCAGGAATAGGGTTTGAAAAGGCTGCGAAAATCGTTTACCGTATCGAAACATCATATCTTTCAGCAAATTCGACTTATAGTGACCTTACAGCTTACGGAATTCTTGCTGTAAAAGATCTTTATGGGGTAGATTCGCCGGAGCATATAGCTACTCAGAATGCATTTTATGCAGTAGGATTAGGACAGGCATATGCAGGAGGAGGAAACCCGGTGACCGATACGCAGGCACCGACAGCTCCTCAGTTATCCGCATCTTCCACGACTCAGAATTCTACGGTATTATCATGGAACGGAGCTACGGATAATGTAGCGGTAGCAAGCTATGATGTCTATAGAGGGATCACTTTATTAGGAACTACTTCGGCAAGTACTTATACCGCGACAGGTTTATCACCCGCAACTTCCTACAGCTTTACTGTAAAGGCAAAAGATGCAGCGGGAAATATCTCTGTCGCAAGCAATGCCGTGAACGTAACAACCCAGGCCGCGGGAACAGGAGTAAGCTACTGTTCATTATCAGCCAGCTCTGCAGCAGATGAAAATATCGGCAATGTGAAATTTGCAAACATCAATAACAGTTCTACAGGTATAGCAGGATATGAAAACTTTACGTCCATCATCGGAAATGTAGTAAAAGGTACAACTTACCCTCTTACGATTACGCCAAACTGGCCGCTGATAAAATTTAGTGAAGCATACGCTGTTTATATAGATTTCAATGGAGATGGAGACTTTACGGATGGTGGAGAATTAGCATGGTCGAAAGCAGGAAGTACGACATCTCCCGTTACAGGAAATATAACGATTCCGGCTACGGCTGTTACCGGAAATGTAAGAATGAGAGTGATCCTGAAGTATAATTCGGTGCCGACTTCACCATGTGGAACGATTTCTTACGGACAGGTAGAAGATTATACATTAAAAATAACTTCAGCGGGAGCTTTCAATAGCTTAATTAGTGAGGTTTCAGGAGGTACCAAAGCAATCAGCATTTATCCTAATCCGGTAAAAGATGTGATTAAAATTAATTCATCTTCTGATTCAGAATTTAAATATCAGCTAATTGATGTACTTGGAAAAGTAGTGCTTTCCGGAGAAACAAGCGCTCAAACGATCAACGTAGAATCGCTGCTTGAAGGAGTTTACATTCTGTCACTGGACAATGGAAAAGAAAAAGTGACCCAAAAAATTATTAAAAAGTAACTTTTTTTTGGATATTTTTTATTAATTAATTTACAATGACAGCCGTGAAATCTACTTCACGGCTATTTTTATGACAAAGAATGTATTCTGCTGTTGTTGATATTTTTCATCCAGATATAGAGGTCTTCATCTGAGGAGATATTTAATTTTTTTCTCAGTCTGTTTTTCCTGGTTTGTACGGATTCGGGTTTTACGAAAGTATATTCGGCGATATCTTTAGATGAAAAATTGAGAAATAATAAAGCACAGAATTTCAGTTCGCTGGCCAGGAGCAGAGGTTCTATCTCTAATAATCTTGGAAAAATATTGGGATATACTTCCTGAAATCTGGTGAGAAATTCAGGGTCGTTTTTTTTGGCTAATTGTACGACTTCATTAAATGCTGCATTCACTTTTTGACTTAATATCATGGTTTCAAACTCTTTTTCCATGACAATTTTTCTTTCCCTGCGGATTTTCCCGAAAAGAACGAGAAAAAACATAATGACGATCACCGCTGTGGCATACAAAAAGTACATGAAGTAGCGGGTTTTAGAATTAATTTCATTCTCTTTCTGTGTTACAAGTTCCTGTACCGTGCTTTCTATGGCGGGTGGTGAAAGGCTGGTTAAGGTATCAGTAATGGCGTCAAATTTTTTAAGATAAATGGTGGCAGAATCCGGATTTCCGTTTTTGCTGTAAGCTTTTGAAAGCGATTGATAAAGATCTCTTAAAGCGACAATGTTTTTAGTTTCTTGCACAAGTTTTACGGATTTTGCATAATTCCTGACGGCCTGCTGATAATTTCCGGTCTCTTCACAGACTTTACCTTTGGCAAGAAAGAGTTTAAAATTATAATTTCCGGGTAATTTTTCTGCGCAGTTTTCCAATTGTTTAAGGTATATTTTAGCAGAATCTATTTTTTTCTCATCGATTTTCAGTTCTATCAAGGTCAGTTTTCCCCAAGCCAGGATTACTTTTAATCTTGGGGTAAGTTTCCGGCAATTTTGTAATGCATTGATTCCCTTTTTTATATAAATCGTGGCAGAATCAAACTGTTTTTTTTCCTGATGAATAAGCCCGATATCGATGTAAGAGGAAGTCTTTGCCTGCAATCTTACAGAATCTATGGGGGCATCATCCGACAACAGGGCAATTTCCCTGAGTTCGGA
Organism: Chryseobacterium wanjuense; assembly: GCF_900111495.1. NCBI lineage: Bacteria > Pseudomonadati > Bacteroidota > Flavobacteriia > Flavobacteriales > Weeksellaceae > Chryseobacterium > Chryseobacterium wanjuense. The sequence goes on along the minus strand of NZ_FOIU01000001.1, from coordinate 2,069,430 downwards.
AATAGCTTGCTGATATAACCCGACAGAGATATAATTGTAACTGAAAAGTCTTTTTATCCTCAATTGTGAGGTAAAATCGTTTTGTGCAAACTCTTCTTTTCTTGCCAATTTTAGATATTCCATGCTTTTCTTGTAATTTCCTGCAAAAAAAAGGCTGTAAGAAAGATTTAAATATCCTAATGCAATGCCACGGGAATATTTGATAAGTTTCGAATGCTTTAATAGGAGGGTGTTTCCTTTGATATACTGATCAGATTTTCCTTCTCTGCCCAGAGTTTCAATTTTTTTGATTTGCGAATCAATATACCGAGGCGTAATTTTTTGTTGTGCCAATAAAAAGAGGGGAAATAAAAAAAATAGGATTTTCATAATATGCTAAATCAATATAAGCTGAGTATTAATTTTTAATTAAAATGCTGATATTTCCGGCAAAATATGGTGCTGATAATTCTCTTTTGTTGCCAGTGGTTTTTCAATGGTACGATGATAAATACGATACAATTAAAAACAATGATAAGAGTTTGAGTACAGACAGTAATAGGGAACAGGTATTACATAGCTATGACTTCAGGAGTCATAAAAAGTCGCTGAAGCAGCCAATACAGTTATTTTCAGAAGTTAATTGAAAAATTTAACTGGATTTTCTTTAAAACATATTCTGGTCTATGTATCCGTGAGTTGCAAATACAATGCAGAACGATCGTTCTGCATTATTTTTTTAAGGACATTTGTGTGTTTAGAATCATTTTTTTTCTGACTCAATTATATCTTGCTGAGGGAGATTAATTATTATAGACCAATACCTGCATTTTGCTGAGCATTGCTTCGGTATCTCCATTATATCCTGAATAGCCGGTAGGATCAAAATTTACAATCTGCTGGTCTTTCCATGGAGTGTACCTTACTTTAAAAGTATATGTTCCCGCTGCTAAGGTTACAGATTTTAAGAAAGTTACCGGTGCAGGTACTGCATCCAGATCTCCGAAATCCCCCGAAGCGGTGAAAGCAGATGAGATTTTTACATTGTTTTGTACCAGACTGAATACTCCTTGTGTAGCTTCTCCGTCAGTTACTGTAGATCGAATGGCATATCCGATAATGGTAAATAAAAGAGTCTGTGTTTTACCGGCAGGTACTGTAATGGTAAGGGTAAGCCCGGGAACATCACCTGTATCTCCTTGATTAATAGTTAAGTCATCATTGCCTTGTACATAATACGCAGCAGCGATTGTTCCTTTTAATTCGTTAGAAGAATTCCAAACCGGGGCTGTACCTGGTCCTGTTGAGGCTAGAATCTGCCCTGAGGTACCTGCGCTGCCTGCTGTAGAAGCATTTCCTCCAACACTCAATTCGTTGGTTACCTGCAGCGAACCATTCACGTGGAGCATTTTTTTTGGGGTGGGTGTATTAATACCTACTTGTGAATAAGAAAGAATCGGAAATGAAATTGATAATAAAAATAATAAATTTTTCATGCTATATTTTTTTTAAAATTATTTGTGTATTTAATCAGGCTGATAAACTTGCCCGTGAATAGTGAATTATTCGATGGCAATATTAATTACTAGATCGCCTTAAAAAAGAATTTCATTGTATTACATAGATATGACATGTGTTTAATTATTTGAATTTCAGAATGTTGTAAATTGATTTAGAAAACTGAATCAAGTTTTTAAAACTTAATTTTTTATTGGCTCGAAGTAAATGGTGTTAAAATAATATGGATTCAAATGAAAACAGTGGGTAATTTTTTTTAAGAAAAAGGAAGATTTCTGAAAAATCAGTCATCATGAAAAAATTCTCATTTTTTAAAAGATTGAATTAAGAAAAATGAAACATAATTTTTGAAAATGAAATATATCTTTCAGAATTGATCTGATTTTAATGGAAAATATGTTTAAAATACTGCTTATTATAATTAATTTAGTAAGAAATATTTGTGATGAAATTTATTCTTGTATTTTTTTCTGTTTTTTTATTCGCACAGCAAAAAATAACATCCGAAAATATTGAAGGAAGATTAAAAGAGGCCGAAATATTGATGATTTCCGGTAAAGCAGATGAATTTATTAAAGCCAATCTATCCATTCTAGAAGATTCAAAGTCTATAAGTTACTCTCAGGGTAATGCCAAAGTATGTCTTAACCTGGCTTATGTTTTCAACAGGCTTAATCAATATGAAAAAAGTATTCGTTACTTAAAAATGATGGAAGCTGAAAATGATTATAAATCTGCAGATGAGTTTAACCGTATCAGTACCAATGTGTTATATAGTAATAACTATTTTGGAATTAAAATGTATGATGAAGCCATTACCAAGCTTAAAGAAAATATCAGGCTATCTGAAAATGTAACCGTAGATTCTACAAGAAGATATATCAAAACTTTAGGCCTGATAGACATGGCGACAAATTATACCGAAAAAAAACGGTATGATTCGGCTACACTTTGTGTCTATAAAGCAATTCAGGAGCTTAAAGGTCAAAAAATAAAGAATACCTGTCTTGGAGTAAATCTGAAAATAGCATTATTGAATTTGGCAGGAATAAAATTCAAAGAAAATAAAGTCGATTCTACAGAATATTACGTCAAGGCAAGCCGGGCATTACCGGTAGATCTTGGGTATAATGAGTTTGTCGTGTATAAGCTTTTGGGACAGATCAACAGCTCAAAGAAAAACTATGATTCTGCAATTATCAACTATAAAAAAGGAATAGAGCTTGCTCAGAAAGCAAAAAACTCCAGAAAATTATCAGAGTTGTATTCTCTGATTTCCGATGCTTACAGTAAAAAGAAAGAATTCGGCAATGAAAAAGCATACCTGAATAAGTTTGTCAAGCTTAATGACAGCATACGTGAGACTGAAGCTTCTAACCTGAACGAGACCATAAAACTTCTTGTGAAGGATAAACAAAAACCTCTGGAAGAGAAAAACAGATATTTACTTTATGCTATTATTCTGGGAGCTATAGGTCTGGTTGTTATTGTTTTATTTGTTGCTAAAAAAATAGGCAAAAAAAATAAAGTGTTGCATATAAAAAATGAGGAAAATAAAATTCTTAATAGAAAAATAAACGAAGCTTTTGAAGACGTCGTACAGCTTGCAAAAAATAACGATCCGGAGTTTTCTGCCAGATTTCAGGAAGTATATCCCGATTTTTTTCCAAAACTATTGCAAAAAGAACCCCAGCTGCTTACCAGCGAGCTAAAATTCTGTGCTTTATTATTTCTCAATTTTTCCACTAAAGATATCGCAGAGTACACATTTGTACAGCCGCAATCTGTACAAACAAGGAAAAACAGACTGAGAAAAAAGCTTAATATTTCGTCAGAAGAAGATATTTATATCTGGATGAAAAATATCATCAGATGAAAATTTTCAACAGCCAACCCTTATTTCAACAGGTTTTTTTTAACTGTTATAGCTGTGTCATACCTGATTTTTTTGTAGAAGGCAAGAAATGCTACAAATTTGCATCGCAATATTCCCGTAGCAGCACAGTTTTAATATTTTTTCATTTCAGGGTAAACAGGGTAAAATATTGTGGCCGAAGTTTTCAAAAACTTCGGCCTTTTACAATACATTTTAAACTTAGCATACTTAAATTAAATCCCCTTTTTGCAATGAATTGGGAACAATCTTCTTTCTCATCATTCGTAAAATATTGATTGTAGAAAAAAGGGGAATAATTGTATCGTAAGTTTATATTTTTAATTCTGGAATTTTACAAAATCAAGGTAAAAAGCAGGGTTGCCTATATTAAAACCTGTTGGTACAACCGCATTAGTTTTTACAGCTACAATAGAATAAGTACCGGGAGTAGAAAAATAAAGTACTCGGTTTTGATCCCTTGGTGACATCATTTGAACATCTGCAACGTTACAGTAAGTCCTCCATATCTCACCTACACCATCAATATAAAATCCATAATCGTTACAGCCTGATTGTATTGTCACCCCACAACGGAAGAAATACCATCCTTTTGCCGGAATTGTCACTGAAATTCCTGTTTGAAGAAGGCCTCCTGGACTTGCCGTAAAAGGATTAACTAATGTTCCTGTATAAGAGGTCCAATTATTCGCAAATGCTGTTGTAACCGTAGATGACCATGTCGCTAAACCATTGGCATCACTCGTAAGGACATAACCAAATTGCTGTGTTCCGTCTTTAATTTGTAAAGCTCCGTTTGTGGTACCGTTATCGATAACAAGCTTAGAGTTTGAAGCTCCTGCAGGAACCGTGTTTGTACCTACCAAAACTTTTCCTGTTCCGTTGACACTCAGGTTATTTCCTGCGGTATCAATATTGGTAGCCTGGGAAAGTGTACCGCCCAATCTCACATCCGTTCCGGAAAGGGTAGTACCGTTGCTTGCTGTGATGTTATTGGTTGTCGAAGTGGAACCTGTTGATACTAATTCCCAAGTAGGGTTAGCTCCCGTAAGACCAGTATTGATCAATTGTACACTCTGATTGGCTGGTACAGAAATACTTGCATTTCCATTGATGGTTTCAGGTGCTGCAGAGTTTACGGTTATGGTAAAATTGGTATTATTCTTAATTGTATACAATCGTCCCTTGAAATTTCCGTTTCCGCTGATGGCTGCAGGAAGGTTGAACGTCGCATTGGCCGTCCCGTTGTACGAAACATGGAAATCTGTTGCAGTCAGGTTATAAAGTGCCGCCGTTACAGCGTTGTACTTTGCGGCCACAGATCCGTTGATATCCATTGTAGATCCGGGATTTGCGGTATTCACTCCTATGTTTCCCGCTTGTGCAAAGGCAATAGAAGAACTCAGCAGTGCCACAGCCTGCCATACTTTAGTAAAATTTTTAGACATTTGTTTTTTGTTTTTAATAGCTTAGACTTTCATTCAAAAAGATCATTTAAATTCAATTGAAATGCATGAATTTTAAATTGCTGATTTTTAGTTTATATTAAACTTTTATTGCTAATTTATTGCAGTATTAACAAATATTAATGTTTGTTATTTAATGGTAATGTAAAATTATAGAAATTATTCTACAGAGAATAATCTATTTTGTAGAATAAAATAAAGAACCGTGTAGAAAAAATTCTACACAATGTGAATTATGTTGTAGAAGTAATTACGCCATATAAGTATGGTAAAGTTTGATAAGATCTGCGATATTATTGGTTTTAAGTTTTTTGTGGATTCTCTTTTTGTAAGTACTGATGGTCGGCATCTGGATTCCCATTTTATTTGAAATCTCAAGATTGCCATAGCCCTTCACCATTAGGTTGAAAATCTCATATTCTCTCTCAGACAAATTTTTAATAAGATCCATCGGCGATTCGTTGAAAAGCTGGCTTACAATACTGGAAGGGTAGTAATATCCGTCGGAAAAGACCTTGTTCACAGCGTCGGATATTTCTTCGGATTTACTCAGTTTGCTGACGTATCCGTTTGCGCCTTCCTTGATGTACTGTACGGCAATTTCCTCCTCATAAGCAGAAAATATCAGGATTTTGATGTCCGGATCAATAGCCCTGATTTCGGAGATCATTTTTTTATTTTTACTTTCCGGCATATTGATGTCCAGGATGACGAGATCGTATTTTTTTACTGCGATTTTTTCCAGTGTTTCGGGGTAGTCTTCCGCCTGATCTATCACTGCATTCTGAACTCTGGATTCCAGAATTATACTTGTTCCTACGAGTACGATATCATGATCGTCGGCAATAAGAATGTTTTTAATCATCTTTTTTTATTTGTTAAAATCAGTCGGAAAGAAGTTCCCTTGCTGTGGTTTTTTGTAAAAATTATTTTCCCTTCGATCATCTGAAGCAGCTGCAGCACAAGGTGAAGCCCCATTCCGTATTTTTGTAATAATAGCTTTTCGTTTTCGATATTATCCTGAAGTTTTGTGTAATATTCTATTTTCTTGTCGTCCATACCAATTCCGGTATCTGTAATTAATAGGTTAATATTTTCACCTTCAACATGACTTTCGATGGTGATGATTCCGTTTTCTGTATATTTTACAGAATTATCCATCAGATTGTGAACGATCGCAGACAGGATATTTTTGCTGATGTTGATCAATAAAGCCCGGTCTGCATGGTTGCGGATGACGGTATTCTTCTTCTCAGCTATTTCATTAAAAAGTATTCTTTTCTCTTCTATCAGTTGATACAGCGAATAAATTTCCTTTTCATCTGATCTGTGATGGGTGTATATATCGGCATATTCTTTTAACGTAATGGTAAAATTATACAATTGATCCGAAGATTTATAGATCGAGTTCAGGATTTTTTCAGCACGCGGCGTCGAAAGATCATGGGTGTCCAAAATTTCTTTTGCGGTCATAGCAATGAATTTCACCGGCGTGGTAATGTCATGGGTAATCGTACCGATGAGTTTTTTTTGCTGCTCGACCTCTTTATGAAGTTTTATTTTTGTGATTTCTAATTTATCAACCGTGTCCGAAAGGGTTTTGGTACGGGATTTTACAATTTCTTCCAGTTCATGGTTCTTCTTTTTCAGAAAGCTTATTCTCCATCGGATCAGCAAATAGACCAGCAATAATGAAATGGAAAGGGTAAATATTTTAAACCATAATGTCTGATAAAAATAAGGCGGAATAATGACATTAATCTTTTTATAAATAAATTTTCCACTGTCGGAAACCAGCATTTTTACAACAAAAGTATGGTTGCCATAGCCCAGATTCGAGATAGAAAATTTTCCGTCTTTCCCGATGGGTTCCCATTTTGCATTGGTCATTCTGTCGAGTTTCGCTTCTATCACAAGATTGTCCGGATTAGAATAATAAGGCACATCAATGAAAATATCCACCCGGCTGAATTCCTGTTCCAAATATAAATTTTCTTTAAAATACTGCAGTTTATTATCAATTGAAGCCCTTTCGATATACATATTTTTGGGGTAGTAGGTATTTACTTTTAATGGATTAAAGAAAACCAGCCCGTTTAATGAAGGCAATACAAAATCTCCATTGGCCAATTGGCTTCCGCAGAGGTTACTTCCACCATTGAATTCATTGGTATTAAAACCTGAATCTTTGGCAAAACGGTAATAATCGACCCTCGATTTTCTGTTTCGGGCATATTGCAAAAGTTGCCTCTCAGGAACTTTATACAGCCCGTTGTTGGTGGGAATCCAGAAAAATCCTTTCGAATCTTCCAAAATTCCGTGTGCCGAAGAAATATTATTGTTTACATCCAAAGGCATTTTAACAAGGTGATTGTTTTTCAACAGAAAAAGTCCTTTTCCTAAGGCCATTACCCAAATATTTCCATCTTTTGATTTAATAATATTTCGGATGAGCAATTCATCTTTCCCCGTCAGATCGTAGATCGTATTGGTTTTTAAGGAGATCTTATACAGACCTTTTATGGTTCCGACGATGATGTGATTTTGATCCAGTCTTACAAATTTTGTCGGTTCAGAGTTGATAAAAACTTTTTTCCCCGGAAATCGGAAAGATTTGTCTTTATAGATCGTAAGAAAGGTGTTGAACCGGGGTGTTTTATCATTTTTAAATTCCTGAAGCAATCCGTAATACCGATGATCATCGAAGAAGAAATCAGACAACTCAATGTCTTTTATAGGAATAGCATGGGTGAAGGAAGATGTTTTTTGATAGACCATTACCTCATCAGTCTTTTGTGTCATGATATTTCCGGAATGATCATAGCTTAAAAAGTATGAACTTGTATTTTTAAAATGCTTATTATCTACCATACCGTTCCGGTCATAGATTTCCCCAAAAGTAGTAATGACGGAAGAACTGTTATAAGGAAGAAGAGCATAAAAATTGGATTCGGGTTCTGAAGGCGGTCTGCTGACCGTCGTAAAATCGGGTAAGCTGATGATCTGCAAGCCGTCTATGCTGCTCCCGAGATAGAATTTTTTGTAAGATTTGTCATAATAAGCGCTGATGAAATTTTCATCCTTTACTTTATCAAGTTTAAAAAGTCTGGATACTTTTAATTCTCCATTTTCATAATCACAGGTATACATGGTGCTTTTATTCATGATAAAAACCTGATTATTCGCCTGGCTCCAAAGGATTTTGCTGTGAGGATCGGTCAGTAGTGGAATCTGATAAGAACCGGTAATTTTCCCTTTTTCTATTTTTACCACTTTTTTCGATTGAATATCTCTGTAAAAGAGTATTTCATTAAGCGCAAAAACCTGCGGAACAGCGTTAAGAAGCGGTTTGATGGGTAAATTTATCTCTCCCTTTGAGCCGAAATGGGTATATCCTAAACCCGTATCCGTTAAATAATATCTCCCTTTTTTAAAATTCATGAAAAATTTTACACCCGCAGTAGCGCCACCACTATAATTGGTGCAATACAGAAGATGTCCGCTGTTGTCCTTAATAAGAAATAAGGTGTTTTTTGCAATTTTTGTAACCTTTGGAAGTTTATCGTGCAATAAGATCGTTTTTCCGTAATCGCCGGTTGTATAGACACTGTCTTTTTCCGGATGTCCATAAAAATAGGTAAACCGCTGGCTGGTAAGAGGAAAATTTTTGTAGACTAAAAAATTGGTACCGTCATATCTTACAATCCCGTTTTCGGTGGTCATCCATATAAAGCCGTATTTATCTTTTATGATATCTTTTACGCTGTTTTGAGGAAGCCCGTTATCAGTATTAAAAAACTGAATGCTAAGCTTTTGACTGCGAACGGTAAAAAAAACAACAATAAAGAATATAAACAGTATATTTTTTTGCAAATCTTATTTTTTTAGCAAATATATTAATGAATATAGAAAAATAAAGGCTAAATATTAATTTAAAAAGAATATAAATGCTTAAAAAATTTTCACCCCGATTTAAATATAGTAAAAATTGGAGTTAATTTTCAACCTTGCGCCACCATTTCCACGAATAAAAGCAATGCGACAAGCTTTTTGGATGATTTATATTCTGGGTTTAATTGTTCACGGATTTCGCTTAATGTTTTACTTAATTTATTACTTACCGTTTTATTGCTTATTCCCAGGGCTTCAGCCGTTTCATTGACCGACATATTTTTACGGATTCTCATGTCATATACTTTCTGCTCCGTCGTGGAAAGCTGGGAAACTACCTGATCGATCATAGTAAACAAAGCTGAAATTTCACTTTCCTCCAGAATTTCAAAGTACTCCGTGTCGATCATATCAACCGGGTCTTCCGAGTCATCGATATTGATATTGGAAGAGGTTATTTTAGAACTGTTATAATAATCGAGAACCCTATAGTGAAGGTATCGCAGCAGGTAGCCTTTTGCGGTTTCCTGTTCATCGGTTTGTATACTTTCCGTATTCTCAAGGATTTTTACCCAAAGATTCTGCAGCAGCTCTTCCGCAACCTCCTTGTTCCTTGTTCTCACAAAAACAAAGCTGTACAAACTGTCCCAGTACCTTTCATACAGCGTCATAAAAGCAGTACGGTCGCCTGTTTTTATTTTCTTCAATAAAGTATAATCTGTCGGGTTCATGATGGTACAAAATTACCTAATGCAAAATTAACTTTTTGTGAACTTTAGCTCATTTAAAATTAATTATTTCTGAAAATCAGGGACGGAATATGAAGCCAATGTTGAGAAATGATGAAAATTATCCTGAAACTGTTAATGAGTTGGTTTTTATGTGAATAGAATGTTAAGAATGGTCCAGGGAAGTTTTCTTTTTTCACAGTCTTATAGATAGAACGATGAACTTACATTTTTAAAGTATTTTATGAAAAACCTAAAATATAAAGATATTGAAGCTTTTGTTTTCAGACTTTGGCAAAGAGAAGTTTCCGAAGAAAAAATTTCCGAAAAGGAAACGGAAGTTTTACAACAATGGAAAATTGAGGTAGAAAAAAACCTGGACAGAGACCATATGAGAGAATCCAAAAAAAGAGTTTTGTTTACTCTGGAGTCTTACTTTCCCCAGGCTGCCATCATCAGCCATCCCAACAGCTTTAGAAAGTATACCTACCAAATCGCAGCCTCTATATTGCTTCTCATGACCTTAGGAGGAGTTTTCACTTACCACACTTTCTTTAAGTCTGATGTTTACTTTGCAAAGTCTGGAAATCAAAGGGTTTTTCTGGCAGACGGTTCTTTAGTGACCTTATTTCCCGGCGCAGAATTGACCGTGGAAAAATCTTTTCCCGCCGATACCAGAGTGGTGGAGCTGAAAGGGGATGCCATTTTCACAGTAGCTAAATCAAAAAAACATCCTTTTATCGTAAAAGCGGATGGTTTCAGTACCAAAGTGTTGGGAACCGTTTTTAAAATTACCCAGTCAGGAAGAGAAAAAGCCGTGGATCTTTATGAAGGGAAAGTAGCGGTTTCCTACACCGGAGTTCCTGTGACTTATCTTAAACCTCATCAGAAATGGACGAATTTCGGGGTGAGTCGTACCGCAGCTATTATTTCATTTAAAATGGAAAATAAATCTAAAAAGTATTTGCCGTCTTTATTGTCTTTAAGCTTTAATGATGTGACGGTAAGGGAAGTAGCTGAAATTTTTCAGAAAAACTACAACATCAGCATTATTTATCCTAAAGAAGTGGCAGATAAAAAAATCACCGCCGATTTTACAGGTGGAAGCACGGATGAAAATATTGAAGCTCTCGCTTTCATACTCGGACTGGACGTGAAAAAGGAAAAAGAGACAACCTACATTCTTAAAAAATAAAACTAAGGGTAAAAACTAATAATCAGATTAAAAAAAATTTAATTAAAGAGCGTAAAATGAAAAGTTTGAAATGTGGTCTTACAGTCGCGGCAATTTTCTTTACTGTAGCAGCAGAAGCACAGGAATTGGTACAGAAAGTATCGTTTTCTGTGCCGGGAGGAAAACCGTTAATTGAAGCACTGGAAGAATTTGCCGGGAAAACCGGGATGCGGCTGGCTTATTCTAAAGCAGATATCAAGGAATTAAAAGTAAAAGGTGTAAAGTGTGATAATGTTCCTCTGAACAGCTGCCTGAAAGACCTTACAAATGGGCTGCCGGTAGTGTATCGCCTTCGTGGTGACCTTATTTCAATTAAATATGAAGGTTCCGGTGTTTCTGTCATGGGAAACGGTAAGATTTCCGGGAAAATTGTGGATGAGATCGGAAATCCTTTGACAGGTGCCGAAGTAAACGCAGCAGGAAGAAATGCAGTGACGGATAATAACGGAGATTTCGTCATAGAACTTCCATCCGGAGTATACACGCTGACCATAAAAGCACCTAAATACAATACATTACGCGTAGAAAAACTGGCGGTAAACAATAATGAAACCCGCACTGTTTCTTTTGCCATGAAATCTGTTTCAGACAACGTGGCAAGCATTAAAGAAGTGGTGATCACAGGAACCCGCAAAGCAGATACTCAGGCAGGATTACTGGCTCAACAAAAAAAAGCCGCGCAGATGAGTGACGGAATTTCCGCTGAACAGATTTCTAAAACACCTGATAACGACGTAGGAGGAACTTTAAAAAGAGTAACGGGAATTACCACAATTGATAATAAATACGTCGTAGTCCGTTCGATGGGGGAGCGTTGGAATACCGCCGCAATGGACGGGATCAATCTTCCGAGTACCGAAGCGTACAATCAGAATTTTTCATTTGATATTATCCCGACTTCAATGGTAGAAAGTGTGGTGGTAAGTAAAACTGCAACCCCCGACATGAACGCAAGTTTCGCCGGAGGATATGTGGAAGTAAGAACGAAAGATATTCCCAATGAGAATTTTACGACCGTTACTTTAGGAACTTCTTATAATGATATTTCTACTTTTAAAGAATTTCTGACCCGCAAAAGAGGAAGATATGATTATTTCGGATACGATGACGGAACAAGAGATTTCCCGATGGGTCTCAAGGCAATGAACTGGGAAAATCCTCTGTTTTTTGAGCAATCGAAGCAGTTTACCAATGATAATTTTACCAATTACCGCACTAAGGCAGATATGGGATCTAATATGCAGCTGGCTTTAGGAAGAACATTTAAACTTAAAAATAATAATAAATGGGGATTTGCAGGCGCTTTAGTCCTGAGAAACGAACAAAACAAGCTTCAGATCGACCATACAGGAAGGGGAAACTGGCTCGATACCACTTATCTTACCAGTCCTGAAGCAGAAGATTACCAAGAATCTCCCGTGAAATTTTACAATTTTAAAAATCAGGGGGCTTCATACACCTATAATTCGACGGTGGCAGGAATGATGAACTTTGGGCTTCAGCTGGGAAAAAACAGATTCTCGTTCAGGAATTCTTATACCCATATTTATGACAATACGGTAACAAGAATTACAGGCTGGAACGAATATTCAGGAGGAAGCGGTTTGCCGGCCAATGCAGAACTGGCCTACAATTATTTCTATTACGGAATTATCCCCAACAATGATCCCGAACAGATCAAAACATTAGACAGACCTTATACGGACAACGCCAATTATCCTGTTTATCAGACTCTTTTACAGAACAAACTGGAAGGAAACCATAAAATAGGAAATATAGATATCGACTGGTTTGCCGCAAGAACAAGCGTAGCATCCGATACCAAAGATTACACGCTGCATCAGACTTTCTATAATTTTATTGGAAATGAAACGATTGCCTATCATCAGGTAAACAATTCATCAAGTGATTTTGCAAGAGGGTTCATAGAAAACCGAGAGACAGATTATAATTACGGAGCTTCATTAAAATTTAGTTTAGATGCCGGAAATTTTAAAAATGATATAAAAATAGGATATGCAGGGGCATCAAAGAGTAATACCAACTTGCAGCAGAAATTTCTGTTGCGGGTAGATGAAAAAGTGGCCGGAACTAAAATTTTGCCCATGCCCGGAGCGCTTTCCGATTGGTTTGATGGTTCACATTATGTTCCCGGCGGGATAGGATGGCAGACGAGACCGCTTTATAGTGACGAGCAATACAAAGGAAAAGTTGAGCAGCATGCAGGATTTATCATGTTTGATAATCGATGGAAAAATAAGCTGAGATTGGTTTGGGGATTAAGGGCAGAGTATTTTCAATATGATTTGATTTCCCAGCAGGTCGACCCGAGTGATCCGCAAAATGTATACAAAACCGCTGTGGAAGATAAGCCCTGGCAATTTATGCCTTCTGCCAACTTTACGTATAGCCCGACCAATAAAATTAACGTGAGACTGGCTTACAACAGAATGGCGATTCGCCCGCAGTTTAATGAAAGAACGGGATTACCTTATTTCGATCCCATTGCCAACGGGTTGATTCATAATATGGAAATGGTTTCATCAATAGTCGACAATTACGATTTTAAATTTGAATGGTTTCCCGGCTTGGGAGAGATTTTTTCTGCAGGATTGTATTATAAAAACATCGACAGGCCGATTGAAAGGGAAGGCTATATTTCCAATGAAGGAAACTTACATCTCTACAACGGAAATTCTAAAAATGCAAAACTAAAAGGTTTTGAAGCTGAAGTAAGAAAGAATCTCGGTTTTATTGCAACGGATACTTTTCTTGAAAAGCTTTTTATCAGCGGAAATTTTACCTATAACGATACCAAAGTCATTGCTTTTAAAGACAAATCGGAAACAACAGATCAGGACGCAACCTACGAAGTAGACAGGCCGCTTTACGGGCAGACTCCGTATGCTTATAATTTAGGGTTAATGTATGATGGGGAAAGGTTGGGAATAAGCTTTTTATACAACGCAAAAGGCGATCAGTACATCACAGTAGGATATGGCTACAACGGGGAAGAAATACAAAGACCTTATGCAGTCGCAGATGCGCAGCTTTCATATAAATTTCTTAAAGACAGGAATTTAGAAGTGAAGCTGAATGCAAGAAACCTTTTCAACAGGGTAAAAGAGTTTTACAACAATTACAATTCCTATTCGGTGTCAAAAGGCGGAAATCTTCAGACAGAGCGGGAAATGCTCGAGCTTCTTCCCGGAGCTACCGATAAATATGACAAGAATATTGACAAGATCTTATTTCGAGCCTACAGCGGGAGAATATTCGGAGTAAGCGTAAACTATACTTTTTAAAAAATATTATAAAAAATAGAAAAGAGCTCAGTAATGCAACGTACAGGTTTCGGTATCCTGAAATGAATCAAAAACAATACTGATGATGCGCAACACAGTATGATTCCGGAAAAAACCGACGCCGATATTTCCCGAATGTCAGCAGAAAGTAAACAGGGAACTCTTCACTACAGCTCCTCATGTAAGGTTGAGTAAAAAACTAACCAAATCGCAGAAATACTGAGGCGGGTATTTCTAAATATTAAAAAAATCAGGTCTGGAAACATAAACAAAATGATCTGGTGATTCAAAACTTTTAACAATGAGAAAATTAACTTTAATCGCAGCTGCAGCTTTATCACTTACTGCTTGCCAACATGATTCTTTAGCAGATTCTTCAAACTCTTTCGACATGAAGTCTACTTCTGCAGAATATATTACAGCTTCTACACTTCCTGTAACGGTTGTAAACAGCGACATCACTTCAAACACAACATGGAGCGGTGTAGTAGAGCTTGACGGTAATATTGCTGTAAGAGACGGTGCTACTTTAACGATTCTTCCGGGAACATTCATCAAAGCTAAACCAAACGCTGATGGAGAAGGTAGAGGTGTTTTGATCATTACAAAAACAGGTCAGATCAACGCTACAGGTACAGAATCTCAGCCAATTATCTTTACAAGCTACAACTTATTAGACGGAAACGAAGATACGACTGCTGAAGCAGGAGATTTCGGAGGGGTGATTCTATTGGGAGATGCTCCTACAAACGTACCTACAACGACGACTGTAGAAGGTCTTCCTCAGAATTCTATGTTCTATTTTGGAGGAAGCAACTCTGCTCACAACGCCGGAACAATGAAATACGTTCGTATCGAGTTCGCAGGATATGATTTCGTAGGTGCTAATTCCGGAAACGAGGTGAATGCTTTGACATTGGCTGGTGTTGGAAGCGGTACTACGTTGGATCACATCCAGGTTTCTTACGGGCAGGACGATTCTTTCGAATTTTTCGGAGGAACTGTAAACGCTACAAATTTGGTTTCTTTCGCTGCGGAAGATGATAACTTCGATTTTGATAACGGATATACAGGGACAATTACTTGTGCATTGGCTTTGGCTGATTTCAATTCTGGGCACACTATAAGCGGACAGGTTTCTGATACAAACGGTATCGAGTTGGATAACAACGCTGGAGGTACTTCAACGCCATTGTTGACACACCCGGTAATCAATAACCTTACGATCGTAGGTACTCAGACGAACCAGTTGTACACATCACCGTCACCTTATACAGGACCAAAGTATGAAAACGGGATCCACATCAGAAGAAACGGAAAATTAACGTTAAATGATGCTGTAATTACAGGATATCCTACAGGAATCAGAGTAGAAGGTTCAGGATCTGAATTGTCTTCTGCATCTACATACAGCTCAATCAAAGTACACGGCTTTACGACTGCTGTTACAGGTTTGGGAACTTCAGGAATTCCTGCGGCAAACTTAGTGGTTTCAGCAACTGCTAATGCTTTCGGTATGTCTCAGCCATTCTACAACAATGGTGGTTGGAACGTATCTCCAAGAAACTGTGGAAACTTCCAGGGTACTTGGACGAAATATGACTTCTCAATTGTAGATTAATAATTAATAGCAGGGAGGGTGATTGCTTTCCCTGCTTTTACTTTTTTTTAAAATAAATTAATAATTAGTATTATGAAAAAAATAATTTTATTATCTGTTGTCCTTCTGTCACAGGCGATATTTGCACAATATCCTGTTTGGAGCAATTCTTTTGATACTGCTGCTGATCTTCAGGGATGGACGTTCCATGACCTGAACGGCAATGGAAACGGATGGGTACAGGGACAAAACATTTACCACAACGGTACTGCGCTTGCTTATGGTCCGTCGGGAGTTCTTCGCCACTCGATCAATCTTGTTCCTACGGGAAATGCTACGGGTTTTGCTACTGAAAACGACTGGATTATTTCGCCTCAAATCGATCTTACCAGCGCGGGAGGAACCCTTACACTGGCGGGATATATCGGAAGACAGAGGTCTACGCACGTTTTGGTAAGCAGAGATGTATATATTTTTGTAAGTACGCCTCAAAAGCAGGTTCCGGATTTATCAGATTTCCAGCAAATGGCTACAGAAGCACAAAATTCCAATGGAGCTGCGTACAGATTCAATGCGACTTCGGCTAATTTACCTGCGGATCTTAATCAGTATGCGGAATGTTTGATAGACATTTCAGCGTTTGCAGGAAAGAAAATCTATATTGGACTTTGGTCAAACAGAATCTCATCCGGAGCAGCATCCAATTCTCAAAATATTAATATTAATGAGATGACGATTTTCGCTTCAGTGTTAAAAACAAAAGACATAAAAGAAACAAAAAATCTTACCAGAATAATGGAAAATCCTGTAGCCAATTCTTTACAGCTGCAGCTTAATCCGAAATTAAAACAAAACAATACGACAGTGACGGTTTACAATGCTGCCGGACAAAAAATAATCAATACCAAATACTCAGGAAATATCAATGTTAGTGAGCTTTCAGCAGGAACTTATTTTGCTGAGGTAAGCGACGGTATTCTGACAGAAAGATTAAAATTCATTAAAAAATAATCATCATTAAACACAAGGATGTTTGTAAAAAAATTTCCATGAAAACTCTAAAAATAATGTAAGGCTTATAGCTTAAACATACAATCTGTGAAAACAGAAACATATCCGATTTAGTTTTTATAAAAATGATTGCCCTGCAGTTTAGGGTGGGGCAATTTTTAAATTTTATTATTTAAAATAATTTTAAATGAAAAAGATCATAGCAATGATACTGTTTGCGATACTATTTTCCTGTACAGACAACAGTACGATGGAGCGTTTTGATAAGGCTCAGCAAGCTGCGGAAGTCAATATAAAAGGATATTCCAAGCCGGATGTTCTGCAGTTGAGATTGAACGGAAAACCCATCGAAATCAATGGGAAAAATTCGTATACAGACAAAATAGAAACCCAGCTGATGTTTGTGCTCGATGAAGGCGAAACCGATGAATTGGGCATCTATAACAACGAAACAGGAACTCAAATTGCAAAATATACCATTACCTACAACAATTTTGAAGATTACAAAAACGTGTCTTTTTTCAATCTTCCGGGGATTTTTCTGCAGACTTATGCGATAAAACCTCAGGTGAATTTAGGAAAAGTCGGCTTCGAATTTATTTTCCCGAATCTCGGTGAGTTTTCCGGCACTTCGCTGGACGGCGTAAAAGGTGTTTTAAAAAGGGAAAACGGACTTGTCCTGGCAGAATTTGACAACATCGGGAAAAAGGATTTCACTTCCGTGAAAATCTATAATTTCTTTAGCACGACGGCTCCCGTTTATCTCGAATTATACAAGCCGGGAACCACAGAACCTTACACGGGATCGAATACTATCAAAGTAACTTTAAAGCAGGACATCGGAGCCAATATGATCGTGCTTCAGGAGAAAATGGAGAACGGAGTATGGGTCGTAAAAGGGGATATTGATATTGCAGATTATTTATAAAAGATGACAATTTATGAGGAACTTTTTTAATATTCAAATACTTGCGGTACTGTTTTTATCGGTTTTAATGATTTCCTGCAACCGTACAGACGACGAAATCCCGGATTTTCCCGAAGGAAGCACAGAAGCAGTGAATGTCTGGGTTCAGGACAGCATTAGGCGGTATTATTACTGGGCAGATCAGATGCCTGCAAAGCCCGATTATCATCTCCCGACAAAGGATTTTTTTAAAAGTTTACTGGCTCCTCAGGATCGTTTTTCTTTTATCGTAAATACAGCGGATTCTTCTTCCTATCCCCGTTCGGTGCGCAATATGTATGGTTTCGATTATACTGTTTTGCAGCTGGCAAATGGTGAAGTGGTAACGGTGATAAAATTAGTATTAAAAAACTCCCCCGCTATGAATGCCGGACTGGAAAGGGGAATGGTCATAAAAAAAATCAACGGAGTGGCCATTACAGCTTCCAATGCGGAAGAATTGACGGCTGCGATTCCGGATCAGACGGTTATTCAACTGACCGTTGGAAATTGGGAAAACGGCTCGATTATTAACGAAAAAAATATTACGGTCTACTACGGATATTCGCTTGACCAGCCCTTAATGTCCAAAATTTTCGAACAAAACAATAAAAAAACAGCCTATCTCTATATCTATGATTTTCCGGACGGAATGACCTCTGCTCTGAACCAGAAGTTTGCAGAATTCAAAACTGAAGGAGTTCAGGAGCTGATCCTGGATCTTCGGTACAATTACGGAGGTTCTGTTTCATCGTCGGCCGCGCTTTGTTCCTTGATTCCAGCAGGGATTTCTGCCAATTCGCCGTTCATCATTTACAAAGGAAACAAAAACGGGGGTGAAGTAAAAAGAACATTTTCCCAACAGATTTCCTATGATTCCAACGCGCTTGATTTCAGTGTTTTGCATGCTAATTCGTTAGGATTGAATAAAGTATACGTCATCACATCGAAAAGTACCGCTTCCGCTTCTGAAATTGTTATTAATAATTTAAAGCCTTATCTGCAGGTCATTCAGGTTGGTGATGCAACATTAGGAAAAGATATGGCCGGATTTGTGGTGGAAGACCGAAGAAAACCGAAGAAAATTACGTGGCAGATGCATCCTGTGATTTATAAAGTTTTCAATGCGAGCGGTGAAGGCAATTACACCAACGGGATTGCTCCTCAAATTCAGGTTAATGAATATTCTGCTTTGCCGCTGCGAACTCTGGGTGATCCCGATGAGGTTTTGCTTTCGTCGGTTTTACATCAAATTTATTCAAAATCAATATACAATGGAACACAGCCTCAGGATGTGAAAGTTTTATATCAAAGCGACAGTCCGTATATCGGTTTTTCAAATTAAGTTTAAATAAAATAGTAAGCAATGCAGGGAATAGAACCAAAATTTCATAACAGCCTTACGGAACGCATGGAATATTACAGGTATTTATTGCAAAAAACCACCGACGAATCAGACATTGAGTCTTGTGAGGTGATTGCGAAAGGTTCTGAATTGTGCGAGCTTTACGAAGATTATTTAAGCAATAAAAAGAAACTCCAGGAAAGCATCAAAAACTATAAGGATTTTCACGACGACCTCCGGAAAACATTGACTATAAAACTGCGGGATGTAAAGAAAAAAGCGAGAAATCAAACTAAATGAATAGTCTTTTGTGACTAAAAAATAAAATAAAAAATCCCCAGAAATTTCCGAGGATAAAAAACTAATAACCATGAAAACTCAAATTAACTATGAGTTGTTTTGTGTAATTAAAATATTGTGCCAATAATTCCCTGAGAGAAATTTATTAAGGTTATTTAAGAGTTTTTAAGAAAAAATAATAAAATTCGATCTTGGCATAATTTATTCTGTTGTATAAATAACTTAAAAATTTTAAAATCATGGCACATCAGAATTTTAAAAAAGAGGATTTTGTACAAGATCCATCCGGAGATTACAGAGTGGAATTTCGTGAAGGAAATATTGGCGAAGGTTCCGACCTGATCGTTGAAAGAAAAAAAGAAGACGGAGATTACGAAGTACTTTCAGCCGAGATCAAAAGACACAACAAAAGTATTTTTGTCTGCTGGAGCGAACCCTTTGACGGAAGAGTGATATTTGATGAATAAATTCGAATGATTTTTATTAAAGTTAAATTTGAATTAAAATTATTCTTTGTATTGAAATTAATTCTGAAAATAATTCCTATGGCATAATAATAGGTTGACTTTAAACTATTAACCAAAACCATCACGAAATGAAATCAGATAATAATTTACAAAGAACCCTGAGAGGAAAAACCGTTGTCATTACAGGAGGAAGCAGTGGAGTAGGAAGAGCTATCGCCGAGGCATTTGCTTTGGAAGGGTGCAATATTGTAGTTGCAGCGAGAGGAAAGGATGGACTGGATGAGACGGTACAGCTGTGCAGGGATCTGGAAGTGGCGGCGGTGGCTGTGCCAACGGATGTTTCCATAGCTTCCGATGTTCAGAATCTTGCAAATAAAGCCCTGCAGTTCAACGGCCGGATTGATATCTGGGTAAACAATGCCGGAGTAATGGCCAGCGGAAAATTTGAAGAAATCCCGATGGAGCTCAACGAGCAGGTTATCAAAACGAATCTTTTCGGTTATATGCACGGAGCGTACAGTGTTTTGCCTATTTTTAAACGACAGAATGAAGGTATTTTAATCAATAATGTTTCTATCGGAGGTTTTATGCCGGCGCCGTACAGTGCGGTATATTCTTCCACAAAATTCGGTATTCGCGGGATGATGGAATGTCTTCATGGTGAGATTTCCGATTTTCCGGATATTCATATTTGTAATCTTTACCCGCAGATTCAGCGTTCAACGGGAAATATGCACTCTGCAAAATATTCAGGATTAGATTTTAAAATTCCTCCGTTTGCAGCAGATCCACGAGATACGGCGGCAAAAATTGTAGAATTAGCCAAAAATCCAAAAAAAGATTTATTCCCGGATATCGCCTCAAGATTCCTTGTGAATATTTACAGTTTATTTCCAAAACCGATTATCAATACAGCTTCTGCAGCCATGAGACTGATGATGAAAGTGAAAAATGCACCTTCTGAGCCGGGAAATGTTCTGGAACCCTCATCAGAACCTCACCGGATTTACGGAGAAACCATGCTTCCGGTTCTTTCAAGAAAAACGAAACTGGCGGCGTTGGCAGGATTGGGACTGGGTTTGGCGTATATGTTTTTAGGATCTAAAAATTCCAATAAATAACCCGTAAAATTTAGTTTTAAATTAAAAATAATTATCCCTGAGCTTTTTTAGATTAAATTTTTCCATAACAAACATAAAAATTAATAAATTGTACAAAGAATATCCATAACAGATGACTTTGCACAAGCTTTCCATTGCTGTTTTTACAGTTTTACATATCACTTTTTACGCACAGAGTAAAAAAGAAATGTCCGCTTTGATTCGGAATGAATTTAATTTTGCTGAAAAGCAATACCGTTTTTTAATGAAATCTGTTCCGAAGGATAAAATGCCACAATCTTACAATGCATCGGAAAATCGTTTGGTGACAAGGGATATTTCGTGGTGGTGTTCCGGGTTTTATCCGGGTTCGTTGTGGATGATTTATGAGCAGACCAATGATCCGGAAATAAAAGCAGAGGCAGAGAAAAGACTTGCATTGATAGAGCCTAACAAGACTTTTACGAGAGATCATGATCTGGGGTTCATGATGTTTTGCAGTTTCGGAAATGCGTACAGAATCACCAAAGATCCAAAATATAAAGAAATTATCCTCACTTCAGCAAAGTCCCTTTCTACAAGGTTTCGACCGGGAATGCAGGCTATTCTGTCGTGGGATAAAATGGCGGATTTCAAAGGGCCTGTCATTATCGATAATATGATGAATCTTGAAATGCTGATGTGGGCTTCACAAAACGGAGGCGATCAAAAAATAAGGGAAATTGCTGTTGCTCACGCCAATACAACGATAGAAAATCATTTCAGACCGGATTACAGTTCGTATCATGTTGTTGATTATGATGTGAATACCGGGGAAGTTCTTGGCAAAAAAACATTTCAGGGCTATTCTGATTCTTCGGCTTGGGCGCGAGGTCAGGCTTGGGCTTTGTACGGATATACGATGATGTACCGTTTTACAAAAGATCAAGAATACCTGGATCAGGCGCGAAATATTGCAAAATTTATTCTCAATAATCCGACTCTGCCGGAAGATAAAATTCCGTACTGGGATTTCAACGATCCGAAGATTCCCAATGTCCCGAAAGATGCTTCCGCAGCTGCGATCATGGCTTCCGCGCTGTTGGAATTGGGACAATATACAAATGGTGATGAAAAGAAAACTTGTGTAGAAGCAGCAAAACAAATGTTGGTCAGTCTTTCAGGTGAAAAATATCACGCAAAACTGAACGAAAACGGTGGATTTTTATTGATGCACAGTACCGGAGGATTGCCTTTGAATTCTGAGATCGATGTTCCGCTGATCTATGCAGATTATTATTTTCTGGAAGCTTTGAAGAGATATAAAGACTGGTATTTACAGTAATGCTATAAAAGAAAAGTTTCGGCAAATCGAAGATTTGCCGAAACTTTTTAAATTATTCAAAATTGAATATATTCCAAAAAATTGTTCTTTTAAATAAAATTGTAGCAGATGAACTGTATAAATAATGATTTGATAGTTGCTTGTTACTATTTAAAAGTTTTTATGGAATATTCAACTATTGATTTTATAGTTTATCCATTCAAAAGGATTCTATGCTAATTTTACGTTAATAGCATTTAAACCTTTTTCTCCACGCTGTGTTTCAAAAACTACTTTGTCATTCTCACGAATTGTTCTTGAGATCAATCCTGAGGAATGTACGAATACGTCTTTTCCTCCGTCTGCCGGAGAAATAAATCCGAAGCCTTTTGCTTCGTTAAAAAATTTTACTGTGCCTTCTTGCATTGTAATTATATTAAAAATTGTTGTATTACTTATTTATTATTAAAAAAAATCTTAATTGATTTATTTTAAATTATCTAAAAAATTGGGCGGCTGAAAAAGCAGTACTGAAAGGAAAAAAATGGTGATTTTTAAACTAAAGCAGAAGCGCAAAGGCAGAAACCTATTTATTATATATGAAGCAAAGATACATTAAATAAACGAATAAAAAGCGGTTTTAATTAATTGATTGTCAGAAAATTATTTTTATGGCTGCGATTTATTCAGATTGAGTTGTTTTTTAAGACATTAAAACTTATAAACGAACGCATTAATGTTCATTCCCGCACCTACCGATGCAAATAAAACGATATCATCTTTTTTGATGCTATGAGCCTCCATTTCACCTTTTAAAATCATGGCCAATAGAGTAGGGATCGTAGCAACACTGCTGTTACCGAGCTTATCGATCACCATCGGCATGATGTTGGGTGGAAGAGGAGTGTTGTAGAGCTGGTAGAACCTTTCTACAATGGCTTCATCCATTTTTTCATTTGCCTGGTGAATAATGATTTTGCTTAGCTGATCGATAGAATATCCGCTGTTGTCAAGACATTGTTTCATAGCTTCAGGAACGTGAATAAGGGCAAATTCGTAGATTTTTCTTCCATCCATTTTGATATATTTCGTATCCGGACAGCTTTCATTGTTGTACGATTTTCCGAAATATAAATAATCTTTTTCCTTATAAGTATATGATGCCGACAAATGGGATTGTATTCCCGATTCGTCATTGCTGGTCTCCACGACTACAGCGCCGGCTCCGTCTGCATAAATCATACTGTCTCTGTCATGAATGTCTACGACACGCGAAAGAGTTTCTGCTCCGATCACCAGACATCTTTTGGCAATGCCGGATCTGATGAAAGCATTGGCTTGTATTACACCTTCTATCCATCCCGGACAGCCGAAAAGGACATCATATGCTACACAGAAATTATTTTTTATTTTTAATAAATGTTTTACTCTTGCAGCAAGGCTCGGAACCGTATCAGATTGTACCGTACCGAATTTTACATCACCAAAGTTATGTGCAAATATGATATAATCTAAAGTTTCCGGGTCGATTCCTGCGTTTTCGATTGCTGTCTGAGCGGCTATCAGTCCAAGGTCTGAAGTCACCTGCTCACTAGTTGCATAACGTCTTTCTACGATACCTGTAATTTTCTGAAGTTTATTGGTGATCGATGCATTATTTTCTTTTAGTAAATCTCCTTCTGAATTGAGGAAAATGTGTTGGTCGAAAAATAAATTTGTGATTGTTTCTGAGGGTATATAATTGCCTACTCCGATGATTTTGCTTGTCATTTACTATTGATTTTCAGCGGGTTGTGTTTTTTAAGCTGAAATTGTTCAGTAAAGATAGGCATAAAATGCTAATAATTGTATTTATGACGAAAAAGTTAAGAAAATTTAATAAAGTTTTGCATAAGATTTGGTTTTCAATAAAAGGTTTTTAATAAGATTTAATTTTTTTTTGATAAAGTATAAATTTTATTTTTTGTGAGGAATTTTTTAGATGAATAATCTGAAATTTTATCTTCCTATATTACAGTATTATATAAACTTCATTTCGTGCTTCCAGAATTTTCATGTGTTGAAATTTTAAATCAATATTTTTTTCTATAGATCGTTAAGAAAATATTTTGTCAGAATCAAAAAACTTTCTATATTTGCACCACTGAAAACGACGGTAGCGTCGATATTCAGGAGAGTTGGCAGAGTGGTCGATTGCGGCAGTCTTGAAAACTGTTGACTGTAACAGGTCCGGGGGTTCGAATCCCTCACTCTCCGCGAGAGCGTAAAAGAACTTATCTTGTAAGCGCATTTAAAGCCGATAAAGCCTGCAATTTTGAAATTGCAGGCTTTTTTTGTTTCTGAAAGAATTTCAAAATTTTCAAAAATACTCCAAAAGTTTATGGCGCATTTGTGGCGCTTCTTTTTATTAAAAAAAAATGCCACCAAAATTTATTTAACTATCTGATAATCAACAACTAAAATCCTTTAAGGACTTGGTTTAAGAGCATACTATTTCGACATTTAATAACTCAAAAAAAATTGTCGAATTATGGTAAAGAACAGGCTAACATTTTTTTTAAAAAGCCCTAAAAAGAAAGGGGACATGCTAAGAGCTGTCCATGTGAGAGTAAAGATTGGTGGTATTCCAATGGAAACGTCAACGAAGAAAAAATGGGATGTACGCAGATGGGACCAGAAAGTTCAAAGAGCTATTGGTACCAAGGAAGATGCAAGGACTCTAAATTTCTATTTGGATTCAGTGGTTAATAAAGTCAGTAACTTTATCACCAAAGAGGAAAATTTAAATAAGATAATTACCTCAAGGTGTGTCATCAATTACATAAATGGTAATGATGAGTCAACAGTTAAAGTGCTTGAGGAATTTCAGAAGCATAATGATGAAATGTATGCTTTAGTACGAAATAAGGGAAAGAAAAGTAAAGAAATTGATAATGAGCAGGATGATAATAAGGGATTTGACCTTGACACCTGGAAACGATATGTGACCGCACGAAGTCACGTTCAGGAATTTATACAGTTCAAATACAAGAGAGATGATCTGGAGTTCCGTGAGCTGAATTATGAGTTTGTTAAGGATTATGACTTTTACTTAAAAACTGTCAGAAACTGTGCTAATAATACAACGCTGAAATATATCAGTAATTTTAAAAAGATTGTTCGCATTGCTATCAAAAAAGGCATTATTCCTGGTGATCCCTTTGTACAATTTAAAGGGAAGAAAACTAAAATTTTAAATAGACCTCTGACATGGGCAGAGCTGCGTAGTCTTGAAAATAAGCAATTTTCCACTGACAGGTTATCCAGGGTACGTGATATATTCGTGTTTCAGTGCTATACGGGACTAGCTTATATTGATATTTTCCGCTTAAAAAGGACAGATATTAAAGAAGGAATAGATGGAAAATTGTGGATTATGAATCGCAGAAAGAAATGCAGAGTAAATACTGATATCCCACTGCTGCCGAAAGCGTTGGAACTTATGGATAAATATAAGGACGATCCA
This sequence comes from Chryseobacterium wanjuense, assembly GCF_900111495.1. NCBI lineage: Bacteria > Pseudomonadati > Bacteroidota > Flavobacteriia > Flavobacteriales > Weeksellaceae > Chryseobacterium > Chryseobacterium wanjuense. The sequence continues at coordinate 2,043,838 of NZ_FOIU01000001.1, read as the reverse complement.
GAATGCTCTCCAAGAGGATCAATCTTGCCAGTCAAGTCCAACCAAAACATGAATGGATATTTGAAAGAAATTGCTGCCCTGTGCGGCATTAACAGTAAACTTTCCACGCATAAAGCACGACATACTTTTGCAAGTACGGTTACCCTTAATAATGGTGTTCCAATCAACGTTGTCAAAGAATTGTTAGGGCATAGCTCAGTAAAACAAACTGAGCATTACGCAACCACAACTCAGGAATCTATAAACAAAGAGATGACAGTCCTTAAGCAAAAATTATCTACTGAAAACGCTGATGAAGAGGATATTGATACATTGTTTCAGAATCTTGAAAAAGAGTTTAAGGAACTTAAAAAAGACCAATCGATAATAGGGAAAGATCGTGTAAAGGTTGGGCTATATTCCCTTCAACAGAAGATTACAAAGCTGAGGGCCTCGATGGACAAGTAAAATTTTGATTTTATAAACAGTGAAGGCTCTGATTCTTATTTAATCAGAGCCTTCACTATTTTTTGACTTTCTTTTAAAATATTTTGAACCTATTTCTTGGTGTAAATTGAAGATGACTCTTTTAGAGTCAAAAGTTCTACTGTACTTCGATAGCCTGGATGATAGGAAGGAGTATACTTGATGTATCCAAAATCTTGAATCTGTTTGAAATACTTGTAGTAAGTCGGTTCCGTTTTAATATGTGCCATTGCCATAAGTCTGCTTCCGCTGACATGTATGATTTTAGTCTCATTCTGGGAGTAGGCCAACTGTACTAGAGCATAGAGCAAGGCCAGATGCCATACATTCAATCGTGAATCATTTGATAAATCCTTTAGAAAATTGATCCACTGAGTTTCAGTAATTCGTATCATCTTCAAAAAGTTTTTCTAAGTCAAACCTGTTGTAATAATATGATCCCATCAGCTTCCTGAAGCGGACCTTTCCTGATATACGGAGGTTTACAAGTGATGCCGGTGAAATATTCAATATGTTTCTGATTGACTTGCTTCGAAGCCATTCCTGAGGTTTTTCGTCAGGTTTATTACCTGATCTCGCAGATAATTTTTTAAGTATCTCCTCAAAGTCATTTAATAACAGCATCCTAAATTGCCGTAAATCGTCTTTCGTAATCTGTTCCATTTTTTTGTTCTCTTTAAATTCATGTCGCAAAAGTAGAGACTGAAAAGAGGCAGGTTGAGTATTGTGTAGTCTTTGGCAGGAAGCAGTAGTGTATGGCGAAATCTATATCCCCATCTTTAGAACGGCGATCGACAATTAAAGAAGAAAATGATAATCACAGTTAGGTTAAGAAATAATCTGGTATAAAAAAAGCTAAAATGGACAATCGTAAGTTTACATAAATGAGATTAATGATCTAAGAGTATGAAACAAATAATGATGGGAAATAAAAATGCCTAGGAAGCCAATATTTTAATAATAACGAGGAATTACATTAGAAAAATTCTTATGCATCATAATTAACATCTCATTAACTGTTGAAACTTCTAAAAGTGCTAAATTGTTAACAGCACAACGATTCCCGGACATAGGGCTATACCGCGAGCTTGGTGTTTATGAAAATCATAGAAAGAGGTGTTAATCCCGGAAAACTCAAAATAATTCCAAACCAAAACGCTCCCATTGATGCTAAACGGAGAAAAGATTTTTCATTTATACTTATTACCACTGTATCAGTTAGCCGCAAAAATTCCGGTAACCTTCAAAAATGTTTTCATTGCCATACGGTCTGCAGGCGAAGCTTCTGTACCTGAGAAAGAGCGACCGATTTTACGCAATTTCAATACAGGTTCAGCGCTGATGGGTATAATGGTCATTGTATTTGGTGGTATTATGTACTCATTGGTGCCTTCTACATCATTCCTCATCGCACTGCTGCTTGAAACCGGTGCTTTTGCCATGCTCATTTATCTGAATCACAGAGGAAAATTTGAATATGCCAAGGTAGGTCTTTATGCGGCTCATTCCTGTAGTGCCATCTATTTTGGAGCCTGGTTAGGGGAAGCTCTTCCAGTAGACATGGTTATTGTTTTTCTCTTTATCTACTTAACCTGTTCGAGTTGTCTGACTTACAAATCATGGAAAGCCCGATGTGGATTTATTGCTGCCACTATTGTTTTGTCGATGATCGTATATGTAAACCGGTCAGTGCAATTCATTCCGGTACAGCATTTCCCATCGGAGTATTTGCCCTTATTTACGATTTTGTCGTGTGGCGGTATGCTTTCATTAATAGTTTATGTTACTATTAGTATGATCCGTCAGAATGATAAGCTAACGAAAGAAATGGAAAAAGCGAATCTGAATAAAACTCAATATTTAAATGAGACTTCACACGAACTCAGGACTCCATTAAACTCGATTATAGGGAATTCACAGTTCCTGCTTGATTTCAAAGATCAGCTTCAATCCCTTAAAGACGGTGATGACCTTCTGAAAATTCTTACAGATGTGAATGCTGCGGGTAAAATCATGACTGATATCATCAACAATCAGCTTGATATGGCAAAAATAGAAGCCGGGAAATTTGATGAAACATATATCACATCGTTTTCACTTATTTCTGTTTTTAAAACCTGTATCGATTACAATACCACTTTTGCAAAACGGAGAAATGTAACTATTGTTTTTGATCATGATGAACAGGTAAATCATATCCAAAGTGATGAACTGTTTCTCATTAAAATTGTCAACAATCTTTTATCCAACGCGATTAAGTTTACAGAAGAAGGAAGTGAAGTTGTTGTTTCATCCACGCTGACAGATGGTCATATAGTATTCAATTTTAAGAACTGCAGCACCATTTCCAAAGAGAAAGCAGATTCTTTCTTTAAGGAGTATGTTTCTGAAAGAAATGCACAATTTGTCGGTACGGGATTAGGGTTGGTGATTACAAAGAAATTAATAGAACAACTAGGAGGTTCCGTTACTGTACATAGAGCCGGGGCTCATACAAGTTTTATGGTTAGGTTACCCTATATGCCTGCTATGATGAAGATAAGCTCAAAAGCTATTACTCAAAAAGAGCAAACAGTCCCAAACGAAATAATATTCACCACTGTTAATGAATCTATACAAGTCTTGGGAGATAAACGATTTGATCAGGTCAAAATACTTATTGCTGAAGATGATCCTATGAGCTGTGCCATGTTGGAAAGGATTCTACTTCAGGAAGGCGCGGTAGTTTTGACAACCAAAAGCGCGGAAGAAGCGATCGCTCATCTATCAGATTTCAGTCCGGACATTATTATCTCAGATCATAACATGCCGGGTATGGGAGGCATGGGATTGCTAGAATATATTCAACTTCAGTCTATTCCCATTCCGGTTGTCATTGCCAGCGCATGTGCGGATAAAGACCATTGTAAAACTTTTATCGAAGCTGGAGCTGTGAGCTATGTCCTGAAGCCCCTTAACAATACCTCACTTATAGCAACCTTATCGGATATATTGGTAAAGCATTCCGTTATTTCATAAAATATTATCTCTTCATTTTCAATTTTTGTCCAAAAAAGCTCTTCCTCCTAAAACAAATGAGGTGTTTCTGAGTACATTTATGTCAAGGAGAGTTGACTCATGCCACTCATTACATCCTCAAATCCCGCCCTAACTGTCTTTAGGGCAGTCATCCGTGAACTCCATATTACCTGGGAGTTTATCAACAATGACATTTGGGATACCATACTGCCATCTCTTATGATCTTCTTCACGGGATGGATTTATCAGGGACGGTCATGGAGCGAATTGCCCCTCCATTTTGTGATCTCGCTTTCCTATGCAGTCCTCTATATATATACATTCACTATCGGCAATCAACTGGACGGAATCGAGGAAGATAGGATCAATAAACCTTACCGTCCACTTGTGACAGGTTTGGTCACAATCAAGGCAACTTACAGTAGATTTTATATCTATAACAGTATCTATGCGCTGTATGGTTTTGTTCTAGGTATCTTCTGGTTTTCCGTTGCCTGGATTGCGGTTTCTTATTACCTTAATCTATGGGGAGGAAGTAAACATTGGGCAACAAAAAACCTTGTGGGAATGACCCTAGGAACTTTTATTCTGTTTAATGTACAGTGGCATATTGCACTATCCCCCGAATCTTCAATCACGACTAACCTTCAGTATTATTTTTTTTTAATGAGTGCCTGGGCCGGATTGGCACTTCCTATCCAGGATCTTCGGGATATAGAAGGGGATCGTCAGGCAGGTCGTAAAACCCTTCCCCTTGTTGTTGGTGATCATAAAGCCAGGATACTGCTTAGTATTGAGTATTTGTTTTTTTTACCCCTCCTATTTTTATGTATCATGCTTACGGTAGATTCTCTGCGGGATATTTTTACAGAACAGACCGACCTTATTATTTTCATCATTCAAATGGGTGTTCACTGGACTGTTGCGATACGGGTACTTCTTTACAAATCTCCTAAGGAAGACCATAAAACGTATCATATCTATGTACTTCTCTTTGTGTCAGCTATTCCCTTGGCCTGCATTATTTAATCATACAGATAAAAATTTGCTCACAAAATTTTCCAAATAAACTGCGAAAATTAACTGAAACAGTACGAAAATTGATTGGTGTCAAAAGTTATTCAGAATAAGAAAGAAATTGCTGTATAGCTTTTAAAGAGATCGTAATTATAGGGTTGAAAGAAGGTGGTTTACTTGTTTTTTTAGTACTATGTATTGATAAGTAATGGTTATTTATAACCATTTGATAATCAATATATTATTCATCCTCAGCATAGTGATTCTATGCAAAAAAATATATATTTTTGTTGTCAATAGTAAAACGGTATCAATCAACCGTTTGTCTAACCCCAATTACTAAATAACTATGAAAAACTTTTACCGAACTATCCGCACTAAGATCAAAGAAGCGGAGGAGAAGCTTTCTCTGAGCGTTGAAACCGTTGTCGAAGATTCCCGTAACATGGTCATTCTTTTAAATGAGCAGCTGCAGCTTTTAAAAGCCGATGTTCAAAAAAACGGATTTGAGAATGACCATGATGAAATTGAATTTTTTAGAGAAATAAAACCTTCTGTCTGCAGCAAGCTTTTATTTTACAACAAATTATTCAGGATCGAAACCGGTCGTCCTTCTGAACTAGGTAGTGTATCAAGAAAGTACTTTAAGGAAAAATTGACAAAAGCAGAAAATAACTATATGGGCGCACTGTCAGATTCCGAATTTTACAGGTACTATCGATCCGGTCGTAGAAATAAGGATACGATTTACTTTATGAGAGGTCAAATAGACTGGGAACAAGGACTGAGTAACAGGGTATTTGAAATTGACATCCACTTCTCTACATACTATGATTATGAAGTGGCCCGTATCTTGGCATTTGACCTGTTGTACGAATATCTTTATTATCGAATTGAAACTTTTCGCAATAGTACTGAAGCAACAAGTATTAGAAATCCCAACAATAATAAAATCCAATGGACAGAATCTAAAAATGCACTCATTGAGTTGATCTATGCCCTTCATATTTCGAGATCAGTGGGCCATGGAAAATTAGGTATCCGGCAGATTGCTACTTTATTCCAACGTATGTTCGATGTACAGTTTGGCGATATTCACCATGCTTTCCATCGTATGAAATACCGTAGTGGTCCTACCTACCTTGACCGGTTGAAAGCAGATCTGGATTCCTATATTTCTGAACATTTATAAGAATTGTATTAACTCTTTAAATCCCTGCTATTGATCAATAGCAGGGATTTTCCTATTGTCATATTTTTTGATCCATATTTCTCTTAATTCTTTGCGGTTTAAATATATCCGTTTTCACGCCATTTTTTATGCCATTGCTATACCCATGACTGCCCATTGGCTTTAGGCCTGTGGATGTAATTGGATAATTTTTCTTCATTGTGCTGCAAACGCCATTTTTCAGGTGTTGGCAGCTCTTTTAGTCGGATTAAAAAAGTTGAAAAGTCAATGGGTGAAGCTGGGTAGGAGTCGAGGTACAGGGAAACGAGCTTTGTACTCTAACCCAAAACCTGAAAACAATGAATTTAGACTCAGTGGACAGAATGGAATTCCTTTCCTGGATGAAACGCATTACGGACCGGCTGGATATAATCAGTGAAAAGATGAAATCATCGCAGAAGTTCAGTGCGATTTCGGACGGAGACCAACTCTTAGATAACCAGGATGTGCTTTTGATGCTTAAAATAAGCAACCGTTCCTTACAGCGGTTTCGTAGTGCTGGGCAGCTTCCTTATTATACATTAAGTGGAAAGCTCTATTACAAGCTTTCCGATGTCCGGCAGTTTGTTCGCGAAAGATGTTCGCATCCGGTGAAGAGATAGTTTCTTATGACCTAGTGCCAGACCGTGCCAAAGTATTCACCAATGCGACAAGATGATGCCTCATGTATTTCATTCTGATACATTCGAAGAAAAAAAGAATAAGTTATGAATGAAGAAATCAATCCAAAAGCAGGAGTGTCCGCAGACGGGCAGCTCTCAGAAATCCTTCTGGTGCTGGACAAACAACAAAACAAAATACAGGCAGTAACAGGTATCGATAAAGACGGTAAGTTAAATACTGTAGATGCGACAAAGAAGAACCAGAACCAATTTATGAAGATCGACTTAAATGGTGATGCGTTTACCAATTTCTTTTCGAATTTCTTTAGACAGCTGAAAGACCCTACACGTTTCTCATTCTTTAAGGTACCGATAGCCGAAGCCGTCGAAACCGCTGGGAAAATGCAGAAGCAGGTTGATAATCCTGATGAGAAAAATAAAAAGATTCTTGCAGATCATGAGGTAAAAGTTCCTGAGGAAACTCAAAAAAAAGATCAAAAACAAACACAAAATACAATGGAAACAACTCAAACTACGCAGAAAGCTGCCGTTACGCAGGAAACCAGTGAATATCGTTATAAACCTGAACAGATCGATTGGGAAACGATGTCTAATCTGGGGTTAAACAGGGAGAAATTGGAAAGGATGAATCTCCTGGAACCCCTATTAAAGGGATATAAGACGAATGAACTGGTTCCGGTCAGTCTCAATCTAGGGAGTTCCATTATCCGCCTGGATGCGCGACTCTCCTTGCAGGAAAGTGGAGATGGAAAAGTGGTAATGGGAATCCATGGCATTCGCAAAGAGCCCAACCTAAACTATCCATTCTTTGGTCACGAATTTACCCCTGAAGACAAAGAAAAGCTCCAGGCCACAGGCAATATGGGTCGGGTTGTTGACCTGACACATCCCAAGACCAAAGAAAAAATTCCGTCAATCATCAGCGTTGACCGGATGACCAATGAACTGGTGGCACTTAGAACAGACTGGATAAAAATTCCGGATGAGATAAAAGGGGTGAAACTTAATGATGAGCAGAAACAAAGTTTAATGAAAGGAGAGCCACTTCTTGTCAAAGATATGATTTCTAAAAAAGGAGAACCCTTCGATGCTACTATTCAATTCAATGCGGATAAACGATTAGTAGAGTTCCTCTTCGACAGGACTGCTGCCAAAAGAGAGCAGGTCAAGATTGGCGATGAATATGTGGCCCCAAGGTACTTTAGAGAAAAGGAACTTGATAAAGAGCAATATGAGAAGTTTAAAACCGGCCAGACTGTTTATGTTGAGGGGCTTACCGACAAAAAAGGAAAATCGTATGATGGGTATATCACATTTAATAAAGCAACCGGCAATATTGATTTTTCTTTCAAGAATGCCAATATGCTGAAAGAGAAAGTTGTGCCTGTTGAAGGGCATAAAACGCAAGTAGCCGTGAACTCAGAGGGAAAAACGAATGAAGCAACTAAAAACCTAAAGGAACCACTAAAGACCGGTCAAACTGAACCTGACAGCAAAAAGCAACAACAAAAGCAGGAAAAACCTCGTAATAAGGTGAAACAAAAACTCTAAATACAAATACTACTTAAGTATTCAGAAGTGGAATGCCTAGGCATTCCATTTCTATTCAGTAAAAACTCTAAATAATAAATCTATGAAAGCAGTAATAGCAGAAAAACCAAGTGTAGCAAGGGAAATAGCTTTCCTTCTGGGTGCTTCGGAAAAAAAAGATGGGTATCTGGAAGGAAATGGTTATCTAATCACCTGGGCTTTGGGCCATTTAGTGGCACTGGGGATGCCCATAGATTATGGATTATCTGGATTTCAAAAGGAAAACCTGCCTATCCTGCCTGATCCCTTTATATTAACAGTACGAAAACTAAAAAAGGATAAAACATACGCACCCGATCCGGCGGCTTTAAAACAACTGAAGATTATCGGTCAGGTAATTAATCGCGCAGACAGTATTATCGTTGCAACTGATGCAGGTCGGGAAGGTGAGCTTATCTTCCGTTTCATATACGAATATCTGAAATGCAACAAACCATTTGAAAGACTTTGGATCAGCTCTCTGACAGAGAAAGCTATCCGAAAAGGTTTTGAGAATCTTAAACCGGGAAGTGAATTTGAAGGGTTGTATCGGGCAGCGGAAAGCCGGAGCCGTGCTGACTGGCTGGTAGGGATCAATGCCTCACAAGCGCTTTCTATTTCCGCCGGAAGTGGCTCATATTCGCTTGGAAGAGTACAGACCCCGACACTGGCACTCATATGTACTCGATATTTTGATCACAAGAACTTTACGGTTAAAGATTACTTTCAGATTGAACTTGACCACCGAAAGGACTATACAGAATTTAAAAGCCTTTCCCAAACCCGATGGGATAATAAAAAACAGGCCGAGGATGCGCTGAGGGTTATCGGTCGTGAAGAAAAAGTCACAATCACTGCTGTAGAGATAAAAGCTGTTACAGAGCAGCCACCTTTGTTATTTGATTTAACGGGTCTTCAGAAAGCAGCCAATAAAAGCCTCGGACTCTCAGCGGAGGAAACATTGGAAATCGCTCAAAGCCTTTACGAAAAGCAGTACATAACCTATCCCCGCACCGGAAGTAATTATATTTCTGAAGACGTGTGGCCGGAGATACCGGGTCTTGTTCGCACTTTGACAGACAGAGAATCCTTCAAGGAGGCCTTGAACGATATTCCGTGGGGACGTTTTAATAAACGCATTGTCAATGATTTGAAAGTAACGGATCATCATGGGCTGCTCATCACTGAAAAGCTACCATCTGATTTACCCGCCAGGGAGAATACCATTTACGATATGATCGCTCTGAGATTGCTTGAAGCCGTATCACAACCTTGTCTGAAAGAACTTACCCAAGCCCATGTTCAGGTGCTACATTACGATTTTATTGTAAAAGGTTCTAAAACTATCCAACCCGGCTGGCGCAGTGTTCAGGGAAGTTCATCAGATGAAGTTACTGAACTGGTACAAGAACTTCCTAAGTTTCAAAAGGGTGAAGAACTGAAGATAAAAAATGCCAAGGTACTAGAAAAAAAGACCAAGCCTCCAGTCTTGTATGATGAAGCAGCACTGCTCACAGCTATGGAAACTGCAGGCAAGGCAATCGAAAATGAAGAGGAACGTAAAGCCTTGCAAAACATTGGGATCGGCACACCCGCCACAAGGGCGGCTATAATAGAAACACTTTTTGCCAGGAATTACATTACAAGAGAAAAGAGATCCCTGATTCCTACTGAAAAGGGGCTTCAGGTGTACCAGCTGGTTGCTGACAAAAAGATTGCGAATGCAGCAATGACAGCAGAGTGGGAACTGGTTCTGCAAAAAATAGAAAATGGAGAAGCCGATGCGTCAATGTTTCAGAAGGATATTGAACAATATACCGATAGTATTACTCATGAACTGCTGACTGCTTCAATTCATACTGATCTACAGCCTGATCTCACCTGCCCAAAATGCAAGGGTCATAGACTTCTTATAAGGGATACTGTTGTGAAATGCCCGGGTGAAGATTGCCGCTGGTTACAGTACCGAAAAATCTGTGGCATTAGCATTAGTCTTTCCGATATTGAATCTCTTGTTTTAAGGGGTAGAACATCACTTATTAAAGGAATGAAAAGTGCAGCAGGCAAAAAGTTCGATGCGTATATTATTCTTAATGAAAAAGCAGAATCGTCCTTTGAATTTCCGCAAAACAAAGGGCGAAGGAAATAATAAATAATTGACGGTGATTTTTTATTGACTCTTGGCTTAAAACAGGCACTAGCCAAATACTGGCATTCCGGCGCCAATCCCTTCCCCAGAAAAGAATTCCTTTCGCACACATCCTAATTTAGCTTTTTATTATACAATAATACATTATGGAAACAGAAAAAAAAGAGCTGTCGTACTTCAGATTACGACTACAGGAACTACTTGATACCAGTTACCCTGAACTACGGGGTAATACAGGATTTATAGACCAGCGGTCCCAAGATGCTGCATTCACCTACCAGGAAGCTTTCAAATCAGGAAATTCGATAGAGCAATGTGATATGGTTGCTGATTTCGTCTTATTTGAAGGACTTCATTTTTCCAAATTTGATACGATATTCCAGGTGGTGTGTGAAGAATTTGATACAATCATGGCAGATGAAGAGCTGCGACCTTTTGCCCTAAAAATGATGTCTGTATGTGAACCCGTTTTCGGTGGTTACGAACTTACCGATGACTTTGCGTATACAACGGACTACGATCTTCTGTATACGGAGCTGATCGGTACTATCCAACTATGGATCGAAGATCATGGGCTTCAGTAAGAGGTTTCACCTCCAACAGAACATCGATGCCCTTCGGATTGCTTTTACACTGGAAAAGGAGAAACGAAAAGCAACCACTGGTGAAAAGCTTCTATTACAGCAGTACAGTGGATTTGGTGGGCTCAAGTCAATTCTTAACCGTGCAGAAGATCTGGATGATATAAAGTCCTGGAAGTCGGAGAAGGAATTGTTTTCGCTTACCTGGGAGCTGTTTCAGTTGTTACGTGATAATTCGGTGGATGAAAAAGAGTACCGGCGGTATGTGGACAGTATGCGAAACTCCGTTCTCACAGCCTTTTATACACCACCTAAAATTATTGATACTATATCCGGTGTGATAAAAGAAAGAGGTGTTTCTGTTCAGAAATTCTTGGAGCCCTCCGGCGGAATCGGCGACTTTATACGGTCGTTTTCAGAAGGTAGTGAAATCCAGGCAACAGCTTACGAAAAAGACCTGTTGACAGGGAAAATACTCAGAAACCTCTATCCTGATAGCGATATCCGGATTAAAGGATTTGAAGAAATCCCTGACAGGGAACTCGGAAGCTATGACGTCATTGCCAGCAATATCCCTTTCGGGGATACTTCCGTTTTTGACCTCTCCTATTCCAGAAGTAAAGATCCCGCTCGGGAACGTGCTGCTAGAAGTATACACAACTACTTTTTCATAAAGGGAAGCGACACGCTTCGTGACGGTGGAATACTGGCTTTCATTACTTCGCAGGGTGTTCTCAATAGTCCTTCGAACCAGATCATCCGAGAAGCACTGATGAAGGATCATAAGCTCGTCTCAGCGATAAGACTTCCCAATAACTTGTTTACTGATTATGCCGGTACGGAAGTAGGCAGTGACCTTATTGTATTGCAAAAGCATTTGGGTAAAAAGTCAATGTCACACAGAGAACAGGATTTTTGCAAATCCTTAACAGATAGTGATGGTGTATCGAAAAACCTGCTGTTGGACAATCCCGGACTTATCGTTTATACTAAAGCTTATAAAGCTACTAACCCATATGGACAACCCGCAATGATTTTTGAGCATGAGGGTGGTATTTCAGGTATTGCCAGAGATCTTAAACGGATGCTTGCAGAAGATTTTTTGGTTCATCTGGATCAAGAACTGTATCTAGGTAAAAACAGCAACAAATCCGTCTTTCAAATTCTTGTTTCGCCTAGTAATACAATAATTGAAGCCGAACCTTCCCCCATATCGGAGTCCGTTCAAACCTCATCAGTCAAGGTCACCATTAATAATAAACCCCACGCAGAAAAGCAACTGAGCATTTTCGATCTGTTTGAATCTCCCGAAAAACTCTTACCAGTTCCGGCCTCACGTGCTATCACCAAAACAAAAAAACAAACTACCAAGCAGAAGAAGCCTGTTAAAGGTTACCAGGGTGATTTGTTCAGTGGCATACTGCAACGACCACAAATCCCTACTGAGCATCTGCCGCCCGTTTCTAAACCTCAAAACGAAGCCAAATCTCCGGAGGAAATTATCGGTGATTTATTTTCAGGATCAGAAAATCCTGAACCAGGTGAACTGAAGGAAACTGTCAATCCGATCACTGAACCGGTAGCATATTCTTACTCTTTGCAGCCTTTCCACCGCGATAACTGTCTGGTCGTTTGTAATGAGCAGGTCGGGTATCTAAAGATCATCGAGTCCGAAAAAAGGCAGGCTATGTTCCAACCGCTTGCACTTAATGCATCGCAGAAAGCAAGAGCGGCATCTTATATCGGCGTCCGTGACACCTATCATGACCTTTACGGAAAAGAAGCCGAATACCGGAAGGAATACCGTCAAGAAAGGGAAAATCTGAACACTCTCTATGATGCCTTTGTCAAAAAATATGGTTACCTGAATGCTGCGGAAAATATCAAACTTATAAAAACGGACAGTGCCGGGAAGGAAATTCCTTATTTGGAACGGGTGGTGGGTGGCGTGATTCATAGAGCCGATATCTTCCATCAGCCCGTAAGTTTTTCAACCTCTGCACTTGTAGCAGATAATCCAGATGAAGCATTGGCGGCTTCCCTTAATACCTATGGGACAGTGAACCTGGGATTTATGTCTGAGATCAGCGGTATCTCTTCTGAAGGCTTGAAAGAAGCACTCCACAGTCGTATTTACTATAATCCACTGGAAGACAGCTATGAAATAAAAGAACGCTGGCTCTCAGGAAATGTGGTTGAAAAAGCAGAAGAGGTCAGGGGCTATTTGGCGTCTAATTCCGATAATAAAGAATTAATAGAAAGCCTGAAGGCTTTGGAAGAATCCATACCGATCCGCATCGGGTTCGAAGAGCTGGATTTTAACCTTGGGGAACGGTGGATACCCGCTGACATCTACAGCCGTTTTGCCTCTCATTTGTTTCAAACAGAAGTCCGTATTCAATATGTTGAAAATACGGATGATTTTTCCATACAAAATAAAGGCTGGAATGTCCATATCACGGAAAAGTATGCCATTAAATCCGACAGCCGCACTTTTGATGGGATTGCCCTTTTGAAACATGCGCTGGTTAATACGACTCCTGATATCACAAAGAAAGTAAAAATAGGCGATCAGGAGATCAAGGTCAGGGATATGGAAGCGATCCAGATGGCGGGTACGAAAATCGATGAGATCAGAACCGCTTTCACCGACTGGTTGCATGAGCAGAATGAAGAGTTTAAAGAGAAGCTTACTGACACTTATAACAATACTTTCAATTGTTTTGTCCGGCCACAATATGACGGCAGCCATCAGAAATTCCCCGGTCTTGATCGGAAGGCGTTGGGTATAGAAGATTTGTATCCAAGCCAGAAAGATGCGGTATGGATGATAAAAATGAATGGCGGGGGAATTTGTGACCATGAGGTGGGCGCCGGTAAGACATTGATCATGTGTACGGCGGCTCAGGAAATGAAACGTTTGGGGTTCGCACACAAACCGATGATCCTGGCCTTGAAGGCGAATGTGCATGAAATAGCAGAAACCTACAGGAAAGCCTATCCACATTCGAGGATCTTATATCCCGGCAAAGAAGATTTTACGCCACAAAAAAGAGCAAGAATTTTCGGGGATATTAAAAACAATGACTGGGATTGTGTGATCTTAACCCATGACCAGTTTGGGATGATCCCGCAATCTCCGGAACTGCAGAAAGAAATCCTGCAGGAAGAGTTGGATAGTGTAGAGGAGAATCTTTCCGTCCTCCAATCTCAGGGAAAAGAGGTTTCCAGAGCGATGCTTAAAGGACTTATTGTTCGTAAGCAGAACCTGGAAGTTAAGCTCAAAACCCTGGAGCATGATATCGAAAACCGCAAGGATGATATGGTGGACTTTAGGATGATGGGGATCGATCATCTATTTATAGATGAATCTCATCGTTTTAAAAATCTGATGTTTAATACCCGCCACGACCGCGTGGCAGGTTTGGGTAATATGGCAGGTAGTCAAAAAGCAATGAACCTGCTGTTTGCGATCCGCACGATTCAAGAAAGGTCGGGGAAGGATTTGGGGGCTACCTTCCTTTCGGGAACCACTATCAGTAATTCACTTACGGAGTTATATCTCTTGTTCAAATACCTTCGTCCCAAAGCCCTTGAAAAACAGGGCATCAACTGCTTTGATGCCTGGGCGGCGATCTTTGCGAGAAAAACAACAGACTACGAATTTTCAGTTGCCAATACCATAGTAGCTAAAGAGCGCTTCCGCTACTTTATCAAAGTCCCCGAACTGGCACAGTTCTATGCCGAAATAACCGACTATCGCACGGCTAAAAGTATCGGGATTGACCGCCCTGAGAAAAACGAAATCCTGTACCATATTCCCCCAACTCCCGATCAGGAAGTTTTTATAAAAAAGTTGATGGAGTTTGCCAAAAGCGGTGATGCCACTTTACTCGGAAGAGCAAAGCTCTCAGAAAGTGAAGAAAAGGCAAAGATGCTTATTGCAACGGACTATGCGCGCAAAATGTCACTCGATATGAGGCTGATCAGTACTAAGTATGGAGATCATCCCGATAATAAAGCCTCCCATTGTGCTGCCAACATTGCGAAATATTATAAGAAGTTCGACGCCCAGAAAGGGACACAGTTCGTTTTTTCTGATCTAGGTACCTATAAACCCGGCGAATGGAATATTTATTCAGAGATCAAGCGTAAGCTTGTAGAAGATTATGGTATCGCTGCCAATGAGATCCGCTTTATCCAGGAAGCAAAGAACGAGAAACAGCGTAAGGAGATGATTAAAGCTGTCAATGACGGTAAGATTCGAGTTCTGTTTGGTTCCACTGAAATGCTGGGAACTGGTGTTAATGCTCAAAAACGTGCGGTTGCGATCCATCACCTAGATATTCCTTGGCGCCCTAGTGATCTTGCACAGCGAGATGGCAGGGCAATAAGAACCGGAAATGAGATTGCGAAGTTCTTTGCGGATAATAAGGTGGATATTTTCATATATGCTGTTGAGAAATCCTTAGACAGCTATAAATTCAACACACTTTATAACAAACAGGTGTTTATCGAGCAATTGAAGACTAACAGTTTGGGTAAACGAACTATTGATGAAGGAAGCATGGATGAAAAAACAGGGATGAGCTATTCTGAATATGTGGCAATTTTATCAGGTAATACCGATTTGTTGGATAAGGCTAAGCTCGAAAAACTGATTGCAGGGCTGGAGAGTGAACGCCAGGCCTTTCACCGTTCCAAAGCAACCTCTAATTACAGATTAGAGTATAGTCTAACGTCACTTGAATCTTCAAAATCCCTTCTTGATCGGATGCAACTGGATTGGGATAACTTTCAGAAACGACTCCAAAGAAAACAGGATGGTACGATAGTTAATCCGGTCCAATTAATAGGATTATCACCTGACCCCAGCGTGAAGCAGATCGGGGCAAAACTAGGTGAGTTAGTTGATCACGCACGGACGGGAGGCAGTTATGAAGAAATAGGGAGTTTGTATGGTTTTACCCTACTCGTTAAAACAGGTGTATATCAAAAAGACGGGCAGGATGATATATATATCAACCGTTTTATGGTACAGGGTGAAGGTAATATCAAGTATACCTATAACAATGGTATTATGGCTTCTGATCCTAAAACAGCTTCTCTAAATTTTCTGAATGCCATTAATAAACTGCCAGAATTTATCGAACTAGAACAGCAGAAAATTTCTGATCTTGAAAAAGACATTCCTGTGTATCAGGAAGTCATTAACGGCGTATGGAAAAAAGAGAATAAGCTCAGCGAACTAAAAACTGAGCTGACGGCTGTTGAGCGAAAAATTCAGTTATCTCTGGCACCAGTTCCAACAGAAGAGAAAAGCGAGGAGAACAAACAGCAGAAACAAGGTTCTAATTCTTCAGAGGATATTATTAGGGTTAAAGGAATCCATTTGCCAAGAGGAATATTGTAGTTCTTGTGATTTCCTACCTTTTGATTGAACAAAATAAAACCCTCTATAATTACTCAGAGGGTTTTATTAGAGTATCATAATAAATACTAATTTAAACATTATTTAATATTGCATTAAATGGGATCTAAACCTAATTCTCTTAAAAAATTATTGTGTCTATCAGTATAAGTTTTAATGCTGTCATTTATCGAGGTTAAATTTTTATTTACTTCTTTCAAGTCAATTTGTACTTCATCTCGTGCAATACTAACATAGCGAGCGATATTCAGGTTATAACCATTTTTTTCGATTTCTTCAATTGAAACCCTACGCGCATACTTTTCAATATATGCTGGTCTGAATTGATAGGTATCTACAATCTTTTGAATGTCGTTAGGTTCTCCATCTTCTCCTTCTCGGAGTGTATTTTGTCTTTTTCCTGGTTTGTAATGTTCTACAGCATTAATGAATAATACATCATCATACTTTTTACATTTTTTCAAGACTAAAATACAGACAGGTATGCCTGTAGAGTAGAATAAATTAGATGGTAAGCCAATTATGGTGTCAATATGATTATCTCTTAACAACTTCTCTCGAATAAGAGCCTCTGTGCCACCCCTAAATAAAACACCATGCGGTAAAATAATAGCCATGGTTCCTTCTTTTCCTAAGAAGTGAAGACCATGCAATAAAAAAGCAAAGTCGGCAGCTGATTTAGGTGCTAAACCATAACCATTGAACCTAAAATCTTCTGCCAAAATTTCGTTTGGTTCCCACCGTAAACTAAAAGGAGGATTAGCAACAATAGCATCAAACTCTATCTTTTTGGATGGATTCATTTCGTTGAGCAGCTCCCAATGGTTAAGCAAAGTATCCCCGTGAAATATCTCAAACTCGGTGTCTTTCATTCCGTGCAACAGCATATTCATCCGTGCAAGGTTATAGGTAGTAATGTTTTTTTCTTGTCCATAAATTTTTCCTATAGCGCCATTATTGTCTTTGATTCGATGCCTGACATTTAATAGTAAAGAACCTGATCCACAAGCAAAATCAAGGATTTTATCGAATTTTTTTTTCGGTCCTGTTGTGGGGTCTTGACTGTCCAACGTAACAATTTTAGACAATATGGTTGAAATTTGTTGAGGCGTATAGAACTCACCTGCTTTTTTGCCGGAACCGGCAGCAAATTGACCAATCAGATATTCATAAGCATCACCCAAGGTATCTGAGTCGGTAGTAAAATCAGCAATACCATCTGCAATTTTCTTAATGATTGTGCATAACTTATTATTTCTTTCGGTATTGGTTTTACCTAATTTCTCGGAATTTAAATTAATCTCAGAGAATAACCCCTGGAATGCACTATCAAAGGATTCGTTTTCTATATAACGGAATCCCTCTTCTAAAGTTTTTAATAATTTATCATCTTGTATACGTGCTAGTTCTGTAATATTGCTCCATAAATGTTGCGGCTGAATTACATAATGTACTTTTCTTCGCATTTGCTTTTCAAACTCTTTGATATCGGTTTGATTGGCGTCATACCATACAGATAGTGGCGTTCTGCTATCATCTTTTGCTAAGTTTGGATAATCTGATCCAAGTTCTTTTTTTGCTGCTTCTTCATAATTAAAAGATAGATATCGCAAGAAAAGAAAAGAAAGCATATAGTCGCGAAAGTCGTCCGCATTCATCGCTCCACGTAACTCGTTAGCTATATTCCAAAGGGTTTTTCCTAATTGTTGTTGTTCTTTTTGTGTCATCTTAATTCTGTTTCTGTTCGAACTTCTTCATTAAATATTTCTGGAAAATAAAATTCATACTTATTAAGAAATCCATCTAAGATTCGTTTAAAAAGTTCTTTGTTATCATCACCCATTTCTACCGGGTCAAATACTGAATATTTTCCATGACTAAATAGCTGTAATGCTCGCTCAAAAAGTACTTCGTCTTCTAAACCATCGATACATTTATCAATCTTTTCATAACCAAAAAAAGTTGCTGTCTTTTCTAAAATACTCCTCAGGGAATTAAAATGATATGTATAGATTTTATTAGATTTAACAACTTTCTTAAGTTCGCTTAACATTGCTATATGATGAAAAAAAGGCGTGTCATTTGTATCTTGTAAAGCATATCTATTAGCACTTTTACAGTGCAAAAAGTAACGCTTATTTTTAACCTTTCTGCCGAACTCATTGTAGAGTACGTTAAAAAATAGACTGTGATGTGTTGAGATTACTGTTTTGATATCGTTCCCTTCAACGGTAAGCAAATTACATAAATCACATGCTACAGAAATGGCATTGTTTTCGTCAAGCGAGGATACTGGATCATCAATATAAATATACTTTACCCAACTGTACGCCGGGTCTTTGTCAATAGCTAATTGGCAAATAGCAAGAAAAAAACACCAAATAAATAAAGTTTCTTCACCTCTAGAAATTTTAATATTTTCTATTGTTTGTTCATTGCCATCGACAATTATACTTCTTGAAAAAGCCACGGTTGACTTATCATAATCAATGTCAAATTTTAAATCGACATAGTTACTAAAGAAAGATTCGATTTTGACATCTAAATCTAATTCATGTAACCCATTAAAAAATGCAGAATCCGAATTTAGTGTAAGTATTCTATTGGTATCATTTTCTAGGTCATTGTTCCAAGAGAATAAATCTTCTGTAAAAGCATTAAAATATAAAGTATCCCTACTAGTTACATTTCCTTCACTATCAAACACTTTTCCTGCCTGTTTAAACTCCATGGAAAGCCTGGTTTTACCTGTGCCGTTGTGAGCAAAGAATAGCACCAAATCTTTCATTGGACGATGATCGCCAACTAAATCTTTTCGAAAGTGTTGGGCTATCTCTCCCAGGGTGGCAAAATTAGTTATTGTACTCATTTTCTAATCATTCATTTTTGGAAACAACCCTTGCATTAATCCTTTTTTATGCTGTTTTAATTGTTCTATTTTCTCTGCTTGTGCTGTGATAAGTTCATCTAAAGAAAAAAGACAGGAAGCGATTTTTAGTTGCTCATTGACTGAGGGAATTATAATTAATAATTCTTTGAAATATGGTAGGCCAATAGTCTTAATTGTACTTCCAACAGCAATGCTTTCAAACACAGGTTTTAAAATTTGAAAAACGTAATATAGGAACCAATTTGATAGTTTGGATTCATCACAAACCCATACAATAAAATGCTGGCTTACTGCCATTTCGGAATGCAGAATAGCACTTTTGCCTACTCCAGCGTCACGGCTAAGAATTACAGTACCTGCGGGGTGAAGTACGGCAGAAGAGTTTTCAATTCCTTCTTTTGATATTTGAATTTTAGTGTCGTATACATACCTACTATCAAGTTTGTTTGAATCAGCGAGTGAAACCCATTTTATTCCCCCATTGTAATAGTTAGAGACTTGTTTATTTGGTGTATGTCCAGATCCTCTTTTTGCTAATTCTTCCAATTTTCTCTCAATCCATTCCCCATCTTTCTCAAACTCCTTAAACCTAAACTTAGGTGCTTTCTCACCCCCTTGCGGAAAAAGGCTTTGCATCAAGCCCTTTTTGTGGTCTTTGAGTAATTCTAACTTTCGGCTGTGGGCTACAATTACCTCATCTAAAGATGAAAGGCAGGAAGCAATTTTTTGTTGTTCTTTGGATTTTGGGACTGGGACCATTATATTCAAAAATCCAGCTTTCGAAATATTGTATCTAGTACTCCCTTGAGCTAGAGAAATGATGGCTTTTCGGAAAATAGAACTATGAAAGAGATACCGAGAAAATTGAGGTTGAGTTTCTTCTAAAGAAAATGGTCTTAATGAAAAACAAAAACTATTCAAGTAAGTTTCCTCTTTCGGTGAATCAATCAAAACAGATGCGAACCCCACTTCACTAGGTGTTTCGGAAGAGGTAGTAAATAGAATGTCACCTTTCTGCAATGAGTTTTGATTTTCATTTTCACCAATTTGGACTCTTGCGCACTTCTGAAAATCGATAACAGAATTGTCAAAAACTTGCTTATAGGTCACGAACGGTTTACCCGTTCCGAAGTCTTCGCCACTTTTTCCGGTCAATCCATTAATAATTTTACCAAGCTCAGAAATTCTCTTCATCTCCCATTTCCGAACTTCT
The DNA here is from genome assembly GCF_900111495.1 of Chryseobacterium wanjuense. Classification (NCBI taxonomy): domain Bacteria; kingdom Pseudomonadati; phylum Bacteroidota; class Flavobacteriia; order Flavobacteriales; family Weeksellaceae; genus Chryseobacterium; species Chryseobacterium wanjuense. Next base: position 2,023,651 of record NZ_FOIU01000001.1, on the reverse strand, counting down.
GAGAACTCTGGAAAACGCAATTCCGGTATTAATTTATTCTTGTTATTCATAAGCTGCCAATCCTGCTATTTCACGCCCTTGGGCTAATTTTTTTAATTGTGGTGTTAAGTCCTCCATTAATGCTAATTCTTTTTTTCTTCGTTCTTTCCAGCTTAATTCTAACGGTTCTAGTAAGTCTGTTAATTTTTCACCATCAAAAATCATCCGGCTCATAATCTTTTCTACAAAGGTTTTTAGGTCAGTGGCTGGTAAACCATATTTGTGAGCAATATCAGCTAATTCCTGGTTGTATTTATCGTCTTTGAATGTTTCATAACCTTTGCGCAAAGTGTCAACATCTTGACCGCTGTTCCAATCCAAACTATTGATGTACTCAGTTAAATTTTCCTGCTCATCCATTAGATTGGAATTGGCACTCAATAAACCGATTACTTGTGTTTTGGTCATTTTTTGTTTAGCAGGTTTTTTTTGCGTACTATCCGCAATGAGGTTCATAATGTAGTCATAATCAATTACTGCAGAAGCAAACAAGACAAATTCAAAATCTAACTGCTGGATTTCGAGTGATGCTTGATCGCCCTCTTTTTGCTGTTTCTCCCGTAATTGTTTTGCTGTTTCTATATAAGAGCTTCTGAAAGCTTGCAAAGTTTGGCTTGGCAGAATGGCCTCAATTTTTTCTTTCTGTTCTTCCTCCAGATCTGTGTATTGATCTAATTGAGTTTTGAGTCTTTGTACTTCTTTAAAATTTTTTACAAAAGCAATTCGAGCTGCATCACCTTTGAGATTATACACCTCCTGCGGCTTATTCAGCAAATTATGCTCCTGCATAAAAATGGACAATTTTTCTACAGCTTCTTTAAATTTATCCATCACTACAGGTGCCGAATCTACTAGCCAAATTTCTTTAGCACGTCCTTTGTCCACTCCTGAGAAAAGACCAATTGCTTGGTTAACAGTTTCCTGTTGTGAGCGAAAATCTAAAATATTGCCATAAGGTTTGGTATCGTTCAGCACACGGTTGGTACGTGAAAAAGCTTGTATTAGTCCATGGTATTTCAGATTTTTGTCTACGTACAAAGTATTCAGGTATTTGCTGTCGAAACCCGTAAGCAGCATATCCACCACTATAGTAATGTCGATTTTATTTTTATGTGGATAGTCTTTATTACTATATTTCTGGTTTTTAATTCGTGTTTGTACATCCTGATAGTACAAGTCAAATTCATTGATACTATGACTGGTGTTAAATTGTTTATTGTAGTCGGCAATAATTTCTGTTAATGCTTTTTTCTTTTCTTCAGGATTTTGTTTGTTATCTTCCTTTTCCTGATTCAGATCTTCTTGAAGCTGTTTAATATCTGCCGCATTTTTCTGACTCTGCTGATCACCATCTTTGGCAATTAATTGGGCAGGAGGTGAGAATACGCAAGCAATATTAAAAGGGAGATAGGCTGGGTTTTCAGTTTGTTTCTTTTTCTGAACCTCTTTAAAAAGTTGGTAATATTCGATAGCGTTGTTGATAGAAGCTGTCGCTAATACCGCATTAAACTTTCGTTGATTAGTAGCTACGTCATGCTTTTCCAAAACAGCTTCCACCACGGCTTGTTGAGCAATTGCTTCCCCAGGTTTGGCATCCTGGTTGCCTTTGAAATAATCAATGTGAAAACGCAACACATTTTTATCGTCAATAGCATGTGTAATAGTATAGGCATGCAGTTGCTTTTCAAAAATACTTTCGGTGGTTTTGTATGAACCATATTCTCCTTCCCTAATATTATAAGTAGCATTTTCACCAAAAATAGGCGTACCTGTAAAACCAAATAGCTGAGCATTAGGAAAAAACTCTTTAATTGCTTTGTGATTATCACCAAACTGCGAACGGTGGCATTCGTCAAAGATGAAAATTATACGTTTATTTCTTAAAGGCTCTAAACGCTCTTTATAATTTTTCTTTTGAGTACCATCCAACGCCAATCCTAATTTTTGAATGGTGGTAACAATTACCTTATTGGCATAATCGGTAGATAGCAAACGTTTTACCAATGTTTCGGTATTCGTATTTTCTTCTACACTTCCTTCCTGAAATTTGTTAAATTCTTCTCTGGTTTGTCTGTCAAGATCTTTTCTATCAACAACAAATAGACACTTTTCTATATCTGGATTGTTTTTTAGCAATGTTGATGCCTTAAACGAAGTCAATGTTTTTCCACTACCCGTAGTATGCCATATATAGCCATTGCCTCTATTGTCATTTATGCAGCTAACAATTGCTTTTACTGCATAAATTTGATATGGTCTCATAACAAGCAATTTTTGTTCACTCTCAACAAGCACCATGTACTTGCTAATCATTTCAGCTAAGGTACATTTGGTCAAAAACTTTTCGGTAAAATCATGTAAATGGTTAATTTTTTTATTGTCTATGTCTGCTAATTCATAAACCGGCAGGAATTGTTCATCTGCGTTAAAAGCAAAATGCTGATTTTTATTATTAGCAAAATAAAGAGTTCTTCCTCCGTTGCTTACTATAAATAATTGCATAAAGCAAAGTAAGGAATTGCCATAACCATTGCCAGGTTCATTTTTGTAATCCACAATTTGCTGCATCGCTTTCCGATGTGAAATATCACCTTTTTTTAATTCAATTTGCACGACAGGTATTCCGTTAATTAACAAAAGAACGTCATACCGTTGATAGCTGTTTTCAGTATTGATTCGCAATTGATTGATGATTTCAAAGTCATTCTTGCACCATTCTCTGTTATTAACTAAAGTATAATGCAAAGGCGTTCCATCGTCACGCTGAAAGTATTGTCTTTCGCGCAACAATTTAGAAGCAGCAAAAACGTCAGGATTTATTATCTCTTCACGCAACCTCAAAGATTCATTGTCCGTCAATCGAACACGATTAAGAGCTTCGAATTTAGTTTTGAAGTTTTGTTCGAGTGTTTTCCTATCGACAATATCAGGTCGATAAACATATTTAAGCCCTTTTAGCAGTTCAATTAAATTATCTTCTATTTGGTATTCTTTATTCATTCTTCTTTCAATAAATCTTATACATTAATTTCCAGAATTTCATAGTTCTGACACATCTTCAATATTAGGTTATTCATAATCCGGACATATTAATTAATTGTTTTATAGCTTTTGCCTTATTATTTCAAAAGGTAAGCTTGTGAGATAGCGTTCTCTTTTGCAATGTCATTTGTTCGAATACAACCAAAGCTTAGCTACATTTGTACCGTCAAATATAGTAAAAATACACTATTAAAGGGCTTAAATATTGATAGTATAAATGTATATAAGTCACAATGTTTGAGGTATAAAATGTTTACAATTCAAAATGCTAATGAAAAAAAGCTGAATTACTTATCTCTGTTGTACTAAATGCTGCAGATTAGGATCATTTTTAATCCGCTCTTTTTCCTTTTCAATGATTTGGGTAATATCCAGTTTGATCTGCCTGTAATTTGCTTCAATTTCCTGTTTCAGGATATCCTCTTCGTTTTCGTTCAGAAAAGAACGAATCTGAGGGATTTTTTTATAGGCTTTTGTTTCAGCAGCTACTTTATCATTGTCTACAACTATTTCTGCATGGAATATCTTTTGCTCGATACGCTCATCAAAGTTATCTGCTACAGCTCCTACAAACATTCCTTGTGTGAGGGTCGATATTTTTGATGCAGGGATAAGGCTGTCAAGTTGTGTGGATATGGAGGTAGATTTATCATTTCGGTTAATGGTCATGCTTTGGCGTTTCTGTAATACTTTTCCGAAACGTTCCGAAAGACTTTTAGCGGTGTCGCCAACGACTTGTCCGCTGAATATATTTCCCACCGTATTTTGTATGACCTTACTTTCCTTGTCTCCATAATCACGCGTTAGCTGCGAAAAATCCTGAAAACCCAGACATACGGCCACTTTATTGCTTCGTGCGGTGGCGATCAAGTTATCTAATCCCCTGAAATAAATAGTAGGTAATTCATCGATAATCACTGAGCTTTTTAACCGACCCTTTTTATTAATGAGTTTAACAATACGCGAGTTGTACAAACCCAATGCTGCACTGTAAATATTCTGACGGTCAGGGTTATTGCCTACACACAACACTTTTGGTTCTTCGGGATTATTAATGTCCAGTGAAAAATCATCTCCTGACATGACATAGTAGAGTTGTGGTGAGATCATTCTGGATAATGGAATCTTAGCTGACGCTATTTGTCCCTGCAACTGGTCCTGCGCACCTCCCTCCCATGCATCGAGGAATGGGGACAGGTAATTTTCGAGCTCTGGATATGAAGTAAGAATGGTGAAAACATCTGCGTATTTTTTATTCAGGAGCTCAATGGCATGGGGAAATGTGCAATACTTACCGTTATCATATATTTTCAGAAACCAAATGATAGCGGCGAGGAGTATAATTGGAGACTCGACGAAAAAATCCCCCTGCTTAAGAATCCACGATTTATTGAGATTTAGCATGATAGTGTAGGCAGATTCATAGGCATCAGATATATCGGTCATAAAATCAGGATTGATTGGATTACAGCGATGGCTGAAGCGGGGATCATCAAAGTTGATAACATAAAATTTCGGCTTTACTTTGTATTTGTCTGTATGCTTCAGTAAATGATTATACGCGATGGTAGAAAGGTCGTCGAACTTGAAATCATAAATATATATTGCGAAACCTTTCTCAATATGCTGTTTGATATAATTATTAACAATAGCATAGGATTTTCCGGAACCGGGTGTCCCTAAGACGATTGTTGCTCTAAAAACATTGACTACAGAAATCCATCCTTTGTTCCATTTTCCTTTATAATAGAACCGGGTAGGCAGGTTAACGGAATACTCATTGTTGATGCATCTGGTTTCCTGCATGAAGCTTTCGTTCTCATTATTGAAAACATCATCCATGAGGTTATTCTTCAATAGCCTGCTCATCCACGTTCCTGACACCATCAGAGCAATGTATCCTGAACCCAATGTCAGGATATAAAAAAAGGCTGCTGTATCTGAGTGAAGCTTCAACAGCGGAGTATTAAGAAAGAACAGGACAAAACCGATCATAAGAACGGTATTAATTTTCGTCCAGGTTATCTTTTCATTTTTTACTCCTTTCGTTCCGAAACAGCTTAAAGCGAGTAGTACAAAAGCAAATACTTTGGTATAGAGCGGATGAGAAAACAGTCCCGCAGTTCTGTCAAATCCCGTGAGTATTTTCCCGATAATTTCGAGTGTCCATTTCTTTTCCAGAAAGAAACTATAACAATACCAATAGAGATGCATCAGTAACAGCAGAATGCTTACCGCACGCATAAACGCCAGTATCTTGGCCAGTCCTCTTAGATCGTCTTCTCCTTGCATAATTTTATTATTGAAAGTGAGAAGACAATGTAGAAGTCAAAGAGATAGGGTATTAGAAAGGGGAAGTCTTTGGCACTGAGGGGTAGTATTTGGCGCTATGGCATCTAAGTTTCTGATTACAATCGATTGGCATCTTTTAAAGAACCAGTCAACAACTCAATAAAACGCGCTGATGTATATTATTTCAGAAAGAGATCCTGTTATTTTTTATAATTATGTTATATTCGATATAAGCACCACCGAAAAGATCAGGGTAAAGAAACAAAGTGACTGACAACCTCGAAGAAAATCAAAGAACCTCATAGGCTTAATAATACCTTCTTATAATATCCCAAAAAAATTGAAAGCTGAGATAAAATATCGCAATCTGGGAGTTTTCCTACAATTAGTGGGTGGATTAACAGTTTATTTTATGATGACAAAACCCGAGATACATGAAACCCGTCATCTCGTCTTTGGAGGCATGGGACTTTTAGTGGCTTTGTTCGGTCGATTGATTCAAAGTTATGGAGATGATTGGTTTGACTGGTTTGACGATAATTAGCCATCATAAACCACAGTAAAGACTGTAGCAATAATCAAGAATTTTAGGGAAAATCAATATATAATTTACCATGAGTTCAAATGATTCCGGCGGCTGTTTTATAGTAATTGCAGTAATCCTTGCCATATTTGGTGTAGTCCTGCTGTTGGGGGAAGGATGTAAAGAATTTAAGCATGAATACTATAATGATCCGGGAGGCGTTATTCGTGGTATTTTTATCCTGGCAGCGGTTGCTTTTGTGATTCACTATATTGCAAAAAAAGTAAAGAATTAGCTTTTTGTAGAGAATATAGAGAGGATTTACTACTGATCTTTCGATCACAGGTGATGTCGGGTGGCATAAGAATATCAGGACCTTATAACCAATGATAAGGCTTATCTTTTCTGTTGAGATAACAGAGTATTTCTTCCTTTTTTAGTTCAGGAAAAAAGCCAATGGCATTGTCAATTCCGTAGTTGGGAAGGAAGGTGATTTCATCGCGCAGCGCTTTGATCACCTTATCCCGTCCATAAAACCGGATCAGCTCATCGACCTCCTGCTGTCCACCACGTTCAATAATGCGGCCAATAACAAATAAATAACCTTTATCCCAATCCTGTTTCAATACATTAATATCCCAGAAATATCTTTTATGAATATTAGGAACCCGTTTGTTTTTATTGACTTTTTTCATACAAATAAATTTACCACTTTTCTGAGAACCAGGCAAGTATCACAAGTATTATCTTCGAAATCCTTTTCCTTTCTTAATAGATTGCTGTATACTGTTGCTCTTTATTTCTCCGAATTTTAGATCAGGACTAACCACTGCTTTTTGTAACCGATCCTTGATGGTTTTCCAGCTGTTTTCCTTGCCTTTCATTAGTTGAATACTTACTGCCCTATTAATATCTTCATGGTGGAGCAGTGCATACCCTGCCAATTTAGAATTTCCACCATACTTTTGTTCATAAGCATTTAGATACTCTTTTAACGGATTCTGCTCCAGAAGAAAATGCATGTCTACGAAATCCTTTAATCTCTGTCCACTTTGCATCATCGCATGAAGTTTCATGGCACCAATATCAATATTGGAGATCATACGGATATTGTCTGTAGTTTCAATAGGTTTTATGATCGGGTAATCATGAGTGATGAGATCTACTTTGATATCATCAATAAATGTAAATATCGAGTTATTATTATGCCTGCTGTGCTCTGCATTGTAATTCTTTTTTAAATACTCAACCATATTTCCTGCATCAAAACTTTTAGTTGTAAACAAATCGACATCAACGGAAATTCGATGACCGATTTTTAAACTAAGTGCCGTTCCGCCGACTAATAAGAAATTCTTCAGCATTTCATCTTTCATTAATGTTTGAATAAGTTCCCACATTTCCTTACTCACCGTTTCCTTAAATAACATAATCTGATTCTTTTTCGGAAAAAGATAATTAGGTCATTATGGGTTTCCTTCATGGAGGTGTTTTTTGACGGGGATTGGCTGCCATTGTCATAATAGAAGATTATTGTAAATGAAAGGATAATCTGAGAGAGATAAGTAATTATATTATACCCAAAGGATTAAATTCAAATTACGTTCACGTACGGTTACTACTTTTATTGTAAATTTCATCACCGATTTTTTAAGCAAAATAATAATGCCATCAGAACATCAATATGAATTTCATGTTATTGAAAGACAAAGTTTCGAGGATTTAGCAGTCGCAAATCAGTTTATAGAAGAAAAATATTTCAATGCAGAGCCTTTCTGGATCTATAGTTATAAGCACAAAAGTCTTTTTGCTGAAGTAGATAAGATTCTAAAAAAAAGAAGATCCTGGGATCAGCAGAGAGATTTATATGGTGATCAGGAATCCAGTTGCTTGGAGGTATGTTTCGATGATGATAACTATATAGATTCGGTAAAACTTAGAATTGACTTCGGTGTTTCATATGTAGAAGTTTTATTTGAACTTTTATGGTTGTTCCGTACAAAGGATTTGGTAATTATTGATGAAAATTTACGTAGGCAACCTCTCAATTTTGAAATTATTGATAGGGTTATTCAATCCTCAAAACGATGGGAAAAGTACTTCTGGGGTGAGGTAAAAGAATAATCGTTTGTTTTAGAGATTAATAATTACAATCTTTTTTTGCGTTTCTTTTTTTTCATCTGTTTTTGAAAAGCAAATTCCTCATAATTCTCACCATGTGTATTGGGGAAAAGGGAACCGGTGGTTTCTATGAATCCTGAAATATCATAAACGGCTTCCAAACCTATAGTTTCCAGAAAACCGAAAAGGTCATGAGGCTTTTCGGCGGGAAGAAAATCGCCTGATAGAGTTGGTAATAAAGCGGAGGTGCCGTGCGGATTATCCATCTCCGATTTAACTCCGTTCTGCCAGAGGTCATTAAATATGTTGGCAGAAAATTCCTTTCCAAATCGTGAACCATTCCATACTGTTTTAGAGTTATGATCAATGAAGGTCATTCCATAAACTCTTCCGGCATCATTGCGCCGGATCACAGCATTAATACCTTGGCTTGCTAATAATTCCTTAAAATCCAGTTCACCAACTGAAGACTTCATTGCCAAAGCAATGGCATTGCTGATAAGGAGTTTAGCTTCACTGTCCTTAAGGGATTCCTTTGACTTTGAAAAATGCTTTTCCAACGTCTCTAATCCGGCGATTATACCAAATAAAGAAGCTTTGAAAGGAGGCCCCGACTTTTTACCGTTTTCATCCAAGGCAGAGTAGATGAGTCCGTGTTTAGGTTTTCCATGCAGCTCACCTTCCACCTTTTCCGTAGTAATATTGAATAGAGAAAGAAGGGCATTATATTCCCCTAAGGTTTGGAAACGGTAGTACTCAGGCAGATGCCTCAGAACCGATGCCATCTGACTTTTAAGATTTCCTTCTGTATAATCTACCGGACGAAATAGTACACGGGTCTCCGGCTCCTCTTTCCCGATAGCAGGGATCAGTCCGTATTTTTGTTCCATATCCCGACACACTTTCATGGAGCGTCTTTTTTCAAACTTATCTGAAATTTTCTTTCCATCTTCATCTACACATACCGATACAATATGAATATGAGTACGTTCAATATCCGTATGTTTGAATACGACAAAGGGCTGGTTGCCGTAGCCCATTTCCCGCATATACTGTTGTGCCATCATTTTGTATTTTTCATCACTGACCTGATCTTTTGGATCAGGATTAAGGGAAATATGCAGCACCGGTTTTTCTGTGTTGCGGTTGGCGATAAGATAAGGTTCAAATGAACGGGATAACTGGGAAACAGAATAGTTCCCGTCAGGAGTTTCCATCATGTTATGGGTAAAGAGTACCTGTCCGTTTTCCTGCTGCACTTTAACGTGATTGTACGAAAGCGCTCCATATAAGCTCTCTCCCCTGCCAATTTTCGCAATCATTTTAGTCTTCCTTTTTCATATTTTTTGCTTCAAATTCCTGGGTCAACCGGATGATTTCTTTGCATAATGCTGCCATTTCTATGGTCTGCTTTTCCAGTTTAAAGAGAAATGCAGCGGCTTTTTTCTCGGAGAAATGACGGTACAAGAGCTTGACAATCTGGTTGTAATTGACTCCAACCGCCCGAAATTGACCATATAAATTGGTCAGTCTCATATAATAATCCATTACTCCTTTATCAACTTTGATGGTCTTAATGGGCTTTTGGAAGATACATGCCGTAATAAAATGTGCTTTTACTTTCATTCCCGATTTTTCAAAAAGAGAAAGAAAACGGGCGTGTTCCTCAGCATTCAATGATATGGAATAACGGAATTTCGCCGGATCATTCTTTGGCTTACGCCCGCCTTTCTTTTCTTTTTTCCTGTTGTCTTGCATCATCTTTTATCCTTTTTAATATGCTAATAAATCCCGACTTCGGAGGGATTTTCAGCCCCCGGCAAGGCAAGTGGTTCTGAGCTGCGGAAAGAATTTGGAGCAGCTCAGAACACAACTTGCTATGGACGGGTGTCCATTAAAATCCGCCCTTCGGGACGGATTATAGTAAGCAGGGAAAACGGCCTATGGCCGTCGCTTCTGTTTTGTAGTATACCTCCCTCCTTATCCATACACCCCTTCATGTTACTATATCACAAAGTAAAAGCGAAATGTTGAGCGGGTCATTGTACCTCATAATGCCAAACATTACACCTGAGTTCCAAGCACTTCCACACGGCAACAACCTAATCAAATAATTATCTCCTTTGTATCGGCAAACAGATATACACATGTATGGACGAACATTTCTGCTTACGGCTATATATGGTTATTACATTATTCAGATACAGACAGAAGTTCAGGGGTATGCATATGAATAAATATGAATACAGGTATTTAAGTACTTGGCTTTAAGTGTAAGCATCTATCGAAGTATGGAGAAAAATACATTCAGTTGCGCAAAGGTATGCAGGTGAATGAATATGGATGACAGTATTGGAGTACATGGGTATAGATGTGAGCACCTAATTGGGTATGTGGAAGGATACATCCGAAGATGGAGCAGTATGCAGTTATGTAGATGAAAATGTTTAGCTATAGGTAGATGCATAATGCTGTACAGAATTGGAAACATAGATCCTTACATAGTGCTCAGCACACAGAAGCATGGATATACATGGGTATGGATAAATAAACATACATAAATACATATTTAAAAGTAATCACAACAATGACAAGAGAACACAAAACAGTATTTGTTGCTTTTTCGTCTCAGAAGGGAGGCGTAGGCAAAAGTGTATTCACGGCATTAGCCGCAAGTACCCTGCATTACAGGCTTGGTTACAATGTGGCCGTCTATGACTGTGACTTTCCCCAGCACAGCATTATGAAAATGCGAAGCCGTGATCTGGCTTCGGTGATGGAAAATGAAGCACTGAAAAGAATTGCTTACAAGCAGTTTACAACCATTAACAAGAAGGCCTATCCGATCATGCAGCATAAAGCTGAAGGAGTATTGGAGAGCGCTTATGATTTTATGGAATCATCAGCTGTTCCTATTGATGTAATCTTTTTTGATTTACCAGGAACAGTTAATACACCGGGAATCCTACAGACCCTGGCGGGAATGAATCACATTTTTACGCCCATTACCGCAGACCGTGTGGTCATGGAAAGTACCCTAGTTTTCACCCAGCTGATGCAGGATGTTGTTATGAAAAAGGGAGACACTTCTCTTAAGTCGATCAACCTGTTCTGGAACCAGGTTGATGGACGGGAACGTTCTCCTTTATATGATGTTTATGATAAACTCATTGAGGAACTGGGATTAACTCTGATGTCGTGTAAAATTACCAGCAGCATGCGTTTCCGAAAGGAAAGTGAAGGTGATGCTAAAGCTGTATTCCGGTCAACCTTGCTACCGCCCGATGAAAAGCTGATGAAAGGCTGCCGGCTGGATCAGTTTATGAACCTGTTTTTAAGAACAATTCAATTATAGTGCTATGGAGAGAGAAGTGAGGAAAAAAATAATCCCGGAAATCGATGAACAGATGATGATGTCGATGATGGCTGATGGAGTAAAAAAAGAAGGTATGCAGCAGCCAGGTGAAATACCGGCCGAACAAGTTCCGGAAAAGCCTGCAGGCAAAGAAAGGGGACGCGGGAAGAAAGGAGGTGATGGGGACTACGAGAAAATATTTTTCAAAAAAGCCGAAACCAATGCCCGTGATGGCAAATCGGTCTATATACATCCCGATTTCCATGAAAAGCTTACCCGCATTGTTCAGGTGATCGGTGAAGATAAGATCACGATTTATGCCTATCTGAATAATGTATTGGAATACCATTTTCAGGAATTTGGAGATCAGATCACAGGAAGTTTTAACAATAAGTATAAACCAATATTATAAAAATATTATGGAAGATAATACAAAAAAAAATGTACAGGCTTTTGAGAAAAGCGGTACCAGTGAATTGCAGAGCTACGAAGAAATGTTTTTACAAAAGGATTCGATGAAGAAAAGGGGTGATAAATCAATTTATGTCCGTCCTGAATTTCATGAGCGTCTGTCGCGTATTGCATATGTCATCGGAGGTGATAAAATCCCTTTGTACGCTTATCTGGATAATATCTTAGTGAAGCATTTTGAAATGTTTAAACAGGAAATCATAAGAGATTACAACAGTAAGATCAAGCCTATTTTTTAGCTATGGAAACACTGATTCTGATATGCCTAGTGATTGTTATTATTCTGTTGTTGGAAAACAATGTCACTTTTAGGAAGAGACTGAATAAGAAGAAAGATCCTGAGAAACCCCCTGTGGTAGAACTAGATATTATGGGTGAAATCGGTGCAGTATCCCGCCAGCTGGTGCCAAAGCCAACTGTACAAAGCCATCATGAAGATACTGAGCCGGAAGTCAATAATTTTAGTTCAGAAATCGACGGGGAGGGCGTCGATATTCAAATTCCGCAGGAAGAACCGGATAATGTATACGACGAAGGCGTCGACTTACAAGAAGAGGAAGAAGAATGGAGTGGATATGGAATTTTCGAAGGCGAAAACGGTTTTGCGACAGGCGTGACCTTTGAAGAACTCAGTGCCGTGGGGATGATCATTCAGCAGGACGTGCTGGAAGCATCCGACAAAGATATAGCGGTCAGGATAGTTCACAAGATTCAGGGAACCGAATTATTCAGCCTTTTAGAAAATTCAATGGAAGGAGCTTCTAAGAGAATGGCAGAATTGTTAGACAACAGACTTTCTGAGGGTGCGGATTCCGGTTCATCCAATGTGCGGAAAAGTGATTTGATGGATTTTAACATCGGGGACTTCGTGTAAAGCGAAGTCCTTTTTTGATTAACCAGAATACAGGTCTATATAAGAAAAAGGGGGTTGAATACAACATGCTTCTTGATGATGGTCACTAATTTAACACGGGCGAAACCGATGTCTAAAAACACTATGAAATAGCCCATTTTTACCATGAAATACTCGGCCAAAAAAGGTATATTGTTTTGCATCAGATAACCGTGTATACATATAAATACCTTTACCCCTCAATGCGATACTCTCAGGCATGGAAATACTTCTGCCGGAATCTTAGAGGCAGTCCATTTGAAGAAGAACAATAGATAAAATAAAAATCCTATTTCTTCACCATTTGCAAAGCTCAATGGTATGTTCAGGTATTGTAAGCCCTTTGTACTCCAAATATTCATTCTTTTTTTCGTTGGCACTTCCTGTCAGAAGCAAGCCGGTTCTAATTCAAATTCGTCTAACGGTTTCTCCAACAAAGGGTCCCGGTACTACCTGCCTTTAATCCTCTCGGAAGATACCCTTGATAAAGAAGAACGTAATGCTTTGGTCAAGCAAGAACTGCTCAAGCTCCAACGATCCGGTGATACGGGCAATCCATATTATCATTATTTCAAGGGTAGGGAATTAGAGCTATCAGAATATAACGATTCTGCACTTTATCATTACAGACAGATGGTTGCTGATACATCAGAAAACGATCTGGCAGTATTGAAGCAATTTCTGTTATTTGATGCTGGTATGGGGAATGGCAGGGTAGTTAATTCGGAGACCGTCACAGGAATTTTACATGCTATCAGGAAGGCTGAAAAACACAGAAGCATTTTCCTATATAGGCTCTATGATCTTTTAGCCAAATCATATTATACACAAAGAAATATCGGGCCATGTATTGAATACACGAATTTGTATTTTGCTCATCATCCCCTTCGTTACAGCCCAATAATCCGTCAGCGGTACTTTGATATATCTTGTATGCTGGCCTTTAGTACTGGTAAAAAAGAGGCTATGCGTCGATATTTGGACAGCGCTCGTACACTGGCTCAGGATATAGGGGACAGCTTAGCCCTGATGCGTACCTATGATTATGAGTCGCAGATCTCTTCAAGTGAGGGTCAGTTCGGGAAAGCGGTAGAAAATAGCCGTCTTTTGTTCAATTATCTAAAGTCCCATGATATACTGCAAATGTATGCCTTCAATAACCTGGCTACAAGTTTTGAATACAACGGGCAGATGGATTCTGCCATCCATTATTACAAGGAAGCGATTACCTGGTCCAGGCAACATCCAAACACCGATCTGTTGTGGGTGTATGAGAGTCTTGCCGAAGTATATCAAAAAGAAAGGGATTATAAAAACGCAACCTGGGCCTTGGATTCTTCCATTAGAATTTTCGGGCGTAATGTGGATAATGCACAAGCTGAGAAGATTGAGGAACTCAGAACACAATTTCAGACCGAGAAGAAAGACCAGTCCATTGCCTCTTTACAAGCCACCGGTCGGTTGAATAGAAAAATCATCTCCCAACAGCGGTGGTTTTTTGCGGGTGGTTTGGTGATCACCAGTATGATTGGTTTGTATCTATACAACCGGTACCGCCGTAAGCTGCTTCAGGAAAGGAACGAAAAGCTGTTGATAGAAAACAAAAAACTGAGATTAGAACAAAGGGTTCTGCAGCTGCAGCTGAATCCTCATTTTGTTTACAATTCCATTGCCAATTTGCAAGGGCTTATCTGCAGTGGAGACAAGCGGGAGGCTGCTGCCTATCTGAGGGCTTTTTCACATGTCATGCGCTCAACACTGGAACTTAACCGGGAAGATGTAATTCCCCTAAAGGAAGAGATTGAAGCGTTGGAAAATTATATTCATCTACAGCAGATGCGTTTTAAAGAAGCTTTTGAATATATCATCGAAACCGGAGACATTGCTATGGAAGCGGTATTGATTCCTCCCATGTTGCTACAGCCCTTTGTGGAGAATGCCATCGAACATGGGTTTAGAAATATTGATTATAAAGGGAACCTACGTCTTAGCTTTATACAGAAGGAAGATCAGCTGCATATCAGCATTTACAATAACGGAACAGGAGTAGAAAAAGCGGGAACATCACTTAAAAAATCATTATCGCAGTCGATTATAAAGGAACGCCTGGATACGCTTTTTAATCAGGAAAAGCGTTTGGCTTATTTTGAGGCAAGGCCTGAGATAATGGAAAATGGAAAAGGTTATCTGGTCAATCTTTACCTGCCATTACTGCAATCGTAAATCCGTTAATCATGAAAGTATACCTGCTCGAAGACGAGACCAATATTCTGAAACACTTGATCACCCTAATTCAGGAGATTCCTTATCTGAAGATCGTTGGCTACAGCACTACTGTAGCACAGGCACGACGAGAAATCCGGGAGTTGGAGCCAGAGTTGATCCTGGCTGATATAAAGCTTAAGGATGGAAGCAGCTTTGAAGTTTTTAGGGATATGGATCTTACGGTACCTATTATCTTTATTACTGCCTATGAGCAGT
Source organism: Chryseobacterium wanjuense (assembly GCF_900111495.1). Taxonomy (NCBI): domain Bacteria; kingdom Pseudomonadati; phylum Bacteroidota; class Flavobacteriia; order Flavobacteriales; family Weeksellaceae; genus Chryseobacterium; species Chryseobacterium wanjuense. The sequence goes on along the minus strand of NZ_FOIU01000001.1, from coordinate 2,008,435 downwards.
TTGCCGTTGATGCCCTCAATCTGGGTGCCTTCGCCTACCTTTTAAAGCCGGTTGATGAAACAATATTTAAAAATAGTATAGACCGCTGTTTTCTAAAAGCGGAAGAATACCGGTTTACGCGGCAGCAATTGCAGCTTTCTGCCGGATACTTTACCGACAGGAACCCGCCGTTGCGACTGGCATTAAAAAGTACTGCCCACACGCAGATTGTCAACACCCATGATATTATATATTGTCACAGTGATAAAGGATATACAACCTTTTACATCAAGGGAGAAAATCCCTTAATGGTTTCTAAGGTCATCAGGGAATATGAGTTTTTGCTACCACCCGGTCAGTTCCTGCGTTGCCATCAGTCTTATCTTATCAATGTTGATTGCATCAGAAAGTACTTTCAGGAAGGATATATAGAGCTCATCGACGGGACTTTGATTCCCGTTTCTGCCAGAAAGAAAATACTGGTAAGGGAATTTCTCCACAAAATCGGATAGTAGGTTACAATGTCTCTTACCATGTGCACATCCTAAATAATAATCCAGAAACCACTTTGCCCTTTTACATGTTAAAAGGGCTTTTTTATGTTCTCAAGTTAACCTCCCATTTCCTCATATCATAATGATGGCTACTGACTATTATGAATAGTACTGCCAAACACGACTCCCTGAAGACAAGCTTCCAGTGCGCGTTTTCATGCCTGATACATTTGTTCCATGATTCACCCAATAAAATTTACAATCATGGACAAACGAAAGAAAAAATCCCTTTTAACGGGAACGATGCTGCTGGCAACCACAGTCTTGATGGCACAGGGAAACGGTTCTGCCGGTATTAATGAAGCAACCCAGATGGTCACTTCCTACTTTGACCCCGCGACCAAATTAATTTATGCCATCGGGGCGGTCGTCGGACTCATTGGCGGGGTAAAGGTGTACAACAAATTCAGTAGTGGCGACCCGGACACAGGGAAAACCGCCGGAAGCTGGTTCGGCGCCTGCATCTTCCTGATTGTGGCAGCGACCATTTTACGATCATTTTTCCTATAAGCCTTTACGAAATGAGTAGTTATAACATCAATAAAGGCATTGGACGAAGTGTAGAGTTCCAGGGATTAAAAGCCCAGTATCTGTTTGTATTCGCAGGTGGACTGCTTGGAACACTGATCCTGGTTATGATCCTTTACATGGCCGGAGTTTCTCCATACCTGTGCATTAGCATCGGTTGTATCGGATCATCTTGTATCGTCTGGCAGACTTTCCATCTAAACAGAAAGTATGGACAGCACGGACTTATGAAGCTGGCAGGAAGAAAAAAGCATCCGAAATATATTACTTCGCGAAAGGCTGTATATCGGTATTTCCATGCCAATATGAAAAACCAGGACGTATGAGAAATACAGCGAAAATAACGACCCTGGAAAGCAAGTTTCCGCTGATGGCTATGGAAGACGGTTTTCTCATTTCCAAAGAAGCGGATATTACAGCATGCTTTAAAGTCACGCTACCTGAGATTTTTACTGCAGCATCCGACGAGTATATCATCATCCATTCAGCATGGCAGAAGGCTGTAATGACGCTGCCTGAATACTGTATTGTTCACAAGCAGGACTGGTTTATCAGTGAGAAGTATAAGCCTGAGATGGATAAGGAAGATGCAAGCTTTTTACATCGAAGCTATCAGCAACACTTTAATGAGCGTCCGTTTTTAAACCACCACTGTTACCTGTTCATTACACAATCCTCGAAAGAACGCATGCGCAGGCAGAGTAACTTTTCAAGCTTGTGTAAAGGGGTTTTAATTCCGAAAGAAAAAATGAATAGGGAATCTGCCTACCGCTTTGCTGAAGCAGTAGCGCAGTTCGAAAGAATTATGAATGACAGCGGTTTTGTAATGCTGACAAGGATGAACGAAGAAGAAGTATTAGGAACAGAAGATAAAAAAGGTCTTCTTTCAGAGTACTTGACGTTATCGACTGTTAACACAGGCACTTTGGAAGATCTGTGCCTGGGCGCTGAAGAAATGCGTATCGGCAATAAAAGGCTATGCCTGCACACACTTTCCGATACTGATGATCTGCCTTCCAAAGTTGGACCGGCATCAGTTTACGATAAGCTGTCTACCGACCGAAGCGACTGTATGTTATCCTTTGCTTCTCCTGTCGGACTATTGCTAAGCTGTGATCATATGTATAACCAGTATTTGTTTATCGATAACAGCGAAGAGAACCTCAGAAAGTTTGAGCGCTCGGCAAAAAACATGCATTCGCTTTCGCGATACAGCCGCGCGAATCAGATCAATAAGGAATGGATTGAACGTTACCTGAATGAAGCGCACTCATTTTCCCTGACTTCCATTCGCGCACACTTTAATGTGATGGCATGGTCAGACGAGCCTGCAGAATTAAAACAGATCAAAAATGATGTGGGCAGTGCACTTGCACTCATGGAATGTAAGCCACGACACAATACCGTTGATACAGCCACTTTGTACTGGGCCGGTATTCCTGGCAATGCGGGAGATTTTCCAAGTGAGGAAAGTTTCTACACATTTATAGAACCTGCATTATGTTTTTTTACCGCAGAGACAAACTATCAGGATTCCCCATCTCCATTTGGCATTAAAATGTCCGATCGGTTAACCGGCAAGCCTGTCCATCTGGATATTTCCGATCTTCCGATGAAACGCGGGATCATTACCAACCGTAACAAATTCATTTTGGGTCCGAGTGGTAGTGGCAAGTCTTTTTTAACGAACCATATGGTGAGGCAGTACTGGGAGCAGGGAACCCACGTACTGCTGGTGGATACGGGAAACAGCTACCAGGGGTTGTGTGAACTCATAAAAGGAAAAACCAAAGGGAAAGACGGGATTTACTTTACATACACGGAAGAGAATCCTATTGCCTTTAATCCCTTTTACACAGATGACCGCGTATTCGACATTGAGAAGAAAGAAAGCATCAAAACGTTGATCCTGACCTTATGGAAACGTGATGATGAGCCCCCGACAAGGGCGGAGGAAGTGGCTTTGTCAAATGCAGTGAACCTGTATATCGAATTCCTTAAGAAAGATACTTCACATCAGCCATGTTTTAATGGCTTCTATCAATTCGTAAGTGAAGAGTACAGCAAAATACTGGAAGAAAAAAGAGTAAGGGAAAAGGACTTTGACCTGGCGAACTTCCTCAATGTGTTGGAACCTTATTACAAAGGCGGGGAGTATGACTACCTGCTGAATTCTGATAAGCAGCTCGATCTTCTTTCCAAACGCTTCATAGTATTTGAGATTGATGCCATTAAGGATCATAGAATTCTATTTCCCGTGGTCACAATCATCATTATGGAGGTCTTTATTAATAAGATGCGAAGACTCAAAGGCATCAGAAAGATGATATTAATTGAAGAGGCCTGGAAAGCCATCGCGCGGGAAGGTATGGCCGAATATCTTAAGTATTTGGTGAAAACCGTCCGCAAATTTTTTGGCGAAATGGTGATTGTAACGCAGGAAGTGGATGACATCATTCATTCTCCAATCGTCAAAGAGTCGATTATTAATAATTCTGACTGCAAAATCCTTTTGGATCAGCGTAAATATATGAACAGGTTTGATGAGATCCAAAGTATGCTGGGACTTACCGATAAGCAACGGGGTGAGATTCTTTCCATCAATCAGAATAATGATCCGAGGCGGTTGTATAAAGAAGTTTGGATCGGTCTGGGTGGAACCCATTCTGCGGTCTATGCGACTGAAGTAGGTCTTGAATGTTATTTAGCCTACACCACTGAAGAAGCAGAAAAGCATGAAGTGATGCAGCTTGCTTCGGAGCTGGGCGGTGATGTGGAGGGAGCCATCAAGCGGATAGCTGCGGAAAAGAAGAGTAGTGGGTAACCATGGTGAGTAACCCTAAGTGTATTTGAATAAAATTAAAAGAATTTAAAAAAATAAGACAATGAAAAAATTAATGATGATGCTTTTTGCAGTAGTACTACTGAGCATCTCCCAAGTAAAAGCGCAGTTTGTAGTGACTGATCCGGGAAATCTCATCTCCGGCATCCTTAACTCTGCCAACGAGATCGTGCAGACTTCTTCCACAGTTTCAAATGTGGTGAAAAACTTTAAGGAAGTCGAAAAAGTGTATTCACAGGGTAAAGAATATTATGACAAGCTTAAATCAGTCAACAACCTCGTGAAAGATGCCAGAAAAGTCCAGCAGACGGTACTTATGGTGGGAGACATCTCAGAGATGTATGTGACCAATTTCAAGAAAATGCTCAGTGATCCTAATTTCTCACCACAGGAAGTCAGTGCCATTGCTTTTGGGTATTCGCAATTGCTAAAAGAAAGCTCGGGTCTTCTCAAAGACCTGAAACAAATTGTCAGCGGCTCAGGATTGGAAATGAACGATAAGGAGCGTATGGATCTGATTGACCAGACTTATAAAGAGGTAAAGGAATATTACAACCTGGTGAGATACTACACCAATAAAAATATTTCGGTAAGTTATCTGAGAGCCAAAAAACAGAATGACGCATCGAGGGTGCTGAAGCTCTATGGTACGGACAAATTAAGATACTGGTAAAAAATCTCTTATGGTACTACAAATAGAATTTGAGAGCCTGCATCAGGTTTTGCGCTCTCTGTATGACGAAATGATGCCTTTGTGCTCACAAATGACCGGAGTATCAAGAGGCATAGCAGGATTAGGGGCATTGTTTTATGTGGCCTACCGGGTATGGCAGTCCCTGAGCCGCGCTGAACCGGTCGATGTGTTTCCATTACTCCGCCCCTTTGCTGTGGGTTTGTGTGTAATGTTTTTTCCCATCATTGTCCTGGGTACCATTAATTCGGTGTTGAGTCCTGTGGTAAGTGGTACACACCAGATCTTGGAAGGACAGACTTTGGATCTTCAAAAGCTGCAGGCGCAGAAAGATGAGCTGGAAAAGGAAGCACTCTTGCGGAGTCCAGAAACTGCTTTCCTGGCCTCAGATGAAGAGTTTGATAAGAAACTGGAAGAACTGGGATGGTCTCCTTCTGATATTGCGACGATGGCAGGTATGTATGTGGAAAGGGGAATGTACAGCATGCAGAAAGGTATCCGCGATTGGTTCAGGGAATTGGTAGAAATTTTGTTTCAGGCAGCTGCGTTGGTCGTCGATACGATACGGACATTCTTTTTGATTGTACTGTCGATTCTGGGACCGCTGGCATTTGCACTCAGCATCTGGGATGGTTTTCAATCCACCCTGACTCAGTGGATATCCAGGTACGTTAGTGTATATCTCTGGCTGCCTGTTGCAGACCTCTTTAGCAGTATGCTCGCGAAGATACAGGTTCTGATGGTGGAGAATGATATTGAGCAGCTTTCCGATCCCAATTTTATTCCGGACGGTTCAAATAGCGCGTACATCATTTTCATGCTGATAGGCATTGTGGGATACTTCACTATTCCAACCGTTACAGGCTGGGTTATCCAGGCCGGAGGCGGTGTGGGTAACTTTGGACGCAATGTCAACCAGACAGCAATGAAGGCAGGAAGTTTGGCCGGCGGTGCAGCAGGGGCTGCTGCCGGTAATGCGATGGGAAGAATTAAAGGAGGCTTAATGGATAAAGAGTAGTCTTGGTGTTAGTAATGCCGGAAGGGCGGAAACGCAAAGCGTTATTGATTTGTAATATTCCAGATTCCGCCTGACCGGCTTTTTTATCAATCAAAAGAAAAACAAAATGGAATTTAAAATCTTAAGAAATATAGAAAACAGCTTTAAACAGACCAGGCTCTTTGCGTTTCTATTTGCAGGACTCTGTTTCTCAGTTAGCGTTTTTGCCATCTGGAAATCTTATCAGTTCGCTGAGGCACAGCGCCAGAAGATCTATGTGCTCGATAAAGGAAAGTCATTGATGTTGGCCTTATCACAGGATGCTAAGATCAACCGCCCGGTAGAAGCTCATGAGCATGTCAAAAGATTTCATGAACTCTTCTTCACTCTGGCGCCCGATAAGACGGCAATTGAAAGTAATATGAAAAGGGCTTTTCTGCTTTCGGATCAAAGTGCTTTCAACTACTATAAAGACCTTTCGGAAAAAGGCTATTACAATAGCCTGATCTCGGGGAATGTTCAGCAGCGGATCGAGATTGACAGTATTCAATGCCAGTTTAATACGTATCCATATGCTGTTAAAACGTATGCCAGACAGTACATTACGCGCAGCAGCAATATTACCGAGCGAAGCCTTATCACCAGCTGCTTTCTGGTTAATTCGGTGAAATCCGAATCCAATCCTCAGGGATTTATCATTGAGAAATTCAATGTACTCGAGAATAAGGATCTCCGTGTTGTCGAACGATAAAAAATGATCATGAAGAGTACACAACATAGAGACGCACTGATTGACGCCTTTCAAAGAAAAGGCTTTACCAATATGTTTATGTCCGAAAGGGATTCGCCGGGAACTTTAAAGGAGATCATTGACGACTATTTGAAAAGTATTAAAGATACTAAAGCAGAAACGATCCCGGATTTATGGCTGAGTACGTATCTCCATTGGAATGGGGAAGATCAGTCTTATATCGTATGTAATCTGTGGATGAACTTACAAAAAGAAAATCCGGTTATAAGCAAAATGATTACTGAAAAAAAGAATGGTCAGGCGGCTCCATTGAACAAATCGGAACTCATTAATATCTCCATTGATTCTTTGCCTACGACTAAAGAGCTGATGGCATTAGTAGAGAGTTCTTATCAGAAAAAAGGGAAATCCCGAAGACTGTAGACATCACACATTTAAATCGAATAAAAATGAATAACAAGAATATCAGCAAAAAAATTAAGATAGGCAATTTGCCATCGAGAATCAATGCCTGGTGCAATACTCTTAATGAGCGACAGAGAATTAGATTGATCCTGCTTCTTTCAGCCATCTACTTTCTCATGACCGTAACAGTACTCACATGGATATACTTCGATGAAGACGAAAAAAAAGAGATCGTTATCAAGCATATCCAAAATCCTGCTCCGATGTTTAGACAAAGCCTAAGGATAGTGATTCCACCAGAAGTTGACAGTGTTTCAACCTTTAAAAAAATAGACTATGGAAAACAATAAAAGCACAGGAGTTTTTGTACGGGAAGCGAGTGAAGGCAGGGTGAAGGAAGAACGTTCACCCGAGGAACGTCGGCAAAAACTCAAAAAGCTAATCATCTATGCACTGATGGCAGTAGTTTGCGTGGGCTGCCTGTATCTTATCTTCCGTCCTAATAAAGATGCAAAGGAACTATCAGACGCAGGACTCAATAATTCTGTTCCCCAGGCTGATGACCAGGTACTGACGGGTGATAAGGAAAAAGCGTACGAGCAGGAGCTTTTGGAAAAGAAAGAGAGCGAAAGACGTAAAGCCATGCTTTCATTATCTGATTATTTAAATAACGGCACCGACACATCCAACGGATATATCGAAGGTGATGCAGAAATGGAAAACGCTAATCCCACTTCGCAGGGTGTGAAAAATTATCGCGAGATACAACAGACATTGGGCAGTTTTTATCAATCTGATCCTGAGAATGAGAAGCTACGCAGAGAACTACGGGAGCTTAAGGAAAGAAACAGGGCCAATGATGCCTCTTCCCAAAATACATTGGTGCAGGACCCTGTTTTGATGATGGAAAAATCCTATCAGATGGCTGCCAAGTACCTTCCACAATTAATGCCGCAAAAAACGAACACAGATACAGTGAAGAAAGCCACCCCTCCTACCGAGCGTTATGTCGAACCGGTATATACTGCAAAAAAAAATGTGGTATCGTCACTATACAGAGCTAACGAACAAAGTGACCAGGACTTTGCAGCATCAGTTTTACAGGGAGCTGAGAAACGGTTCTTTGATGGTCACTCATCCGAATCCAGTTTTCAGTCACAGATTTTACGAAACAGTATCCGTGCCTGTGTACACCAGACAAAGACCGTTACTATGGGGAGCAGCGTTTCCTTACGCCTTTTAGAAGGCGCAAGGATCGCCAGGATGACCCTTCCTGCAGGAACATTGCTCACGGCGATGGCAAAGCTTCAGGACGGAAGACTAGGGCTGCAGATTACTTCTGTTGAGTTCAAAGGCAATATTGTACCTGTTGATCTCTCCGCATACGATCTGGATGGACAAGCAGGCCTTAATCTTCTGTATTCCCCAGATGTGAATGCAATGAAAGAAATCGCTTCCGGAATGAGCACGTCGGCAGGAACCAATATCGTATTGAGTTCTTCGACAGGCCAGCAACTCATTTCAGATTTGACGAAAGGCATTGTACAGGGAACTACGGGCTATATCTCAAAACGGATAGGAACCTCTCAGGTCACGGTCAAAGCGGGGTATCTCCTTTTCCTGGTGCCGAAGAAATAATAAATCGGTATACCAATCAAATTATGCAACAATATAACAATGTAACAATGAAAAAAATTCAAACAACGATTTTGCTTATTCTGATCCTTCTGCTGATGGTACCCATCGGATTGAAAGCTCAGACAGACACGATCAGGGTACCGGCAGATACAGTAGCTGCACCACCAGATACAGCGTACGGTAAAATAGCTTCTCATGAGCTCCTGGTAACCTATGATAAAACTACTCACATTATCTTTCCCTCTGCCATACGCTATGTTGATCTGGGAAGTGAGAACATTACGGCGGGAAAAGCCGAAGAAGCTGAAAATGTACTGCGTGTAAAGGCAGCAGTCAAGAATTTTGAGAACGGATGCAATCTCTCAGTCATTACCGAAGACGGTAAATTTTACAATTTCAATGTATGGTTTAGTGAATATCCTGATGTACTTACCCTGAATTTTGCTTCCGGTGAGCATCTGAATAAAGACCAGGTCGAAAGGCAAGGACAGAATACTGTTATTTTTAAAGAACTGGGAACCAGACAGGCAACAGTTCCGGGACTTGTGATGAAGACATTATATCAGCAGAGCAAGGCCATTATTCGTCACATCGGTTCCGAAAGCTTCGGTATCCAGATACTTCTTAAAGGGATCTTCACACTGGACGGACAGCTCTATTTCGTTCTTCAGTTTAAAAACGCAACGCATATTCCTTTTGCTATTGATTTTATCAGTTTTAAAGTATTGGATAAAAAAATAGCCAAACGTACCGTCATGCAGGAGCGGGTCATTAAGCCTCTGAGGGAGTACTTGGAGCTCAGCCAGGTAGATGGAACTTCAGTACAAAAAAATGTGTACCTGCTGGAACAGATGACCATCCCGGATGATAAGCTGCTTGTAATTGAAATTTATGAGAAAAACGGAGGACGGCACCAGTTCCTAAGAATTGAAAATGCCGATTTGGTTAAAGCACGTCCTGTTAAACAGATGCACCTTGATTTCAAATAGTATTAACTATACAATCATTATACTATGAAGAAAATACTTTTAATATTCTTGATTACTATGAGTTCCGCTATATCTCATGCGCAACGGCTGCTGCCAGGTCAAAAAGGACTTGAACTTTCGGCAGGAATTGTTTCTGGAAGAAAACCTATGCATGATTTCTTATTTGCCCGCGTGGGAATGACTATTAACAAAAGAAAAGGGAACTATCAGTTCCTGGCGGTAGAATATAATCATAAGAAAAAGGTTTTTGAAACGATTGGTATTCCTATTGAAACCTATACCCTGGAAGGAGGTTATATCCTGTATGTATTGGGAGATTGGAGAAAGACCTTCTCCGTAAATCTGGGTCTGTTCGCTGTCGGCGGTTACGAGGTCATTAACAAAAGTAATAAGCTGCTTTCCAATGGGGCACTGATCCTCAATGACGATCGCTTTGTCTACGGAGGAGGTATGAACCTGTCCATAGAAACCTATCTTGGAGATCGGGTGATTATTCTGCTTCGAGGTCATGCAAAATACTTGCTTGGAACTTCGGTTGAACACGTAAGACCGGGACTAGGACTCGGCATTCGGTATATTTTTTAACCCAAAAAAATAAAAAACAATGAGAATAAATATCAAAACATGTAGCATAGGAAAGCTAAAGCTTTTGCTCTTCTTCCTAATTACAGTGATGTTCACCAGTTCCTGTGAAAAGGAGCTCGAAATACAGACTAATTTTCCCTTTGAACTGGAAGTTATGCCAGTTCCTACGGAGCTTGGCGGTGAGGAGACAGTAGAGATCCTCTGTCACATCAAAAGAGAAGGGCAGTATAATGCCGTACAATATTCGATCCGCTATTTTCAGTATGAAGGTCAAGGAGCGCTCATGTTTCCTTCATACAAACCCTTTAAACCTAACTTCTCCTACCTTATCCCTGAAGATACTTTTACACTTTATTATAAAACAAAGTCAAAAGGATCTCATGAATTCCAGATATGGGTCTACGATAATTTTGGGAATGAAAAGACGATGGAATTTTCATTTGATTTTTAGCAAATACTTGAAGGTTGGGGTTAAATGAAGCCTGATCGAGATCAGGTATGAAACGGCTGGAGTTTTTACTCCGGCTTTTTATTTTCCCTATCACATTACGACATAATTGAAGTCTTAGTTGGGATTTCGAAGCATGTTGTTCGTGTAACAAGAATGATGAGAAAAATAGGGCATCGAACGTGGATTCATAGTTAAAAAAAAACTGAATTTTTTAACAAATACTATTCTTAGCATACAAAATTAGTTCAAATGAGGGTGATATAAATAATTGAATTATTACTTTTACACTCGATAATTTTTAACAACACACAGATGAATAAAAAAAATGACTACTTTATTGTGGGTATTCTATATAGCCCTACAATATTCGGAAGAACATTCCTCCCTTAAATTATATCGTCAATTTCGCAAAAAGAATACAATCTTTAAGTTTATTATCTAATCTGGGTTCATGGCTGCAGCTTACTGGTTTCCGTTGGATTGAAATTGTCAGCATGTATTATATCGTGACATTTTTTGGTAAACCCCAAAGATAATTTCTGAACTTTTGTTGGATGTGTCAGAGTGAATAACCAAATTTTTATTGGAAAAAAGCAGTTGTACATTAACAGTAGTGTCTGAATGGTATTTCTATGTGGAAATTTTTATGCTTCTTTTTTAATACGACAAGTTCTGACGCCTTGCCTTTGTAGTTTTGCAATACAAATAAACAAGCAACTATAAGATAACGTTATGTTGATGTAGTTTAAAATTTACACCCCCGTAAAAATCCCATGTAAAATATGGGGATTTTACCCATTGTGAGAAAAAAATGAAAAATATAAGTTAGCAACCTCAAAATAATTCAAACGCCTATGAAAAAAAATTACGTTGGTGCATTTATAATATGTGCTATGACCAACTTTTATTCACAACAAGTGGTTTGGCAAAAAGATATTAAATCCTCGACACAGGATTTTCTAAGCCAGGTTACCACCACAATTGACGGACAATACCTAATTACAGGAAGTTCGATCCAATCCGAAAAGCTTCAAGGAGATAACAAACAAAATAATGGTTTCGATTATCATTTGATAAAATTGAATCAGCAAGGAGAGCAAGTCTGGGAAAAGTATTTCGTTGGAAATAATCATGACTACGTTACTGCAACCGTGGCTCTTCAGGATGGTGGCTTTTTGTTATCGGGAACTTCGTTTTCCGGAAAAAATCATAACAAGAAGGAGGATTCGAAAGGAGGTTCAGATTTATGGCTCGTAAGAGTTAATGAATTTGGAGACGAAATGTGGCAAAAGACCATTGGAACCAGAGCTGATGAAGAAGCGCGTTCTGTGATTCAAACAACAGATTTAGGATTCTTTGTAGCGGGTAATGTACAGAATTCATCCAAAGGTTATGGTTCAAAAGATGTTTTGGTTATAAGACTGGATAAGGATGGAAAAGAATTGTCACAGGTTATCTTAGGTTCTAAAGCGCTTGATGAAGTCACTAAAATGATTCCAACAAAAGATGGTGGAGCACTCTTAGGGATATACTCCCGAGGGAATATTGGAGGCACAAAGAAAACGGAAAATTATGGTGAAGGAGATTTTTGGGTGATAAAAATTTCTAAAGATGGAAAGCTTGAATGGGAAAAGAATTTCGGAGGAAAAGAGGATGACCATTTAAGAACCTTAGCCTTAACATCCACAGGATATGTAATCGGCGGAGAATCAAGATCTGAAAGATCAGGAAATAAATCTATCGGTATCACTGAAGGTACGGATTTGTGGATAATCTCACTTGATGAAAAAGGTAACGAGCAGTGGCAAAAGTCTTACAATTTTGGCGGAAGAGATATTTTAATGGGAATGAGTGTTCTACATTCTTCGGATGATAAAACCTCGAAAGGAATGTTATTAGGTGGCTACACGCAAGCGGAGGGAGATATTAAAACTGATGATGAGAAATTCTGGATGCTGTATTTGGATCAGGACGGAAAGGAACAATGGCGAAAATATGTCAAAGGTGAGTCGAGTAAGCGTGAAGAAAGGCTTTCAGACCTCAAATTAAACAGGGACGGATCGATCATTCTGGCCGGCACCAGTGCAGAGGAGCTTGGAAAAGAGAATTGGAAAATCGTAAAATTAGGAGATAAACAGATTGATCAATTAATCGAAAAACAAGATATAAAGATTTATCCGAATCCTGTATCTGATTATTGTTATGTAGAGATAGGTTTTGATTTTCAAGATGCAGATATTCTGCTGTACGATATGTCAGGTCGACAACTTCAAAGTTTGAAAACCAAAAATAAGGTGACTAAAATTAATACTCAGTCACTCATCCAGGGCGCATACCTCATCACCATCAAAACAGACACGAACAAAACGGCAAACGCCAAACTCATCAAAAAGTAAAATACAATTATGAAAAAAATAATAATAGCTATTGGTTTAATAGCTACGCAATTCTGCTATGCCCAAACACAAGACGAAGATTTTTTACCTAAAATAGTTCCATCTTCGCCACAGGCTTCCGAACTTGGAAAATACGGAAATGTCCCGATCGGGATGTTTACCGGATCACCGAATATCAATTTAAATATATATACACTGGAAGAAGGAGGAATCTCTGTTCCTGTCAATGCTACCTACAATTCTAACGGGGTTCAGGTTGATGGTGTTTCAAAACAACTGGGGATCGACTGGAATTTAATAGCAGGAGGTGTCATTTCAAGACAGGTTAACGATCTGGACGATTTACAGTTTCCTTTTTACAATGTAAATACCAATGATCTTTGTAATGTAAACAGTCCTGAAGCTACCCTAATTTCGACGGGAACGGCAGATACGGAAAAAGATATTTTCAGCTTTAGTTTTTCGGGTGGTGCTGGGAAATTTTTCTTTGACGGAAATAGTATTATACAAATCAATCCTTCCAATATTAAAATAGAAAAGCTGGCTTCTCCCAACAACAGTACTCCCAAATTTAAAATTACCGATACAGATGGAACAGAATATTATTATGGAGGGGAAAGCGCTGTTGAAAGTTCTTTTAACAGGAGTTACTGCGGAGGTGTTGTCCCTCCGGTTTTAAACGATACTTCATGGTACTTGACAAAAATAAAAACAGTAGAAGGACAGGAAGTATCATTCAGCTACCTGAAAGAGAACTTTCAGTATAAACAATCTTATTATCAGACAGCCATTGCAGGTGGAACTTCCTTTTCTCTTTCCAATGCTGTTTTGCAGACTCCTTGTTATAATGAACTTCGCCATGAAGTCCCATTTTTGCAGGAAGTTATGATCAATAATAAAAAGCTAAAATTTAATTACCAGAAAATTGATGTTAATTCAACTGAATCCAAACAGCTCATCTCTGTTGAGGTTTACAATGGTTTGAGCCTTTTAAAAACATATACTTTCAGTTATGATTCGTTTGTATCTCCTGCGGTAAGCACATCTTTGTTTAATGCTTATACCAATGCGAATGAAAAGCATATTTTCCTAAAGGATATAAAGGAGATAACACCGAGTAATGAAAGTATTACAAGGTATTCATTTGATTATTACTCGCCTGATGAGTTAGCCCCGCGACATTCTTTTGCTAAGGATATTTACGGGTATTTAAACGGTGCAAATAATCAAAACATCATTTATAATAATGCTGTAAATACTGATCCCATTAATAATACAGATGCTGTTTATCACGCTTTTAAAAATATATCTTCCAATAGAAAACCGGATTTTGAGTACACCAGAAAAGGGATGTTGAAAAATATTTATTACCCCACAAAAGGAAGAACTGAGTTTATTTATGAGGCAAACTCTATTTTAAGAGATAAAACGATTACCCCTCCCGCGCAGAATTTAGCCGATGTTACGATTTCGGAATCCGTAGGATATGGATACGAGGCGTTTTCTCAGGTCTTTACCGTAACAGGAAGTGTTACCGCTACGCTGTACGCTGTGGCTTGGAGAGACTGCGGAGAAGATGATCCCGTTCACCCGCCACAGGTCACTGCTACTATCATTAATGCAGATACAGGGGCGATTATAAAAAGCTTATCCACTAACGAGACACCCGCAAATACGGCAGTTAATTTAGTTGCAGGGGTAAACTACAAAATTAAAAGCAAGGTACTGAGACCATGTTTGGGGGCGAATGCTTTTGTACAGGCTCCGGCTGGTGCACCCTACGCGATTAAGGTTAACGAACCTGCTGGTGGGGTAAGGGTAGCAAAAACGCTGGACTATGATAATTCAGGAAACATCCACACCAAAAAATATTATTACGGAACCCTGCAAAACCTTGAACAAAGCTCAGGGATTCCGGCAACGATGGATCCGAATTATATGCGTAATGTAGACCATACAATTAAAGATTCACAAGAAAAGTACGTTATGTATTCTAATTTCAAGACCAGTGTATTCTCTTTGGACGGATACTCTATTATGTACCCGACCGTAATAGAAAGTTTCGGAGAAAATTTTGAAAGAGGAGGAATTGTAAATGAGTTCAATGCAGCTCAGGATGGAGTCCCAGTCCCAATATGTGAGGAACTAATAAGAGGAACAGCCTTTACCAATTCTTTAGTTGCAGGGAATCCATTAAAAAAGAATACGATAAGAAAAGAAGGGACAGGGTTTATTACCCTTAGATCAGAGGAATATCTATATTCCCGAAATCCTGTTTTTGATAAAGAGATAGACAATTTTGTAGGAAAGTTGTATAAAAGAATTACGGACACCGATACCTCTGACGGAACTCAGATGCCGGATCAGAATTCTTATTCGGTAAACAGTTACCAGACACGTAGTGAGTTTAATTATTTGTCTTCAAAGAAAATCTTTGAATATGATACGAACGGGCTCAATCCGATAAAAACAGAGTTGCATTATTTCTACAATAACCCGCTACATTTTGGAATCACTAAAGAAAAAAATATTCAACCCGATGCTGTCGTAAACGAAACCAGCTACAGCTACGCCCATGAAAAAAGTAACCAGCTCATGATCGACAGAAACATGATCGGTATTCCATTGGAAACTACAGAAACCCAAACAAATGGAAGCGTTACGAAAACATTAGAGCGGGAGGAAACGATTTACCCAACATCACTTCCTACAACCCAAGCCGGAAATTTAGTATTGCCGTTATCCAAAAAATCCTATGATGTGTTAAGTAACATCTCATCAACAGATGTAACTTTTGACAAGTACGATGATAAAGGAAATATTGTTCAGTACACCACTAAAGATGGAGTTCCTGTAACCATCATCTGGGGATATAATAAAACTGAACCCATTGTAAAAGTAGAAGGATTGACTTATGCTCAGGTTAGTGCTTTGTCTTCAACCTCAGCTATTATATCGGCTTCCGATAGTGATGCATCTGATCCGACTAAGGAAAATCTATTACTGGATGCTTTAAACGGTTTCAGAAAAGAATCAGCATTGGCAGGTAAGCAGGTATCGACGTACACTTATGATCCTCTGATTGGAGTAACCAGCATTACACCACCATCGGGAATCAGACAAATATTTGTATATGATTCGTTCGGCACGCTTAAGGATGGAAATGTCAGGATGAAGAATACCTCAGGAACAAATATTATAAAAACGGTTAAAAAGAATAAATACCAATACAAGCAGTAATCACGAATATGAAAAAATATATTATAACGAAAGCATTTTCATTTCTCGGCTTACTAGTCGCAGGAATGAGTTATGCGCAGTCCAATGATAATTATGTGCAGTCTATCACCTGTTTGAATGATGATTGTACTAAGAAATCAGAAACCATAACCTATTTCGATGGATTAGGAAGAGCAAAACAGATTATTAATGTTAAAGGCACGCCGACCGGAAAAGATTTGGTGACTCCCGTTACCTACGACGGCTTCGGAAGACAGGTTAAAAATATTTTACCTGTTCCGGTGGCTACCCAAAACTCATTGATTCATTCGGGAATAACCAATGAAAGTACCGCGAACTCCTATTATGGAGTATCCAATGCCTTTACAGAAAAAGAAATTGAAAATTCCCCATTAGACAGAGTATTGCAACAGGCAAATCCTGGTGAAGCATGGAAAATGAGTTCGGGGAAAACGCAGAAATTCAAGTACGAAGCCAATACGGGAAATGAAGTTAAGGCATTTTTCACAACGACCTCTACGAATACCGTAAATGGTGTTTCCAATACGGTTTCTGCATTGTCTGTATCTTCTGCTAATTCAGGATTCTATCCTGCTGGGACATTGTATAAAAACACAGTAACGGATGAAGATGGGAATGCTGTTGTTCAATATCAAAATGGAAGAGGGCAAACGGTTTTAATCCGCAGAAATGACGGATCGCAGAATATTGATACCTACTACGTTTTCAATGAATACAATCAACAGGCGTTTATCATTCCGCCCAAAGCCGTAAAGCAGATTGAGCAGAATAATAATATTATCACAGATAACATTTTAAATGAACTCTGCTATCAATACCGATATGATGGACTTGATAGGCAGGTTGAGAAGAAATTACCTGGTAAAGATTGGGAGTATTCTGTCTATGATAAACAGGACAGGTTGGTGCTAACGCAGGATGGACTTTTAAGAACCGTAAATAATAACTTTAATTCAAAAGGCTGGATTTTCAATAAATATGATGAGTCGGGGCGTGTTGTGTATACGGGGTTTTATCCTAATTCCGATTCGAGGCAAACGATACAGAATCAGGTAAACACGATCACGACCAGCTCATTGAACAATGAAACCAGAATTACCAACCCTATTGTTCTAAGTGGTACGAATTTATATTACAGGAATTTGGCTTTTCCTTCGGCGGGGATTACCCTTTTAACGGTTAATTATTACGACAGCTATCCGTCTGAAGCTCCGCCGATCCCTCAGACTATTTTAGGACAATATGTACTCCCTCAGACATTAGATGCTAATAATGATGCTTCCACAAACGGCATTTTAACAGCTTCTTATGTAAAGAATATTGAAGACAATAATTGGACGAAAGCCTATAATTATTACGATTCGATGGGTAGGCTTATTTCCACCAGCACTATTAATCATTTAGGTGGTTACACAAAGACTGAAACAGAGCTTGATTTTGCTGGAGTTCCACAAAAGAAAAATACGTATCACCTGAGAAAGCAAGGAGAGACAGGAGTAACGGTACAGGAAAGGTTTGTATATGATAGCCAGAATAGGCTTCTGCAACATTTTCATCAGGTAGACAGCAATCCTGAGGAATTACTGGCTGAAAACTCTTACAATGATCTTTCCCAATTGATTAATAAAAAAGTGGGTGCTGTTTCCGGATCTGCACCTTTACAGAGTATTGATTATGATTATAATATTCGTGGATGGTTGACAGACGTTAATAAAAATCAGATGGGCGTTTCCGATCTGAGCGGAAAATTATTCTCCTATAAGATCAAATACACCAACCGAGACGGAATCGAAAACCCTGATCCTGCTCAGTTCTCAGGAAAGAATGTGTTACCAAAATACAACGGAAACATTGCTGAGGTAGACTGGAGAGCGGTTGAAACATTAGGCGTAAATCCATCTGCGACACCAAAAAGATACGGTTACGCGTATGATAAACTGGATAGATTGACTGCAGGATTTTATCAGAATCCAAACAATCCTTACAGCAAGGAAAACACAGAATCCCTGAGCTATGATCCAAACGGGAATATTGCTAACCTTTACAGGACTTCTGTAATGGAATACGGAGGCAATACCGCGACGGTAATTGACAACCTTGATTACACGTACTTAGGAAACCAGGCTATTAAAATACAGGATAACAGCGGAAACTCTACAGGCTACGAAGGAACAGCCGGAAACCCGATTGATTTTGATGTAAACGGAAACATGAAAAATATGATCGATAAAAGCATTGCGAGCATCGGTTATAATTATTTGAATCGTCCTAATTCTGTAAATATTAATCTTGGCCAGGTTACCACAGATATTGCAACAAAATACCGTGCAGACGGAATTAAAGTAAGAAAAGAAACTACGAAATCATCTATCGGTATTGGTGGAACAACCTCCTCAAAAGAAACAACAGATTATTTAGATGGCTTCCAGTATTACAACATAACAGGAGGAAATGATGGTGGCGGTGGTTCGGAAAGTAGAATGATAACAAGAGCTTTCGAACCGCAGGCTTTTACACCAATTGAAATTGCTGATCCTACGATACAACCTATCGGTGGTGAATGGACGGGAAGTCTGACGCCAACAAAAACTCCTGATCTGCAATTTTTCCCGACGGAAGAGGGCTTTTATGATTATGTAAAAAATCAATATATTTACCAGTACAAAGACCACTTAGGAAATGTAAGGGTAAGTTTTGCAAGAAACAGCGCAGGAGCTCTAACCATTGTTGACAGCAACGATTATTACCCATTTGGGATGAATCACCTGAAAACAGGGAATGCTTACTTCGGACAAAGTAGTTTTAAAAATTACAAGTTTGGTAAGAAAGAATTACAGGAATTTGGGGCATACGATTTTGAGGCACGTCTTTACTGGCAGGAAGTTGAGCGATTTGGACAGATAGACGCAGAGGCAGAGGAAATGCCGTATATCTCACCGTATGCTTTTGGGCTTAACAATCCTATTAAATTTACCGATCCTGACGGTAATGCGCCTGAAGAAACGGTAGAGAATTGTTGTCAGCATTTGAAAGGTTTCGCCCTTACTGTTACTGACAATATATTAGGAACTAACCTTCGTAATAAATACGCTGTCAATTCTAAGGAGTATAGAGATGGTGTAAATAATGGTCATGGTGCTACTATCGCGTTAAGTGCTATCATGGCAGTAGACGGAGGTGCAAGTATCGGAGGTGGTACAGCAGGATTAGCAGTGTCGGGAGCAGCGTCTAGCACGGGAGTAGGCAGTATTCCGGGAGCTGCAGGAGCTACAATAAGTGGTGGTGCTATTTTAAAAGGAACTATTGAAGTTGCAGGAGCTGGTGTTATTCTGAAGAATACCATCGATCACATGAAGAGTGATAAGAATAATTCTTCAGCAAGTTCAAATAAAGGTAGAAGCGGGAAACAGGCGAGATTAAGAGAATTATCAACTGATCCTAAGTTGGGAAAAGCAGATAAAGGATGGTTAAAGTCCGACATAAATAAAGTTACAAAAGGAAAAAGGACAACCATTAGAAATCCTCCGGGAAAAGATTTAGCTCATGAAAGGGGTAGAGAAGCTGCCAAAGGTTATTCTTATGAATATTCAAATCTTCAAGATAGAGTTTTACATAGAAGACAACACAAGTATGATAATGGTGGTAGAAAAAATAAAGAAAGACCAGTAAAAAAAGATTAAATATACATTATGAACAGTAAAGAATTTGAAAATATTTTGAAACTAGAGCCTCTAAAAAGGTATCAGTATTTTATAAAGAAAATTGCCGACTTTGAAGAACTATGGACAATTATAGATGAAGATGGTAGTTATGCACTTTCTGATATAGATAATTTTACTCTTATTTCATTTTGGACGGCAGAAGAATTTGTAATTTCTAATTTAAATGAAGGTTGGGAAAATTGTAAGCCCATAAAGCTGACATTAGAGGATTTACAGGATGATTTGTTTGATATTATTGCTTCTGAAAATTATTTAATCAATGTATTTCCTATTAATGGAAAGTCGGGTTTTGTTGTCAGTCTTAATGAGTTTAGACGTGATCTTGATGAAGAATTGGAGAAAATAGAATAAAGAATTACACAAAAAAAATCAGCGTATTATTTTGATACGCTGATTTTTCACGTCACGAATGAAATACAAAAAAATCAATGGACTTATATATAAGTTCGAAAATTTAGGAATTGAAAATTCTAGTGACGGCGCCATTTTGATAGGCAAAGCGCCTCATATAGCACCTGAAGCATGGTTGAATGAAATCTTCCCAGTTCTAGATAGTAAAGAGATTAAAATCCTAGAAGAACAATTAAAAACTGATATACCTGAAGACTATAAGAATTTTTTAATGAACTTTAGTAATGGTCTTATTTTCTTATCATCCACACTAAGTTTATATGGATTGAGAAGACAGTTGAATCGTAGATCTAGTGTAGATTCTCGTCAACCATATTCAATAATCACATCTAATATTCCTGAAAGACCTGACAACGCAAAAAATAGCTTTTTCTTCATTGGAGGATATAATTGGGATGGTTCTCGCCTGTATATAGATAAGAATACCAATAAGGTCCATTGCTGTGAGAGGTGGGATGCAACATCAAGGATAGAATGGAATTCTTTTCAAGAGATGTTATTAACCGAATTGAAAAGACTGTATTCATATTTTGATGATGAAGGAAAAGAAATTGATGAGGATCGATCAACACTTCCATATTAAATTATATTGATAGAGGAGAATTTTATGTTCATCAAAAAATAAAAAAAATCACTGCCGAAAGGCAGTGGTTTAAAAATCACAACAAAGGAAATATGGAAAATTTAGCTGTCATAACAACGAAGTTTGTTTTAGAAGATAATTCGCCTATTGTATCTGTTTTCAAGGACGAAGAAGGAGATTGGCAATTTTTTGGAAAAGAAAAAGGTATTTTAGAAGAAGATGCAAGAGTTATAAAATTAGAAGAAATACTCAGAATAGATAAAAGTATTGGAGATATTTTAGCGATAAAAAATAGGAGTCATGTTTGGAGAGAAGATGCTGGGTAAATAACTGAAAATGAAAATTGTAATTATTTTTCTAGCTTCTTTCGTTTTTATTAATTGCGAAAAAGCAATAGGTAATAAAAGACTAAACTGTATTGATTTTAAGATTGGAAAATTTCAATTGATTAATAAGGATTCAAAAAAGAAATATCTAATAGAAAGAACTAAAGACTTTCAAATTGAACAAACTTTTGATCTTAGCACCAACAAGAAAATAAGAAAAGATAGATATTATAAAATATTTTGGATAAATGATTGTGAGTATAGTTTAATACTTGATACTTCAAAAAGTGAACATGACCAAATTGATCTTTACATAAATTCAAAGGGGGGATATAAATGTTCAATAAAAAAAATTGACAATAATTGCGCGACTGTCCAAACTAATGTTGAGGGAGATAACTTTATTTCTAAAGTATGTAAAATATAGTAACTATCTTAAAGAATGAATCCATAAGCAATAGAGAATGTTAAAAAATTGGAACCATTTCATCGGTATCGACATTTTATTTAAAGAATAGCAGACTTTGAAGAGCTTTGGACACTAATCAATTAGAAGACATAAATGAAATTGTAAATGTAAAACAATACGTAACCCTAGAAATTCTAGAAACTCTAAAACTAGAGGAACTGAATTAGCACATCCACGAGGAAAAAGGGCAAAAGATGGTAATAGCCACAAGGATGCAAAATTACAAGATGCAGATTTACATAAATTAGAACATAAATATGGCGGATACAAGTAAAAAAATTGAAAACATTTTGAAAATGTCAGAAGATGAAAGGTATGATTATTTCATCAGAAAAGTTGCAGATTTTGAGGAAATTTGGGGGCTTAGCGATAATGGTTGGGCTTTACTAGGCGATAACGCCGGAAATCAAATACTCCCATTATGGCCTGAAAAAGAATTTGCAGAATTATGTGCTATAGATCAATGGAAAGGATATAAACCTGAAGTAATACAGTTAGATAATTTTATTGAAAAGTGGATTCCAGGAATGTTAAATGATAAAACATTAATAAATGTTTTTTTAATTCCCAATGGTAAAGGTATAGTAATTTCTCCTGACGATCTTAATTCTGATCTACAAGAGGAATTAGAACAGTATGAATAAATGTGGGATTAATTAGCGTATCAATTTGGAAAATGAAATCATCGATTCTCTCGTTGAAAAAAAATTGCCTATTAAATGTTTTTCCTGTAGATAATCGGACTGGTTTTGTAGTGAATGTACTAGAATTTAGCAGAGATCTTCGTGAAGAATTAGATAAGATAGAATAAATAATTTCAAATTAAAAATGCTGAATAGCGTATCAATTGGTACGCTATTTTTGATAGAGCACAAATCAAATGAGAATACAATACAAAGAAATTGATATTAAGGTAAGTGAAAGCTATTTATCTACCAAAGGGTTAAGCAATTTCATTGGAAAAGAAATTCGAATTAATCTTGGCGGTCAACTGCAAGAAGATTATGTGGAAGTTATGAGGTACATGATTGACTATATTATCGGGAGTCATCCAACAATAGTAGAAAATCAAACAATAGGATATTATTCATGGTTATTGAAGTTTAAAATCAATGAACAAAACCAGTTTGACTTATACGAAGTAAATGCCGATGGCAGCGGTTTCAATAGAGGCTGTGACCTAACAATTTCCGTAGTGAAGAGCCAATCAGAATTATGTTCAAAATATGGTCTGATCCCAATGTTTCCTAACTTCAATCAAATGGTGGTTATTTCAGATGGAGTCTATGAAGGTAAGGACCTGGAGGCCATCAGGTATGAATCTCCGGAGCATATGTCCGGCTGGTGGCTCATTGCTGACGAATATGATGATAATATTGAGTCCCTAAAGACAGTTCACTATCACCATGTCGCTTTTAACCGTCCGGATATTCTGAAATACCTGGCTTTACCTTTTGATTACAGATTTTTAATGGATAATGGAAGGGTTGAAATTTCTCAAGATGAAGAGGAAGATCCGTGGTTAATTAACAAAAGACTATGATATGAATTACGAAGAATTTAGCGCAGAGAAATGTCAAAGCCTGCTTCACATTCAGGAGCAGTTTAAAGAAAAAATTAACTTGGATTCTTACAAGAACTGGTTTTATGATGGAGAATCAGAACTTTTGAGATTATATAACAGTGATGAAGATGAGATTTACTTTAGATATGTTCCGATAGGAACTTTTTCATTAAAACTAAGAACATGGATGTGGAGTTGGTTCAATACATCCTCGATCGAAAAAAGTAAGTCTCAACTTTTAGCCATAAAGGAATTTGGAGTCCAGAATAATTACGAAAAGCTTAAGGAAGGCACTTTCCCTGCCGATGAATTTGATGGTTGGGAATTATCAGCAATCTGTCTGCATCTTCTCAATGGAATTGGAGTATATAAAGTAAATTCTGGTGAGTTAGAGAAGTATATGTTACTTATGCAGATTGAGAATAGGGATTCACCGGAAGTAATAAAATTTAAGAAGCAAACTATTGAATGTGGTAAACATGGCTATTCCAGACCAGCATTTGTTTGTCAGCATTTGGATCTTGAAACTCCTAAAGGTTTTGAAGAAGCGTTTGATACTGAGAAAGGAATGGAGCTTGGTGAAGAAGATGATTTTCAGGCCTGGTGCAGTGATTGCGAAAAGATAAGACTCCAGCATGATGGGTGGAATGAAGAGTCTGAAAAGCATACAGGGATTACGCTCATTTGTGAGAACTGCTATTTTGAGTTGAAAGATTTTAATCTGACGCGATAGTTGAGTATAATGATCTCCAACCAAAAAAAATCATCTGAATTTTTACACTCCACAAATCCTAAAATGAAATTAGTTTCAAGTCTTGATTATACAATAATGAGGCTGTCGCTTATAAAGACAGCCTCATTGTTACTAGTACTTATTTAAACGGATTATTTCACTTCGTTAAATTTTATCTTTACCACTTGTTGCTGTAAGCGACTATAGTATTCCAGTTCTTTTTTTCCCAGGTAATGAAATGTAAGAGAAGTTTTCTGCCCCCGTTGATCTGTTAACTGCAAAGAAAAAAACTGGAACTGTGAAAAGTCTTTTAGAAGCTGCGCCCAAAACAAGTAAGCTAAATGAGCTCCAAACTCTTCAAAATGGTGATCTACCTCAATTGGTTTTGGTGATGTTATATCTAATATCAAAGGAAAGGTATCTGATGTCAGCTTATCATTTTTATCCTGGATTGTATTTGAGCCTAAGGCTTCGGTGCCTTCCCATATTTTTTTTAATTGTTCATAAAAATACTTTCTATCATTAGGATTTGTAAGTGATCTTTTCTTTTGTGCCTGTATACCGTTAAAGGTGAGAGTGAAGACAATGAGAAATAATAGTTTCATTGAATGGATGCTTTACTGGAAATTTTTAGAATTATTTGTCGGACGAACACTGCAGTGTTATCCAACGTTTTTGCAATTTGCTAAATATTGATAGGGTTCCGTCTTTGTTATAGTTGTAGTCAACGGTTACCGTTTTGCCCCGATCACAAGGAGCTGAAAGTGAAAAAACTTTAAATTCCGGAAATTCTTTTAGAAGGTCATTCCAAAATAAAAAAGCAAATGTTGATCCCCGCCCCTCCAGTTCTTTAAGCATAGCCTCTTCACTTTCAGGTAATGTAGGAATGTGCAGATAGAAAGTATCTTTGTGATGCATAAAACTTTCAGCGTTTCTATTGACTTTACCTTTTAGGAAGCTCAATTTATTAGATACTATTTTCTCAAGCTGATCAAGGAAATACTTTTTGTCTTCCGGATTAGCCAGTGACCTTGGTCTCTGGCTATACGCGGTTCCTGTAAGAAGAATGAATAGTATAAGTATTGGTGTGTATTTCATTTTAGGAAGATTATTTTTTAAGAATTGTGAAAGCCACCCGAGAGTGGCTTTCACTGATTTAACATCAGAGATGGCAATTGTAGGTATAAGCTCATTCCGTGATCGGAAACTGCAGACCTGAATCATTGCTTTGTTATTGTTACGGTGCTGTAGTAACGTGTATAATCGATCTTAAACTCAGTATTTTTCTGCAGTCTTTCCAGAAATACTGTCACAGGTTCCCTGATGTCGAAATTCACGTCTAAAAATATAGCAGAGGGATCTTCTTCAATTTCCTTGTAATCTGTCTCGACACGGTAGAAAAGGTTCAATCCATAGGCAAGGTCATGTACATTTAAGCTGCCAAAGCGA